>JAJRWB010000045.1 GCA_024276995.1 Candidatus Eiseniibacteriota bacterium | reverse complement strand
TTCCTCGATAATCGTGTCGGCGATCAGCCCTTCGATCCTGTGGGCGAGATCGAAGTCGAACGAAGTGATTCCCTCCGCGCGGTGGGTGGTGCAGTGAAGAGTCACGACGTTTTCGCGGATCTCGATATCCGGATGATGATTACAGCCGTCGGCGAGCTCGGCGAGGATGCAGACGAAGTCGATCCCCTGCTGGTATGTGTCGAATCTGACGGCCCGCTTGATCGATCTGCAGTTTCTCGACCATTCGGGCAGAGCAGCCAGACGTTTCTTGATCTCGGCGTCCTTGAGGATATCCCTGCCGGCCACTGGTCGATCTCCCCTGTTCTGCCCGGAACGTGATTGCCGTGGGCGTGGTTTGAATACTCCGCCGTCAGTATAGGATCCCCGCACCCTTCCTGCAAGGAATGATTCGACCTCAGCCGCGCCGGCGGGAGCAGTCGGCGCACGGGCAAAGGGAGCGAAGATTTTCGAATGTGTAGATCCCCGAGTCGTGGCCGTCATCCCAGACGATCCGGATGGCGTAGTGTCCGACCGGTTCAACACGCACCGGCTTCACCGAGTCGAGCACCGCCAGGGGATCGAGGATCGCTTCGCCCGACCATTCGTCCACACAGCCGGCGCAGGGGCACGCACGGCGAAGCGCCGCCGTGTTGTACGACGACTCGTGGCCGTCCTCCCACGTGATCTGCAGGTGGAACTCGTCCTCCTTGCGGATCGATTTCGGCCGGACGGTCTTCTCCCCCCCGGTCACTTCGTTTCTTCCCATTCGATGAAGAAGGAATCCCCTTCCGTCGTCTCCGCGGCGAGACGGGCCAGGGCGCACGCCGTCTTCCACGCCACGTCCTCGTAGGCGCGTGCCGCCGGGGAGTCGGGATTCTTCGACACGATCGGCGTGCCGTTATCGCCGCCGAGAACCACCTCGGGGTCGATCGGCACTTCGCCGAGGAAAGGGATTCCCATCTCTTCGCTCGCCTTTCGCCCGCCGCCGTGGCGGAAGATTTCGGTCCGGGTGTTGCAATGGGGACACGCGAAGTAGCTCATGTTCTCCACCATTCCGAGCACCGGGACGTTCACCTGCTGGAACATGCGAAGCCCCTTCCGGGCGTCGATGAGACTCACGTCCTGCGGTGTGCTGACGATCACCGCGCCGGCGAGGGGCGCCGATTGGGTAAGGGTGAGCTGCGCGTCTCCCGTTCCGGGCGGAAGATCGATGACGAGGTAGTCGAGTTCGCCCCACTCGACGTTGGCGAGGAACTGCTGCACCAGGCCGTGCACCATCGGCCCGCGCCAGATCACGGGCGCATCCTCGGTGGAAAGAAAAGCCATCGACATCAGCTTCAAATCGTGGGCATTCACCGGAAGAATCCTGTCCTCCGCTACCGGCTTCGGTCTCTCGTCCACGCCGAGCATCATTCCCATGCTCGGTCCGTACACGTCGGCGTCGAGCAGACCGACGGATGCGCCGCAACGAGAAAAGGTCAACGCCAGGTTCACGGAGAGGGTCGATTTGCCCACCCCCCCTTTTCCGCTCGCCACGGCGACCACGTTCTTCACACCGGGAAGGAGTTCCCCCTTGTCGGCGGCGCGCCGGCCGCGGATCAGGCTGGTCATGTTGAATTCGATCTTCCCGGCGCCCAAGGCGCGCAGCTTTTCCGATACCGCGTCACGAAGCGCGTCGTGCCGGGGAAAGAGGGGGACGGGCATTTCGAGAGATACGACGGCGCTCGCATCGCGGACACGGACGTCCTTGAGAATCCCGAGGGTCGCGAGATCCCCCCCGATTTCAGGTTCCCTTATGGTGCCGATGGCGGCGGCGGCCGATTCGCTGGTTAGTTCGATGGCGGACAAATCGATTCTCCTCATTGGATTCGAAGGGCGATTGCGCGTGTCCCGTTACGACGGCGCGGTCACGTATAGTGTAGTCAAAACGGGGCGTGAGGTCACCCGGCCAAGGCCGACGGATGTCCGTTTCCGACGGGAGAAAAGGGTGGACACGGAGCGTAGTTCCACGAATAGTCGGTGAGGAGGGAGAAATGAGAAGACCGACGAAAGCGGAATACGACCTCGCGGGGAAGGCGCTCTCGACGCTGGAAGGCGTGCGGCTCGCCTACGACCTCGGTGAAGCGTACCAAGCGACCGGTGGCGACGAGTGCGCCGTCGATCTCGGAATCCTTCTCGTGCCCACCCTTCCGGCGGAGCGGTATGACCCCATCCGGCTCGAGGCGATCGAGAAGGTGGCCGTCTCCCTCGGGACGCCTCACGTGGGGGCAGTGATCCTGAACGGCGCCTCGCCGAGCCTGGTTTATTCCGCCATCACCCGGGGCGAGCCGATCTTTTCCCGTTCCATCGCCGACCGTGCCCGGTTCGAGACGGCGATTCGCAACGAGTTCCTCCGCACCGTGTACGACACGAGCCACGCCGCGAGGCACGGATGAGATAAGGGGGGTGGACAATCTTTCCACACGGGCCGGCCGGGGGGATGGCTTATCCACCGGGCGCCACTCACTCACTCACTTTTTCCGTGGAGGCCCCCTCCCTTCCCCACAGGAATAATGTTCTCATTATCATATTGAAAATTGGTGGGTTACGCCGCCTCCGCCCTGTCGGCGCCCTTGACGATTTCGGACAACATCTTCTATAATCAATAAAAGAACCGTGTCGGTTCGGGAGGGATGATCCGGAATTACGTCGATTCTGAAGATAAACCCGGTTTGAGCGAAGATGCGGGGTGTCGAGGCACTTACCCCGTGGAAGGAGAAGGCGCGATGCGAGGACGTTTCACGAAGGCGGGATCGATCATTCTGATCCTCTCGCTTCTTCTGGCCTGGCCGGTGGGGGTGTTCGCCTGGATCGGCGTCGGTCCCGGACCGCAGCCGGCCGGTGGGATGCCCGACGATACCGATCCGGATGATTTCCCGATCGTCTCGTCCGGCCCCCAGGCGGAACAGCTGCCGAGCGACGTCGAAACGACCGCTTCCCTGTCGCCGAGCGTACGACTCGCGATCTTTCTTGCGAGGTTTCTCGTAAAGTAACGGAAGATCGGGGAACTCATCAGCAACAGGCGGGATGCGGTACATCATGACTTTTGACCACCAGGCGAAACTGGGAAGAAACCTGAGCGAGATCCGGGATGTGCTCGGTCTCGACCGCTCCCTCCCCCCGGGAACGAAGCCGGGCGACCTAGGCTATCTTTACCTCTCGAGCGATCACTATCTCGACGCGATCCGCGAGTTCCGCCAGGCTCTCGACAGCAACTGGAGCGACACCGCGTCGATCGGCGCGCGGCGCGATGTGCGCGAAAAGCTTGCTTGGTGCTACTACTGGACGGGATCGTACGGCGAGGCGGAAAAGGTTCTCCGCCGCGGCGGCGATCCGGCGACCGACCGGCCGGGGGCGCTCCTCCTCGAGGGAAGAATCGCCTTGGAGCGGGGCGAACTCGACGAAGCGGAGAGGTTCGCCACGCTGACACTCGAAGCGATCGCCGCCCGGGACGATTCGTCCGAATGGGTCGGTCCGGCCCGCTCTCTCCTCGGTATCGCGGCGCAACAGAAGGGTGCGGGCGAAGAGGCGCGCACCCACTTCGAGGAGGCTCTTCTCGCCTACCGCGTGGCGGCCGACGCCGACGGGGAGTGCCGCTCCTACATTCATCTCGGCACGCTGTCCAAGACCGAGTGCCGATGGGAAGAAGCGCTCCGCTTCCTCGAGAAGGGACGCGCCCTCGCGGATGAAGAAGGCTTCTACTATCTTTACGGTTCGGCCAGCCTGAACCTCGGCAATCTCCACTTCCGCCTCGGCGACCACGAAAAGGCGCTCGAAGCGATTCTCGAGGGGAACCGTGTCTTCAAAGAGATCGGTTACCAGCTCGGTATTGTAAGGTCTCTCATCGCCCAGGCACGGATCCATCTTCTCCGGGCCGAATTCAGCAGCGTCCGGGAGGCGCTCGACCTCGGCGCGACCCTCTGCCGTGCGGGACGCTTCAAGAGAGAGAGGGTGCACCTCGAGATTTTCGAAGGAGAGGCCGCCCTCCTTCTCGATGACGACAGAGCCGCCGAGAGACACTACAGGATCGCCCTCCATCTGGCGGAAGAGATCACCGCCACGGGGGGAATGGCCGCCACCGCCTCGCTTCACCTCGCTCAGTTCCTCATCGGGCGATCCGCCGTTGCGGAAGGGCGGAAGATTCTCGCCGCGGTGGCTGGCGCCGCCGACGATCCTTCGGAGGAGGGGTGGTATCACACGCTTCTCGCGGAGGCGGAACTCGCCGATGGGAATCTGGAGGATGCGGAGGAGGCGATTTCCGCGGCGATCACCCGGTTCGAAAAGATTGGTTACCGGCAGGAGCTTGCCAGGGCGCTCACGGTGGCGGGAAAGATCTCGGCCGCTTCCGGCGGCAGCTTATCCCAAACAGATCGCGTGTTGACGCATTATCTCCGGGCTCGAAGGATATGGGAAGAATTATCAGCTGACCGATCGGTCGCCGAGGTCTGCGTGGACATCGCGAGATACTGGTTCGCCCGGCACGATCTCGACGAGTCGCTCACCTATCTGCAAAGCGCCGCCCGCCTCTATGCCGGGGTGAACGATACGCGGGGGCTCTCTGTCGTGGCCGCCCTGCGCCGTACCGTGGAAGACCGATTGGTCGAGGAGATCCATCCGAAGGGCGAATCGGTTCGGACTACCACTCCTTCCGCACCACCCCGGCCGCTGGAGGAGAACATCGACACCCTCCTTCGGGAAGCGCTGCGCCACGCCGAGGGAGACATCGCCTTTCTCGCCGTCGGAACGACGGCGGAGAAGCTGGCCATCCGGGGCGCCCATGGAGTGGAGGAAGAAAAGGCGGCATCGCTTCTTTCCTCCATCCTCGTCGAGGATCCAGGCTTCTTCGACGAAATGAAACCGTTTTTTCCCGGTAGGGGCGAGAGGGAGAGGCCGGACGGCGCGGCGATCGTCCTCCCCTTCGTCATCGATGAAAAGGAGCGGGCGATCCTATACGTGGAACGGTCGGGCTCGGGTCCGTACGACTGGTTCCGTCTCCGAGAAGTGCAGCACCTGGCGGGGATCACCTATGAAATCGGCGATCTCATCGTGGAGGAGCGAAACAGCGCTCTTCGGCGTGAGAACAGCTATCTCAAGGAGAAGCTGGAAAACCGGTTCCCCTTGGCGAATATCGTTACCGGCGATCCGAAGATGATCGAAACTCTCGACATCGCGTCACGGATCGCGTCGTACCCGATCACCGTACTCATCGAGGGAGAGACGGGGACGGGAAAGCAGCTTCTCGCCCAGGCGATCCACGACACGGGCGACAGAGCGAACCGGCCGTTCATCACGGTGAACTGCGCCTCTTTGCCGGAGCAAATCCTCGAATCGGAGCTTTTCGGTTATGAGAAGGGTTCGTTCACCGGCGCCATCCAGGCAAGGAAGGGACTCTTCGAGGAAGCGGACGGCGGAACGGTTTTCCTCGATGAAATCGGTAAGGCGGGCCCGCACGTGCAGCGCGCCCTTCTTCACGTGCTCGACCAGGGGGAGATCCGGCCGGTGGGATCGAATGTCCATCGTACCGTGGATGTGCGTGTCGTGTGCGCCACGTCGAATCTCCGATTGAAGGAGGATATCAGCGACGGTGCCTTCTTGAAGGATCTCTACTACAGGATCAACGATATCACCCTCAGGCTTCCCCCACTGCGGGAAAGACAGTCCGATATCAGGCTGCTTGCGGAGTACTTCATTGAAACGTTCTCCGTGAAGGTAAAAAGGGATGGAATCGAAGGGGACGCCGCTTTCCTCGCCGCTCTCGATCAGTACGACTGGCCGGGCAACGTTCGGGAGCTGGAGAAGGCGGTGCAAAGAGCGATTCTTCTCGCCACCGGCGATCATCTTACCGTTGCCGACCTGCCGGACGAGGTGCGTGGAACGATCGCCGCCGTTTCGCCCCCGGCGGCGGCGGAGGATCTTCCGCTGAAGGAGGAAGTGGAGCGCCTCGAAGTGGCGCGCATCCGCGAGTCTCTCGAAAGGAACCACGGAAACAGGAGCCGCACGGCCCGCGATCTCGGCCTATCCCTCAGAGGCCTGAGGAACAAGATCCAGCGGTACGGTCTCGACAGCCGCTGATCCGTACTTCTTTCCGCCGCCGCCGCCGGCCGAATCGGTCCCCCCGCGGATCGGTTCTTACGTTATAATTCAATCGATATTCGAAACCACGGGAATCGAGGAGTCGATTGATCTTTTTTCCCCATACCGTGCGGGCGTTTCCCTCGCGGAGATTCTCCGTCTTCGCCGTGGCGGGTGTTCTTCTCTTCTTCGCCGGGCGCGATGCTTCGGCGCAACGCTACGTGGTTCATACGTACAGCGAAACGGACGGCCTTCCGAGCGCCACGATCAACGGTCTTGCACAGGATTCTTCCGGCGCCATCTGGGCTTCCACCCGGGCGGGGCTGACGCGATACGACGGATTGAACTGGACCACGTTCACGCCCGCCGACGGGCTCCCGTGGAAAGAGGGTTCCCTCGTTTTCGTCGACCGTGATGGGACCGTGGTGGCGTTTCCCGGGCGAACCCCCCTTCGGCCGGCGCGGTTCGACGGCAAGGAATGGCACCCCGATGCGCCCGCGACCGGACTCGACGCGAACCGTATCATCGATTTCGGGGCGGTCATTGGAGAAGGGGAGGACGCGCGGTTTCTGCTGGCCGGGCATTCCGGATGTCTCCATTTTGGTAGGGGAGGAGAATGGATACGGCTTCGGGAGCGGACGAACGTGGGGGAGATCGGGCCGATCGTGGCGGTGGACGGCCGTTTTTTCCTTGCATCGGATCGTGGCCTCCTTCGAGTCGATCCCGCCGCGGACGTTGCCAAACTCGCTCTTGTGGAGAACCTGCCGGCGGAACTGATCCGCGGTGTAGGCGATGATCCGGGAAGCACGTTCTTTTGGGTCGTCGGCTCCGACTGGATCGGCACGTTCACGGGAGATTCGTTGAGTCGCCTGGCGGAGAACCTCGACTTTGGTCTCGAACGATATTTCCCTTGGTTCCAAGTGGTGCCGGACCGTGAGGGGGGGATCTATCTCGGTAATCCTGCGGGGGTGTTCCACTTCGATCCAGATCGAAACGACGGGGGAAGCGCCCTCGAACTGCTCGATAGGAAGAACGGTCTCATCGCGCCGGGCGCCACCGCAATGCTCCTCGACAGGGAGGGAATTCTCTGGGTCGGCGGGCATCGGGGACTTTCGAAGATCGTGTCGAGATCGGTGTGGAGCCTGGACGGAGAAAGTGGTCTCTTTGCGGACGAAGTATCCGCGTTGATCCAGCGAAAGGATGGTTCGATCGTTCTCGGTCATCCCGGGGGGGTTACTCTTCTCGGGCCTCCGGTACGGACGTTTCCCACTTCTGCCTCCTCCGGCTTCCGCGGGCGGGTTCTCGATATGACGGAGGATGGCGAGGGGAATCTTTGGGTTGTGGCGTCGTGGGAGGGGATGCTTCGCCTCGATGAGACGGTCGGGACATGGCGACATTACCCGATTCCCGGCACGGAAAACTTTCCCGTGGCCGCCCTGCTCCACGACCCGGCCGGGACGATCTGGACCGCGGGAGAAAGCGGGATCTTCCGTCTCCACGACGACCGGTTCGAGAGGGTCGATTCTCTCCACATCCCCAACGCTCGAATCAGGGTGAGGCGGATGGTCTCCGCTCGTGACGGAGGGTTCTATCTTTTTTCGATTTGCCGCGGGCTGTTCCATTGGCGGGACGGAACGACCCGGCGCTGGGTGTCGTCTGAAGATCCGGCGGGGAACAGTGTCTTCTCGCTTTACGAGACTCCCGAAGGCCCGGTGTGGGTCGGCACCGGTGCCGGACTCTATGAGCTGGTCCCGAAAGGCGGGCTCCGGAAACTGCATGACGGAGCGCTTTCCATCGATCGTCCGGTCTACTCGATGGTGGCGGACGCCGAGGGGAGGGTCTGGTTCGGCACCGACGGCGGGGTTTTCCGTTGGGACGGAGCCGGGCTGATCCGGCTCACCGCGAGGGACGGCCTCGCCGGACTCGAGGCGAACCGGGCGGCCGCGCTTCTCGACACGAGAAATCGCATCTGGATCGGTACCGACCGGGGGGTTACCGTGTTCGAGCCTCGATTCGAGCGAAGCGGCCGCGCCGCCCCCAAAGTGGAGATGGTGGGTGTCGAGAGCCGCGGGGTTCTCTACCCGTCTTCAGGCGGGCTTCGGATTCCACACGCCGGAAATACACTCACCTTCCGTTTCAATGCGTATTCCTTTATCGATGAACGAAGAATGCGCTATACGACGTGGCTTGAAGGATTCGAAAACGGGTGGTCGGAAGAGACCGCCCTCCCGCTCCGGCAGATCCGCTACACGAACGTTCCTCCCGGGGAGTACCGGTTTCACGTGCGGGCCGTCGCACCGAACGGGAGGATCAGCGATGAAGCGGAGTCGGGGACGATCACCGTCAAGGCGCCCTTTGTCCGCACGCCCTTATTCCAGGTGCTTGCGATTCTTTCCCTCCTTTTCGTCGTCGGCGGCGTGGCCGTCCTCCTCCTCGAACGGCGACATGCGCGCGTTCTAGAGAGGGCGGTGCGCGAACGAACCGCCGAGCTTCGCCGCTCGGAAAAAGAGGTGTCGGAGGAGCGGGAAAAACTCGCCGCGATTCTTGGCGGTGTGGCGGATGGCGTGGTCGCCACCGACGAAAAGGGTCGCGTGATTCTTTGGAATCGAGCGGCGGCGAGAATCACGGGCCGCACGGCGGCGGAATCGCTCGGGCGGAACCTAGACGAACTGATTCCCGGCGTACCGAAGAAAGGTTCGTCCGAAGGTGGGGGCGCTCGCCCGAACGATCCCGTTCCGGACGAAGCGGTGCTCTTCAACCGCCCCCGGGGGGGGACGTGCTGGCTCGAGTTCTCGTCGGCCGTGGTCGGCGGAGGCGCCGCCCCGGTGGGAAGGATTCTCACCTTCCGCGACATGAGTGATAAGCGACGACTGAAGGAGGAGCTTTCGCGCCGGGAGCGTCTCGATGCACTGGGCATTCTCGCCGGCGGTATCGCCCATGATTTCAATAACCTGCTCATGATCATTCTCGGAAACCTGGGAACCTTGGGCGAAAGAGCTTCTGGAGACCGATCGCGCGATCAATCGGTGGAATCGGCGCGGCTCGCCACGCTCCAGGCCGCCGAGCTTACGAGGCAGCTGCTCACCTTCTCCAAGGGGGGCTCCCCCGTGCTCCGCACATCTTCGATCGTCGACCTGGCGAGAGAGTCGGCGTCGCTCATTCTTCGCGGATCGAACTGCTGGTGCGATTTCGACTTCGCCGATCCGGTCCCTCCGGTGGAAATCGACAGGGGACAGATATCCCAGGTGCTCAACAACATCTTGCTTAACGCGAGGGAAGCGATGCCCGGAGGCGGCATGATCCGCGTGCGTGGCTATCGCGAGGAACATCCACCCGCTTTCCTGCCGGAGGGAGACTATGTGGTTCTCGAGATCGAGGACGAGGGTGGGGGAATACCGAGAGAGAACCTGGGCAGGATCTTCGACCCTTACTTCTCCACGAAGGAAAGAGGGAGCGGGCTTGGACTCGCTACGGCGCATTCGATCATCGAGAGGCACGGCGGAAGGATCCATGTCGAATCGGAAGAGGGCCGAGGGTCGATTTTTCGAATCCATCTTCCCATGTCGAGGTCGGCGGTCGAAAAGAATAGACGCGAACCATCTCCGCCCGTGCCGGTCAGGGGCGCGGGAAGGATTCTCGTGGTGGATGACGAGGAACTCGTCCGCGAAGTGATGGTGAAGATGCTCACGCGGCTCGGCTACTCAGCGGTCGCCGCGCCGGACGGTCGCCGGGCGGTTCGGCTCTACGGCGAAGCGCTTCGCGAGGGCCGACCCTTCGATGCCGTGATCACCGACTTGACCATGCCGGACGGACCGGACGGGAGTGAAACGGTGGCGATGCTTAGGAAGATCGACCCCCATGTGCGCGCCATCGCCGCGAGCGGCTACTCGGATGATCCGGTGCTCGCGCGAACCAGCGAACATGGCTTCGCCGCCGGGCTCGCGAAGCCGTTCCATATGAGGGAGCTTTCCGGTGTGCTCCGATCGGTGCTCGGAAGTGACTGAGCGGTGGTCTCCCTTCGAGACATTCTTGTCGGCCGGTACCGGCGTGCATCGCGGGGAAACGGGGCGGAAGGAGGTTTCATGGGCATAACAAAATGATTTCAAAGAAATTAGGCCACTCAAAGCCTCCCGGGCTGGAAACTTGCTTCCCACGCGTAGTCGCCTCATGGGAAGCGATTCTCTCCCCCTCACGATCGCTACTTCCGTAAGCCACTGATTTGGAAGATCTTTCGGGAATTGTTCATCTTGACCCCGTGTGGGCACGTCTCTTGCACTATGTACGGGCGAAGGTCGTTCGGAATAGGGGCCGGGTGACCTGGAATCGGCGAAAGCCACCTCCTGCCCTCCTCGATACGTAGGCGGTGGTCCCGATCCGTCGCGCTTCGGCGCGGCGGTATCGGGGCCGATCAACTAGAGAAGTGCGGGTCTTTCGTGTATTCGGCCGGTACTTCACCCAAGCAGGGTCGGAACTCGATTCCGACAGGGGCGTTTGCCCCATTCGTGCTGTGGTCAACAAGGGGAGCCAGGGCGCGGTCATTCTGTTTCGGGTGGAGTTTGGGGTGCATTTGCCGATTCACGGGGCCCGCCTTCTTTTTTCGTCCCTCCGTTAAGCCGTTTCTTCCTCCTTTGCCGGACCGGTCTGAGGTAATCTGGGAGTGTCGCGCGGTTGTCGTTGCCGGCGGCGTTCCACAATGGTGCATCCAGTCGGGGGATCGGCTTGCGAAACGGTGGTGGGACAGGGGCCCGGTGGGAGTCGGGCGATCGCTGGAGCGGGCGGGAAAGGGTGATCCTCGCTTCCCTCCTTTCCATCGCCGTCCTTGTGCGGATCGCCTTCGTGGCGGGAATGCGCCACGGCCCCTTCTTCGATTACCCGATCATCGATGCCGCCGAGTACTACGGATGGGCCACTACCATGGCGAAGGGGGAGTGGCTCTGGACGCGCGCCCACATCCACGGCCCTCTCTACCCGATGCTTCTCGCGTTCTTCATTCGCGCGGGCGCCCATCTCCCGGGGCTTCACCTGGTGAACCACGTCTTGGGAATCGCTTCGACGGCGCTTCTGTATGCGGCCGCTCGGAGGATCGGCGGCCGGGCGACTGCGCTGATCGCGTCGATTCTGGCGCTTCTATACGGGCATTTTCTCTACTTCGAAGGACTTCTTCTCGCCACTTCGCTCGTCGCTTTCCTCAACATCGCCCTCCTGGCGGCGGCGCTCGAGCTGAAGGCGCGCCGCGCCGCGCCTCCCTGGTGGATCGTCGTCGGCGTGATTCTCGGTCTCTCGGCGACAGGTCGCCCTACGGCGCTCATCTTCCTTCCGGCGCTCCTCTGGTGGACGTGGCGCTCCTGTGGTGCGCGGCGGCACGGCGGCGCGGCGCGCGCGGCGGCGGTATTCGCCGGCGTGATTCTTATTGTGGCGCCCGTGACGCTGCGGAACGCCGCCATCGGTGATCCCGTGCTTGTGCAGGCGAACGGCGGGATGAACTTCTACATCGCCAATCGGTCGGGAGCCGACGGTCTCGCCTCGGTGCGCCCCGGCGTCGAGTGGAAGGCGATCGAGCGGCTCGCCACCGAGGCGGGCGCCGTGAGGGAAGTCGATCGGGACCGATTCTATTATAAAGAAGGATTAAAGGAGATGACCGCGGAACCGGTGGCCGCCGCGGGGCGAATTCTCAGGCGGCTCTACCTTTTCTTCGGCGGGCCGGAAGTCGATACGAGCCACGACCGGCGCTGGTTCCGCGATCACTCGGAAGTGCTGCGCCTCCTTTTCCTTCCCGCCGGCGCGATCGTTCCTTTCACACTGATCGGCCTGTTCTCGTCGCTCCGGCATCGTGCGGTGCCCCCTCTTCATGTTCTCTTGCTCCTCTCGTACGTTCCCGTGATCCTCGCATTCCCGTATTCCTCGCGCTACAGGATGGCGGTGTTCTTCTTCTTTATTCTCGCAGCGGCGCCCGCGCTTCTCTCGCTCGCCGGCGCCGCGCGGGCGGCGCGCCGTGCCGGCGGATCGATTCGCGCCATCTTCCTACGACGACTCGGGCTGACGGCGGGCCTCTTTGCGGCGCTCAATATCCTTCCCCTCGGCATGCCGGTCGAGGGGATCGTGCGAATACCCCTTCATCTCGGAAAGCGGCTCTATGATCTTCACGACTACCGCGGGGCGCTCGCCTTCTACGACGAGGCGCTCGCACGGTGGGGCGACGACGGCGATATCTGGAACAACCGGGGGCTCGCCCTCGAAGCGATCGGCGATCGACGGGGCGCCCGCTCAGCGTACGAGAAGGCGATCGATGTGACGCCGAACCACGCGAAGGCGATGGCGAACTTGGCGGGAATCCTTTACGCCGAGGGGAAGCTCGACTCCGCCCGCGCGCTGCTCGAAGAGGCAACGGGCCTCGAACCGGGGAACGCTGATTTTTGCAACAATCTCGGTGCGCTCCTCCTGCGGGGAGGTGAAGTGAAAAGGGCGATCGCCCTTTTCGAGCGGGGTGTCGATCTTTCGCCGCGACACGGCGGTCTTCTCTACAACCTGGGGAAGGCGTATCGAATGGCGGGCCGCGACGACGACGCGGAAAAGGCGTTCCGCCGGCTTGTCGGCGTGCGGGAGACGAAGGAGGCGAGGCTCCAACTGGGCGCTCTCGCCGAGGCGCGAGGCGATCCGCGGGGCGCGGCACGGGAATACGGCCGGGCCCTCGAACTCGACGGCGAGTGGCCGGATGCGCTGCGTGCCCTCGGTGTTCTGCTGATCCGTGCGGGAGACCGCGATCGCGGGGCGGGCATGCTGCAACGCTACCTGGCGATCCGGCCTGACGACCGCCAGGTGGCGGAGTGGCTGGAAAGGGCACGCTGATTCCGCGCGTCGAAGCGCGTTCGGACGATGCCTGTCGACCCCGGATTCCGGTCAGGCGACGATCGGCTCGGTCTCCTTCTGGCGGATCCATTCGTTCAGCTGGGTCCTTTCGAACCGCCACTGATTCATGATCTTCTTCGCCGGGAGCACTCCCGCCCTCGCGAGCCGGTAAACCGACTTGCGGCTCAGCTTCAGGTAGTCGGCCACCTGTTCGGCGGTCAGAATCTCTCGTTCCATTGCAAGCCTCCTTCTCTCTGCATGGGCAGATACCTCACTTATCGGCGAGAGAGCGAAAAGAATTAGGGAGAACACCAAGATTTTCTGACCGCCGCCCGCGGGCGGTCAGATAAGTACTGGAACTCCCGGGCAGGGCGTTGGATAGTATCGGGAGAGGAAGATTCCCGGAGAGAGGCACGGTTCATGATATTCGAGGTGCGCCATACGGTGGAATGTCCCCACACGGAGGATACGCTCCGCATGGTGAAGAGCGTGGTGGATTCGCTTGTCCCCGGGGGAAAGATGAGGCGCGTCACCGTCGCTACCCTCGACGAGGCTCGTCGACTGAAATTCCACGGTTCCCCCACGGTGATCGTCGACGGCCTCGACGTGGCGGGCACGCCGCCGGGCGAGCCTTCCCTCGGGGAGAGGCTCTACGACGGGGCGGCGGGAGTTCCTCCCCGCTGGATGGTGGAGGCCACCGTTCTGCGTAGCCTCCAGCCTTCGCGCTTCCTTTTCCTGTGCGTGGCGAACTCGGCGAGGAGCCAGATGGCGGAGGGGATCGCCCGCTCGCTGGCGCCTCGGTCGGTGAACGTCCTTTCCGCCGGTTCGCGCCCGACGGCAGTGAGGCCGGAAGCGATTCGCGCCCTCGAGGAGATCGGACTGGACATTTCCGGGCACGGGTCGAAGAGCATGGATGACATCGATTCGGCGGCGATCGACGTGGTGGTCACCCTCTGTGCCGACGAAATCTGCCCCGCCTTCCTCGGCAGAGCGCTCCACCTTCACTGGGGTCTTCCCGACCCCGGATTGGCGCGCGGCGACGACGAGGCGGTGCTCGACGCGTTCCGCCAGACGAGGGACGAACTCCGCCGCCGGTTGTCGCATCTCTTCAAGGGGTGGGTATGGTAGAGGGGGGGGCTCTCTTCATGCTGGCGTCCGCCGCGTGGATTCTCAGGGGATGTAAACGTATCCCTCGCCGGCATACAGGTCCTGCCAGATCGCGGCGGCCTCCCCGAGGGAGACGAAGCGGAGCCTGCCGGCGCTCTCCTCTTCCTTCAATCGTGCCATCTCCCCTTTCAGCTCCTTGAGCATTCCCGCCACATCGTCCTGGGCAATGAAGATCGCCGTGGTGTACATATGTCCGGTCTCGGCGGCACCGGTGGAGATCGAATCGATCAGGGCGAAGACGCCGGGGAGATCATTGGTATCTTTTCCGATGCACGGAATCGGCCCTTCTTCATCGTTTTCGTAGAAGTGATCGCGGTCCCGGGGGCGCCAGATGCCTGATGCGGGAGTGTCGTTCTGGTGATCCGCCGTGGCGTCTCCCCAGAGCCATTTTGCCGTCCAGCTGAAACCGGGAAAGCGGGACGCTTCGATCGGCTGGAGGAATTGCTCGAAAACACTGCTTTCCGGCGGGTCGATGATCAGTCCGCTGGCGATGGTGCTCGGCTGGACGCCTTGCCGGCCGATCAGGAAAAAGCCACGTCGGCATAGTTCCAGCCGTGCTCGTGGGCGTGAGGATCGATCTCATGGCCCAGATCTTCCTTGAGATAGGGCAAGACGCTCTTGCCGCCCGTTTCCTGTCGCATTTCCTCGGTCTCGAAAGAATCGAAGGCGGTCATGAACGCCCAATCGGGACCGACGTTGAGCCGGATATTCTCGTCGCGCAGGTAACGAGCGGGGGCGAGGAGGTCGTTTCTCTGGCGGACGAAATAATCTTCCGCCTGGACGAAAGATTCCTCGTAATGAAGAACGACGCTCAGATAAACCGTGTCGACTTTTGCATCGTCCCCCACACCATCGTCGATCGACCCGGACGGATTGCCTTCCCCGCCGCCGCACCCGGACGCGAGGAGTGCGGTCAGAAGCGAAAAGAGCACTCTCCTGATCACGGAATAGTTCATATTCCCATAATCGACATCCTTGCGCCTCGGCTTGAACGGGGCGGGACGAGTGCTCGCAGGGGCTCGATTCATGGCCGATCTTCATCGCTTCTGTCGCCCGGCCGCCGGAATTTCCTCCGGCGTCGCCTTTCCGGTCATGGCGTGGGCGCGGGAAAGGCCGGCGAGGGCTTCGGCATTTCCAGGATCCAGGGCGAGAACACGGTCGAACGCCTTCCGCGCCGCTGGAGCGTTCTTCATCTTCAGTGCGATGCGGCCCAAGTTGAGATGAATCTCGACGTCATCGGGGTCGAGGTCGAGCCCGGCCCGGTAGACGCGCTCGGCCATTTGAAATCGGCCCGCCTTGTAACAAGCGAGACCGAGACTCTTGTAAATGATCTTCTCCCCGGGAGCGAGTTGAACGGCTCTTTCGAAGTGGGCGATCGCCTCGTCCAGACGCCCCTCCGCCTCGTCGATGCGCGCCAGGTTGTAGTTCGCTCTCATGTGGGCGGGTTGGAGGAGAAGCAGCTTCTCGTAAAGGGGCCGGGCTTTCTCGTACTCGCCCCGGGTCAGGTAGTGGCCCGCCAAGTTGAAATAGCCGGTTATGCTCTGCGGGTAGTCGCGCAGGTGATCCGTCCATAAGGTGGCGCTGTCCTGCCAGACCTCGTTGCGCCTCAGCGTCAACCGCCCCCAGAAAAGGAGTATTCCCGTCATGCCGACCACGAGGAGAAACCGCGGGGCGACGCTCTTCGCCCGCCCGCCCGCCCGACTCCAGGCGCGATCGAGGGCGAGGGAGAGGAGCCAGAAAAGGCCGATCGACGGAAAATACATGTATCGATCCGCCCGTACGATGGCGATGGGCACCACGTTGAAAACAGGTAGAAGGAAAACCGAGAACCAGAGAATGCAAAACGCCGATACAGGCCGCCCCAGCGGTTGCCGGAGCGCCGTCACGATGAAAAGCCCGACCAGCGCTCCGCCGAACCAAAACCGCCGGTCCCCGAGTGCCGGGATCGCGTCATACTGATAGAAATTATTCAGGTGCAATGGGACCGCCAGGGTTCGCACGTAGTCCCACAGGACGGTCATCATCAACCGCATGGTCAGAAGGAAGCTGTCGCCCCGGTACGTCTTCACGGCGTCCGCCGCACTCTGCGAAGCGAGGGTCAGCGCCGCGGAGAGAGCGGCGATCAGAAAGTACGGCGCGTTGCGGCGGGCGATCTCCCGCCAAGAAAGATCTCCCCACCATCGATCGAGGGCGATAAAGATGAGGGGCGCGCCCACGACGGCCGACTTCGAAAGAATGGACAAAAGGTAAAGAAACCAGGATAGCCCAAGAGAGTAACGGGGAGCGTCCGGCCCGCGGCTCCGAATGTGGGTCAGGACGGCCGCCAGAAGAAAGGCCATGGAAAGTACGTTCTTCCGTTCGGTCAGCCAGACCACCGACTCGACCTGAACGGGGTGAACCAGGAAGATCAGCGACGTCAGAAGGGCGATGCCGTAGTTCCCGGCGAGACGGCGGATGAGCAGGAAGAGGAAGATACCGTTGAGACCGTGGAGGAACGTCGTGGTCAGGTGGTAACCGATCGGATCGAGACCCCAGAAACGGTAGTCGAGGGCGATCGAAAGGAGCGACAAAGGCAGGTAGTCGGTGAAATGGAACCGGCTGAATATGCGAACGATTCCGGCGGGGCTCAGATCGCGAACGAGAGGATTCCGGGTGATGTACAGGTCGTCATCCCAGTTGACGAATCGATTGTCGAAGGAGTTGGAATAGACGGCCAGGGTCAGCAGCAGGAGCGACAACAGCGTGAGCGGGGTGGTCCGCCTTCGAAACCATTCTCCATACCTGGAGAGGCGGCCGGTGACAGGCGTATCAGACACGCTCATCCTCCGGCCGGTGACGACGGGCGCCGGGCGGGATCGGTCTGTCGGTCATCTGCCACGCCACAGGTCACTCCCTTCTCAGTACTTCTTCCCCGTCGCGTATTCCGCCGCACCCGCGATCAGCCCGAGGTTGACCGCGGCGATGTCGAGGTGCACGAGTACCCCGCCCTTCAAGGCGAGAAACATCCCCTCGTGCCGGGCGATGTACTTCAGCCAGTCGATGTTGAGCCACAGGACGAGAAAGGGGAGCGCTGGCAGGAGGGCGGCGCGAATCGCGGGTGCGCAGGCTGATGAAGGCGCCGCGATCAGCATCAGCGCGGCCCACGGGGCGAGACAGGAGAGGAGGAACGACGTCGGAATCGACGTGTAGTTTTCGCGGCGGATCCTCGAGAAACGGTCGCGGAGCTGCACCTTGATCATTCCGACGGTGCGGAGGTAGTCGGTCTTCAGCATGGAGACGACGTTGTAGCGCTTGATGTGGATGAATTCGAGGTCGGAAACGAGTCCCACGGCGCAGCCTGCCTCGCTCAGCCGCTTTCCGAGTTCGGAGTCTTCGATGTTCGGCCGGCGATAATGGACGTCGAAGCCCCCCACCGCCTCGAACGCCTCCCGCCGGATCGCCACGGCGCTCGAGTAGAGAACCGAAAACCGTCCGGCGCGCCGGAGATATGTGTATCGGAGCCAGAGGTTCTTGTAGACACTCGTTGCGTTACGGAATTCACATGTCGCCGACTGGAGCCCCACCGCCACGTCGAGAGAGCGTTCCCGGATCGCCTCTCGACCGGCGCGAAGAGCGCCGGGGAGAAGGATGACGTCGGCGTCGGTGAAAAAGAGGACCTCGCCGGTCGACTCGGCGGCGCCCCGGTTTCGTGCGGCAGCCACGCCCCCCTCCCCCCCGGCTCGGATGATCCGGCATGGAAAGCGTCGCGCCGCATCGATGGTGCCGTCGGTGCAGCCGTCATCGACGACGATCACTTCGTGCGGCTCGATGTCCGATGCGTAGATCGCTTCGAGGCAGCGTTCGATAGTCGCCCCGCCGTCGCGCACCGGCACGATCACAGAGATGGAAAGAGGGCCGCTCACCGCACTCCTCCCCCCTCCCGCGCGGTTGCGAAACGCGGATCACGCCGGAGCGTTTCGAATTCAGGTTCGCTCATCGCCCACGCCCGGACGGGCGGTCCCCCCGCGATCACCGCCGACGCGAGCACTTCGATCGCCTCATCGTCCCTTCCCGCCCGCACCGCTTCGAGCACCGTTCTGCACAGATCGATCGTTCGCCCGAGCTGGTCGAGCTTCCTCGTAATCCGTATCGTGTCCCCCGTTTCGGCGAGGCCGCGGCGGAGCACGGCGGCCGCCTCGTCGAATCTCCCCTGCGCCACGAGGACGTCGGCGAGATTCGCCCATGTATCGGCTCCCTTCGGATCGATGGCAAGAGCTTTTCGGTACGCGCGCTCCCCCTCGGCGAAGCGGCCGAGGGCGGTGTAAGTGTAGCCGAGATTGTTCCACGCCCCTGCGTAGCCCGGGTCGATCTCCGTCGCCCTCCGGATCGCCGCCGCCGCCCGCTCCGTGTCCCCCGCCTCGCGAAGAGCGTTCCCCAGGTTGTTCCACGCCCCGGCGAAAAGGGGTGTCTTGCGGATCACCTCTCCGAACTCTTCGACCGCCTCCTTGTACCTCCCGAGCCGATAGTAGAGCAGTCCGAGGTTCATCCGGCCGTCGGTGTACCCGGGGACCATCGAGATCGCCCGGAGGTACGCCTCCTCCGCCTTCACCGGTTCCCCCGCGGCCGCCCAGGCGCGCCCGACGATCACCGACGAACGCGCCTCTCCCGTAACCTTCCCCGGGTAGATATCGAGGTTCACCGGAACCACGAGGAGGAGTGCGGCGGCCGCTCCCACGAGGAAGGGGTGCCACCGCCTCTCCCGTGCGAAATCATAGAGCCTCACTAGGGCGAAAGCGGCGAGAACGATCAGGACCGGCACCGCCGTCTGCCGGTAACGGGCGCAGATGAAGAAGGCGATCACCGACGCGGCGTTTCCCGCCACGAAGAGGGTGAGCAGCGTCGCCCGCCGGTTCACGGCGAAAAGGAGCACCATCCCGACGAGCGCGAGAGGGAGGACGAGCCCGAGGGTGACCGGGAGGAGCCAGAACACACCGTAGAGACGCTTGTCGAACTCGTAATTCACGTCGAGAGGGATCTCGTAGCTGTTCATATAGAGAAGGGTTTTGCGCGCCACGAGCTTCACGAAGTCCCACGGCTCGCTCTTCATGTATTCGAAGCTCTCGTGATACCAGTAGTTGGAGACTTCCGACGGGCTGAGTTCCTTCCCCGTCTCCCGCTCGGCGATCCGTTTCGAATCGTAGATGTCGATCGCCTCCGGGTTCCCGCCGAACTCGGGAGGGGGAATATAGGTGCCCGGAGTGAAGTCGTTGTTCCCCAGGTAGAAGCTGATTCCTCCGTGGGTGGAAATGGGAACGAAATCGCCGGAAACGGCATAGTTGTATGCAGTTGTCGGAACGAGCGCCAGGAGGAAGCCCGCCGTCCAGCCGGCGGTCCGCCGGAGAGGGGGGCGCTCGACGAGGAAGATCCAGAGAAACGCGAACGGCATGAAAAACAACAGGTTGGGCCTTGCGACCGAGCCGGCGCCGAGTACCAGGCCGGCGAGGAACAACCCCTTCCCTTCACGGGCGAGGGAGCGAATGAGGAGGAGGAGCGCCGCCAAGCCGAGCAGAATACCGAGGAACGAAGCGAGAAGCTGCCCCTCGAAATAGATGAAAGGGCCGTACCCGAGGGCGAGGATGAAAGAGAGCCACGCCGTCCTCGTATCGAAGAGGCGCCGGGCGATGAGGAAGAGGAGCACCATGGAAACCGCCCCGGCCGTATGTTGTAACACACGCAAAAGCAATAGGTTGTGCCCGAAAACCTTGTAAAACATTCCGAGGAGATACGGGTAGACCGGTGCCATGTGGAACGGCAGATCGCCGATCCATTCGCCTTCGGCGAGCTTCGTCGCCCACGTATCGTACGATTTCGCATCGAGATAGAACCGGTCGAACAGGGGAACGCGTACCGCCTCGGAGAGGAAAAGGAGCCGCGGCGCCAGGGCGATCAAGAAAAGGAGTGCGACGTGGGATTTTTTCACGAAAAATACCGTGCCTTGTTGACGAGCAAGCAAAGGAAAAGTATCATATCAGTCTGCCGGTTCATGGCGCAAGTGCTCCAGCATCACCATCGGGTTCACCCCTCGTCCAGGTCTGGAAGCCGCGTTTTCATGGTCCGGAAAAATCTGAGGAATCCGGGCTTTTTTGTTGACATTCTTCGGCTTAGTCTGGTACATTCCATTTTCTGTCTCCGCACAGCTATATCTTCGTCCTCAGAGTGTGGCTGGCGTAGCTCAAATGGTAGAGCACCTCACTTGTAATGAGGTGGTTGGGGGTTCGATTCCTCTCGCCAGCTCCAGGCCGTCGGGCCAACGGTGGGGAGGCCGGCCGTCGTGAAAAACGGAGACGGGAACTTAGAAAATAGATCATGGGGAGGTTCCCGAGTGGCCAAAGGGAACAGACTGTAAATCTGTCGGCGAAGCCTTCGGAGGTTCGAATCCTCCCCTCCCCAGATTCGGATCGATACTGAAGGAGTTGTTGTCGGGTCACCTGCGAGGAACGCCCTGCGGGGTATTTCTGTGTGCCCGTGGACGGTATTCTTCCCTCTCCTTCGGGAGAGTGGATTCGGGGTCTTCCTCCCCCGGGAGGAGCGGCCCGGCTTGCGGGAATAGCTCAGTTGGCTAGAGCATCAGCCTTCCAAGCTGAGGGTCGCGGGTTCGAGTCCCGTTTCCCGCTCCAGAAAATGGGTCAGGAGAGAGAAACAGGCGTTCCGGCGGGGAACGGCGGAAACAGGAGACTTGAAGAGGGCCCACGTAGCTCAGTCGGTAGAGCAATTGCATGGTAAGCAATAGGTCACCCGTTCAAATCGGGTCGTGGGCTCCACTTCTCGATTCGACCGCCTGAGACGCATTTGCGAGAGCCTGAGAAAGGCTAGGAGGAGACAGGTTCCATGGCGAAGGAGAAATTCGAACGAACCAAGCCCCATGTGAACGTGGGGACGATCGGCCACGTCGATCATGGCAAGACGACTCTCACTTCCGCGATCACGGCTGTGCAGGCGGCCAAGGGTTTGGCCACCAAGATCAGCTATGACGAGGTTGCGAAGGCGTCGGAATCCCAGGGGCGTCGCGACGCCACCAAGATTCTCACTATCGCGACATCCCATGTGGAGTACGAGAGCGACAAGCGCCACTACGCCCATGTCGACTGTCCCGGCCACGCCGACTATGTGAAGAACATGGTTACCGGTGCGGCCCAGATGGACGGCGCCATTCTCGTGGTGAGCGCGTCGGACGGTCCGATGCCCCAGACCCGTGAGCACGTGCTTCTCGCTCGCCAGGTCAACGTGCCGCATATCGTGGTCTTCCTGAACAAGGTGGACACCGTGGACGATCCGGAGCTTCTCGACCTGGTGGAACTCGAGGTTCGCGAACTTCTCAGCTCGTACGATTTCCCGGGCGACGATCTCCCCGTGATCCGCGGTTCCGCGCTGAACGCGATGAACAACCCGGACGATCCGGAAGCGACGAAGTGCATCCAGGAACTGATGGAAGCGATCGACGAGCACATCCCCGAGCCGGAGCGCGAAATCGACAAGCCGTTCCTTCTCGCGGTGGAAGACGTGTTCAGCATCACCGGCCGCGGCACCGTCGGCACCGGCCGTGTCGAGCGCGGTGTGGTGAAAGTCGGCGACAAGGTGGAGCGCGTCGGTATTCGCGAGCCGATCGAGACGGTGGTCACCGGCGTTGAAATGTTCCGCAAGGAGATGACCCAGGCCCAGGCGGGCGACAACATCGGCCTTCTCCTGCGCGGCGTGAACAAGGACGACCTCGAGCGCGGTATGGTCTTGGCGGCGCCGAAATCGGTTACGCCCCACACGAAGTTCCGCGGAGAGGTGTACATCCTCACGAAGGACGAAGGGGGACGCCACACGCCGTTCTTCACCGGCTATCGCCCGCAGTTCTTCTTCCGCACCACCGACGTGACCGGGACGCTCAGCCTCCCCGAGGGACGCGAGATGGTCATGCCCGGGGACAATGTGGAAATGACGGTGGAGCTGCACACGCCGATCGCGATGGAGAAATCGCTCCGCTTCGCGATTCGTGAAGGGGGGCGCACCGTCGGCGCCGGCGTGATCGCGGAGATTTTCGAATAGCAGGCATCGCTTCGGGTGCGGCGGCGGGTGGTCCGCCGCCTCCGCCCGGCATGCCGCCGGAAGAGAACAAAGCTACAGGCCTGTAGCTCAATTGGTAGAGCACCGGTCTCCAAAACCGGGGGTTGCGGGTTCGATTCCTGCCGGGCCTGTATTTCTCGAACGCTCTTCAAGGGGTTGACTGAGAATTATGAGCGAAACGGTAGTCCAGAAATCGAACCGCTTCCTGAAGGAAGTGTGGATCGAGCTGCACAAGGTGACATGGCCCACCTGGGAAGAGCTGAAGTCGTCCACCGCGGTTGTGGTGGTGGCGGTATTCCTCGTGGCGGTGTTCATCGGGATGGTCGACTACGGTCTCTCCCGTCTCGTGCGTCTCGTGTTCAGTCTGTAAACCGGATTATTCCCCCGGGATGGAATGTCATGTCTGACGACGTTAACGAGAATCACGACGACGGAACGGAAGAAAGCTCTTCCGGAACGAAATCGAATACCCCCCAGGTGACGGAAATGACCGAAGTGAAAGAACCGGAGTCGGTGGAAGAGGAAGAGAACGCCCCGGAAGAAACGGCCGCCGCTGAAGAGGTTCCCGGCGAGGAGGTCGCGCCGGAGGAGACGGGTGGTGGCGCCGGATCCGCCGAAGGTTCCGAAAAGGATGCCGCCGTGGAGGAGACCGCCGGGGACGATGCGGAAGCGTCGGGCGAAGAGGCTCCGGAGACGGCGGAAAAGGAAGACGACCGCTTCAGCTGGTACGTGATCCACACGTATTCGGGCCACGAAGACAAGGTGGCGGGAAATATCGAGCGGGCGGTCGAGCAGGCGGGGCTGAAGGAAGAGGTTCCCCGCGTGCTCATCCCGACGGAAAACGTCGCGGAGATGAGGAACGGCAAGAAGTCGATCCTGACGCGCAAGTTCTTCCCGAGCTACGTGCTCGTCCAGATGGCGATGTCGGACGATGCGTGGCGGGTGGTGATGAACACGCCCGGCGTGACACGGTTCATCGGCACCGGTTCGAAGCCGCAGCCCCTCGCGCCCGAAGAGATCGATAGGATCCTCGGGCGAATCGACGGCACGAAGGAGAAACCGACGCCCAACGTTCCCTACCATGTGGGCGAGCACGTCAAGGTCGTGGACGGCCCGTTCACCGACTTCACCGGCGTGGTGGACGAGGTGAACGCCGAGCGCGGAAAATTGAAGGTCATGGTCTCCATTTTCGGCCGAGCCACCCCCGTGGAACTGGACTTTTTGCAGGTCAATAAACTGTAGACGGCCGATCAAGGCCTCAAGGAGAGCACAGGACAATGGCAGGTCCGAAGAAACGTGTCGCCGGAATCATCAAGCTGCAGATCCCCGCGGGCGCGGCGACGCCCGCCCCCCCCGTGGGACCCGCGCTCGGCCAGCACGGCGTGAATATCATGGAGTTCTGCAAGGCGTACAACGCGAGAACGCAGCAGGACCAGGGGCTCATCATACCGGTGGTGATCACCGTCTACGCGGACCGCAGTTTCACTTTCATTACGAAGTCGCCGCCGGCGGCCGTCCTGCTCAAGCGGTCGGTCGGCCTCGCGAAGGCGTCCGGTGAACCGAACCGGAACAAGGTGGGGACGGTCAAGCGTGAGCAGCTTCGTGAGATCGCGGAAATCAAGAAAGACGACCTGAACGCGAACGACGTCGAGATGGCGATGAGAATGATCGCGGGAACCGCCCGCAGCATGGGAATCATCGTGGAGGGCGTGGAGGCGTAGACACGCCGTATTTCGTGAGGTACGAGGAGAGCGAGGAACCGATGAAACGGGGAAAGAATTACAGGAACGCCGCGGAAAAGGTCGAGCCGATGAAGCAGTACGACCTCCCCACGGCGATGAAACTGGTCAAGGAAGGCGCGGCGTCGAAGTTCGATGAGTCGGTCGAGCTGGCCGCGCGCCTCGGCGTCGATCCGCGACACTCGGATCAGCAGATGAGGGGAACGATCTCCCTCCCGCACGGAACGGGGAAAAAGGTGCGGGTTCTCGTGTTCGCGAAAGGCGAGAAGGTGACCGAAGCGGAAGCGGCGGGCGCCGATTACGTGGGCGGCGAGGAGTATGTGAAGAAGATCCAGGAGGGGTGGACCGATGTGGACGCCATCATCTCCACGCCCGATATGATGCGGGAAGTCGGTAAGCTCGGTCGCATTCTTGGGCCGAGAGGTCTCATGCCGAATCCGAAAAGCGGCACCGTCACCTTCGACGTCGCCAAGGCGGTGAACGAAGTGAAGGCGGGCCGTATCCAGTACCGCACCGACAAGACCGGGAACATACACGTGCCCGTGGGCCGCGTCTCCTTCAGCGAAGATCAACTTACCGAGAACGCCCGCATCGTGCTGGGCGAACTGCTGCGGGCGAAGCCGCCGGCGGCGAAGGGGACGTTCTGGAGGTCGGTGACCGTCTCCTCGACCATGGGGCCCGGTGTACGGCTCGATATTCAGGGCGAACTCCTTCAGATCAAATAGACGGGAAAGGCGAAGAGAGAATGGCAACTGCAAGGAAAACCGAACTCATCGAGGAGATGAAGGGACGGCTCGAGAATGCCAAGGGCGTGGTGCTCGCCGACTTTACCGGGCTCGATGTCGAGAAGATGACGATGCTGCGACGGGAATGCCGCGGCGCCGATTCCCTGTTTTTCGTGATCAAGAACACTCTCGCCCTCAGGGCGCTCAAGGAAACGGGCCTCGAAGGTCTCGACGAATACCTCGAGGGTCCCACCGGGTGGGCGGTCACCGACGGTGACGCCGTCTCCCCGGCGCAGGTGCTCAGCCGGTTCGCGAAAGAGCACAAATCCCCGAAGATCAAGGCGGGCTATTTCGATGGCGCCGCCGCCACGGCCGAGGAGGTCAGGACGATCGCGGAGCTTCCCACGAAGCCCGTGCTGATCGCCCAGATCCTGGGCCTCATCCAGTCCCCGGTGCAGGGACTGGCCGGCGGACTCCACGCGGTGATGACAGGTCTGGCCGTCGCCGTTGACGAGATCCGCAAGCAGAAGGAGGCGGGTGGTGGCCCGTCCTCTTCATCCGATAGCGCCGATGGCGCGCCTGCCGGCGAAAAGAACGCATCGGAGGCGAACTAGATCAGGGGCGTAACACGCCGGGCGGCCGGTCCGCCGTCGAGGAAATCGCAATACAGACCGGAGAGTGGGGAGTTCCCGCCTCCGTTACCCATCGGGAGGAAAGAGAACGATGACTGAAGAAGCCGCCACCAAGGAAGCTGTGGAAGTTTCCCCCAAGATCGCGGGAGTGCTCGAGACGATTGAGCAGCTGACCGTCCTGGAAGCATCGGAACTGGTCAAGGCCCTCGAGGACCGGTTCGGCGTGTCCGCCGCGCCGCAGGCGATGGCGATGCCCGCCATGGCCGCCGCCGGCGGAGAAGCCGCCGCGGAAGAGAAGACCGAGTTCGACGTGGTGCTCACGGCGGTGGGCGACAAGAAGATCCAGGTGATCAAGGTCGTTCGCGCCATCACCGGCCTGGGCCTCAAGGAGGCGAAAGAGGTGGTGGACAATGCGCCCAAGGCGATCAAGGAAGGGATCCCGAAGGCGGAAGCCGAAGAGATCAAGGGAAAGATCGAAGAGGCCGGCGGCCAGGCGGATCTCAAGTAGGGCGCTGCCCGGTATTTACCCGTCGCCGACGGCGGGCCGGGGGGCGTCCGGCGCTCCGGTCCCTTCGGCGACGGGCGTTCCATCTATTCGAATAAGGAGCGGGTATTTTGTCTACGCGATCGGTTGAGAGGGAAACCTTCTCGAAGAACCCGTCCGTCATGGACATCCCCAATCTCCTCGACGTTCAGCTGCAATCGTTCGAACATTTTCTGCAACTCAAGGTGGCTCCCGAAAAGCGGAATAATCAGGGGTTGCAGGCGGTGTTCAACGAAGTGTTCCCCATCGCGGACGCGAGGGGGAACTTCAGCCTCGAGTTCGTCTCCTACGCCCTGGGGGAGCCGAAGTACGACGTCGATGAGTGCGCCGAACGGGATGTAACTTTCGCGGCCCCCCTGAAGGCGACGTTGCGCCTACTCGTCAAAGAGACCGTGGACGGCGAGAAGAAAGTCAAGGAAGTCATCGAGCAGGAGGTCTACCTCGGCGAGCTTCCCATTATCACCGAAAGGGGAACGTTCATCATCAACGGCGCCGAGCGGGTGATCGTGAGCCAGCTTCATCGTTCGCCCGGCGTCTTCTTCGATGAGGAGACCCATCCGAACGGAAAGCTGCTGAACACGGCGAGGATCATTCCGTACCGCGGGTCGTGGGTGGAGTTCACCACCGATATCAACGACATGATCTACGTTCATATCGACAGGAAGCGAAAGCTCCCCGTCACGGTGCTGTTGCGCGCCCTCGGCTACGCCGAGAAGAGTCAGATCCTGGAGCTCTTTTTCAAGACCCAGAGTCTCGACTTCTCGAAATACAGGAAGAAGGACGATCTCGTCGGTCGGGTACTCGCGCAGGATGTCGCGGACAAGACGTCCGGGACGGGCGAGGTGCTCGCATCGGCGAATGACGAGATCACGCCGCAGATGATCGAGCGTTTCCGCGAGGCGAAGGTCGGGCGGATCCATCTTCTCGTGCCCGACCCCGAGCGCGACGGCAATGTGATTCGAAATACGCTGATCAAGGACACCACCGAAAACGAGGGCGATGCGCTCAAGAAGATCTACAATCTTCTCCGGCCGGGCGATCCGCCGAGCCTCGAAACGGCGCGCGCCCTTCTCGACAGGCTCTTCTTCAACCCGAAGCGGTACGATCTCGCCCGGGTGGGGCGTCACAAGCTGAACCGGCGCCTCGGGCTGAACGCGCCGGAGGAGACGACGACGCTGACGAAGGAGGACTTCGTCGCGATCATCGATTATGTGCTCCGCATGAAGGCGGGAACGGGCCACACCGACGACATCGACCACCTGGGCAACCGGCGTCTCCGGTCGGTGGGCGAGCTATTGTCGATCCAGTTCTCCATCGGTCTGTCGCGCATGGCGAGAATCATCAAGGAACGGATGAGCCTCGGCGACACCGACAACATCGCGCCATATGACCTGATCAACGCACGCACCATATCGGCGGTGGTCAAGACGTTCTTCGGAAGCTCTCAGCTTTCGCAGTTCATGGACCAGACGAACCCGCTCGCCGAGCTGACCCACAAGCGGCGGTTGTCGGCGCTCGGTCCGGGGGGTCTCACCCGTGAGCGTGCCGGTTTCGAGGTGCGTGACGTGCACTACACCCACTACGGGCGGATGTGCCCCATCGAGACGCCGGAAGGGCCGAATATCGGCCTGATCAGCTCGCTTTCCACGTACGCGCGGGTGAACGAGTTCGGATTCCTCGAGACGCCCTATCGTGTGGTGAAAAACGGTGTGGCGACGAAGAAGATCGAGTTCCTGTCGGCCGACAAGGAAGACGAACACATTATCGCCCCCGCGAGCGTTCCCCTTGATGAAAAGGGGAAGATCATCCCCGAGCGGATCACCGCCCGGTACAAGAGCGATTATCCGATCGTCTCGAGAGAGAGGATCGACTACATGGACGTGTCGCCGATGCAGCTCGTCAGCGCGGCGACGGCGCTCATCCCGTTCCTCGAGCACGATGACGCGAACCGGGCGCTCATGGGATCGAACATGATGCGCCAGTCGGTGCCCCTTCTCAGGGCGCAGGTGCCGTATGTCGGCACCGGCCTGGAGAAGAAGGTCGCCGTCGATTCGGGCGTCCTCATCACGGCGAAACATTCCGGTGTGGTGGAGAGCGTTTCCGCCGACCAGATCGTCATCAACTTCTCTCGGGGGAAGGAACTCGATTTCACCGGGTTTGAGGGCCTCGAGATTCACAAGCTGACGAAGTTCCGCCGTTCCAACCAGGACACGTGCATCAACCAGAAGCCGATCGTCAGCCCCGGCGAGCGGGTGCAGGCGGGCCAGGTGATCGCCGACGGTCCGGGCACGAAGGGGGGCGAACTCGCCCTCGGGCAGAACGTGCTCGTCGCGTTCATGCCGTGGAACGGCTACAACTACGAGGATGCCATCCTGCTGAGCGAAAACCTCGTGAAGGCCGACCGTTTCACGTCGATCCACATCGAGGAGTTCGAACTCCAGGTGCGCGACACGAAACGGGGCGTCGAGGAGATCACCCGGGAGATCCCGAACGTGGGCGAGGACGCGCTGAAGCATCTCGACGAGGACGGCATCGTGCGCGTGGGCGCCCATGTCCGCTCGGGCGACATCCTCGTCGGAAAAGTGACTCCCAAGGGGGAAACGGAGCTGTCCCCGGAAGAGCGGCTTCTTCGTGCCATTTTCGGCGAGAAGGCGGGCGACGTGAAGGACGCCTCGCTCAAGGCGTCGCCCGGCATGGACGGCGTCGTGCTCGACGTGAAGGTCTTCTCCCGCAAGGAGCGGGACGAGAGGGCGAAGAAGGAAGAGAAGAAGAAATCGGACGAGATCAAGCGCAGGATCCGCAAGGAGATGCGCGGTATCTCGGCGCTCCGGGACGAGAGGGTCCGCGCCGCGCTGAGCGACAAAACGACGGCGCGGTTCTACTACGCCGCCACCGACGAGTATATCCGCGCCGGGCGGAAGTGGAACGATCGTCTCTTCGAGGAGATTTCCTTCGACAAGGTGAGCCCCGATGAACCGTTCACCGACGACACGAGAACGAACAACAAGGTGCGGCAGATCCTGACCGCCGCGGAAAACGCGCTCGAGAGGAAAGAGCGCGACATGAACCGCGAACTCGAAAGGTTGAGCCGGGGCGATGAACTCGCTCCCGGTGTGGTGAAACTGGTGAAAGTGTACGTCGCCAAGAAGCGGAAGATCTCCGTGGGCGACAAGATGGCCGGGCGCCACGGTAACAAGGGCGTGGTGGCGAAGATCCTTCCCGTGGAGGACATGCCATACCTCGAGGACGGAACGCCGGTCCAGATCGTGCTCAACCCGCTCGGCGTGCCGTCGCGGATGAACCTCGGCCAGATCTTGGAAACCCATCTCGGGTGGGCGTGCGAGAAGCTCGGTATTCGCGCCGCCACGCCGGTGTTCGACGGAGCGACCATCGAGGAGATCAAGGAGAAGCTGAAGGAGGCGAATCTTCCGACTTCGGGGAAGACCACGCTCTACGACGGCCGCACGGGGGAGAAGTTCAAACACCCCGTCACCGTCGGGCAGATCTACATGCTGAAACTCTCCCACCTGGTGGACGACAAGATCCACGCCCGTTCGATCGGGCCGTACTCCCTCGTCACCCAGCAGCCTCTCGGCGGAAAGGCCCAGTTCGGCGGCCAGCGTTTCGGCGAGATGGAGGTGTGGGCGCTCGAGGCCTATGGAGCGGCGTACACACTCCAGGAGCTGCTCACCGTCAAGTCGGATGACGTGGTCGGCCGCTCCAAGGTGTATGAAGCAATCGTGAAGGGAGACAACCCGCCGCAGCCGGGCATCCCCGAATCGTTCAACGTACTGGTGAAAGAGCTGCAGTCGCTGGGGCTGGATATCCATCTCCAACAGGACGCTACAGAGCAATAGAAGGTTCGGCCGCCCGACGGGGCGGATCTATCCGGGAGGTAAGCGTTGGTGTTTACCGCGAGAGAAAAACAGGAACGGACACCGGCATCGTTCGAGTCGATCCGGATCCAGCTTGCCTCGCCCGAGACCATTCTCAAGTGGTCGTACGGTGAGGTCACCAAGCCGGAAACCATCAACTACCGATCCTTCAAACCAGAGAAGGACGGCCTGTTCTGCGAGAAGATCTTCGGTCCGGTGAAGGACTGGGAGTGCAACTGCGGAAAATACAAGAGAATCCGTTACCGCGGCGTCGTGTGTGATCGGTGCGGCGTCGAGGTGACCCACGCGAAGGTGCGTCGCGAGCGGCTCGGCCACATCCAGCTCGCCGTGCCGGTGTCGCACATCTGGTACTTCAAGGGGATTCCGAGCCGCATCGGTCATCTGCTCAACATGACGGTGCGCGATCTCGAGAGGATCCTCTACTACGAATCTTTCGTGGTCACCGACCCGAAGGACACGCCTCTCGAGCAGAAGGAACTGCTCTCGGAGGAACGCTACTACGCCCTTCGCAAGGAGTTCGGCGCCGACGCCTTCGACGCCGACATGGGCGCCGAGGCGATCCGCACCCTTCTCGGTTCCGAGGCGATCGAGGACCTGGCGAGCCAGCTTCGGGTGAACGTGAAGATGGAAACGTCGGTTCAGCGGAAGAAGGAGACCCTCAAGCGTCTCAAGGTGGTCGAGGCGTTCCGCAAGTCGGGCAACAAGCCGGAATGGATGATTCTCGACGTGATTCCCGTGCTCCCTCCCGACCTGAGGCCGCTCGTGCCCCTCGAGGGTGGACGGTTCGCCACGTCCGACCTGAACGACCTCTACCGGCGGGTGATCAACCGGAACAACCGCCTCAAGAAACTGATCGACATCCGTGCTCCCGAGGTGATCCTCCGCAACGAGAAGCGGATGCTCCAGGAGGCGGTGGACGCGCTCTTCGATAACGGGCGCCGGACACGCGCCGTGCGCGGTCCGGGCAACCGGCCGCTCAAGTCGCTCTCCGACATGCTCAAGGGGAAGCAGGGCCGGTTCCGGCAGAACCTGCTCGGCAAGCGGGTCGACTATTCCGGGCGGAGCGTGATCGTCGTCGGTCCCGAGCTGAAGCTGCACCAGTGCGGTCTTCCGAAGAACATGGCGCTGGAGCTGTTCAAACCGTTCATTATTAAAAAGCTCGAGGACAAGGGCTACGTCCAGACCGTCAAGAGCGCCAAGAAACTCGTGGAGCGGGAGAAGCCCGAGGTCTGGGATATTCTCGAGGAGATCATCAAGGATCACCCGGTGCTGTTGAACCGTGCGCCGACGCTCCATCGTCTCGGCATCCAGGCGTTCCAGCCGGTGCTCGTCGAGGGGAAGGCGATCCGGATCCATCCGCTCGTCTGCTCCGCGTTCAACGCCGACTTCGACGGCGACCAGATGGCCGTCCACGTGCCCCTCTCCTTCGAGGCGCAGATCGAGGCACGGGTGCTGATGCTTTCGAGCCACAACATCCTCGCCCCGGCGAGCGGCCGGCCGGTCGCCTCGCCGTCGCAGGATATCGTCCTCGGTTGCTACTTCCTCACCCTCCCGAAAGAGGGGGCGAAAGGGGAGGGGATGATCGTCGGCGACTTCGACGAGGCGGAGGCGGCGTACGCGAACGGTGCCGTCGAGATCAACGCCCTCGTAAAGGTTCTCGTCGACGGAAGGGGCGTGGAAACCACCGTCGGGCGGGTGATCTTGAACCGTATCGTGCCGAAGGAACTCGGCTTCATCAACGAGGTGATGGACAAGGGGGCCCTCGGGAAGCTCGTGAGCCGCTGTCACACGTTGCTCGGCAGCGCGAAGACGGCCCAATTCCTCGATGACCTGAAGGATCTCGGTTTCAAATACTCCACGCTCGCGGGGATCACCATCGGGATCGACGACATCATGATTCCGAAGGAGAAGTCGAAGCTGATCGCCCGGGCCGAGAAGGAAGTGGGCCAGATCCACGATCATTACAAGAGCGGCCACATCACCAACGGCGAGCGGTACAACCGGGTGATCGACACCTGGACCCGCGTGACGGCCGACGTCTCGGACATCATGATGAAGCGCATGGGTGAGGCGGACAAAGGCTTCAACCCGGTCTACATGATGGCCACCTCGGGATCGAGAGGTTCGAAGGAGCAGATCCGCCAGCTCGCCGGAATGCGCGGGCTCATGGCGAAGCCGCAGAAGAAGATGACCGGCGGTATGGGCGAGATCATCGAGTCGCCGATTATCGCGAACTTCCGTGAGGGGCTGAACGTGCTCGAGTACTTCATCTCCACCCACGGCGCGCGGAAGGGTCTCGCCGACACGGCGCTCAAGACCGCCGATGCCGGCTACCTTACGCGGCGGCTCGTCGACGTCGCCCAGGATGTGATCATCACGGAGGAAGACTGCGGGACGATCCTCGGTCTCGACACATCAGCGCTCAAGGAAGGCGAGAAGGTGATCGAGCCGCTCGCCGACCGGATCTTGGGGCGTACCGGCGTGGAGGACGTGATCGACCCGGTGTCGGGCGACGTGGTCGTCCGTGCGGGCGACGAGATCACCGAGGCGGATGCCCACCGGATCGAGGATCTCGGCATCGACATGGTGAAGATCCGTTCGGTGCTCACATGCGAGTCGCGTCGGGGTGTGTGCATCAAGTGTTACGGGCGGAATCTCGCCACCGGCAGGATCGTCACTCTCGGCGAAGCGGTCGGGGTGATCGCCGCGCAGTCGATCGGCGAGCCGGGCACCCAGCTGACGCTTCGCACGTTCCATATCGGCGGTACGGCGGCGCGCATCGCCGAGGAGACGCTCCTCGTGGCGCGAGTGGCGGGCACGATCCGCTTCAACGACCGGGTGCGCACCCTCAAGGCCGCCTCCGGGACGCAGGTGGTCATCTCCCGGCACGGCGAGCTGGAAATCCTCGATGACGAGGACAGGGTGCGGTCGAAACACCGTATCCCGTACGGCGCGCTGTTGAAAGTGAAGGAGGGGGAGAAGGTTAACGACGGTGACCCGATTTTCGAATGGGACCCGTACTCTTCGCCGATTCTCTCCGAAAAGAAGGGCACCATCAAGTTCGTCGACATCCTCGATGACGTCACCATGCGCGAGGAACTCGATGAAAAAACCGGTCTTCGCCAAAGGGTGATCATCGACGTAAGGGAGAAAAACCTTCACCCGGCGATCCGGATCAACGGCCCGAAGGGACGCAAAATCGCCGAGTATCTCATCCCCACCGGTGCGCGGATTCTCGCCCACGACGGCGATGCGGTCGGCGCGGGGCAGATCCTCGCCAAGATTCCGAAGGAGTTCTCGAAGACGCGGGATATCACCGGTGGTCTTCCCCGGGTGGCCGAGTTGTTCGAGGCGCGCAAGCCGAAGGACGCCGCCGTGGTCTCCGAGATCGACGGTACCGTCCGTTTCGCCGGCACTGTCCGAAGCCAGCAGAAGCTGGTGGTGACCAACGAGTCGGGCGCCGAGAAGGAATACTTGATCCAGCACGGGAAGCACCTGATGGTAAAGGAAGGGGATTACCTGGTGGCGGGCGAGGCTCTCTCCGAGGGACCGATCAACCCCCACGACATCCTCAGGATCAAGGGGAACAACGCCGTCCAGGAGTACCTGGTGAACGAGATCCAGGAGGTCTACCGGCTTCAGGGCGTCAAGATCAACGATAAGCATATCGAGACGATCGTGCGGCAGATGCTCCAGAAGGTCCGGATCGAAGACCCGGGCGACACGGTGTTCCTCGAGGGGGACCAGGTATCCAAGGGGATCGTGAAGGCGGAGAACGAGCGGCTCATCTCCGAGGGAGGAAAGCCGGCCACCTTACAGCCCCTCCTCCTCGGGATCACCAAGGCATCGCTCTCCACGGAGAGCTTCATTTCCGCCGCGTCGTTCCAGGAGACCACGCGGGTGCTCACCGAGGCCGCCATCCGCGGCGCCACAGACCACCTGCTCGGGCTGAAGGAAAATGTGATCATGGGGAATCTCATTCCGGCGGGTACCGGCGTGAGTCATTGCCGCCGGATCCGCGTCGCCCGGCCCGAGCGGCCGGAGGTGGAAGAGGCCGTCTCCGAACCGGCCGAAGGGGAAGAGGCGGAGAGCGGAGCCGCCGCGGAGGCGCCTCCCGAGACCGGGGGCGGGGAGAAAATTCTTGACACAAAGTAGGAAATTCAAGTAGGATGGATGTTCTGTGCCGTTAAACCCGCAAGGGTAACGAGTTTAGGAGGATCGCCTCGTGCCGACCATTAACCAGCTCGTCCGAAAAGGACGTAAGGTGGTGAAAAAGAAGACGAAAGCGCCTGCGCTCCAGGCGTGTCCGCAGAAGCGGGGCGTATGCACCCGCGTGTACACGACGTCACCGAAGAAGCCGAACTCGGCGCTTCGAAAGGTGGCCCGTGTACGTCTCACCAACGGGATCGAGGTGACCTCGTACATTCCGGGCGAGGGGCACAACCTCCAGGAGCACTCTCTCGTGCTCGTCCGGGGAGGGCGTGTGAAAGATATCCCGGGCGTCCGGTATCACATCGTCCGGGGTACTCTCGACGCATCCGGCGTGGATGGACGGACGCAGAGCCGGTCGAAATACGGAACCCGAAGGCCGAAGAAGTAGAGCGATGCCAAGAAAAAAGTACGCGAAGAAGCACGAAACACTCCCCGATCCGGTGCACGGCAACCTGACGGTGGCCAAGTTCATCAACAACCTGATGCAGGGGGGAAAGAAGAGCACCGCCGAGGGAATTCTCTACGGCGCGCTCGAGGTGATCGAGGAGAAGACGGGGCAGCCGGGGCTGGCGGTGTTCAAGCAGGCGCTGAGCAACGCGAAGCCGGTGCTCGAGGTGAAGTCGAGACGTGTCGGCGGTGCGACGTACCAGGTTCCGGTGGAAGTCCGGCCCGAGCGGCGCACGTCGCTCGCCATGAGATGGCTCATCGGGTTCGCCAAGGCGCGCCCCGAGAAGTCGATGAAGTACAGGCTCGCCGCCGAACTGATGGCGGCCGCCAAGAAGGAAGGGAGCACGATCAAGAAGAGAGAAGACACGCACAGGATGGCTGAGGCTAACAAAGCATTTGCCCACTACCGCTGGTAACGGCGAGAAGATGAAAGCCCCTTCGCGGGGCCAACTAACAGAGTCAGAGTGCGAATCTACGAATCTTCAGAGAAGCTCCAGCAATGGAATGACCGCGCGCCGGCGGGTGCGCGACGCTGTCCGTATGCCGCCGTACACCAGGGCGCCGGCGGCAGGCCCCGCAGCCGGGGCGAGAGAGAGAAGGATCGATGGCCCGGGAGTCTCGACTCGAGGATACGCGCAACATCGGTATCATGGCGCATATCGATGCGGGGAAGACTACGGTCACCGAGCGGATTCTCTTCTACACCGGGCGGGTTCATCGTATCGGGGAAGTGCACGACGGAACCGCGACGATGGACTGGATGGACCTGGAGCGCGAGCGCGGGATAACCATCACTTCGGCTGCGACCACCTGCTTCTGGAAAGAACGCAGGGTTAACATAATCGACACCCCGGGGCATGTCGACTTCACCGTCGAGGTGGAGCGCTCCCTCCGGGTGCTGGATGGCGCCATCGCCGTTTTCTGCGGCGTCGGGGGCGTGGAGCCCCAGTCGGAGACGGTGTGGCGCCAGGCGGATAAATACCAGATCCCCCGACTGGCGTTCATCAACAAGATGGACCGGGTCGGCGCCGATTTCGGAAACGCGCTCGGGATGATGCGCGAGAAGCTGGGGGCACACGCGGTGCCGATCCAGCTCCCGGTCGGCTCGGGAGATGATTTCGAGGGACTGATCGATCTCGTTCGCCTGAAGAAGGTGACGTTCGATGAGGAGTCGCTCGGCGCGCAGTTTTGGGAAGAGGAGATTCCCGAAGAACACCGCCAGAGCGCGGAAGAGGCCCGCAACGAGTTGATTGACGCGATTTCAGTGTACGACGACCGCTTCACGGAGAAGTACCTCGAAGGGAAACCCCTTCTCGAAGAGGACTTTCACCGGGCGATCCGCTCAGGCACCCTGGGCGGGTCCTTTTTCCCGGTTCTCTGCGGCAGCGCCCTGAAGAACAAGGGGGTGCAGCAGCTGCTCGATGCGATTGTCGCGTACCTTCCCTCTCCCGTCGACGTCCCGCCCGTGACCGGTCTCGACCCTTCGAACGGCAACGAAGTCAGTAGGAAGGCGAAACTGGACGAGCCGTTCTGTGGTCTCGCCTTCAAGATCGCCGCCGACCCGTACGTGGGGAAGCTATCGTACTTCCGGATGTACTCCGGGAGGTTGAAAAGCGGGGATCGGATTCTGAACTCGCGTACCGGCCGTACCGAGCGGATCGGCAGGATTCTCCAGATGCACGCGAACAAGCGGGAGGAAAGGGAGATCGTCACCGCCGGGGAGATCGCCGCGGCGGTCGGTCTCAGGAACGTGGCGACGGGCGACACGATCTGCGATCCGGCGAAGCCGATCTCCCTCGAAACGATGACCTTTCCGACCCCGGTGATCTCGGTGGCGATCGAGGCGAAGTCCGCCGCCGACGAGGAGAAGCTCACGTCGGCGCTCGCCAGGCTCGCCGAGGAGGATCCGACGTTCCGCCACCATATCGACGCGGAGACGGGGCAGACGATCATCTCCGGTATGGGAGAGCTTCACCTCGAGATCCTGACGAGCCGGATGGCGCGGGAATTCGGGGTGGGGGCGAACGTGGGGAAGCCGCAGGTGGCGTACCGCGAGACGATCCGCACGAGCGCGCAGGCGGAAGTCCGCTTCGACAAGCAGACCGGCGGGCGCGGCCAGTTCGGCCACGTGATTCTCGAGGTCGCCCCTCTCGCCGACGGAGGGATGTTCGCCTTCGTGAACAAGGTATCGCCCGAGGTGATCCCGTCGGAGTTCATCCCCGCCATCGAGCGGGGGGCTCGCAACTCGATGGGCGGCGGCGTGCTCGCCGGGTACGAGCTGATGGGAATCCAAGTGGCGCTGGTGGGCGGTTCGTTCCACGAGACCGACTCCACCGAACTCGCCTTCGAGACGGCGGCGTCGAAAGCGTTCGGCGACGCCGTCCGGAAGGCGGACCCGGTGCTTCTCGAGCCGATCATGGAAGTGGAAGTGGTGGTTCCCGAGGAGTACGTGGGAGCGGTGATCGGCGATCTGAACGGGCGGCGCGGCCAGATCGTCGGCACCGATCAGCGGGGTGAGGTGAAAGTGATCCGCGCCACCGTGCCGCTTGTGGAGATGTTCGGCTACGCGACGGCTGTGCGCTCCCTCACTCAGGGGAGGGCGAGCCATACGCTGCAGTTCGCGAGGTACGACGATGTGCCTACCCGGATCTGCGAGGCGATGATCGCCCGGATGCGCGGGTATTGAGGCTCGGTGACGGAATGAGCGGAGGAGACGAACAGATGGTCGGGAACGGTCGGGGGGAAGTGGCGAACGTGGCGGTGGTCGGCCACGTCGACCACGGGAAGAGCACCCTCGTCGCGGCGATGGCCGCCGTGCTCCTCGGGGCGGGCGGTGACACCGCCGCCGTGCCGAGCGTGGAAGCGGGCGTCACACGCGAATGGGGTATGGTCTTTCGCCGTGCCGTCGCTCCCTTCGAAACGGATCGGCGCGTCTACGCGATGATCGACTGTCCCGGGAACATCGATTTCGTGAAGAGCGCCGTGGGCGGCGGAATCCGGCTCGACGGCGCCCTCCTCACGGTAAGCGCCGCCGATGGGCCGATGGCCCACACGCGATCGCAGCTCGCCCTTCTCCGGGCGCTCGACATTCCCGTGGTGGCGGTGTTCCTCAACAAGGCGGACGCCGTGGCCGACGAAGGTATCGTCGATCGTGTGGAGCGGGAGAGTCGCGACATGCTCGACCGGCTCGGCTTCGACGGAAAGCGGATTCCCTTCGTGAGCGGATCCGCCCTCCGTGCGGCCGCGGATCCGTCCGACGGCGAAGCGGTCGCGCCGATCCGCGAGCTCCTCGGCGTGCTCGATGAAACGGTGTGCGCGGCGGTGCCGCCGCCGGCGGAGGCGCCGTTCCTACTCCCCGTGGACACCGCGTACATCGACGCCGAACGGGGTGCCGTGGCCGTCGGGACGGTGGAGCGGGGAACGGTTTCCCCGGGCGCGACGATCATCTCCGCCGGCGTGCCGAGCGGAAACGAGTGGACGGTTTCGGAAGTCCGCAAGGGGGGACGCGCCGCCGAATCGGCCGTTGCCGGCGATCGGGTGGAGATCTCGTTTCCCGAAGAGGCGCGCGAGGAGGTCGCGAGGGGCGCGGTACTCGCGGCGCCCGGGTCGATCGGCGCGGCGAAATCTTTTCGCGCCGTGGCGTACATGCTCGCCGCCGAGGAGGGGGGGCGCCGCGACGGCACGCCGTCACCGTGGACACCGAAGTTTCAGTTGCGAAGCGCCGAGGTGGATGGCCGCGTGACTCTTCCGGAAGGAACGGAGACGATTCTCCCGGGAGGCTACTCGGAAATGGATATAGATCTGGGCGGCGCCGTCGCCCTGGAAACGAAACAGAGGTTCGGAATCAAGGAAACGGGGCGCACGGTCGGCGCTGGAGTGGTGACCGGAGTCGCGACTTAGAGAGCCGTTCCGCAACGGTCGACAGGCGGCGCGGTGCGCCGCGGAGGCAGGAGTTATGGCAGGTCAGAAGATACGAATTCGGCTTCGCGCGTATGACCACGCGATGCTCGACAAATCGGCGGGTGAGATCGTCGAAACCGCCAGGAGGACCGGCGCTCGGATCGCGGGACCGGTGCCTCTACCCACGAGAAAGACGGTGTACACGGTGCTCCGCTCGCCCCACATCGACAAGAAGTCGCGCGAGCAGTTCGAGATCCGTACGCACAAGCGTCTCATCGAGATTCACGACTCGACCCCCCAGACGATCGACGCCCTCGGACGGCTCGATCTTCCGGCCGGCGTCGACATCGAAATCAAGGTCTAGGGATCGGGAGAGGATTACGATGGCCGAGGCAGTACTGCAGAACCGGGACGGCTCGGAAAAGGGCAGGGTCAACCTTCCCGATTCGGTTTTCGGCGTGACGCCGAACAAGCAGGCCGTTTACGAGACGATCAAGGGGATCCTGCGCAACCAGCGGCAGGGAACATCCTCCGCCAAGACCCGCGGCGAAGTGCGGGGCACCACTACGAAGCCGTGGCGCCAGAAGGGGACCGGCCGGGCGCGTTCCGGTTCGAACAAGTCCCCGTTGTGGGTGGGCGGCGGCCGGATCTTCGGGCCGCGGCCGCGCGATTTCTCGGTGACCGTGCCGAAGAAGATCCGGCGCCTGGCGCTCCGTTCGGTGCTTTCCGACAAGGCGCGCCACGGAGCGATCGCCGTGATCGAAAGCTATCCCGCCGTGGAGGAGCCGAAGACGAAGGTGTACGCCGAGCTGTGGCGCGCCCTCGCGCCGGAGGGGCAAAAGTGCCTCCTGGTGATCGAAAAATACGACGAGAACGTGTTCCTTTCGGCGCGGAACCTTTCCCGCCTCTATGTGACGACGAACACGAACCTGAACACGTACGACGCGCTGAATGTGGATCGCGTGGTTTTTACCACCGAGGCGCTCAAGGTGTTCGAGGAGACGGAGTAAGACGATGGAGTCGAGAGAGATCATCGTTCGGCCCATTGTGACGGAGAAGACGTCGAACATGCGTGAAGAGAGCAACCGTTACGTCTTCGAGGTGGCATCCGCGGCGAACAAGATCGAGATCAAAAGAGCGGTGGAGGATATCTTCGACGTTCATGTCGAGAAGGTCACCACTTGGTTTACGCGAGGGAAGATGCGGCGGCGCGGCCAGCACGCGGGGAAGACCCCCGACCGGAAGCGCGCCGCGGTGACGCTCAAAGAGGGCGACAGCATTCCCGTTTTCGAACAGGTATAAGCCCAACGCGAGGGATGGTCCACGATGGGGATTCGAAAATTCAGACCGACGACTTCGACGCTTCGCTTCAAGGCGATTTCCGATTTCAAGGAGATCACCAAGAAGGAGCCCGAGAAATCGCTCCTGAAGCCGCTCAAGAAGTCGGGCGGCAGGAACAATCACGGCCGGATCACGAGCCGGCGCAGGGGCGGAGGCCATAAGCGGCGCTACCGCCTGATCGATTTCCGCCGGAACAAGGGGGGCGTTCCGGGCAAGGTGGAGGCGATCGAGTACGATCCGAACCGCTCCGCCCGGTTGGCGCTCGTGCTCTACGCCGACGGTGAAAGACGCTACATCATCGCGCCCCACGGCGTGAAGGTGGGCGATAAGATAGAGGACGGCCCGTCGAGCGAGATCAACCAGGGCAATTCGATGCCGTTGCGCAAGATCCCGCTCGGCACGGAGGTCCACAACATCGAAATGCGGCCGGGCAAGGGCGCGCAGATGGCGCGAAGCGCGGGCGCGTACGCGCAGCTGTTGGCGAAGGAAGGGAAGTACGCGACGCTGCGCCTTCCCTCGGGCGAGGTGCGCAAGGTGCTCCTCGACTGTGTCGCCACCATCGGCCAGGTGGGAAACCTGGAGCACGAGAACCAGGTGAGCGGCAAGGCGGGCCGGTCGCGCTGGCTCGGCAAGCGTCCCAAGGTGAGGGGCGTCGTGATGAACCCCCACGACCACCCGCACGGCGGCGGCGAAGGGAAGACCTCCGGCGGCCGCCATCCGGTCACGCCGTGGGGCGTTCCGACGAAGGGTTACAAGACGCGCAGCAAGAAGAAGAAATCGAACGATCTGATCGTAAGGCGGCGGAAGAAGAAATAGCGCCGCACGGAGGGTAGAATGCCCCGTTCTCTGAAAAAGGGTCCGTATATCGAGGCTTCCCTCGAGAAGAAGATCCAGAAAATGAACAAGTCCGGCGACCGGCAGGTCCTCAAGACCTGGTCGCGTCGATCGACGGTGTCGCCCGATTTCGTCGGGCACACGCTTGCGGTCCACAACGGCAACAAGTTCATCCCCGTGTTCATCACGGAGAATATGGTGGGACACAAGCTCGGAGAGTTCGCGCCGACACGGACGTTCCGCGGGCACGCCGGCAGGAAAGATAAAGCCAAGGGACGCCGGTAAGCCGGGCGACTCCCGAGAGAAGAGGTTGGCGGTATGGAAAGCAAGGCATCGGCCAGGTACCAGAGGATCCCGCCGCGAAAGCTGAGGCTCGTCGCCGATATGATTCGCGGTCGCGGTGTGGATGAATCGATCAAGGTTCTCGAGCAGACGCACACCAAGGGCGCGCGCATTACGGCGCAGGTGCTGAACTCTGCGGTCGCGAACGCGATGAGCCGGGAAGGGAGCATGAAGATCCACCCCGACACGCTTTACGTCAAGGAGGCGTACGTCGACGGCGGACCGATCATCAAGCGCTTCATGCCCCGCGCCATGGGGCGGGCGACGCGGATCAACAATCGTACCAGCCACCTGACTATCGTACTGGATGCTCTTGACCAGGTGGAGGAATCGTAGGTGGGACAGAAAATACATCCGAACGGACTGAGGCTCGGAATCGTAAAGACCTGGGATTCTCGCTGGTTTTCGACCCGCCAGTATTCCACTCTTCTCAAAGAGGATCTTTACATCCGTAAGTATCTGAAGAAGCGGCTGCAGAAGGCGGGCGTTTCGAAGGTGGAGATCGACAGGGCGCCGAAGAAGGTAACCATCATGATCCACACGGCGCGGCCTGGGATCGTGATCGGCCGGAAGGGGCAGGAAGTGGATCAGCTCCGCGATGAGCTGCAGCACCTGACGGGCAAGGAGATCTACATCAACATCAAGGAAGTCGATCGCGCCGAGACATCGGCCCAGCTGATTTCCGACCATATCGCACAGCAGCTCGTCGGACGGATGTCGTTCCGCCGGGTGATGAAGAAGGCGGTCGCCTCCGCCATGCGGATGGGCGCCCAGGGGATCAAGGTCACGTGCGGCGGCCGGCTCGGCGGCGCGGAGATGTCGCGAAGCGAGAGCTACAAGGACGGCCGGATACCGCTGCACACGCTGCGCGCCGACATCGATTACGCGCAGACAACCGCTCACACGACTTTCGGTTGCATCGGCGTGAAGGTGTGGGTCTTCAAGGGAGAGATTCTAGGTAAGACGAGGGCGGAGCGGAACGAAGCGATCGCGAACAAGGCGAGCCAGAGAACGCCGGGAGGCCGCCGGGGCGGCGACCGGGACCGCGGAAGGTCGGGCGGCCGGAGGCCGCACGGCGCGCCAAGGCGCTAGGGAGGAGCGAGCACCATGTTGATGCCGAAGAAAGTCAAGCACCGCAAACAGCAGCGGGGCCGCATGCGGGGGCTCGCCCGCCGGGGGAACGAGATCAGCTTCGGCGATTACGGCCTGCAGACTCTCGAACCGGCGTGGATCACGAACCGGCAGATCGAAGCGGCTCGTGTCGCCCTCACGCGCAAGGTGAAGAGGGGCGGAAAGATTTGGATCCGGATCTTCCCGGACAAGCCGCTGACGCAGAAGCCGGCGGAAACCCGCATGGGGAAGGGAAAGGGAAACCCGGAAAGCTGGGTCGCCCTTGTGAAGCCGGGCAGGGTGATGTTTGAAATCGAAGGCGTGTCGAAGGAACTCGCCCAGGCGGCGATGAAGCTCGCCTCGGCGAAACTGCCGGTGAAGACGCAGTTCCTGGCGCGCGTAGACCTGGCGGAGTAATCATGAAACCGTACAAACTTCGAGAAATGAACCGCGAAGAGCTGTTGCAGCGCCGCGGTGAGCTGACGGAAGAGCTGTTCAACCTGCGATTCGCTTCGGCCACCCGCTCGCTCGACAATCCCCTTCGCCTCAGAACAGTGCGGAAGGAAGTCGCCCGGATCGACACGGTTCTCCGGGAGGACGAAATCGGAATCCGGAAGCTCGGCGTCGAAGAAGCGACGAGCGAAGGGGCGTAGCCGTTATGGAGAACGAAAGAGGAAGACGAAAGGTCCGGATCGGACGGGTGGTCGGCGACAAGCCGGACAAGACCGCGATCGTCGCTATCGAGCGGCGGGTGCCCCATCCGATCTATGGGAAGATCATCAAGACGACGAAGAAGATCAGCGTCCACGACGAGCAAAACGAGGCTCGGATGAACGACACGGTGAAGGTGATGGAAACGAGGCCGTTGTCGAAGACGAAGCGGTGGCGGCTGATCGAAATCGTCAAGCGCTTCGAGCAAGCGTAGGCCGGGAAGGAGCTAGCCATGGTACAGGCGCAAACCATGCTGAACGTCGCGGACAATTCCGGGGCGAAGCGTGTCATGTGCTTCAAGGTGCTCGGTGGATCCCGGCGCCGCTATGCGAGTGTGGGCGACATCGTCGTCTGCGCGGTGAAAGACGCCATGCCCGGCGCCCAGGTGAAGAAGGGCGACGTGGTGAAGGCGGTCATTGTTCGCACCAAGAAGGAGATCCGCCGCAAGGATGGGTCCTACATCCGGTTCGACCAGAACGCCGCCGTGATCATCAACGACCAGAAGGAGCCGAGGGGAACGCGTATTTTCGGTCCCGTGGCGCGGGAACTGCGCGACCGGGCGTTCATGCGCATCGTCTCCCTGGCGCCCGAAGTGATTTAGGGGAGCGGCCATGAAGTTGCGGAAAAACGACACGGTCATCGTCATCTCGGGCGTGGACAAGGGGAAGACGGGGAAAATCCTCTCGGTCGACCCGGCCCGGAACAGGGTGATCGTCGAGGGCGTTCACTTCGTGAAGCGCCACACGAAGCAGAAGAGTCAGCAGGAGCAGGGCGGGATTCTCGAAAAGGAAGCGCCCATCGAAGCGTCGAACGTGATGCTCGTGTACGACGACGAACCGACGAAGATCGGCTACCAGAGGCTCGCGGACGGCAAGAAGGTCCGCGTGGCGAATAGGACCGGGGACACGATCGAGTAGTCTCCCCACCATGGATATGGAGAAGCAGGGTCAGCAATGCTGAAGCAAACCTACGAGAGTAACGTCAAGCCGGAGATGATCAAGAAGTTCGGGTATAAGAACCCTATGAGCGTCCCGACGCTGAAGAAGATCGTAGTGAACATGGGGGTCAAGGAGGCGCCTTCGGACGCGAAGATGCTTGATGCCCTCATGAAAGATCTCGCCATCATCTCCGGGCAGCGGCCGAACGTGCGCCGCGCCCGGAAGGCGATCGCGAATTTCAAGATCCGCGAGCAGATGCCGGTGGGCTGCGCCGTGACGCTCCGCGGAAAGCGGATGTGGGATTTTTTCAGCCGCCTGGTGAATGTGGCGATCCCAAGGATCCGCGACTTCCGCGGAGTGCCGACGAAATCGTTCGACGGCCACGGGAACTACACGCTCGGCATCGAGGAGCAGACGGTGTTCCCCGAAATCGATTACGACAAGGTAGCGAAGATCCAGGGAATGGATATTTCCGTGGTCACCACGGCGAAGACGGACGAGGAAGCGCAGGCGCTGCTCGCCCTTCTGGGAATGCCGTTCAAGCGGAAATAGGGAAAGGAGCTTTTGGTTGGCGAAGAAAGCGCTAATCGAGAAGGCCAATCGGGAACCGAAGTTCAAGGTGAGGAAATACAACCGCTGTCACCGTTGCGGACGGGCGCGGGGTTTTCTCAGGAAGTTCGGGATCTGCAGGATTTGCCTGCGGGAACTGGCCCACCGCGGCCTCGTTCCGGGCGTGTTGAAGTCGAGTTGGTAGACCGGGGCCTTCCGGACAGCAAGGAGCTAGAGTATGTCCATGTCGGATCCGATTGCGGATCTGCTGACGCGGATTCGGAACGCGAAAAACGCGAAGCATAACCGCGTCGACATCCCGAAGTCGAAAGTGAAACTGGAAATGGTCAAGGCCATGGTCCGGGAGAAATTCATCGCCCGGTACAAGGTTCTTGATGACGGCTGCCAGGGAACCATTCGCGTTTACCTGCGCTACGACGTCGAAGGCACGCCGCTGATCACGGGAATCAAGCGGATCAGCAAGCCGGGCCTTCGCAAGTACGTGGGCAAGGCGGAGATTCCCCGCGTGTACGGCGGAATCGGAACCGCCATCTTGTCGACGCCAAGAGGCGTGCTCACCTACAAGGAAGCGCGGAGGGAACAGGTCGGCGGCGAGGTGCTCTGCTACCTCTGGTAGCGGGTGAATCGGAGGAAGCCATGTCCCGAATTGGGAAAATCCCCGTGCCGGTGCCCGACGGTGTCGAAGTGACCGTCCACGACGGCGTGGTGCAGGCCAGGGGGCCGAAGGGAACGGAATCGTTCAAATACCACAGCGATATGCTCGTGGAACTGAAAGACGGCGCGGTTCACGTGAATCGCCCATCTGACGAGCGCCTTCACCGGTCGCTCCACGGACTGACCCGGACGCTGGTGTCCAACCTGATCGAGGGCGTCACGAAAGGGTTCGAGCGGGTGCTTGAGGTGAACGGCGTCGGTTACCGCGCCCAGCTGGACGGCAAAGTCCTTACCCTCTCACTGGGCTATGCGTTCCCCATACCGTACGAGTTCCCGCCGGAAGTGGAGATCAAGGTCGCGGGGAACAAGGTGCACGTCACCGGTACGGACAAGAAGATCGTCGGCGAAGTGGCCGCGAAGATCCGGTCATTCCGCAAGCCCGAGCCGTACAATGGCAAGGGTGTGAAATATCTGGAGGAAGTGATCAAACGGAAGGCCGGGAAGGCGACGGCCTAACGCCCGGACAGCGAGGATTCCCATGGGCAGGTACACGAGCAAGAAGACACTCGGACGGCGGAGGCGGAAGCTGCGCGTCCACAAGAAGGTACTCGGCGACGCGGCGCGGCCGAGGCTGTGCGTTTATCGCAGTCTGAAGCATTTGAGCGCGCAGATCATCGACGACACGAGCGGCGTCACCCTCTGTTCCCTCACCACGGCGTCGAAGGAGTTCGCCGGCCAGGCCGCGGAGCTGAAGGGGAAGACGGCGAAGAGCACACTCCTCGGAAAGCTCCTGGCGCAGAAGGCGAAAGAGAAGGGGATCACCACGATCCGCTTCGATCGCGGCGGCAATAACTACCATGGGAGGGTTCGCGCGCTTGCGGAGGCCGCGCGCGAGGAAGGACTCGAGTTCTGATGAAGCTATACAGACACAGGTCGTTCGGCGGCCGCGGCGACAGGAAAGAAGACGACTTCCAGGAGCGGGTGATCTATATCAATCGCGTGGCGAAGGTGGTCAAGGGCGGCCGGCGGTTCGGTTTCACGGCGCTCGTGGCGGTGGGTGACGGAAAAGGGAAAGTGGGCACCGGTCTCGGTAAGGCGCGGGAAGTGGCCGAGGCGATCCGGAAGGGGAACGAGGTCGCCCGCAAGGCGATGAAGCGAGTGCCCCTCCTCGGCACGACGCTTCCTCACGAAATCGTGGGCCGGTTCAACGCGGGCCGGGTCTGGATGAAGCCGGCATCGGAAGGTACCGGCGTGATCGCCGGCGGCCCGGTCCGGGCGATCCTCGAGGTGGCGGGCGTCAAGAACGTGCTGACCAAGTGCATCGGGACGAACAATCCGCACAACGTGGTGCATGCGACGATGGACGGATTGAACAGGCTTCGCAAGGCTTCCCAGGTGGCGCACAGCCGCGGGATGTCGGTGCGGGAGTTGTTCGGCATGGAGGAGCCGGAGCCGGCCGGCATGGAACCGCGGCAGGCGGAGGTGGTTGAGAGCGATGTCGAAGAAGCTTAAAATTACGCAGGTCCGGTCGGCGATCGGGCGGCAGAAGGTACAGAAAATCACTCTTCGGACGCTGGGGATTCGCAGGATGAACCAGACGGTGGAACATAACGACACTCCGCAGATCCGCGGCATGATCAACAAGATCTCGCATCTGCTCCGTGTCGAGGAGGCTTGACGAGTCATGGCGTTGAAGCTGAACAACCTCTCTCCCAATCCGGGCGCGGTGAAGAATCGGAACCGCGTCGGCCGGGGACAGGGGAGCGGAAACGGCAAGACCTGCGGAAAGGGACACGGCGGGCAGCGCTCCCGGGGGGTCGGGAAGGTGCGCCCCTGGTTCGAAGGGGGCCAGATGCCCCTTCAAAGGCGCATCCCGAAACGCGGGTTCAAGAACCGTTTCAAGAAGGAATGGCAGATCGTGAATGTCGAGGATCTGGCGAAATGCGAGGGCGCGGCCGAAATCACCCCCGAGGTGCTGAAGGCGAACGGCCTCATACGCAACGCCGGGAAACGGGTCAAGCTCCTGGCGAACGGCGACGTGTCGGGGGCGTTCCACGTCACGGTTCACGCGGCGAGCGAAAAGGCGAAAGAGAAAATCGAAGCCGCCGGAGGATCGGTAAAGCTGCCGTCATAGCGGCCGCGGGCACGAAAGGTACCTGATGATCGTCGATAAAATTCAAAATATATTCAAGATCCCGGAGCTTCGGAAACGGATCCTGTTCACCCTGGGGCTTCTGATCGTCTATCGCCTCGGCGGCCACATTCCGACGCCCGGTGTCGACACGGCGGCGCTCCAGCACTTCTTCAAGCAGAATGCGGGAACCCTCTTCGGCCTGTATGACCTGTTCGCCGGCGGCAACCTATCGAAGGCAACGATCTTCGCCCTCGGCATCATGCCGTACATCAGCGCATCGATCATCTTCCAGCTTCTCACGGCGGTGGTTCCCTACTTCGAGAAGTTGCAGAAGGAGGGGGAAGAGGGCCGGAAGAAGATCACCCAGTACACCCGTTACGGAACGGTGCTTCTCGCCGTGATCCAGGGCTTCGGGATTTCGATCTTCCTCGAGAGCATCCAGATCCAGGCGGCCGCCGCGGTGCCGGGGATCGAGCCGGCCACGGGACTCGGCTTCCGCCTGATGACGATGCTGACCCTCGTGGCGGGAACGGTGTTCGTCATGTGGCTGGGAGAGCAGATCACCGAGCGGGGGATCGGCAACGGGATTTCGCTGATCATCTTCATCGGGATCGTGGCGCGCTACCCGTCGCAGTTCCTGAACACGGTGCAGGTGCTGCGCGCCGGTACGCTGTCACCGTTCCTCCTTCTCTTCGTGCTGGCGATCATGGTGGGAATCATCGCGGGGGTGATCATGATCACCCAGGGACAGCGGCGGATTCCGGTGCAGTACGCCAAGCGGATCGTGGGCAGGAAGGTGTACGGCGGGCAGAGCACTCACATTCCTCTCCGCGTGAACACGGCGGGTGTGATCCCGATCATCTTCGCCCAGTCGCTGATTATGTTCCCGTCGACGATCGCCACGCTCTTCGCGCCGAACAGCGAAGTGATGCAGAGCATCGTAGGACTTCTCGCGCCGGGCGGATGGCTCTACAACATCGTTTATTCGTTGATCATCATCTTTTTCTCCTATTTCTACACGGCGATCATCTTCAACCCCGCCGACCTGGCGGACAACATGCGCAAGTACGGCGGGTTCATTCCCGGGATCCGGCCGGGCAAGCGCACGGCGGAGTATATCGACAGGATTCTCACCCGGGTCACGCTGCCGGGCGGTATTTTTCTCGCCATCATCGCGATCCTGCCGTTCTTCCTGATCCGCCAGTTCAACGTACCTTTCTTTTTCGGCGGCACGGGACTTCTCATCGTGGTGGGCGTGGCGCTCGACACGCTGCAGCAGATCGAATCGCACCTGCTGATGCGCCACTACGACGGGTTCATGAAGAAGGGCCGCATGAGGGGCCGCCGATAGGGTGCGGAGCGGAAACGCCATGGTGATACTAAAGAGCACGGAGGAGATCGAGAAGATGCGCGTCAGCGGGTCGGTGGTGGCGGGCGCGCTCGATGCGGCGGAGAAAGCCGCGAAGCCGGGTGTCACCACGGGGGAGTTGGACGATATTGTGAGGAAATACATCGAGAGTCGCGGCGCGAAGCCCGCCTTTCTCGGATACAACGGTTTCCCGGCGAGCATCTGCGCGTCGGTGAACGACGAGGTGGTGCACGGCATCCCGGGGGATCGTGTGCTCGAAGAAGGGGATATCATCGGTGTCGACGTCGGCTCGATCGTGGGCGGCTACTACGGCGACTCGGCGCGCACCTTCCGTGTGGGCAGGGTGAGCGAGGAGGCGGACCGGCTGCTCGACGTGACGCGGGACGCCCTGGAGAAGGGGATCGAGCAGGCGCGCCCGGGCAGGCACCTGTCCGATATCTCCCACGCCGTCCAGGCCGAGGTGGAGAGCCACGGGTTCACCGTGGTGCGCAAGCTGGTCGGCCACGGCATCGGGAGGAACATGCACGAAGATCCGCAGGTGCCGAACTTCGGCCGGCCGGGGCGCGGGCTGCTCCTTCGGCAAGGGATGGTGCTCGCCATCGAGCCGATGGTGAACGCCGGCGGCGACGACGTCCGCATTCTCGATGACGACTGGACGGTGGTGACGATCGACGGGTCGCTCAGCGCTCACTTCGAGCACACCGTGGCGATCCGGGAGAACGGCCCGGACATACTGACATTGAACGCGTAGGGAGATCGGATGGCGAAGGAAGAACCGATTACGGTAGAAGGCACCGTGGTGGAGCCGCTGCCCAATGCGATGTTCCGGGTGGAACTCGAGAACGGGCACAGGATCCTGGCTCATATTTCCGGGAAGATCCGGATGCACTTCATCCGCATCCTTCCGGGAGACAAGGTAACCGTGGAACTGTCGCCGTACGATCTTACGCGCGGAAGAATTACTTATAGATACAAGTAGGAAAGTAGCGCCCAGAGGAGGAATGGGACGTGAAGGTCAGAGCATCGGTCAAGAAAATATGTGAGCATTGCAAGATCGTGAAGCGCAAGGGCGTTCTTCGCGTGATTTGCAAGAAGAACCCGAGGCATAAGCAGAGGCAAGGCTAGGAAAGGAGGGCGTTCTCTTGGCCCGAATCGCGGGAGTCGACCTCCCTAACGACAAGCGAATGGAAGTCGCGCTGACGTACATCTTCGGCATCGGCCCCACGACATCGATGCGGATCCTGGACAAGGCCGGAATCGATCCGAACGTGCGCGCGAGAAACCTGTCCGAGGAGCAGACGGCGAAACTCAGGCAGATCATCGAAAGCGAATACAGAGTCGAAGGTTCGTTGCGCAGCGAAATCAGCATGAACATCAAGCGCATCATGGACATCGGCACGTACCGCGGGTTGAGGCACAGGCGCGGCCTCCCGGTACGGGGCCAGCGAACCAGCACGAACGCCAGGACCCGGAAGGGTCCGAAGAAGGGTTCGGGCGCCGTTAAGCGGAAAAAGTAAGCCGGCCGCCGGGGCCGGCGCGTATGAAGGAGGTTCTCCTTGGCACCACCGAGAAGGGGAAAAAAGAAAAAGGACAGGAAAGTCGATCCTTTCGGCATCGTCCATATCCAGTCGACGTTCAACAACACCATCGTGACGATCACCGATATGTCGGGCGGCGTCGTCTCCTGGTCGAGCGCCGGGAAGATGGGGTTCAAGGGATCGAAGAAGAGCACCCCGTTCGCCGCGCAGATGGCGGCCGACGAATCGGCCCGCGTGGCGGTCGGTATGGGGATGAGAAAAGTGGAAGTCCGGGTCAAGGGCCCCGGTTCGGGCCGCGAGGCGGCGATCCGTTCGCTCCAGGCCGCCGGACTGGACGTGTCGTCGATCAACGACGTGACGCCGATTCCGCACAACGGGTGCCGGCCTCCGAAGAGGCGCCGTGTCTGACGCGCCCGCCGGGGACGTCCCCCGGCGGCCCGCGCGATTTCGTTTGAGAGATAACTTTTGTCCCCATCGTAGTGATGGAAAAGGGGGGCACTGGAATGAAGTGGAAAAGTCTCCGCATGCCCAAGGCGATCGAGCGGGACGAGGAGACATACACCGAGAAGTACGGTCTCTTCGTGGTCGAACCGCTCGAGCGCGGTTTCGGAGTGACGCTCGGCAACGCGCTGCGGCGTATTCTTCTCTCGTCGTTGCAGGGCGCGGCGGTGAACTACGTGAAAATCGACGGCGTGAAGCACGAGTTCAGCACCATCCCCGGGGTCTACGAAGACGTGACGGACATCGTGCTCAACCTGAAGAGCCTGGTGATCCGTCTCGACGGCGACGAAGCGAAGCCGCTCACTCTCGACGTGGAAGGTCCCGGGGAGGTGACCGCCGAGCTGTTCGATGTTCCCGCGGAGCTCGAGATCCTGAACAAGGAACAGCATATCGCCACCCTCGACAGCGGCGTGAGCCTCAAGATGGAAGTGGGCGTCAACGACGGTCGCGGCTTCATCAAGTCGGACGCGCAGAAGCTGACCGACGCGCCGATCGGCGTGATCGCGGTCGATTCACACTATTCCCCCGTCCGGCGCGTCACCTACCGGGTCGAAGATACGCGTGTCGGACAGGACACCGACTACGATAAGCTGGTCATGGAGGTGTGGACCAACGGGACGATCAACCCGGAAGACGCGATCTCCCACGCTGCCAAGCTGCTCAAGGACCACCTCTTCTTGTTCATGAACTTCGACCAGGAACCGGTGGCGGACGAAGTCGAAGTGGTGGACGAGTCGACGGAGCAGATGAGAGAACTGCTCAACCGGAGCGTTGACGAACTCGAGCTTTCGGTTCGATCGAGCAACTGCCTGCAGGCCGCGCAGATCCGCACCATCGGTGAACTCGTCCAGAAGAGCGAGGCGGAGATGCTCAAGTACCGCAACTTCGGCCGAAAATCGCTCAAAGAGATTCACGATATCATCAAGAACATGAACCTGACGTTCGGCATGGATGTGGGCGAGTACCTGGACAGCGCCCCGCCCCGGGCGGAACAGGGCAACTGATCGAGGAGAAAGGGACCGTCCGATGCGACACCAGAAGGCAGGCCGCAGGCTGAACATGACCACGGCGCACCGTAACGCCATGTTCAGGAACATGGTGACGTCTCTCTTCCGATCGAGGCGAATCGAAACGACCGACACGCGCGCCAAGGAGCTGAGGCAGGTCGCCGACAGGATGATCACCTTCGCGAAAAGAGGAGATCTCCACGCCCGGCGGAACGTGCTTCGCGTGATTTCCGACAAGAAGGTCGTCAGCGAGCTGTTCGATACGATCGCCCCGGCGTTCGCCGATCGAAACGGCGGCTACACGAGGATCATCAAGCACGGGCGGCGTCACGGCGACAACGCTCCGATGTCGGTGGTCGAGTTGGTCGGTCTCGAGCCGAAGATCGAGGAACTGGAAGAGCGCGTCGAGAAGAAGAAGAAGCGCAAGGAAGAGAAGGAAAAGGAGATGCAAGAGCAGCTCGCCCGGATGGAGGCGGAGGCCGCCGAAGAGGAAGAGAAGAAGGAGAAGTAGCTCCTTTTCCGCCGCCGGTCCGCGCGACCGGCGGGAGACAGCGAATACAGCGCCCCGGGAAGTTTCCCCGGGGCGTTTTCATTCGACCGTCCCGGTTTCTCCTCCGCCGCGCCGATTCCCCTTGCAAAATCGCCCCGCGACTGCGATTGTAATAGGGTATCCCCGGAATCGAATTCACCCGTTTCATTCGATACGAAGGAGAAAAGTCGATGCAAAAATCGATACGAATACTTCTCGGACTCGCCGGGCTGGCGATTCTCGTTTCCGGGTGCGGTGAGCGTGCTTACTACGTGGCGGGCGATGAAGTGAAACTGAAGAGCGCCACCGCCCTCGGCGAGATCAAGGCGGACCCGCGCGCGTACGAAGGGAAAGTGGTGATGGTGGAGGGGACCGTCTCGGCGGTCTGCCAGGGGGCCGGGTGTTGGGCGAAGGTGGTGACCGACGATGCGGCGGACACGCTTTTCGTGAAGAGCGCCGGCGACAAGGTGATCCTGCCGAAGACGTGCGCCGGCGACCGGATTCGCGTGGAAGGCGCGGTGGTCGTGGTGGAGGCGGAGCCGGCGGAAGAGGGCGAAGGCGAGGATGCCGGTCCGGGCGCGGAAGAGGACGCCGAAATGCAGCCCTGCGGCATGGCGGGCAAGGAAGAAAGCTGCCCGAAACCCGACTGCTTCGTTTCCATGGACGCGGTGGAGCTTTACCGCAGCTGATCTTGCGCCGTGGCGAAATCGGTGAAGATCAGCTTTCGATCATCTCCACGTTCGCGCGGGGCATGAGCATTTCCGAACCGTCCTCGAAGCGGGCGCGAAGGACGCGGACCTTCGTCTCGCTGTCCACGACGGTCAGCTCGGGAGGAAGCTCGACCACCTCGGCGAGCTGGCCGAAGTGCGGCTCGCGGATCACGCGGATCGTCGAACCGATGCCGAGGCCGCCCGAGGCGACGTGCTCCCGGCCTGCGAGGTCTTCCGAGTAGCGTTCGCCGAGGGGAACGATGATCTCCGGGCGCATGACGCCTGCGCGGATCTGCGTGGCTCCGTTGATGGAGACCTTCTTCCCCGCGAAACGCTTGAAGAGGTCGAACGTTTTCTTCGCCATGCTCATGCGGCCGAAGCCTTCGGTGAGAATGAGCGTCAGGCCGATGTGCTCCTGGCCGGTGATGGCGACGCCGAGATCGTAACCGAGGATTCGGCGCAGGTCGGAATCACGGAAACCTCCGACGATGATGCCCTTCACCCCCGCGTCGATCGCCTTCTTCACCGTGTCGTACGTCACGTACGCGCCGCCCGCGAGAATCTTGCCGGCGAGGTCCTTGGTGATCATGTCGCCGGTCAGCTCGTCCTCGGGCGCGCCGACGACGACGGTCATCTCGCCGGTGGTCTCCCCGCCGATGCCGAAAATGCCCTGCACGAAGGCGCCGGTCGTCTCGACGATCACCCCCTCGTTCGGGATCGTCTCGCCGACCCAGCCGTCGATGTAGGCCGCCACTTCGACAGGGATCGGCGGTTCGCGCAGGATGATCTGCCCCGAAACATTCGAGATCTCCTCCAATTCGCCGGTCACCGGGGAGGTCACTTTCGACTTGAAGAGACCAAAGAAGGCGGATGTCATGGCGATCACCTCGCCTTTCGACACAGGATCGCCCTTCTTCTTGACCATCACGTCGTTGATATCTTCCGGGGAGATGCCGAGGATACTCGCCGCCTTGACGATCTGAACGTTTCCCGGGAGGTTCGTCCGGGCGACGATATCCTCCGCCTTTACCTCGTCCCCCTTCTTCACGACCACCTCGCCGGTGAGGGGAAGGCGGCGTTCGCGCTGGATGATCGTCTTATCGGTCACCCGGAGACCGGGGGTGTATGCGTGGGCCATTCCGATTACTCCTGTTCAGGGTAGAGCTTGAGTTCCTTCTCCCAGGTCTTGAGGCGTTGCACCCGTTCCGTGCTGTCGGTGGTCATCTTGTACGGCCTGCCGCGGGCGTCGACGATGAGCCCCACCACGCCGCCCGTGAGTTTCGCCGTGACCGCCTTGCCGTTGCCCTGGCCCATGTCGAAATGGCGCGCCGGGGTGATCGTCGCTTCCACTTCGTCGGTGCGCTCCATCGGAATGAGGGCGATGTCACCGTACGAGACCTCCTTCTTCACATGTTCGCCTTTCAGATTGTACTCCACCGTGACGCAAGGCTGCCCGGCCTGCTTCGCGTTCCCCACCGGGGCGACGCAACAACCGAGATGGATCAGGCAATCCTTTTCGAACACGTCGGTCGCCGCCTTCGGGTATTCCGAGGCGAGCACGCCGAGCTGGGGCATCATGAAGATCGAATCGACGGCGAGCTTGGTGACATACTCGGGGAGGAAAGCGTCGACGAGCATGGCGGCCGCCTGGACGCGGCGCGGCGCGTGGGAAAGAACGCCGCCGCTTCCGACGAGAAGATCGAGGGTCTTCAGGTTGATGATCGTCTGGCCCGACGACGACTGGTCGAAGGCGTCGGAGATCGTTCTTTCCTGTTGCACCCCCTTGAGGCCGACGGCGAGCGACTTATGCTGCTCGAAGGCGAGGCGGAGCGCTTCGCGGGCGATCGCCTGCTCCACTTTCAGTTCCGCAAGGGAGTGGGGAATCGTCGTGGGGCGGATCATCTTGTTCTTGATCCGATCGCGAAGATCGATTTCGTCCATGTCGAAGGGGACCCAACGCATCACGTTATTGAGGCCCGATTCGGCGAGCACATTCGAGATCGAATACGACATGCCGAGGTTCGCGCTCACCGTGCGGTTGAACACTTCCTGGAAGACGGAGAAGACGTCCGTCGTGGCGCCGCCGATGTCGACGCCGATCACTTCGATCCCCTGCTGCTTCGCGATCGTCTCGATGATATAGCCCACCGCGGCGGGCGTCGGCATGATCGGGAGGGACGTCCAGCTCATCAGCTTCTTGTAGCCGGGCGCCTGGGCCATCACGTGTTCCATGAAGAGATCGTGGATCTTGTGGCGCGCCGGCATCAGGTTCTCCCGCTCGAGCACCGGGCGGATGTTCTCGGTGATCACGAGGGAACTCTTCTTGCCGAGTCGCTCCTCGACGACGTCGCGGGCGTCGACGTTGCCGGCGTAGATGATGGGGAGGTTGTAATCGGAGCCGAGGCGCGGTTTCGGCTCCGCCGCGGCGATCACCTCGGCAAGCTCCGCCACGTGGCTCAGCGCGCCGCCGTCGATGCCGCCGGAAAGGAGAATCATGTCGGGGCGCAGCTCGCGGATCCTGCGGATCTTCTCGTGGGCGGCGCGGCCGTCGTTCGAGGCGATCACGTCCATCACGATAGCGCCCGCCCCGAGGGCGGCGCGCTCGGCGCTCTCGCCGGTCATCTGCTTCACCACGCCGGAGACCATCATCTGGAGCCCGCCGCCGGCGCTCGACGTGGAGAGATAGACATCGACACCCTCGTCGCCCGCCTGGGGCATGATGATCTGTTCGCCGTCGAGGATCTTCCGGCCCGCCAGCTCCTCCACTTCCATGATAGCGTTCAGCGCGCCGCGCGTCACATCCTCGAAGGGTGCTTCCACCGTGGTGGGCGCCTCCCCGCGTACGACGAGGCGGTACTCGTCGCCTTGCTTTTCGATCAGAATCGCCTTGGTGGTGGTACTGCCGCAGTCCGTGGCGAGCACCGACCGGATTTCCTTACCATCTGCCATCGGGTTTCCTCTTCATTCCTGTAGTTGGGTGCCGTTTCAGCACTTCCGGGGATTCCGCCACGCCCGGTGCGATGCCGGGCCGTCTGGACAGAAGACCTTTAGTTTCCCACGGGAAGGGAGACTTGTCAAGGAAACGACCCGGGGAAGACGCAAGGCGTAACGCGTTGAAAACAAAGAGGTTGTACTTGGTCGCCCGGGCCGGGCGAAGAGCCGGCGCCCGCGGGGGGCGCCGAAGCACCGATGATGGTTGACTTTGCCGCGGCGGTGGCCTACCATGTTTTCTCTATGGATTCGAGGTCTTCGGACCGACCATAATTCTATAGAGAACGACATTTATTCCTCGGTAGCTCAGCTGGTAGAGCAAGCGGCTGTTAACCGCTGGGTCGTAGGTTCGAGTCCTACCCGGGGAGCCAGATTAAAACCACGAACCTCCCGAGGCTCGTTGGTTAACGATAGAGTGAGGGGAAACGGGAGGCGTGAAGTAACCGTTTCCCCTGATTTGTTAGAGGGTTACGACAAGGCGGACATGAGCATGGGTTCTCCGGTTGGAGAAAAAGTTTTCGGGCTTCAGGCGCAACCCCGACGATTGCGTTCGGTGTCCCAAAATATCATTTTCGGATTCTCCTGTTCTCCGTTTTTCATGTCGCCTTGTTTAACAGGCCGGTTGCACACGGGCGTCCGAGTTGCGGTTTTCATAACCGTCCAGGGGGGGCGACCATGGGAATTGACGAATCCTTGGTAGAAGAGATCGTCCGCCGGATTCTCGCCGCGGCCGCCCCGGACAAGATCATCCTTTTCGGCTCGGCCGCCACGGGCGAGATGACCCGCGACAGCGACATCGATCTGCTCA
>JAJRWB010000044.1 GCA_024276995.1 Candidatus Eiseniibacteriota bacterium | reverse complement strand
GGGTTGCGACCGGGCGATCCTTGCCGAAGAGGTTCACGACGCCGTCGTTCGTCTCGGGAGGAAGTCGAGCTGAAGACGGTGGTGATCATCCCGACGTACGACGAGAAGGAGAACATCGGCCCCCTGCTCGAGGAGATTCTCCGTCTCGATGCCGGCGATCTTGGCGTGATCGTCGTCGACGACGCCTCGCCCGACGGCACGGCGGAGGAAGTGGAGCGGATCGCCGCCGGGAGGGACGACGTCCGGCTGATCCGGCGGGTCGGGCCGAGGGGGAGGGGCCTCGCCGGGAGGGAAGGTTTTCTCGCCGCCCTCGATGCGGGTGCGGACCGGATCGTCGAGATGGACGCCGACTTCTCCCATCACCCGCGCCACATCACAACCCTCCTGGCGGCGACCGAGGTGTGCGATGTGGCCCTCGGTTCCCGCTTCGTGCCGGGCGGAGAGGATGCGGAGCGCGCCTTCTGGCGGAGGGGGATCACCGTGCTCGCCAACGGCTACATCCGCCTCCTCCTCGGAATACCGGTGGGCGATGCGAACTCCGGTTTTCGCTGTTTCCGCCGCGAGGCGCTCGAGAAGATCGACCCCGCGACGCTCCGATCCCGGGGGCCGGCCATCGTCCAGGAAGTGCTCTTCCGCGCGCATAGGAGGGGGCTCGTCCTGCGCGAGATCCCGGTGGTGTTCACCGACAGGAAGCGGGGCGATTCGAAACTCGGTTTTCGCCAGCTCTGGGGGGGGTACGTCGCCGTGCTCCGTCTGAGGATCGGCGAACTGCTCGGACGGTCGGCTTGAGCGGCGGTGGCCGCGCAAGGGAGGGCGCCTTCCCCTGCGACCTGTGCGGAGGGCGGGCGTTCCGCGACTATGCCCCGGCGATCTACCGCGCCGGCGCCGAATCGTTCGGCCTCGTCCGCTGCCGCTCGTGCACTCTCGTCCAGGTTCGGCCCCTCCCGCCGGACGAGAAGATCGCCGCGCTCTACGACGACGGCTACTTCGAAAAGGATTACGACAGCTGCCTGTCTGAAAGCGGTTACTTCGACAACACGCGGAAATTGAAGGAACGTTACGGCGCGATTCTCGACGAACTCGAGCGCCTCGCCGGCGCGGGCGATCTTCTCGAGGCGGGCTGCGCCGGCGGCTACTTCCTCGATCTCGCCCGGTCGAGGGGATGGAACGTGAAGGGTGTGGAGATCACGGCCGCGGGCGAGCAGTACGCCCGCGCGCGGCTCGGCCTCGACGTGCGCCGCGGCGCGTTTCCACCCGCCCCCTGGTGGGACGACGAGTCGTTCGACGTGGTCTACATGGGCCACGTGCTCGAGCACACGCCGAGCCCGTCGTCTGCGGCCGCCGAGGCGGCGCGTCTCCTCCGCCCCGGGGGGGTCTTCCTCGTCGAGGTGCCGACGTACATCGACTCCTTCTATTTCCGTACCCTTCGCGTCGCGGTGCCCGCCTTGAGGAAAGCCGGCATCGGGGGAAGCTCTCTTTTGAGGGCGCTCAAGTTTCCCGGGCCGGACGAGACGATCCCCCCGTACCACCTTTATGAGTTCCGTCGCGCCACGCTGGCGGCGCTCCTCAAGAAGAACGGTTTTCACGTGGAGCGCACCTTCGCCCGCGTTCCCCGTCCCGATGATCTCGACGGGGCGAAAAGTTTCACCGGGCGACTGTTGAAGACGCTTTTCCGCCTCCTCGATTTTCTCGCCCGGCGGTGGGGAATGCAGGGGGGAAACATCGCGATGTACGCCAGGAAAGGGATTTGACGGTGCGGCCCGGCTCGCGCCGATCCTTGCCCGGCGTCGAGCGGTATGCTACGCTGCTCACTTCCACCGCGAGGAGATAAGGCGATGCCCCTCATGCTTTCCAAAACGTATGACCCGGTGTCGGTCGAGAAGAAGTGGCAGTCGTACTGGAAGGAGAACGACACCTTCCGCACGTCGATCCGCGAAGACCGCGAACCGTTCGTGATTTTCATTCCGCCGCCGAACGTCACCGGCGCCCTTCACATGGGACATGTGCTGAATTACACGATCCAGGACGTGGTCACCCGGTGGCGGCGGCTCACCGGCCGAGAGGCGCTCTGGTTACCCGGTCTCGACCATGCCGGCATCGCCACGCAGAACGTGGTGGAAAAGGCGCTGCGAGCGGAAGGACTCTCCCGCCACGATCTCGGCCGCGAGAAGTTCGTCGAGCGCGTGTGGGAGTGGAAAGAACAGCATGGCGACCGCATTCTCGATCAGTTCCGGACCCTCGGCGTCTCGTTCGACTTGAGCCGGCTCCGGTTCACCCTCGACGAGGCGTACAGCCGTTCGGTGATCGAGGTTTTCGTCCGCCTCTATCGAAAGGGGATCGTCTACCGGGGCGACTATATCACCAGCTGGTGCCCCCGCTGCCGGACGGTGCTCGCCGACGAGGAGGTGAATCACCAGGAGAGGAACGGGAACCTCTGGCATATCCGCTACCCCCTCGAGGGGGGAGGCGAACTGGTGGTGGCCACGACGAGGCCGGAGACGATGCTCGGCGACACCGGCGTGGCGATCCATCCGGGCAATGCGCGCACGGCGCACCTGAGAGGAAGGAAGGCGATTCTCCCGCTGTTGAACCGCGTGATCCCGATCGTCGAGGATGATAGGGTCGATCCCGAGTTCGGCACGGGCTGCGTGAAGCTCACCCCCGCCCACGATCCCCTCGATTTCGAAATCGGAAAGGACCACGGCCTCGAGGCGATCGGGATCTTCGAGGACGACGCCGTCGTGAAGGCCGCGTTCGGCCGGTTCGGCGGGATGTCGCGCGAGAAGGCCCGCGCGGAGGTGGTCGCCGACCTCGAGAAGGCGAACCTTCTGGTGAAAAAGGAGAAGCACCGCCACGCGGTGGGGCGGTGCTACCGGTGCGATACTCTCGTGGAGCCGTGGCTTTCCACGCAGTGGTTCATCGCGATGAGGAGTCTCGCCGCGCCCGCCATCGAGGCGGTCCGTTCGGGAAAGGTCCGGATCTTCCCGGAGCGTTGGGAGAAGGTCTACTACCATTGGATGGAGAACATCCGCGACTGGTGCGTGTCGCGGCAGCTGTGGTGGGGGCACCGGATCCCGGCGTGGTACTGCCCGTGCGGCGAGACGATCGTCGAGAGCGAACCGCCCGGAAAGTGCCCGAAGTGCGGCTCCACCGACCTGGCACAGGATGAAGACGTGCTCGATACGTGGGCGAGTTCGTGGCTCTGGCCGTTCGCCACCCTCGGCTGGCCGGAGGATACCCCGGAGCTGAATTATTTCTTCCCGTCCCACCTGATGGTGACCGGCGGGGATATCATCTTTTTCTGGGTGGCGCGGATGATCATGTCGTCGATCGAGTTCATGGGAGAAGTCCCCTTTTCCCAGGTCTACTTCCACGGCATCGTGAGAGACTCGAAGGGGCGGAAGTTCTCCAAGTCGCTCGGCAACTCTCCCGACCCGATCGATATTCTCAGCCGCTTCGGCGCCGATGCGGTCCGTTTCTCGATCATCCTCACCACCCCCCCGGGGCAGGACCAGATCTTCTCCGAGGAGAAGCTCGATACCGGAAAGCGTTTCGCCAACAAGCTCTGGAACGCCACCCGGTTCGTCCTCCCTCACACGGCGGAGGTGAAGAGGCTCACCCACGATCCGGCCGGTCTCTCGCTTCCGGAGCGGTGGATCTTAAGCCGCCTTACCGGTGTGCAGCGGCAAATGACCGAACAACTCGAGGAGACGAAGCTGAACGAGGCGGCGTACGGCATCTACGATTTTCTCTGGCACGATTACTGTGACTGGTTCGTCGAGATGTCGAAATCGGTGTTCACCCGGGACGAAGGAGGCGGGTCGACGCGGGAGGTACTTCTTCATACATTAAGAGAAGGCGTGATTCTTCTTTCGCCCTTCATGCCCCATCTCGCCGAGGAACTCGGCGCGCAGCTGGGCATCGAAGGGGAGTGCGTCTCGCGCGCCGTCTGGAACGACGGGGCGGAGGGCTTCGTCGATAAACAGGCGGAATGGGAGATGTCGGTGATCCGGCAACTCGTGTCGGCGGTGCGGACGATCCGTTCGGAATCGAATGTCCCGCCGCGCGAGGAAGTGCGCGTGGCGGTCCGCTTCCTCGATGAGAAGGCGAGAAGGCCGGTGGAAGAGTACGCCGAACAGGTTCGCGCTCTCGCGAGAATCGACGATCTCGACCTCGCGGCCACGACCCGACCCGCCGGTTCGGTCGCGTCGGTATCGAATATAATGGAAGTGTTCGTTCCCCTCGAGGGCGTGGTCGATCTCGAGAAAGAGCGGCTGCGCCTCGGGAAGGAGGTGGAAAGGCTTTCGAGTGCCGTCGAGAGGATCGACAGGAAGCTCTCGAACCATGCGTACCTTGAAAAGGCGCCCGCCGAGGTGGTGGAGAAAGATCGCGAGAAGAAGCGCGGTTTCGAGGAGATCCTCTCGAGAGTGCGGGACAATCTCGAAGGTCTTTCCTGAGCCGCGTCGCTCTGCTACAGTTGCGCCGTCCCCCCGAATGAATGGGGCCGCCCCGCCCCGTGGGAGAATCATGATGAAGAGAATCGTGACCGTCGCCTTCCTTCTTGCCGGTGCCGCCTGCGCCGCCGCCGGTCCGGTGAGCGTTGCCGTGACCGTTTACAACGACAACCTCGGCCTCGTTCGGGAGAATCGCGTGATCGCCCTCGAGAAGGGGGAGTCGATCTACTCCTTCCAGGACGTGGCCGCGCGGATCGACCCGACGTCGGTTCACCTGAAAGCGGTGGACAACGGCGAACTCGAGGTGGTGGAGCAGAACTACGAGTACGATCTCCTCTCGCCGGACAAGCTCTACGACCGATATATCGATAAGGAAGTGAAGCTCTTTCTCGAGGACGGCGGGATCATCGCGGGAACGCTCCTCTCCCACGGCGGCGGCCGGATGATCGTGAGGAACGACGAGAGTTCCGCCCTGTCGGTGGTCCGCTCCGACAAGTTGAGAAACGTCGATCTCGCCGGCGGTCTCGACCGCTTCGTCACCCGCCCCACCCTCGTTTGGACCGTGCGAAACGGCGGCGAGAAGACGCGGACCGTGGAGGTGGAGTACCTCACGGCGGGGATGTCGTGGCACGCCGAGTACGTCGCGTTGGCGGACGAGAAGAACGAGTCGATCGACCTCGCCGGCTGGGTGTCGGTGGAGAATCGTTCGGGGGCCGTGTACCGGGACGCGAAGCTGAAGCTCATGGCGGGGACGGTGCATCGCGCCCCGCCGGTCGCTCCCGGTCCGGCGTACCAAGTCGAGACGATGATGAAAAGAGGAGGCCGCTGCGTGGAGGAGCGTTCCCTCTTCGAGTACCATATCTACGACGTCGGTCGTTCCACCACGCTCCGCGACAACCAGGTGAAGCAGATCGCCTTCGTGCCGAGTACCACCGTTCCGGTGAGGAAAGAGTATCTGTTCGAAGCGGGACGAAACGGCGACAACGTGCAGGTGATCCTCGAGTTCGTGAACGACGAGGCGGGGGGACTCGGAATTCCCCTTCCCGCCGGCGTGGTGCGCGTCTTCCAGGACGATGGGAGGGGAGGATCGGAGTTCATCGGCGAAGACCGGATCGACCACACGCCGAAGAATGAAAAGGTCCGTCTCGTCGTCGGTGAGGCGTTCGACCTGGTGGGTGAGCGGAAAGTGCTCGCCGAGAAGCGCATCACGAGTCGCGTGCGGGAGCAGGACGTGGAGATCCGGTTGAGGAACCGGAAGGAAGAGGCTGTCGAAATCAAGGTGGTCGAGGCGATGATCGGCGACTGGACGATCGAGCATTCATCCCATGATTTCACGAAGGAGAGCGCCCGCAAGGCGGAGTGGACCGTTTCCGTTCCGCCGGACGGCGAGACGGTGATCACCTACACCGTGAGGAGTCGGTGGTAGGATGGAGTCGATCGGCGAGGAGCTGAGGAAGTTTCGGGAAGAGAAGGGGATCACCCTCGACGAGGCGGCGAAGAGGACGCGCATCGCGAAGCGCTATCTCGAGGCCCTCGAAGAGGAGCGGTACCAAATGCTCCCCGACGAGACGTACATCATCACGTTCCTGAGGTCGTACGCCGATTTCCTCGGCATGAGCGGCTCCGAGGCGATCCGCCTTTACCGGAAGGAGATTCCCAGCTCCGAGAGCGACGACGATGCTCTTTGGAAGGATACCCCCCCGGAGGAAGAGAAGCGCCCCGCCGCCGGGTGGATCGTCGCCGCTGTGTCGGTGATCGTCGTCTGCGCGGCGGTCTATCGCCTCTTTCTTCGCGGTTGACATGGGGTTCGAGCTCCACTCCGACTACCAGCCGACGGGCGACCAGCCCCAGGCGATCGAGGAACTCTCCGAGGGTCTTGCGCGCGGCGACACCCACCAGACACTCCTGGGCGTCACCGGCTCGGGAAAGACGTTCACCATCGCCAACGTGATCGAGCGCTACGGCGCCCCGGCGCTCGTCATCTCCCACAACAAGACCTTGGCGGCGCAGCTCTACGGGGAGTTTCGCTCCTTCTTTCCGAACAACGCCGTCGAGTACTTCGTGAGCTACTACGATTACTTTCAACCGGAAGCGTATGTGCCGGGAACCGACACATACATCGAGAAGGACGCGTCGATCAACGACGACATCGACCGTCTCCGCCTGCGCGCCACAGCGAGCTTGCTACGGCGAAATGACGTGATCATCGTCTCCTCGGTATCATGCATCTACGGACTCGGCTCGCCGGAAGATTTCGAGGCGCTCAACGTCTACTTGAAGGTGGGCGAAGAGGTCGAGCGGGAGAAGATGCTCCGGCGGTTCGTCGATATCCAGTACCGGAGGAACGACGCCCTCCTCGCCAGGGGAACGTTCCGTGTCCGGGGCGACACGGTGGAGATCTGGCCCGCCTACGAGGAGACCGCCGTGAGGATCAGCCTCTTCGGCGACGAGATCGAGAGGCTTTGCGAGGTACATCCCCTGACGGGAGAGGTGCTCGGGGAGTATCCCTACCTGCCGATCTATCCGGCACGCCACTACGTCACCTCGGCGGAGAAACTCGAGCGCGCCGTGGGCGCCATCGAGGAGGAACTCGAAGCGCGCCGGAGCGAACTCGAGAGGGAAAACCGGCTCGTCGAGGCGCAGCGGTTAGACATGCGGACGCGGTTCGACATCGAGATGCTCCGCGAGGTGGGCAGCTGTTCGGGCATCGAGAACTACTCGCGCCATCTCACCGGCCGCGCGCCGGGGGAGCATCCCCTCACGCTGATCGACTACTTCCCCGAAGATTTTCTCGTGATTCTCGACGAATCGCACGTGACGATTCCGCAGCTCAGGGCGATGTACAACGGCGACCGTTCACGCAAGGAGAAATTGGTGGAGTACGGTTTCCGCCTCCCCTCGGCGCTCGACAACCGGCCGATGAAGTTCGACGAATTCGAAGCGGCGGTGCCGAGGGTGATCTACGTCTCCGCCACGCCCGGCGAGTACGAGATGGAGAAGTCGGAAGGGGTCCTGGTGGAGCAGGTGATCCGCCCGACCGGGCTGATCGACCCGGCAATCGAGATCCGCCCGGTCGAACAGCAGGTCGACGACCTGATGGAGGAGATCCGTCTCCAAGCGAAGGAGGAGCAGCGGGTTCTCGTCACCACGCTGACGAAGAGGATGGCCGAAGACCTCACCGACTATCTGCTGAAGGCGAACATCCGCGTACGGTATCTTCATTCCGATATCGGCGCTCTCGAGAGGGTCGAGATCATCCGGGCCCTTCGGATGGGGGAGTTCGATTGCCTGGTGGGCATCAATCTGCTTCGTGAAGGGCTCGACATGCCCGAGGTCGGTCTCGTGGCGATTCTCGACGCCGACCGGGAGGGCTTCTTGCGATCGGAGACGTCGCTCATCCAGACGGCGGGCCGGGCGGCGCGAAACGTGCGCGGAAAGGTCGTCCTTTACGCATCGACGGTGACCCGCTAGATCCGGGCGGCGGTGGACGAGACGAACCGGCGCCGGGAGAAGCAGGTGGCGTACAACAAGGAGCACGGCATCACCCCCGTTTCGATCCGCAAGAGCACCGACGAAGTGATCCTTTCCACCGGGGTGGTCGATTCGAAGCGAAAGAGGACGAGGGAAAAGCCGGTCCGCGTGAAAGTCGACCCCGATCTTTCCGGAGACGAACTGATCGCGCTGCTCGAGAAGGAGATGCTCGAGGCGGCGGCGCACCTCGAGTTCGAGAAGGCGGCTTCTTTGAGGGACCGGATCTTCGAAATCCGGTCGACCGGCTCATGACGGCCGTGCCCGCCGGCCGGGCGGAGAGAACGTACCCCGGCGCCGCGGCGATGCTCTTCCTCCTCGTGGCGGCGGCCTTCCTCCTGTACGCTCCTTCCCTCAGGGGGACGTGGACATACGACGACTTCCCGGCGATCGCGGCGAAGGGCGCTCTCGACGACACCGCCGGCACCGCCGTGCGCGCCCTCACCGGCAGGAGGACGCTCACCGATTTTACTTTCGCCCTCAACCGCGCCGCCGCGGGAATCGCCCCGGCGTCGTATCACGCCGTCAACATCGCCCTGCACGGCCTATGCGCGTTCCTCCTCTTTCTACTCGCCCGAAGGTGCGCGCGGCGCGCGCGGCCGAGCGGAAGCGGCCGGTCGTTCCTCCCCCTCGCCGCGTCGCTCCTTTTCCTCGTCCATCCTCTCCTTTCGCAGGCGGTCGCCTACGCGGCGCAGCGCTACACATCGCTGGCGACGCTCTTCTACCTCGGCGCGCTCGAGACGTATCTCGCCGCCAGGGAGCGCCGGAGCATCCCGCTCGGCATCGGCGCCTTCGCACTCGCTTTCCTTTCGATGCGCTGCAAGGAGATCGCCTTCACGCTGCCGGTGATTCTCGTGCTGTGCGAGTTCTTTTTCTTCCCGCCCGGGAAGAGGAATTGGCGCGCCGGGGCGCCTTTCCTTCTTCTCCTTCCGCTCATCCCGGCGTCGCTCCTGTTCGGCGGCGAGGGGACGGGCCGGAATATCACCGCCGAAACGCTCGGCGCGTTCCGGGAGACGGCCGACATCGGCAGGGGGGCCTACTTCGCCACGCAGTTGACCGTGCTCCCCCGGTATCTCGGCCTTTTCCTCTTTCCGAAAGGATTGACCATCGATCACGACGTCGCGGCGCTCTCGGGAGTCGCCGAGTCGGCGGTCCTCGCCGGCGGCGCGCTTCTCGCGCTGCTGACATGGGCGGCGTGGAAGGGACGGAGGAGGTTCCCGCTCGTCACGGCGGGATGGGCGTGGTTTCTCGTCACTTCGGCGGTGGAATCGTCGTTCATTCCGATACGGGACGTCATGGTCGAGCACCGGATGTATCTCCCCTCGGTGGGGCTTTTCATCGCCGCGTCGTCGCTCCTCGCCCGCCTTCCCCGGAGGGGCGTTCTTCTGGCGGTGATGGTCGTCCCCCTCGCATTCGTCACGCACCGGCGCGCGACGGTCTGGTCCGACGCGATCGCCCTTTGGGAGGACGCCGCGAAGAAGGCGCCCGGCGCGGCGCGCCCATGGGTGAATCTCGGTCGCGCCGAACGCGCGGCGGGGCGATTCGACGAGGCGGTGGAGCATTACCGCCGGGCCCTTCGGCTCGACGGCGCTCTCGTGGAGGCGATGGTCGGACTGGGGCTTTCGTATGAACGATCGGGGAAGAGCGACGATGCCCTGACTTGGTATCGGAAGGCGCGCTCGGCGGCGGTCGATTACGGGCCGGCCTACGATCTCGAAGCGGCCCTTCTAGGAAAGCTCTCCCGCCGCCGGGAAGGGATCGCTCTCATCCGGGAAGGGATCCGCCTCGCCGGGGAGACGCCGGGGAGGTTCGCCCTTCTCGGCGATCTTCTCGCCGGCGAGGGCGCGTTCGGAGAAGCGGAGGAGACCTACCGGCGTGCGCTCGCTCTCGATGCCGGCCGGGAGGGCGCCCTCATCGGCTTGGTCCGCTGCCTGGTGGAAGAGGGGAGGACGGACGAAGCGGAGGCGATCCTTCGTCCCCTTCTCGATGCCGGCGCGTCGGCGCATCTGTGGAACGCAGCGGGCCTCGTTCGGTCGAGCCGGGGCGATCATGACGGCGCGATCGACGCTTTCCACCGCGCCTTGGCGATCGATCCGTCTCTTCGCCAGGCGACGGCGAACCTCGTGCGGGAGCGCCGTTCCTTTTCTCGCGACGCGAGAGGGGATACACTGGGGGAGCGAGATGGGTCGCGGCGCACCGATGAAAGGCAGGGGGCCACCGGCGATGAACGATGAACGGCATGATGATGAGCGGTACGAGGAGGCGCTTCGGGCGGCGGTGGAGCGCGCTCTCGACGAGGACCGTGTCGACCGGGATGTCACCACCCTCGCGTCGGTGCCCCCCGATGCGCGCTGCCGGGGAAGGATTCTCTTTCGCTCCGCCGGGATTCTCGCGGGGATCGACGCCGCCGGTGCGCTTTTTCGCACCGTCGACGAAGAGGTCGTTGTCGAATGGGCGGTGGGGGTGGGGGACCGGCTTCGCCCGGGTGCGGTGATCGCGCGGCTCGAGGGGCGGACGCGGTCGATCTTGAGTGCCGAGCGCGGAGCGCTCAACTTCATGATGCACCTGTCGGGCGTGGCGACGTGGACGGCGCGCTACGTCGAGGCGGTGCGCGGCACAGGCGTGGAGATTCTTGATACGCGAAAAACCCTCCCCGGCCTCCGCCATCTCGAGAAGCGCGCCGTCGCCGCAGGGGGAGGGGTGAACCACCGCGTCGATCTCGCATCGATGGCGCTTCTCAAGGAGAACCACATCGCCGCCGCCGGCTCGATCGAGGCGGCGGTGCGCAAGGTGCGCGCCCTCTTTCCCGGCGTCGCGGTGGAAGTGGAAGTGGAAAACCTCGACGAGCTCGAGGAAACGCTCGATCTCGACGTGGAAAGGGTGATGCTCGATAATTTCAATGATGAATCGATCGTCGAGGCGGTGCGGCGCGTCCGCTCCCGCGGGGGCGGGCCGTACATCGAGGTGAGCGGCGGATTCGATCTCGAGCGCGCGGCGAAGAGCGCTTCGCTCGGCATGGACGGCATCTCGATCGGCGCGCTCACCCATTCGGCGCCGGCGGCGGACGTCTCCCTTCTGATCGAGGAGGCGCACTCTTGAACCGGCGGCGCTCGGAAGAGGTGGATGAAGCGGTGCTCCGCCTTTTTGCCGGCGGTGTCCACCGCACCGCGGCGGAGGCGGCGAAGCTCGCCGGCGTCGACGAGGAGGATCTGCGCGAATCGCTCGAGCGCCTCGGCGCGGCGGGCTATCGCTGGGACCGCCACCCGGAGCGCGGGATCGCCCTCGGAGAAAGGAGCGCCCTTCTCGTGCACAGCGAGGTGACGCCCCACTTGGGGACGAAGAGGGTCGGCCGGCCGATCCACTTCTTCCGCTCGGTGACCTCGACGAACGATATCCTTCTTAAGGGGGCGGCAACCGTCTACGGCGACGGTACGGTGATCGTCGCCGAAGAGCAAAGCGCCGGAAGGGGCCGGCACGGCCGAAGATGGGAGGCGCCCCCTTTCGAGGCGCTCCAGTTCTCCGTGCTCTTCCATCCCCGGTGGGATGCGGAAGGGGCGGCGCTCTCGACGCTCACCGCCTCTCTCGCTGTCGCCGCCGCGCTCCGCGAGGAGGCGGGCATCGAGTGCGGCATCCGCTGGCCGAACGATCTCATCCTGGAGGGGAGGAAGATCTGCGGCATCCTCTCGGAGTACAGTGGGGCGAAAAAGGCGCTCGTCATCGGTGTCGGACTGAACGTCAACCAGCGCGAAGAGGCCCTCCCCGAGGGAGCCACGTCGGTGGCGGTCGGCGCGGGGCGCTCTTTTTCGCGCGGCCGGCTGCTCGCGTCGATCCTCCACCGGATGGAAGAGAGGATCGACCGGATGGCGCTCGAGGGGTTCGAGCCGGTGCGCGCCGAGGCGGAGCGATTCTCGAGTCTCGTCGGCAAGAGGGTGATCCTCGATGTAGGCGGCGGCGAAGTGCGCGGCGTCGCCGCCGGGATCGGGCCGCGCGGGGGGTTGATCGTCGACACGGGAAGAGGACCGAAGGAATATCGCGCGGGCGAGGTGACGAAAGTTCTCTCGTGGGAGGCGCCGTGATGACGCGCCTCGCCGTCGATATCGGCAACACGAGCACCTCGTTCGGCATGATCGCCGGCGGGGGGGTGACCGCCGTGGGAGACGTGCCGACGAAGTCGCTCGTCGACGAAGAAGAGGCGTCTTGCGCCGTGACCGACCTGTTCGGCCGCGCCGGCATCGATCGGGAGACGATGGAGCGCGCCGTCATCGCGTCGGTCGTCCCCGCCGCCACCGCACCGCTCGCCGGTGTCCTCCGGCGGTTCACCGGCGCCGAACCACTCGAGATTTCACCGGCGCTCCACCTGGGGATCCGCCTCGAAGTGGACGAACCGGACGAACTGGGCGCCGACCGGATCGCCAACGCGGTAGGGGCGTATCATCTCCATGGCGGCCCGGTGATGGTCGTCGATTTCGGCACGGCGACCACCATCGAAGTGGTCAACAAGAGCGGCGCCTTCCTAGGCGGCGCGATTTTCGCGGGCGTCTTCACCGCGGCCGACGCCCTCGCCGCCCGTGGCGCGAAGCTCTCTCGCCCGTCGATCGAATGGCCCGACGAAGCGATCGGACGCTCCACCGCCGGCGCGATCCGGTCGGGTATGCTTTGGGGGTCGGTGGCGCAGATCGACGGCCTTCTTCGCTTCATGGCGGGCGAGATCGGCGGCGGCGGCGGGCCGACGGTGATCGCCACCGGCGGTATCGCGCCTCTCGTGGCGCCTCATTCGGAGAGGATCGACGAAGTCGATCTTCTTCTTACTTTGAAGGGGCTGATGTGGATCGAGGCGAACAACCGCTGATCCCTCCCCCGCCGGCCGGGCCGACACGGGAGAGGGTGAGCTCCTTCTTTCCGAAGGCGATCGCCTCTGTCGTGGAAGCGAACCAGATGTCGGCCCGCCGGGAGTAGCGTTCGTTCATCGTGTCCTCCACGGTGAAGACGCCGTGTCCCTCGACATGAACCCGGTCGCCGAAATCGAAGGGCGCCCGCGGGTTGTACCTCCGGATCAGGTCGCGCGAAAGGGCGATCACCCCCGGCCGGACACGGGTCATCGACGCCGTCGTGAACGGCGTGGCGTCGGTTTGCGACGCGGTGGACGAGTATGCCGTGACGATCACATCAAGGGGCGGCAGCAGGGAGATCCGTAGCTCTCTTTCGAGGCGCACGTCGGCGAGGTCGAACTCGTCGGGGCAAGGCGCAGGCCCGGGAGGGATCGCCCCGGCCGGAACGGCGTCCTTTCCCGGCAGGGCGAAAAGCACTCCCCCCACGGCGAGGACGATCGCGGCACGACGGGCGATCGAAATGTGGTGAAAATGAGCGAACATCTCCGAAACCTTCTCCCTGCCGGTATCTCGTCACCCGATTCCGACCCGATCGCGGCGCGCCGGGAGGCGTCGGGATCAAACGCACGAAAACCAACCGTTCCTGGTTGGTCCTTCATGATCTCCCTGAAGGCGTATTGCCAAGTCATTGTAAAAACTCGGCTTATATGCCTCGGGGACCCCGAGGGCCCCCTTGATTTCATTCAGGTTTCAGTTTAGTGCACAAGAGGCGCCGTGTCAAGGGGAACAATCAGTCGGCGATCGTCCCGGCGAGGCGCTCGATCTCGGCGAGAAGATCGCTCACGAACGACGCCGACCCCGGATCGGCCCGGTTTCCGCCGAGGGAATCGACCTCGCTGTTCGCCGAGTCGTACTCGCTGAGGGCGAAGAACGATTCGGCGCGGATCAACCTCAGGTCACGCCAGTCGAAGCGGCTGTCGTGGTGGAAGGCGTAACGCGGCGAGGTACGGAGCACTCCACCGGCGGCCGCGACCGCTTCGCCGTCGGAAGGAGGAGTCGCTACGGGATAGGCCGCCGCCTTTCCGGCGAGGGCGTCGGTCGCCGCGCTGTCGAGGGCGAGAGCACTTGCGAACCCGGTGAGGGCGCCGTCCACCGAGTCGACGGCGAGGCGGCTCCAGCCGATGCCGGTCCACGCATCGGCCCATGACGAGTCGACGGCGAGGGCGTCACCGAACGACGAGCGCGCAGCGTCGAGGCTATCCGTCTCGAACGCTTCCCACCCCTGGGAAGTGAGTTCCTCCGCCGTCAGCGTCCCCCCTCCGCCGTTTCCACCGCCGTCGTCTCCGCCGTCTCCCCCGCCGCAGCCGGCGGTGAACAGGAGGGAACCGGCGAAGAGAAAGGGAAGGAAAACGAGGGCGCCGTCGCACCGTCTATTGATGAAAAACATGAACAGTCCTTTCGATTCGATGTCGCCGCTTGCTCGCCGGCTCGGGCGGGGCGCAGGCGAACCGCGACCGACGTCACGTAGCGGATTATATCCGATCGGCGCCGATCGATCCAGATCGAAGAGAGTCCGCGCACGTCCCTTTCACGAACCGGTCGATTTCGCGGGCGATCGCGTGGCGCGCCTCGTGGCGGACGATCACGTGGCGGTCGCACTCGAACGGGAGGATCCGCTTCTTTGCCGACGCGATGGCGTCGAAGTATTTCTTCGAACTCGCCGGGTTCACCGCCGGGTCGTCCGTCCCGTGCATCAGCAGGACGGGAACACGCAGGTGTTCCAGTTCCCCCCGGCACTTCACCATCAGCTTCTCGAGCTGCCGGAGGCCCCGCACCGGGATGCGGTGGTAATTGATGTCCGGATTCTCGGGGTGATTGTCGACGAACTCGATCCTCCCTTTCTCCATGCGGAAGCGGCCGACCAGCTCGTTCCAGAAATGCACCGCCGGGACGAGCCGTGCGCGGATGTCGCCCAGGTCGTAGGGAGCGCTGATGGCGAAAACGCCGGCGGCGCCTCGAAGGCGCGCCGCGGCGAGCATCGCCACGACACCTCCTGTGGAAAAGCCGCCGAGGATCACCCGGTCGCAGCAGCATCGGAGCGTCTCGAATCCGCGCAGGTACGACCGGTACCACGCCCGCCATTTCACCCGGGCGAGATCGGCGGGAGACGTGCCGTGCCCCTCGAGGCGGACGGCGTAGACCGTGTATCCCTCCTCGTGCAGCAGCTCGGCGAGGAGGCGCACCTCCTCGGGGGCGGCGAGAAAGCCGTGGGACAGCACGATGCCCGGTCGATTCGAATCACCCCGGAGAAGAAAGGGCCGGCCGACGTCTCTTCCGCGGGAGACGCCCTCTTCGCGGAACTTTTCGTAGTCCGCCTCGAAAAGGTCGAGATCCTCCCGCGTGAGGATCGCCGCCGTCTCTTCCCGCAGCTTCGCCGGCGTGCTGTCGAGGCGACTCGACAAAAGGCGGATCACCTCCTTCTGCGGCTCGAGTTCGTTGGCGATCACCACCATCGGGTTCTTCAGCCGCACGTTGTGGAACATGTGCATCATCTCGAGCTGCAGCTTGTTGATCCGGTACGTGTCCCCTTCGCGCCGGACGATGCGGCTCTCCCCGGCGAGGCGGAGGATCGACGCCGCCGGGCGGTAATCGGGATTCGAGAGGAGGCGGACCAGGTTCTTTCTCAGCGTCGGGTGGAGAAAATGCTTCCCGCCGCGGCCGATCTCTTTCGCCGTGGCGTAGACGGCGCGGTGGAAGTGCAGGACGTCCACTTTTCCCGAGCCGACAAGACGGAATCCCGAGCAGAAGAGATGGTCGATGTTGATGCAAAGATTCGAGTAGATCGCCTTCATGAAGCGCCTGGTGAGACGGCGCGCCTCGTGGCGGAGAAGGAGGTTGCTCTTCTCGAGGGTCCTGAGAAAGGTCGGGATCCACCGGCTGAAGAAGAAGTGTCTCGTTACGAAACCGGTGAGGCGGATCGGATCGCCGAAATGGATGTGGATGTCGGAATCGGAAAGGAGGAGATTTCCCTCCACCTCGAGTTCTTCCTCGAGCCTGGGAGGGATCTCGCGGGCGAACCGCTTCACCAGCGTCTTGATCGCATTGTCCCCCGGGCGGAGGGGGTAGTAGGTGATCGTCACGGGAACGACGACCGTCTCCTTCGGGGCGAGTTCCTCCGTCGAGCGGATGGCGAAGCGCCGGCCGAGCTCCTCCACCCGCTCCGCGTCGCCCGCCACCACGGCGCGGGCGTATCGTTTCTTGTAGATCTCCGCCTTGAGGGCGAGCATCGCCGCCCCCGTCTTCGGCGCCCCGATCCGCCCCGAGCGCGCGAGGCGGAACCGCCCCCGGCGGATCAGCCGCTTCGACTTGACCATCACCCCTTCGGGGTAGATCGCCCAGCTTTGCCGGCCGGTCATCAGGTCGCCGATGATCTTCTCGTCCCGGTGCGCCTCGCGGGTCGACATCACCCCGAGACGGCGGAGATAATCGCCGAATCTCCCGACGAACAGGGCGTCGTCCGCGAGGGTGCGGACATACCGGCCGCTCTTCTTCAGGATGACGTGGGGAATGAGGAACGTTTCGGCGCGGGTGAAGTGATTGATCGCGAAGAGCGTCGGACCGGCGTCGAGATTCTTCTCGCCGGTGACGGTGATCTTCGCGCGGATCAGCCTTTCGAGAAGCTCCAGGGCGAGCCCCGTGGAGTACCGGCTGATCGTGTCCTTCATGGGCGCTCCTTCCGCCTGCCGACCGTACGGTCTCTTTCTGATATGATCGGACACGCGATGATATCACTTGCGTCCATGGGAAAACAGATCGGCCCGAGGGTCCTCTTCTCGAAGGTGAACCTCACCATCGGCATCTCCGACCGGATCGGTCTCGTCGGTCCGAACGGCTCGGGGAAGACGACACTCCTCGAGATTCTCGCCGGGAGGATCGAGCCGGACGAGGGGAGTGTTTCGAGGAACCGGCGGGCGACGGTCGGCTACCTGCCGCAGGAGGTTCCCCGCTTCTCCGACCGCGCGTTGCTCGATGAATTGCTCGCCGGTCACGAGACGATCGATCATCTTCGCGCCCAGCTTACCCTGGTGGAAGAGGAGATGCGCCGCGCCTCCGGCGAAGAGGAGCTGCGATCCCTCGCGGAGAAGCAGGGCGAACTGGAGAGGCGCTTCGACAGCGAAGGTGGGTACGATCTTCCCTCGGCGGGGAAGAAGATCCTCGGGGGGCTTGGCTTCCGGGAGAGCGACTTCACCCGCCCGGCGGGGGAGTTCTCCGGCGGCTGGCTGATGCGCCTCGCACTGGCGCGGCTCCTCCTCATCGAGCCGTCGTTGCTGCTCCTCGACGAGCCGACGAACTACCTCGATCTCGAATCGGTCGTCTGGCTCGAGGCGTATCTCCGTTCGTACGAAGGCGCCCTCGTCGCCGTCTCTCACGACCGCACCCTCCTCAACGCCGTAGCGAACCGGATCTGGGAGATCGACGGCGAACAGATCGTGTCGTATACGGGAAACTACGACGCCTCGATCCGCGCGAGAAGGTTGAGGGAGGAACAGCTCGCCGCCGCGAAGAAGGCGCAGGAGCGGTTTCTCGCCAAGGAGCGGCGCTTCATCGAACGATTTCGATATAAGAATACGAAAGCGAAAGCGGTTCAAAGCCGGATCAAGAGACTCGAGAAGATGGAGACGATCACCGGGCGCGCGGCGCAAAAATCGGTGCGAATCCGGATGCCGGAGCCCCCCCCATCGGCGCGGATCCAGCTCGAGCTGAAGGGACTTTCGAAATCGTACGGCGATCACGCCGTGTACACCGGCATCGACTTCGCCGTCGAACGGGGGGAGCGGATCGCGCTGGTGGGACGAAACGGCGCGGGGAAATCGACGCTCATGAAGATCCTCGCCGGCGTGCTCCCCTTCGAGGCGGGCGAGAGACGCCTCGGCAAGGGGGTGGAAGTCGGCTATTTCGCGCAGCACCAGATGGAATCCCTCCGGTACGACGCCACCGTGCTCGACGAGGTCGCCTCGGCGGCGCCCGGCATGACGACCGAGCAGGTGCGCTCCCTCCTCGGTCGCTTCCTCTTCACCAAGGACGACGTGTTCAAGAAGATCGGTGTCCTCTCGGGTGGGGAGAAGGTCCGCGTGGCGCTGGCGAAGCTGCTGGCGTCGCCGCCGAATGTGATCCTCCTCGACGAGCCGACGAGCCATCTCGATATCCGCTCCCGGGAGGTGCTCGAAGAGGCACTCGGCGAGTACGGCGGTTCGCTGGTGATCATCTCCCACGACCGGAGCTTTCTCGACGCCCTCGTGACGCGTGTCGTCGAAGCGGGAGGGGGGACGATCGCGAGCCGACTCGGTACGTATGCCGACTACCTCCGTCGCCGGGAGGAAGAGCTGGCGGCGAGCGGCGAGACGGCGGAGAAGAGGGACGCGCCGCGCCGCACCGGGCGGAAGATCAAGTCTAAAGAGGAGCGGCGCGCCGAAGCGCTCCGGCGGAACGAACTTTACCGCGTGGCGCGGCCGCTGCGCGAGAAGATCGCGTCCCTCGAGGAGGAGATCGGCGCGCTCGAGAAGAAGGCGGCGCGCTTCGAGGAGGAGATGGCCGATCCTTCCTTTTACGAGAAGGGGGAGCGGTTCGGCGACGTCTTTCGCGAGTACAACGACACCCGCGCGGTGATCGCCTCGAAAACGGAGCGATGGGAGGAACTGGCGGAGGAACTCGAACGGCTCACCGGCGATGGACGGGATGGAGCGGACGAGCCCGACGCGCCGGAGGAAGGGCGCGCCGGGAAACGCCGTCGTTGAGCCGCGCGGCGCCGGCCTCTCTTCGGCGCGCCGCTAAATACCGAAAAGATCCGCGTCCCACTCGAGGCCGAGTCTCGAGGGGGGGGCCATATAGCCGAGGAGCGCGGAAGAGGCGACCACCGCCGGGCTCGCCAGGAACCCTTCGCCGCCGATGCCCATCCGGTTTCGCCAGTTCCGGTTGAACGTGGCGATCGCCCGCTCCCCCTCGGCGAGGGCGTCCGGTCCCTGGCCGAAACACGGCCCGCACCACGATTCGCGGATCTTCCCACCGATCCCTTCGAACACCGCCGCGATCGATTCGCCGCCGAGGCGCGGGTCGGCCTCGTGGATCTTTCCCGCCACGCCGCGCGAACCGGGAAAAACGAGAAACTCGCACTTCGCCTGCGAGTGTCCCGTGTCGCGCGCCGCGCGGATCACGAGGGCCGCCTGGAGGAGGTCGTCGTAACCGCCGTTCGTGCACGAACCGATGTACGCCTTGTCGAAAGCGATCTTCTCGTTCGCCACCTCCTCGGCATCGACGCCGTTCGACGGATGCGACGGCTTCGCGATGAGCGGCGTTACTCGGGCGAGGTCGAACGTTTCGTCGATCTCGTAATGCGCCTTCTTCCCGGGGCGGATCATCGGGTAGGGGAGGTCGGTCATCCCCCGCGAACGGTACCACCCCTCCGTGATCTCGTCGGGCGCGAAGATGCCGCATTGCGCCTCCGCCTCGGCCATCATGTTCGCGATCGTGTGGCGATAGGCGATCGGGAGCTGCCGATCGGCGTCGACCAACTCGACGCACATCCCTTTCGACTGCTCCTCCCCCCAGTGCGCGAGGAGGGCGAGAACGATATCCTTCCCGCTCACCCACGGCCGGAGCGAGCCGGTGAACGTCACCCGGCGCTGGTTCGCCAGGGTGAAATAGATATAACCTGTCGACCAGCCGAAGCCGAGGGCGGTGGAACCGACACCGACGGCGAGAGCGCCGTACGCGCCGTACGTTCTCGTGTGGGAATCGGCGCCCGGGATGAACTGTCCCGGGTAGACGAGTCCCTGTTCGGGGAAATAGAAGTGAAAAATGCCGTCCCCCGGCTCGGCGATGTATGGCTTTCCGATTCCTTCTTTCTGCACGAACTGTCTGGAGATTGCGGTCTGCAGATCGTCCTGTTCCTTCCCGGTGAAGACGAAGTGGTCGCTCGCGATGGCGATCTGGCGGGGATGGATCGTATCGCCCCCCGTGATTTCCTGGAACGTGTGGATCGAGAAGGGGGCGGTGCCGTCCGAGGCGGGGAGGAGGTCGGCGAAGAGGCGGTACGTGCCCCCCGGTTCGACGGCGGCGTCGCGATCGACACGGTGGGCCCACACGATCTGCTCGGTGGTGGTGAGCCGGTCGGCGTCGGCGCCGTCGGGCCACTCGATCACCGGTTTCATCGCCGCCGACCGGGCGAATTCCCGCCTCCCCACGGCGAAGATCCCTCCCGAACGGCGGATCTCCTCTTCCTTTCCGGTGAGAGGGATCGGCGTGTACGTCTTCCCCTGCGTCTCGTTGGTGATCTGTCGCGTTTTCGTGTCGAAAGAGAACTCGTCGCCGTCGCGCGCGTCGGCCACCGCCTCGACCGACTGCGCCACGTGAAGCCCCAGGTTGAGCGCGTTCCGGCGGAAAATGTCGCCCATATTCGCGCCGCACAGGATCACCATCTCGAGGTCCGCCTCGGCGGCGATCGCCTTGAGACCGGCGGGGCTCATTTCCCTCGACGACCCGATGGCGAAGCGGTCGCCGGCGACGATGAAGTTCTCGCCCCGATGAACCCTTTCGCGGAAATCGGGCATCAGGTAACGGAAGGCGCCCGCTTTCCACCGTTCGTCGAGCTTCTCGAGGCTCGTGGAGACGCAATCCTTCGCCGGGGTGATCTGGTCGGTGTCGATGGCGTCGAGCTTCTTTCCCGGGCGCGCCGGGTCGTGAAAGATGAGCGCCCTGCCGCGGACGACGGCGCTTTCGTTCCCGTCACGGCGGGCCGGATCGTTCTCTCCCGCTCTTAAGAGATCTTCCGGGCGGACGCCCTTCTTCCACCGCGCCGGCTCAATGAGATGCATCGATTCACTCCTTGCATAGATTTCCGTCCGGCCGCAAGACCGGTTTTCGTCGTCGAAACAGGCGTTTCGCGGGCGAGGTGATCCGCCGCGCCTTCCGGGCAACCGCCGCCGAACGGCTACAGCAGCGAGCGGAGCACGTAGTTGAGGATCCCGCCGTTCGTGTAGTAGTCGATCTCGTCGGGCGTATCGATCCTCACGAGTGCTTCGAACTCCGTCGTCGAGCCGCCGGGCGCTTTCGCGATGACCGCGACCTTCGCGCCCGGCTCGAGGCCGTCCGAAATCCCGCGGATCTCGAAGATCTCCTCCCCGGTGAGGCCGAGTGCCTCCACGCCCTCGCCTTCGGCGAATTGGAGCGGGAGAACCCCCATGCCGACGAGATTGCTCCGGTGGATCCTCTCGTAGCTTTGTGCGATCACCGCGCGCACCCCGAGCAAGGTCGTCCCCTTCGCCGCCCAGTCGCGCGACGAACCGGTGCCGTACTCCTTGCCGGCGAGCACGACGAGGGGCACGCCCTCGGCGGCGTACTTCATCGCCGCGTCGTAGATCGCCATCACCTCGTCGCCCGGGAGATGGCGCGTGTAGCCTCCCTCTTTACCCTTCGCCAGGGCGTTTCGAAGCCGGATATTGGCGAACGTGCCTCGCATCATCACTTCGTGGTTCCCCCGGCGCGACCCGAACGAGTTGAAGTCCTTCGGATCGATACCGTTTTCGACGAGGTAGCGTCCCGCCGGACCGTCGGCGGGGATCGCGCCCGCCGGGGAGATGTGGTCGGTGGTCACCGAGTCGCCGAGGAGGGCGAGCACCCGTGCGCCGAGGATATCCGCCGGCGGATCGACGCTTGCCGTCATCGTTTCGAAGAAGGGCGGCTCCTTGATGTATGTCGAGTCGGCATCCCACTTGTAGAGTTCCCCGCCGCTCTCGGGGATTTCCTGCCAGTTCTCGAGGCCGGTGAACACGTCGGCGTACTTGTCGACGAACTGGTCCCGCCTCACCGATTCGCCGGCCACGCGGGCGACCTCTCCGGCGTCGGGCCAGATGTCGGCGAGATAGACCGGCTTCCCTTCGCCATCGACGCCGAGCGGTTCGGTTTCGAGGTCGATGTCGACCGTGCCGGCGAGGGCGAACGCCACCACCAGCGGGGGGGAGGCGAGGTAACTCGCTTTGACGTGCGGGCTGATCCTTCCCTCGAAATTCCGGTTCCCCGAAAGGACCGCCGAAGCGACGAGCGAGTGTTCCCGGATGGCCGCGGAGATTTCCGGCGCGAGCGGACCGGAGTTTCCGATGCACGTCGTGCATCCGTAGCCGACCACGTGGAAGCCGAGCTTCTCGAGCGACGAGAGGAGGCCGGCGGCGCGGAGGTACTCGGTCACCACCTTCGATCCCGGGGCGAGGCTCGTTTTCACCCACGCCTTCGGCGCGAGCCGTCGCTCGACCGCCGCCTTCGCGAGGAGCCCGGCGGCGATCAGCACGTTCGGGTTCGACGTGTTCGTGCAGCTCGTGATCGACGCGATCACCACCGCCCCGTGGGCGAGGGGAAACGATTCGCCGCCTGTCGTGACCGGCACGCTCTTCTCGATCGTCGCCGGAACGTCTTCCGATTCGATACCGAGAAAACGCGCCGTCGCCGCGCGAAAGTTCTTTTTCAATCCGCCGAGTTCGACGCGGTCCTGCGGCCGGCTCGGCCCGGCGAGGCTCGTTTTCACCGTGGAAAGATCGAGTTCGAGGGTGTCGGAGTACTCGGCATCCGGCGCGCCCGGCTCGTAGAAGAGTCCCTGCGCCTTGAGGTACGCCTCGACGAGGGCGATCCGGTCGTCGTCCCTTCCGGTGAGCTTCATGTAATCGATCGTCTTGGTATCGACGGGAAAGAAGCCGAGGGTGGCGCCGTATTCGGGTGCCATATTCGAGAGGGTCGCCCGGTCGGGGAGGGAGAGCGTCGGGAGGCTCGGCCCGAAGAACTCGACGAACTTGCCGACCACGCCCTTCTCGCGGAGGCGCTCGACCACGGTGAGCACCAGGTCGGTGGCGGTCGCCCCGGCGGGAAGCTCACCGGTGAGACGAAAGCCGACCACCTCGGGGATGAGCATCGAGATCGGCCGGCCGAGCATCGCCGCCTCCGCCTCGATGCCGCCGACCCCCCAGCCGACCACGCCGAGGCCGTTGATCATGGTGGTGTGCGAGTCGGTGCCGACGAGCGTATCGGGATACGCCCACGTCTCGCCCTCTTCCTCGCGGGTGAACACGCCGGGCGCGAGGTACTCGAGGTTCACCTGGTGAACGATCCCCGTCTCGGGCGGCACGACGCGGAAGTTCTCGAACGCCGAGCGGCCCCACTTGAGGAAGGTGTACCGTTCCCGGTTCCGTTCGAACTCCCGTTTTCCGTTGAAGGCGAACGCGTCGGCGCTCCCCGCCTTGTCGATCTGCACCGAGTGGTCGATCACCAGGTCGGCCGGCTGGATCGGGTTGATCTTCTTCGGGTCGCCGCCGAGGCGGACCATGGCGCTTCGCATCGCCGCGAGATCGACCACCGCCGGAACACCCGTGAAGTCCTGCAACAACACCCTCGCCGGGCGGAAGGCGATCTCCTTCCCCTTCTCGCCGCGACCGACCGTCTCGATATCTTCCTTCGTCACCAGGCGGCCGTCCTCATAATGAAGGAGGTTTTCGAGAAGCACGCGGATCGATACGGGGAGCTTCCCGATATCCGGGAAGCCGGCGGCGGCGAGGGCGGGAAGGGAATGATAAATGTACGTTTTCCCCTTCACATCGAGTGTCGATTTCGTGGAGAACGAGTTGAGCGAGGCAGCCATGAGATCCTCCGAAGGTCGTGCGCGTCGGTTGAAGGTCCCCAGGGACCGTTTGATTCACCCCCACAAGATACAGCATGTGCCGCGCGGGCGAAAGGCGGGGAAAAGGGGGGGGCGGCAAGAGCGGTGATAGCCGGCGGAAGGGGACGTCCCCTCGACGAACAGGACTGGACGACGCACGATCGGCCGATCATAATCAGGTTCCAGGCGGTTCGAACGAGTCCGACCGGGGAGGGGGAACGGCCATGAGCGAACTGCATCCGCTGCCGCTTTCCGTGCTGCTGCGGCGCGCGTCTTCGCAGTACGATCGCGACAGGGCGGTGTTCGATCTCGACGTGCGGCGCTTCTACGAAGGGAGCGGCGGTTTTGATCTTTCGGTGAGCTTTCACGGCGAGCGCGCTTCGACACCCGCCGGTCCCGCCGCCGGGCCTCACACCCAACTCGCGCAGAACATCGCGCTCGCCTTCCTCGCCGGCGGGCGGATTCTCGAATTGAAAACGGTGCAGGTGAACGACGCCCTCGAGCTGACCCGGCCGTGTATCGACATGGCGACGGTCGGCTTCAACGTCGAGTGGTCGCAGGAGCTTCCCGTTCACCTGTCGGCCCACGAGTACGCCAAGGCGCGCTACCTGATCGCCGCGCTCCCGGCGATGGGGATCCCCGAGCGGCTCGAAGTCGGCGCCGCCGACGTCCTCTTCGACACGAGTGTCGGCTACGATCTCGACGGCATCCGGAGCGCAAAGGTGCGCCGCTTCCTTCGCACCATGCTCAACGCATCGGCGGAGTACGACGAGATCCGCCGGGAACTTCGCGCCGGTCTGCCGCGGGAGATGGAATTTGTCGCCGGCATCGACGTGCCGGAGCGCCTCTCGGAGTGCGTTACCCTCTCCACGTTTCACGGATGCCCGCCGAACGAGATCGAGTCGATCTGCGAGCACCTGATGGAGGAGTACGGCTTCCATGTCGTCGTGAAGATGAACCCGACGCTCATGGGGTACGAGGAGGTGACCGACCTGGTGCGCGGCACCCTCGGATACGACGAGATCGAGATCCCGAAAGAGCCGTTCGATCACGACCCGACGTTCGACGAGGGGGTCGACCTGATCCGGTCTCTTCGCGCGAGCGGAAAGAGGCGTGGCCTCATGGTGGGCGCCAAGTTCACGAACACCCTTTTCGTGAAGAACCACAAGGATTTCTTCCCGGGCGAGGAGTCGATGTACCTCTCGGGCCGGCCGCTCCACGTGCTCTCCCTCGGTCTCGCCGGGCGCTTTCGCGAGACGGTCGGCGCCGATCTTGTCGTGTCGTTCTCCGCCGGCATCGATGCGCGCAACTACGCCGCCGCCGTCTCGTGCGGCATGACGCCGGTGACGGCGTGCACCGACCTGCTGAAGGTGGGAGGGTACGGACGGTTATCGGCGTACCAGGACGCTCTCGTCGCCGCCATGAAGAAGGCGGGCGCGAGGACGGTTCGCGAGTTCATCCTTCGCTCGGCGGGGGCGGACGCCGATCCGGCGGACGATCGCGCCGTGGCGGACGCTTCACTCATCAATCATAGGAGGGCGGCGGCGCTCGCCCTGGAGGATGAGCGGTACCGGGCGGCGAAAAACCGAAAACCGCCGAAGAAGACGACCGCGAAGCTCGAGCTGTTCGACTGCATCAACTGCGACAAGTGCATCCCCGTCTGCCCGAATAACGCGAACTTCTCCTGGTCTCTCGAGCCGGGGGAAGTGAGATACCGCGACCTCGTCGTGGCGGACGGGAAGCTCGTCTCCTTCGGAAAGGAGATCGCTCTCGCCGTGGGCACGGGAAAGAAGCCCGAGCGGCAGATCGCCAACATGGCGGACCTTTGCAACGACTGCGGCAACTGCGACGTCTTCTGCCCGGAAGAAGGAGGCCCTCAGGTGAAGAAGCCGCGGATCTTCTCGAGCCGCGCGAGCTTCGAGAAGGACGGCGGCGACGGTTTCTTCTTCGAGCGCCGGGGGTCGATGCTCGTGGTGGACGCGCGGTTCGGCGACCGGCGGGGCGAGTGCCGGGCGGGCGGTGGCGAGCGGATCTTCCGCGAGGGAGGGGTGGAGACGGTGTTCACCGGCGACTCGCCCGAGCCGTCGGAGACGCGCCTTTTCGGTGCTCTCGACGAAGGGCACGTCGTCCGGCTCGGCCTCTACCAGAAAATCCGGTTCGTCATTAGCGGGCTCGCCGCGGCGGAAGGAACGTCGTACCTTTCCGCCCTCCTCGAAAGGGACCGGTTCTGAGCGGGGGGGGCCGGGCAAAGATCGGCGCGAGACGACGAGGCGGTACGCTCGGCACCTTCGCAGGCGTCTTCACGCCGAGTGTGCTCACGATTCTCGGGATCATCCTCTTCCGGCGGCTCGGTTACGTCGTCGGTGCGGCGGGACTCGTCCAGACGCTGTTGATCATCGCGCTCGCCAACGCCATCTCCGTTCTCACGAGCATCTCACTTTCCGCGATCGCGACGAATTTCCGCGTCAAGGGGGGAGGCGACTACTACCTCATCTCCCGCACCCTCGGCGTCGAGTTCGGCGGTGCCATCGGCATCGTCCTCTTCCTCGCCCAGGCGGTGTCGATCGCTTTTTACTGTATCGGTTTCGGCGAGGCGGTGGCGGGAATCGCCGGCGCACCCGCCGGGGCGGCTCGAATCATCGCGGCGGGCGCGGGGGGCGTGATCTTCCTTTTCGCCTGGCTCGGCGCCGACGTGGCGACACGCCTCCAGTTCGTCGTCATGGCGGTGCTCGGCGCGGCGATCGTCGCGTTCGCCGCCGGGAGCATCGGCGCCTTCGACCGCGTTACCTTCTCGTCGAACCTCGCCGCACCGGCGGGCGGTCCCGGATTCTGGGTTCTTTTCGCCATCTTCTTTCCGGCGGTCACCGGGTTCACCCAGGGCGTCAGTCTCTCGGGAGATCTGAAGAATCCGGGAAGGAGCATCCCGATGGGCACCTTCCTGGCGGTCGGCCTTTCGATGGTGGTCTACTTCGGCGCGGCGATCCTCTTCGCCGGCGCCCTTCCCGGCGCCGAGCTGGTGCGCGACTACGAGGCGATGCGCCGCGCGACGCCGTGGGGATCGATGATCGACGCGGGCGTGATCGCCGCCACGCTTTCGTCGGCGATGGCTTCCTTCCTCGGCGCGCCGCGCATTCTGCAGGCGCTCGCCGCCGACCGGATCGTCCCTTTCCTTCAGCCGTTCGCCGCGGGCGTCGGCGGATCGAACAACCCGCGGCGCGGCATCCTCCTCTCGGCGGGAATCGCGTTTCTCACCATCGCTCTGGGCAACCTGAACGTGATCGCGCCGATCGTCTCGATGTTCTTTCTCATCTCGTACGGCCTTTTGAACTACGCCACCTACTACGAAGCGCGCGCGTCGTCCCCGGCGTTCCGTCCCCGGTTCCGCTGGTTCGACAGGCGGCTCAGCCTTTTCGGCGCCCTCGGCTGTCTCGGTGTGATGCTCGCCATCAACCCGGCGGCCGGTGTCGTCAGCGTGTCGCTCCTTTTCGCGATCTATCACTACCTGAAGCGCACCGCCGGCCCGGCCCGGTGGGCGGACAGCAGCCACGCGTACCTCTTCAAGCGGATACGGGACGATCTCTTCGCCATGGCGTCGGGCACGGCCCACGAGCGCGACTGGCGCCCGCAGATCCTCGCGTTCACCAGCAGCAACGAGCGTCGCGAGCACGTTCTCCGTTTCGCGTCGTGGATCGAGGGAGGGAGCGGTCTCACCACGGCGGTGGAAATCGTCACGGGGGAGAAAGACGCCGTGGAGCGCGAAAAGAAGGAGCGTCGGGCGGTGTTGGAAAAGGACCTCGCCGCCATGGGCGTGAGCGCCTTTCCGCTCGTCGTCGGCGCGGACGATGTGCGCACCGGGCTCGAACAGCTTCTCCAGTGCTACGGGATCGGCCCGATGAAGGCGAACATCGTGCTGCTCAACTGGCTCGACCAGCTTCCCGACGAGGCAGATCCTTCCCACGAGCGGTTGTACGGCCGCCATCTCCGCGAATCGCTTCGCCTCGGGCGCAATGTCGTCGTCCTCGACAGCGAAAAAGACGAGTGGAACGAACTGATCGCGCGCCCGGTGGCCGAACGGAGAATCGATGTCTGGTGGTGGGAGGGCGCGACGAGCCATCTCAACCTATTGCTCGCCTACCTGATGACCCGGACCGCCGACTGGCGCGATGCGAAGATCCGCGTCCTCGCGCCGAGGCGGAAGAAGAGCGAGGAGAAGGCGAAGGAGCAGCTCGATGCGACTCTGGAAAGAGTCCGTATCGAGGCGGAATCGATCATCGTGGACGAGGCGAACCTCGATCGGATGGTGGAGTATTCCGCCGATGCCGGTATCGTCTTCGTTCCCTTTACCCTTCGAGGAAACCAGCCGGTCGACCCCTTCGGCGAACGGCTCGAGGAGATGCTGACGCGCCTCCCGGTGGTCGCCCTTTCGATCGCGGCGGAAGACATCCCGCTCATCGCCGAACCGGATGAAGGGGAGCCGGCGGCGCTGGCCGCGGCGGTGGAGAGACTCCGCGCCGCCGAAAAGGATCTCGGAAAGGCGCGGAAAGAAGCCGAAACGGCCGCGAAACGTCTGGAAAAAGCACGCTCCTCCGATGACGACTCGAAAGGAAAGGAAGACGCCGGCGAGAAACCGGACGAACGACGCGCCGCTTGCAATGAGGCTCGCGTGGCCGATCGGGACGCGAGACGCAAACTCGAAGCCGCCATGGAGCGACACCGGCGCGCCCTCGCCGCCGCGGAAGAGAAGGGGTACCGCCCTTCGGCCTAATCCTTGGAAAACCACACCCCCCGCCGGAATCGCTTCCCCTCACCGGTGGAGTGATGGTAACTTCAGCTCGACCACCCGGTTCCGGTTTTTTCGGAACCGGCCGGCCACTCTTCGGCCAGACGGGGTTTCCCGGCGGAAGGAAGGAATCAAGCATGGCAATCGCCGAGTACTATCGTCCCTCGTCGGAGGAGGAGGCGCTTCGGCTGATGGGTGAGGGTGCCGGTCGCGGCCGGTATCTCGCCGGCGGCACCGATCTGATCTGCGAGGACGACCCTTGCGATTTCGTCGTCGATGTGCGGCGGCTTTTCCGGTACATCCGGATCGAAAAAGACGAGGTCATCCTCGGCGCCGGCACGACGGTACGCGATCTCGAGCGGAGCGCCGATCTCGCGCGCGCCGAGGGCGGTCTTCTCCGCCGATGCGCCGCGCACTTCGCGTCGGTGCAGATCCGGAACATGGCGACGGTGGGCGGGAACCTCGCCGGAGCCGTCCCATCCGCCGACTTGGCGCCCGTCCTTCTCGTGCTCGACGCGCGCTGCGTGATCGCCGGCGCGAAGGGGCGCCGCGAGGTGGCTCTCGGGCACTTCTTCACCGGGCCGCGCGAGTCGGTTCTCGGCGGCGACCTCCTCGTGGAGGTCCGCTTCCCGGTTGCTTCGACGCCGGCGACGCCGGCACGAACATCCTTCCTCAAGATCGGGCGCGTGGCGGGTGATATCGCCATCGCGAGTGCGGCGGCGCGCCTCGAGATGGAGGGGGAGCGCTGCACCGCGGCGCGGATCGCCCTCGGCGCGGTGGCGCCGACGCCGCGCCGGGCGGTGAAGGCGGAAGCGGCGCTCGTCGGCGGTGCGGTGCACGACGAGGCGATCGAGAAGGCGGGACGCCTCGCCCGGGATGCCGCCGAACCGATCACCGATCAGAGGGGGAGCGCGGCGTACCGGAGGCGTGTGACCGGCGTTCTCGTGGAACGGGCGATTCGAGAATGTCTCGCGGGAAGGGGGGAGGCGTAGGATGAAACTCCATTTCACGCTCAACGGCGAGGCGCGCACATTCGAAACCGCGCCGGGGGAGCGGCTCAGCGAGCTGCTTCGCCGGAGTGGAATGCTCGGCGTCAAGATCGGCTGCTCCACGGGCGACTGCGGCACGTGCACCGTCCTTTTCGACGGCGAGCCGGTGGTGAGCTGTCTCATGCTCGCCGCCCAAGCGGAAGGGGCGTCGATCACCACGGTGGAAGGGCTCTCCCGGGACGGGAAGCTCCATCCCCTTCAGGAGGCGTTTCTCGACGAGGGCGCCGTGCAGTGCGGCTTTTGCATTCCCGGCATGCTCCTCAGTTCATTCGCCCTTCTCGAAGAGAACGCCGAGCCCTACGAGGGGGAGATCCGCTCGGCGCTTTCGGGGAATCTTTGCCGCTGCACGGGATATGAAAACCCGGTGCGCGCCGTGAAACGGGCCGCCCGCGCGATGAGGGGGGAAGAGGAATGAGCCGCGACCATTTTCACGCCGTGGGAAAAGATATCCGCAAAGTCGACGGCGTGCAACTCGTCACCGGCGCCGCCGCGTTCGCGGACGATTTCCCGAAAGAGCGCATGCTCCATGGGAAGATTCTCGGCTCTCCCCACGCCCACGCGACGATTCTATCGATCGACACGAGCCGCGCGGAAGCGCTTCGCGGCGTTCACGCCGTGCTGACCCACGAAAACGTGCTTCTCGCCGGTGCGAAAGGGGCGAGGCAACCGGTTTTCGAACGGGTGGCCTACACCCGCGCCGGACAGGATTACCCCGAGCCGTCGCCGTGGGACTTCTTTCTTCTCGACCGGAAGGTGCGTTTCGTCGGCGATCGTGTCGCCGCGGTGGCCGCCGAAACGCCGGAAATCGCCCGCGAAGCGATCGATCTCATCGACGTGAAGTACGAGGTGCACGACGCGGTGCTGACCCCCCGCGAGGCGCTCGCCCCAGGCGCGCCGATCGTGCATGACGAACCGGACGCGAGGAATATCGAAGACGCCGGGAAGAACCTCTGCGCCGCGGTGGACGTCCACCTTCGGGATCTCGAAAAGGGGCTCGCCGAGGCGGACCTTATCGTCGAGGGGAGCTACACCGTGCAGCGTGTGCAGCATGCCCAACTCGAGCTGCACACGGCGATCAGCTACCTCGGCGGCGACGGCCGGCTCACGGTGATCGCCGCCACGCAGGTCCCCTTCCATGTGCGCCGCCAGCTCGCCCAGGTGCTCGGATGGCCCGTCGGCAGGATCCGTGTGATCAAGCCGCGCATCGGCGGCGGGTTCGGCGGGAAGCAGGAGATGGTGATCGAGGATCTCTGCGCCGCCTTGACCCTGGCGACGAACCGTCCGGTGCGACTCGAACTCGATCGGCGGGAAGACCTCGTCGCGTGCCGGTGCCGGCACGCGATGGAGCTGACGTGCCGCACGGGATCGAAGAAGGACGGCACCTTCACGGCGATGGAGCTGACCGCTCTCGTCGACGCGGGGGCGTACGGCTCCCACAGCCCGACGGTGCCGACGAACACGGGAAACAAGAACCTCCCCCGCTACCGCTGCCCGAACATGCACTACAAGTTCGACGCGGCATACACGAACCTCGTTCCCACCGGCGCGATGCGGGGCTACGGCACCCCCCAGGGATCGTTCGCCCTCGAGTGTCACATCGACGAGGTAGCGGAGAAGCTCGGTATCGACCCGGTGGAGCTTCGCATCCGCACCACCGTCCGCGCCGGCGACAAGGATGAACTCTCGCCCCACATCTACGAGGTGAAGACGGAAAGCCCCGGCCCGGTCGATCCATCGGAGGGCGCCGGCTGGCCGATCGACAGCTGCGGCATGGAGGAGTGCCTCGTCAAGGGAGCGGAGGCGATCTCGTGGAAGGAGAAGCGCTCCGCCTTCGACGAATGGAACGGGAAGAATCCCGTCCTCCGCAAGGGGATCGGCATGTGCTGCCTCTCCCAAGGTTCGGGTGTCGCCGGCATCGACACGGCGAACGCCACGGTGAAGCTGAACGAGGACGGCTCGGTGAACCTCTTCGTCGGCGCGGCGGACCTCGGCACCGGGGGCGACACGGTGCTCGTCCAGATGGTGGCCGAGACGCTGGGGCTCGACGCGGAGGACGTGACGATCTATGCGGCGGACACCGATATCGTACCGTTCGATTCGGGGGCGTACGCCTCGAGTACCACGTATGTCTCGGGCGGCGCGGCGATCCGTGCGGCCGAAGAGGTGCGCGACGACCTCATCGCCATCGCCTCGAAACTGCTGGGGGAGTCTTCCGAGAACCTCGTTCTCGAGAATCACGCCGTGTTCTCCTCCAAGTCGGACAAGTCAATCCCGATCCGGGACGTGGCGACCCACTCGATGTATAAAGAGAAGGAGCAGATCGAGCACACCGCCCGGTTCGTCTCTCCCGTGAGTCCACCGCCGTTCGCGGCGCAGTTCGCCGAGATCGAAGTCGATACCGAGTCGGGCGAGGTGCGGGTCGTCGAGTTCGTCAGCGCCATCGATGCGGGCACCATCATCAGCCCGAAACTCGCCTCCGGCCAAGTCGACGGCGCCGTCTCGATGGGAATCGGCTACGCCCTTTTCGAGGAGATGCCCGTCGATTCCTCGGGCACACAGCTCATGCGCGGCCTCAACGACTACAAGATCGTCAAGGCGGACGGCATGCCCCGGCTCAAGACGATCTTCATCGAGACCTACGAGCCTTCCGCTCCCTTCGGCGCCAAGGCGGTCGCCGAGATCCCGACGAACGGCGTCGCGCCGGCGATCGGCAACGCCTTGAAACACGCTCTCGGCGTCCGGTTGCGCGAGCTTCCGTTTACGCCGGAACGAATCTTAAGGGCGATCGGGAAGATGGAGTGAGGGGATCCTTCCGCGCCGCGGTGTTCGGGGGCTCCTCCATTGCCTACCGGGCCCGACCGTCGGCGCGGCTCTTCGATTCGGCTGTCGGTTTCTCCGCCCTCTTTCTTTCGATCACCGACCCGAGTGCCTCGCGTGCCGGGGCGAATCCGGGACGATCCGCCAGCAGCCGCCGGAACTCCCGCTCCGCATCGTCCAGCCGGCCGAGATAGGAATAGCACAGGCCGAGATTATATCGGGCGTTCACGTAGTCACCCTCCTCGTCGAGGGCCTTCCGGAACCAGGGGATCGCCTCGTCGAAGCGGCGCGCCGTGAGATGAACGACGCCGACGTTGTAATACCCTTGCGTCATCCTTCCCCTGTCGAGGCCGTAGAGGTTGGAATTCGAAAGGAGCAGCGCGGCGAGAAAAACGCCGATCGACAGGGGAAGACGCCGGCCGATCGGCCGGTGACGGAACGCCCCCCTCGCCGCTCCGGCCCACCTTGTGAGCGCGCGCCCCGCGAAAAGGGGAAGCACCGCGACGATCGGCATGCGATAGCGGGCGGTGACGAAGAACAGGACAATCGAAGCGCCGTAGAACACGAGAAACAGGAAGAGAAGGAAACTCTTCCGATCCCACCGCATGAGAACCATTCCCGCCGCGGCGAGGGGAAAGAGAATTCCGAAACCGAACGATGTCAGGAAAGTCAAAATCTTCGAGTAACGGAGGAAGAAGTAGATCCCCTGGTTGTTGCTCACTTCGAAGTCGTTCAGCAACAGATAGAGCTTCTTCGCGAAGAGCGCCGCCGCCTTGCGCGGCTCATCTTCGAAGAAGCGTAGTGTGCGGCGGAACCAGTAGCGCGACACTTCGCTCCTGAGGAGTTCATGCCCTTCGTTCTTCTCGGCGATGCGGATCAGGTCACGGTATCCGCCCCACCACGTCCCTTCCGTGCCGGGGGCGATCGCCGTCATCCCGTCGGAAGAGGGGTTGTTGCCGATCCAGAAGTTGGTGCCCCCCTGCCAGGAGATGAGCACGCGGTCGCCGGCGGCGACGTTGTGAAGAGTCACGGGCGCGATCGCGCCCGCCGTGCCGAGAAGGTAGGGGAGGGCGAACCGTCGTACCGTGTCGCGCCGGATCGATCGAAAAAAGAGCATCGCCGCCGGGATCGCCGCGCCGAAGAGGAGGATGTTCGGCCGCGCCGTCGCGGTCACGCCGAGAAGGACGCCCGCGAGAAAGGAGATTCGCGGCATGGGGCGCTCGACGGCGCACAGGAGGACAAGAAGATACAGGAGCGTCAGCGGAAGGAGGATCGGCACGATGAGGAGCTGGCCGTCGAAGTAGAACGCCAGGCCGTAGAGAGCGAGGATCGTCGCGCCCGCCGCCGCCGCGCTTCGCCCGACCACCGCCCGACCGAGAAGGTAGAGGAGGATCGGCGTCACCGCCCCGATCAGCAGTTGGATCAGCCTCGGGAGGAAGAGGGCGCCCTTCGAGAGCGCCAGCAGCGCCGAGAGGAACCACGGGTAGAGGGGCGCGCGGAAGTACGGCTCATCCGGAAACCAGGGGATATGCCGCGCGAGATTCGACGCCCACTGATAATGAATCGCCTCGTCGAGGGTCGGGCTTTCGAAAAACGGATTGTCCCGGATCTCGCCGAGATAGCCGAGCCGCAGGAGAATCGTCGCGCCGAGGAGGAGGAGGAGGAAGAGCTTTTCTTTCGGTGTCACCGATCTCCTCCGGGAAGAGTCGCCGGTTTCCATTGTGCCGCACGCGGCATCCGCCGTCCCTCCGGCGGAGTTCGTCACGGTCCCGGCGGCTTGATTTCGTCGCCGGCCGCTCGCATAATCGCAGCGTAGACGAGCGGAGGGGATAGGGCAAGAACCGGGGACGAACGCCGTTGACCATCGGAAACGACGGGACCGATATGACCGAAGCAAATCTCCGCCGGGGACACACCGTGCAGCTTTGCCTCTCCACGAGCTGGGGAGGGCTGGAACAGACGGTCGTCGAGTGGTCCAAACGGTTGGGTGAAAGAGAGCGGTGCGGGGTCTGTATTTGCCGGAACGGCTCGCCCCTTCACGCGCGACTCGACGCCGACGGCCTTCCTTTCGTATCCCTTCCGCCGGGAAACCGTTACTTCGACCCGAGAGCGGTTCACGCGATCCGCTCCGCATGCGATAGATCGTCGATCGACTTCCTGATGGTACATAGTTCAAAGGATCTTTGGCTCGCCGCGTGCGCCGTCGACCCTCGGCGGACGCGGATCCTCTTTTTCAACCATATGATCAATCGAACCGTCCGGAAGACCGACCCGGCCCACCGGTTGATCCACGGGAAGATCGAGCATGTGATCACCTTGTCCCGTCCGGCCAGGGAAGGTTTTCTTTCGACCACGTCGATGCCGCCCGGAAGAGTGTCGATCATTCCCGACGCCGTCGACCCGGAACGATTCCGGGCGACCGAGGAGGAATCAAAGGAGGTTCGGCGCCGCCACCACATTCCGCCGGACGCCTTTCTCGTCCTCACCGTCGGCCGGATCGATCCGAAGAAGGGACAGCGCGAGCTGATCGACGCGGTGATCGATCTTTCACGACGGGGACTCGATCTTCATCTTCTCATCGTGGGGAGCCGCACGCGCAATGAGCACGAGAAGTACGATTCCGAGCTGCGCCGCTTGGTGGACGAGGCACGCCTCGGGGGGCGGATCGTCTTCGCGGGGGAGCGCGAGAATGTCGCCCCCTACTACCGGGCCGCCGATCTCTTCGTCTTACCTTCGTACTGCGAGACCTTCGGTCTCGTTCTCCTCGAGGCGATGCTCACCGGCGTGCCGATCGTTGCCACCGACGCGGGGGCCGTTCCCGAGATCCTCGATTCGGGAAGGTGCGGAAGGATCGTCGAACCGGAATCGCCCGCGGCGATCGGAGAGGCGATCCGCGCCCTCCACGACGACCCGGCGCTGCGACGCCGCTTGAGCGAGGCCGCCTCCGAAAAGGTGCACCGCGAGTACACCGCAGGCCGGGTGACCGACACCGTGCTGGAGCTGATGGACCGTCTGGGCGGCGGGAAGGCCGCGGCGAAGCCGTTCGGCGAGACGGTGAAATCGTGGTTCGTTTCGCGCCGCGGCTAGACCTTCGGCCGTTTACGGGTGAACAGTGCGTCGCCTGCGGCGCAGTAGTAGCTCCCACCGAGCCGTCCGACGGCCCGAAGGTCACCCGGCTCGACGCGCCCTTCCTTCATCAGGCCGTCGCGCAGGTGGACGCGGACGATGTCGCCGAGGAAAAGGGTGCTCCCCGGCGGCTCGTCGGCGATGCGCACCGTCTCGCGGAGGGTGCATTCGAACGCCGCCGGCGCCTCGCCCACTCGGGGCGGGCGGACTTTCTCCGACGGCGCGGGGGTGAGCCCGGCGACATCGAACTCGCTCACGTCGGGCGGATAGTCGCCCGAGGCGAGCACCATCGCCTCGGTGAGCGACTCGTCCACCACGTTCACCACGAACTCGCCCGTCTCCTCGATGTTCCGCCACGTATCTTTCTTCTCCCCTTCGCGGTTTCCCACCGCCACGGCGAGCACGGGGGGGGAGGCGGAGACGCCGTTGAAGAAGCTGAAAGGGGCCACGTTGAGCACACCGCTTTTCGAAACGGTCGATACGAAGGCGATCGGCCTGGGCACGATGGTCGCCGTCATCAAGAAGTAGCGCTGCGCGCCGCTCAATCCACTCGGATCGATGATCATACGTTCATGGTAATCCGGCGGCGGCGGAAAATCCCGGTAATTCCGGCGAAACATGCAAGATCGCCACCGGCGGGCGGGCGAGATGGGCGTGTTTCCCCTTGCCCCTTTCCGGTGAGGCGACCTATACTTCGAGCCGGAAGGAAGACCGGGCGAAGCGCGCGGTCCACAACGGTGGTGATTCGATTGCAGGGAGTGGGAAAGATGAAACTGAATCCACTGGGAGACCGGGTTCTCGTGCGGACTCTTTCCGGCGAAGACCGGTCGTCGGGGGGGATCCTCATTCCCGACACGGCGAAAGAAAAGCCGCAAGAGGGAAAGGTCGTTTCCGTCGGTCCCGGTATGAGGGATGAGTCGGGAAAGGTCCGCAAGATGCAGGTGAAGAAAGGGGATCGGATCCTCTTCGGCAAGTATTCCGGGACGGAGCTGACCCTCGCCGGCGAGAAACTCCTCATCATGCGGGAGAACGATATTCTCGCTATTCTGTAGATCACGAATCGAAGCGAGGCTCTTCTGATGCATCCCACCGGGAAGCGGGAAATCCCCCGGCCGCTCAGGCGGGGAATCGTGATCGAGGAATCGGAGCGTTTCCACCGCCTGGCGACCGACCCGGCGGATGAACTGGCGCGCATACGCAGCCGGGTGGAGCGCCGGGGAGTCGGCGTGCTCGACTTCACCCGTGTCGTCTCCGATCTTCCTCCTCCGCCCCCCGCATCGCCGCCGGGCGACGGCGAGGTTCGCCGCCTTCTCGCCGAGCACTTCGAGAAACGCCGGGGGATCGCCGTCGATCCCTTGAGCGAGATCATCCCACTCACCCACGTGGAGGAAGGTTTCCGCCTCCTCGCCCTGGCGTTCGTCGATGCGGGGGACGTGGTGCTCATCCCCGATCCGGGGGAGCGTTCCTACCGGGCGGCGGCGGTACTCGCCGGCGCTTGGCCGATCGCCGTGCCGATCACGAGGCGGGAGGGGTATCTTCCCGACCTCGATCGGATCGAACCGGAGGCGTGGCGCCGCACGAGGCTCCTCTTCCTTTCCGATCCGAACATACCGACCGGCGTATCGGGGGACGAGTCGTTCTACGAGCGCGTGATCCGATACGGCCACGAGCGGAACGTGCCGATCGCCTTCGACGCGACCGAGGCGTCGGCAGCCGTTACCGGGTCGGTGCCCCGCGGGATACTCGATTTTCCCGGCGGTGTTCATGTGGGTGTCGAGTTCCACGAGCTGGCGCCGCTTCACGATTTCCGCGGCTGGCGGCCGGGCTACGCCGTGGGGAACCGGCAGATCCTCTCGGCGATGGAGATGCTCAGGCGCCAGGTGACCCCCCCGGTGGAACCTTCCGCCGAGCCGGTCTTCCTCCGCGCCCTCGCCGTGGATGAACAAGCCCACGCCGCCGCGGCCGGTGTCTACGCGCAAAGGAGGAAAACCGCGTTGACCGGGATCCGGGATCTCGGTTGGGAGGTGGAGGGGAATCCGTGCGGAAAATCGCTCTGGATCCGCTCGCCGCGGCGACTCCACTCGATGCGTTTCGCCGCCATGCTCCTCAGGCGCGCCGGGATCGCCGTCGTGCCCGGCCTCACTTTCGGCGATTTCGGACAAGACTTCATCCGCATCCATCTCACCCGCGACGAAGGGGAAATCCGCGACGCCCTCGATCGAATCGCGACGGCCCTCCCGCGCCGATGGCAAGGGGGTGGGAGAGGAGCGGAAAAGGGGTGACCAGAGTGTTCCTCGGCCTCGGATCCAACCTGGGGGATCGCTGCGGGAACCTGCGCGCCGCCATCGATCTCCTCCGCCGGTCCGCCGTCGACGTGGATCGCGTCTCCTCTTTCTATGAAACCGAACCGGTGGGGCCGGTAGCCGATCAACCCGCCTTCTTGAACTGCACCCTCTCGGCGCGCTACGGCGGGTCGGCGGAAGCGCTTCTCACCGTCACGAAGGGGGTGGAGGAGCAACTCGGTCGCGAGCGGACCGTCGCGAAGGGGCCGCGCACCATCGACCTCGACATCCTCTATTACGGTGACGCGGTGATCGACGACCCGCCCGCGCTTAGCGTGCCCCATCCGTCGATTCCCGAAAGGCGCTTCGTGCTCGTACCGATGAACGAAATCGAGCCCGGTTGGAGCCATCCCGCCCTCGGCCGGACGCAGAGGGAGCTTCTCGAAAGCACGGCGGACACGAGCGGCGTCTCCCTCTGGGAAGGGGAGGGCGAATGATTCACCGCTATATCGTCGTCGAGGGAGTGATCGGCGCGGGAAAAACAACCTTGTCACGAGCCCTGGCCGAGCGGCTCGGCGCGAGTCTCAATCTCGAAGTCGTCGAGGAGAACCCGTTCCTCAAGAAGTTCTACGACGACATCCGCTCGTATGCCTTCCAGACGCAGATCTTCTTCCTCCTCAGCCGGTTCCGCCAGCAGCAGGAGATGCGCCAGCAGTCGCTCTTCGTCGATCGCGTGGTGAGCGACTACCTCTTCGCCAAGGACCGGATCTTCGCGAGCATCAACCTGACCGACGACGAGATGAGCCTCTACGATAGGCTCATGGAGGTGATGCAGCGCGAGATCCCCGCTCCCGACATCACGATCTACCTCCAGTCGAGCACCGAACTCCTTCTCGAGAGGATCCGCAGGAGGGGCCGTCCTTTCGAGAAGAACCTGGAGAAGGATTACCTCGAGGTCCTTCAGGACGCGTACAACTATTTCTTTTCCCACTACACCCAGTCTCCGCTCATCGTGGTGAACACGAGCGAGGTCGATTTTCTCGCGAACGAATCGGACCTGGGCGATCTGATCGAGCAGATGGGAAAACTCCGGAGCGGTGTCGCCGGCTTCACGTCGCGAAAGGGAGGACGAGCGGTATGAAGAAGAGAATGACCCCACTGAGTCTCGTCAGGATGAAGAGGAAGGGGGAGAAGATCGCCATGCTTACGGCGTACGATTTTCCCACCGCCGAGATCCTCGACGGCGCGGGGATCGACGCGATCCTCGTGGGAGACACGCTCGGCATGGTCGTCCACGGCCACGAGACGACCCTCCCGGTCACCGTGGAGGACGTGATCATGCATGCCTCGGCGGTGGTGCGGGCCCGCCCGCGCGCTCTGGTGATCGGCGATCTCCCCTTCCTTTCGTACACGATCAGCGTGCCCGAGGCGGTGCGGAACGCGGGAAGGCTCGTCAAGGAGGCAGGCGTTTCGGCGGTGAAACTCGAAGGGGGGCGGGCGATGCTCCCGGTGGTGCGCGCCCTCCATAGGGCGTCGATCCCGGTGATGGGCCACCTCGGGCTGACGCCCCAGTCGATCCTCCGTTTCGGCGGCTACAAGGTGCAGGCGAAGAACCCGCGCTCCGCCGAGAGACTCGTCGAGGCGGCGAAGGCGCTCGAAGGGGCGGGTTGTTTCGCCATCGTCCTCGAGGCGATCCCCGCGGTCGTGGCGAAAGAGGTGACCGAGGCGGTGACCATTCCGACCATCGGCATCGGCGCCGGGCCCGATTGCGACGGGCAGGTGCTCGTCACCCACGACATGCTCGGCATCTATGACGAGTTCACGCCGAAATTCGTAAAGGTCTACGCGAAGATACGAGACGAGATGGACCGCGCCTTCCGGGAATACGTGGACGACGTGAAGAAGGGACATTTCCCGGGGGCGGAGCATTCGTATGAGCCGGACGGCGACCGGTGACCGCTTCGCCGGCGGCACCGTCGAGCGGCGCCGATCTCGCCGCGCTGCTAGGGGAGCGCCGCGCGAAGGGGAGGACGATCGGGTTCGTTCCCACAATGGGGGCGCTTCACGACGGCCATCTTTCGCTCATCGCCCGGGCGGCGGAGGAGAACGACGACGTCGTGGTGAGCGTCTTCGTCAACCCGGCCCAGTTCGGACCGGGCGAGGATTTTGAGAAGTACCCGAGAGACTTCGAGCGGGATCGCCGGCTCGCCGGCGACGCGGGGGCGACGATTCTTTTTCATCCGGGCGCGGACGAGATCTATCCCGCCGGCCATAGAACGTATATCGAAGTGGAAGGCCTCTCGGACGTTCTTTGCGGCGAAAAGCGAAAAGGGCACTTCCGCGGAGTCGCCACGGTGGTCTGGAAGCTCTTGACTCTCGTCGATCCGCGAGCGGCGTACTTCGGAGCGAAGGACGCGCAGCAACTCGTGGTGATCCGCGCCATGGTGCGTGACCTGTGCGGCCCCTGGAAGATCGTCGCCGTGCCGACGGTGCGCGAGGCGGACGGTCTCGCCCTCAGCTCGCGGAACGCCTATCTCTCGCCCGAAGAGCGACGGGCGGCGCCGGCGCTTTTCGGCGCTCTCACCGCCGCGCGGCGCGCGGCGGAGGAGGGAGAAAGGGCGGCGAACCGTCTCGTGAAGATCATGGAGGGCGTTCTGGCGGCCGCCGGGCCGACGGTGGTTTGCGAGTACGCTTGCTGCGTCGATCTGTCGACCCTCGGGCCGGTGAAAGAGGCGACCGGCGACCTCATCCTGGCGGTCGCGGCGAACGTCGGGGGAGCGCGGCTGATCGATAACATCTGTCTTCGGATCGGAGAGAAGGTGGAGGAGATACTTCCCTAATGAAGAGAATCGCCGTCATCCTCGCGGCCGGCGCCGGAACGAGAATGAAATCGGACCTTCCCAAGGTGCTCCATCTGCTGAAAGGGAAGCCGTTGATCCGTTTCGTGCTCGACGCCATCGAGGGCGCCCGCTTCGACAGGACGGTGCTCATCGTCGGTCACGGGGGTGAGCGGGTGATCGACACGGTGGGCGATCGGAACGTCGAGTTCGCCTGGCAGCGGGAGCAGAAGGGGACGGGCCACGCCGTGCTCCAGGCGAAGGAACTCCTCGAAGGGGAGAGCGGTTCGGTGGTGGTGCTCAGCGGCGATGTGCCGCTCGTCCGCTCGAAGACGTTGCTCGACCTGCTGCGCGCCCACGAGGAGGCCGGTCCCGCCGCCACGGTGGTGACCGCCGAGTTCGCCGATCCGACCGGGTACGGCCGGATCGTCCGGGGACCGGGCGGCGTCGTCGAGCGGATCGTCGAGCAGAAGGACGCCACCGAGGAAGAGCGGAAGATCGGCGAGATCAATTCGGGCACGTACTGCTTCGCCGCCGGGCCGCTCTTCGAGACTCTTCCCATTCTCGGGAACGACAACGCGAGCGGCGAGTACTATCTCACCTACGTGATCGGCCGTTTCCGCGACGAGCGTCTCGCCGTTCTCCCCTTCGTTCTCGACGACGTTTGGGAGATTTTCGGAATCAACACGGCGGAGCATCTCCGCCTGGCGGAGCGGCACCTGGAGGGGAGGAATCATGGATAGACTCTGGGCGACGTGGAGGATGCCTTATATCGAAAGCGTGGGAAAGAAGGAGGGCGGGTGCATCTTCTGCGACAAACCGGCCGAGGAAAGCGACGAGGCGAACCATATTCTCCTTAGGAGAGGGAAAACTTTTGTCATCCTGAACGCCTTCCCCTATAATCCCGGTCACATCATGATCGCGCCCTTTCGACACGTCGGCTCGTTCGACGAACTGACCTCGGAGGAGGGGGGCGAGGTGATCTCCCTTCTCGCGCTGTGCGAAAGGGTCGTCCGGGACGTGTTCCGCCCCGAGGGGATCAACATGGGGGTGAACGAGGGGCGCGCGGCGGGGGCCGGCGTTCCGGGACACCTGCACATCCACCTCGTACCGCGCTGGCAGGGAGACACCAACTTCATGCCCCTTTTCGGGAACGCCAGGGTGATTCCCCAGGGGCTCGACGAAACCGGCGCCAGGCTGCGCGAGAGTTTCGCGCGCCACGAAAGGGAGCGGTGAGGAAGAAGAGCCGATCGCGAAAGAGTTCGCGGAAGAAGAAAGGGGGCGTGGTCCGGATGTTCAACCGGGTTTTCCTCGCCCTCACCGCGGCGCTGATCGCTCTGTATCTTTTTCCCCTGTCCGCCCACGTGGCGGACGACTCCGACGGCACCGCCCTGTCGGCGCCGGGGGAGAGGATCACGGTGAGGATTCTCAATGGGTGCGGCGAAGAGGGGCTCGCGCTGAAGGCGACCCACTATCTCCGCCGGTTCGAGCGGTTCGACGTGGTGGAAATGAAGAACGCCCCCTCCTTCGACTGCGAGGAGACGGAAGTGGTGGCGCTCACGCGAAACCGCGACGCGGCGGTGCGGGTGCGTGACGCCCTCGGCTTCGGCCGGGTGGTCCTCGCGCCCGATTCGACCGAAATGCTCGACGTGTCGGTCACCCTCGGATCGGACAGCCGGAAACGGCTTCCCGATCCTCAGGCGCGAACCGAATAGGCGCGCACCGAAAAGGCGCCGGCCCGGCGCCGGGAAGGTGGAGAAATCATGGGATTCGGGGGGATCGGTATTCAGGAACTGCTTCTGATTTTTCTTCTCGTGCTTCTTCTCTTCGGGGCGAAGCGACTTCCCGAGGTGGGCAAGGCGATGGGAAAGGGAATCCGGGAGTTCAAGAAGGCGACGAAGGAGATCCAGGCGGACATCGACCTCGACGAGTACGAGAAGAAGGATTCCTCGAAGAAGAAAAGCGCCGGCGACGGACCCGACACCAAAGAGGAGAGCGCCGGCGACGAGAAGAAGCCCGAGGGAGAATGACGTCCCTGCCTCTTCGGGCGTGCCCTGCTCTTAAGCGGGCGCGATGAAAAACGGCCACCCGCGGGCGGCCGTTTTCGGTTGTCACAACGATTGTGTGCGCGGTCAGTTCGGGTTCGATTTCTTCGACGCCGCCGCCAGCTCGGGACGGTAATCCTCGATGTCCGCCTTCTCCCTTTGCGTTTTCAGCCAGTTCCGGAAGAAGAAGTCTTCCCGCGTATACAGGAGGGAGCGGATGAGCGACCCTCTCTCGGCGGCGTACTGCTGTTCGTTGAAGGGGGTCACGCCCGTTCTGTAGAGGAAGAAACTCCCCATCGACGTGTTCACCGGTCCGATGACGGTGCTGTCGGGGGCGGCGAACGCCGCGAGCACGAGATCGAGATCCTGCCCGAGACCCGGCACGGCGCTGAGCCGGGAAACACCGTTTGCCGGCATCACTTCTCTCTTCACCTTTTTCGCGATCGTCTCGAGGGAGGCGCCCTTCTCGACTTCCGTGCGGAAACGTTCCGCGCCGTTCTTCGCGAGAACGAGACGTTTTTCCCGCTCCGCACCCTTTCGCGCCAGGTCGGCCACTTCCTCGAAAGTACGGGTGTGAACCGAATCGCGGCGGACGAGGGAGAAGATATAATAACGGTTGTCTTTCAGGATCGGGTCGCTCACGTCGCCCGGCTCCGCCGAGAAGGCGAAGACGTTCGCCGGCGCCAGTTCGCCCACGGCGGGAACGTACGTGCCGCGGGGGAACGGCCCCGTGCCGAGGAGATCGAGCCCCTCTTCCGCCGCCGCCGCCGCCAGCCCGGAAACCTCCGCCGTGGTTTTCAGCTTCTCCGTCCTGGCGCGAACCGCCTCGATCGTCTCCGGTCCCGGCTCGATGCGCAGGTAGATCTGCCCGAGACGGATCGACACTCCCTGGTCGTCCTCGGTTCGCTCGTAGCACTTGAGAATCTGCATGTCCGTATCCCGTTCGATGATGTCGCTCACCTCTCCCGCCTTCAGCGAGAAGGCGGTCTCTTCGATGTCGGGAGTGAGCGAGCCTTTACGGAAGACACCGAGGTTCCCGCCGTCGGACGCGGTCATCCCCTGGGAAAAGAAACGGGCGAGGTCCTCGAAAGAGGTGCCTTCCTCGATCTTCTGAAGCACCTGGTTCATCCGGTCGCGGATCGTCTCTTTGTCTTTCTCCGCCACCTCGATGGGAACCGCCGTGAATTCCATCTCCGCTTCTTCCTCGGCGGTGAACTCATCGGTGTGGCCGTCGTAGTAGGCGCGCACCTCCTCGTCGGTGACGGAAACCGGCACATACTCGAATTCCGACGGGAGAAAGGCGATATACGAAAAATCGACCATTTCGCTTCTTTGGGCGTACAGGTCGCGCAGTTCCCCCTCGGTGATCCGCGCGTTGGAGCAGACCCGCGTTTGCAGATGGGCCATGGGAAGCTGTTCGCGGAAATACTTCTCCAGCCAGCGCCAGTCGATGCTCGGATCATTCACGTATTGAACGTATTTCTGGTAGTCGAATTGCCCGTCCTTCTGGAACGTTTCGCTTTGACGGACGAAATCGGGCGGATTGGTGCGGATGTTCAACACCACTTCGTCGTCGGAGATGACGATTCCCCTGCGGGCGACGTTCTCTTCGATGATCTTCTGGTTGACCACCCTTTCCCACGCCCGCTCCTCGAGGGCCTTCACCACGCCGGGCATCACCGGGAGGTCGGTCTGCCCCTGGTAGGCCTCCACCTCTTGCTGGTAGGCTTGGTTGTAGGCGTCGGCGCTCACCTGGCGGCCGTTCACTTTGCCCACCGCGCCGGTGCGGGACGATCCCCCCGATCTCTTAAGGTCCATCCCCCAAACGGCGAATATGAGTCCCACGAAGGCAAGGATGACGATCCAAAGGATCACCTTCGTGTTCTGCCTCATCTGTTGCAGCATCTGATCCGATCTCCTGGTTCTGCGGTATGAATGATCTCTCCCGCCGCCGCGGGGCCAATGCGGAGAGAGCGGGAACCGGCGACCCGGCCCCGGGCGTTCAACCGGTGAACGATAACACACCTTCCCCGGCGGGAGCAACCGGGACAATTCGCGGGGAAATCGTTTCATTCCCTTGACTTCCCGTCGGAGCGGGTGCTAGTTTCCTGTCCGGGGAGAAAGAGTGGTGAGCGGCATTTTCCGGCAGAGTGCGAACCGATCGAACCGGCCGCCGGCCGTCGCGGCGAAGCGCGTCCGCGGCACTCTTTTCGCCCCGATGCTCCTGGCGGGCCTCCTCCTGCCTTCCGCCGTGCCGGCGGGGAGTTCGGACCCCCACTATCTCTGGCCGCTCGCCTACAAGGGATGCCTCACCTCATCGTTCGCCGAGTACAGGCGGAATCACTTCCATGCGGGCATCGACCTGTCGACCAACGGCAAGACGGGATTCAAGGTGCGGGCGATCGCCGACGGCGAAGTGTATCGCATCCGGACCTCCCCTTACGGCTACGGCAAGGCGGTTTATCTTCGTCTTCCCGACGGCAGGATCGCCGTGTTCGCCCATCTTTCCGATTTCGTTCCCCGGATCCGCGAGGCGGTGGAGAGGGAACAGCTGAAGAGGGATCGCTACACCGTCGATCTCCGGCTCGAGCCGGGGAGCATCCCGGTGAAGGGGGGCGAGGTGATCGGCTACTCGGGGCAGACCGGCGTAGGGGCGCCCCATCTTCACTTCGAGCTTCGCGACGGGGAGGACAAGCCGATCAACCCGATTTTGAACGGTTTTCCCATCAACGACGATTACCCGCCCGAGATCCGTTCGGTCGTCCTCACCCCCCTCGAGGGGACCGCCGCGGTGAACGGATCGGTGAGGCCGACGACGCTCGACTTCACCTGGTCGGAGGAAGAGGGGGTCTACCGTGTCGACCACCCGGTCACGATTCGCGGGCCGGTGGGCATCAAGATGCAGACCGACGACCGGCAGAAGTCGTGCGGTTACGTGCTCGGCGTCTACCGCCTCGACCTCCTGGTGGACGACAACGTCACCTACGTGGCGCAGTTCGACCAGTTTTCGTACGACGTCGCCCACCTGGTGGGGATCGAGTTCGACCAGGAATCGATCGAGAAGGGGGGGAGCCGTTACCACAGGCTTTTCACAACGGCGTCGAACCTCCTTCCCTTCACCATCACCGACCGCCGGAACGCCGGCGTGCTCGTGGGAGACGGGGATGAGGATTCGGAGGAGACGCTTCTCGGCTCGGGAAGGCACACGATCGAGCTGATCGCCGGCGATGCGAGCGGCAACGAGGCGAAGGCGGTGCTCGACGTGATCGCGGGGACGCTTCCGTCGGTGCGCCGGGCACGGGTCGTCGACGACAGCGAGGTGACCGTCTTCTTCGACCGCTCGCCCGCCGATCTCGGCGAAGTGACCGTGTCGCGCTCCCTCAACGGGGCGCGCCGGTGGGAGGAACGCCAGGCGTTCTGGTCGTCCAAGCGGGGCGCGTGGGTGGCGAAGGGGTTCCCCTCGACCCAGGCGGCCCGCAAGCCGCTCGTTTTCAAGGTGGAAGCGACCACCCCCGAGGGCGCTATCCTCCAACCGGTCTATCTCTTCCGCAATTACAAGGGGATCGACGCGCCCGAACCGGTGATGAATCTCGACATCGAGTACCACGCCGACGCGGCGCTCGCCGTGCTCGAACTCGACAGGGCTTTTCCTTACGACGTGAACCTCCGGGTCGTGAGAAGCGACCGGTCGGTGCTTCGTCCCCCGATCGAACGGGTCTCCCCGTTGCGCTTCGAGGCGCTCGTACAGCTTTCCGATCTCGGGTCGGAGCCGGCGTGGGTGGAGGTCTCCGTCACGGGGAACGGTGGCGGTGAGTGGTCGGTGGTGAAGGAGATCCGCGCCGCCAAGGTGGGGGGGCGTAAGGGAGGCCTCGTGACCGACCGGGAGGGGAGGGCGAAGCTGAAGGTGCCGCGTACCGCCCTTGTGCGGGACAGCTATTTTCGAATCGAGCAGATCGAGGCGCCTCCCCTCGAGGAGGGTCTCGTCTACATGAGCCCTGTCTACCGATACGAGCCGGCCGGTGCCCTCCTCCGGGAGGATGTGGAAGTGGGAATCGAGCCGTTCGTCGACAGCGGCGAGCGGAAGAAGGTCTCCGTCTATCGTCTCGACGTGCACAACCGGTGGAACTTCATGAGCCGTCCCCAGCAGGAGGAGGACGGTACGATCTGGTCGCGGGCGCGGATCTTGTCGCGATACGCCCTCATTCGCGACGACGAACCGCCGCGCATCTACGGTCTGCGGCCCGCGCAGGGCGCCGTGGTCGGCACGAAGAAACCGAGGCTCCAGGCGAAGGTGACCGACGTCGGATCGGGTTTCGGCGCCGAGGACGTCCAGATCATTCTCGACGGGAATCGGGTGATCGCCGAGTGGGACCCGGAGAGGGACTTGGTGATGTTCCATGTGCGAAAGCATCTCAGCGCCGGTTCCCACACGGTAGTGATCCACGCTTTCTACCAGGCGGGGAACAGCTCGCGCAAAGAAGCGACCTTCTTCGTATCGGGAAACTGACCCGAGCCGAGACCGGCAACAGAACTCGAATCATGGCGAAGGGAGACGGGACCGGATGGCTCGGCACGCCCCGTTCGTGCATCTGCACAACCATAGCGACTACAGCCTCCTCGACGGCGCGCAGAAGATCGGCGACATGGTGGCGGCGGCGAAGAGATACGGCATGGGCGCGCTGGCGCTCACCGACCACGGCAACCTCTTCGGGGCGATCAAGTTCTATCAGGAGTGCCGGAAGGCCGGCATCAAGCCGATCCTCGGCTCGGAGATGTATCTCACCCTCGGTAGCCGTTTCGAAAAGAAGAGCGGACGGCGAGGGGGGGAGCGGCGCTACCACCTCGTCCTCCTGGCGAAGAATGAAACGGGCTATCGGAACCTGTTGAAGCTCTCGTCCGCCGCGTTTCTCGAGGGGTTCTACTACAAGCCGCGAATCGACCTCGAGCTGCTCGCCGAGCGGAGCGAGGGGCTGATCTGCACCACCGCCTGCATGCAAGGTCCTGTGGCGAAGGCGATCCTCTCGGGCGACGAGGAGGCGGCGAAGGAACGGGCGGGGACGCTGGCGGAGATCTTCGGCAATGACCATCTTTATCTCGAAGTGCAAAACCATGGAATCGACGGCGACGAGATGATCTGCAGGGAACTGCCCGCCCTCGCGTCGCGGCTCGGCCTCCCCGTGGTGGGCACCAACGACTGCCACTACCTGACCCCCGCGCACGCCGAATCGCACGACGTGCTCCTGTGTCTCGGCACGGGGAAGGATCTCGACGATCCGAACCGGATGCGCTACAACACGAACCGGAACCACTTCGCCTCACCCGAAGAGATGGCGGAGCTTTTCTCGTGGATTCCGGAAGCGCTCGACAACACCCTTCGCATCGCGGAGATGGTCGATCTCGAGATCGACATGTCGAACCTCCTTCTTCCCGACGTGCCGGTGCCGGAAGGGTTCGATTCCCTCGATCGGTACCTCGAGCACCTGTGCAGGGAAAAACTCCCCCACCGCTACCCGTCGGCATCGGACGAGATCGACGAGCGGCTCCGGTATGAACTCGACGTGATCTCCCGGGTCGGTTATGCCGGCTACTTCCTCATCGTGCGCGACTTCATCGAGGCGGCGCGCCGGAGGGGGATCCCGGTCGGGCCCGGGCGGGGATCGGCGGCGGGGAGTATCGTCGCCTATCTTCTCGGGATCACCGATGTCGACCCGATCCGTTTTTCCCTTCTCTTCGAGCGGTTCCTCAATCCGGAGCGTGTCAGCTTTCCCGATATCGACATCGATTTCTGCTACGAGCGACGGGGGGAAGTGATCGACTATGTGGCTGAGAAGTACGGCGCGAAGAACGTGTCGCAGATCATCACTTTCGGCACCATGGCGGCGCGTGCGGCGATCAGCGACGTCGGGCGGGTGCTCAAGATCCCCTACGGCGAGGTCGACCGGATCGCCAAAATGGTTCCCGCCGAACTCGGCATGACCCTCGAAAGGGCGGAGGAAACGGTCGGCGAGCTGAAAGCGCTGCGCGGCGAGAGCGAGGCGTACGACAAGCTTCTCACCCACGCGCGCAACCTCGAGGGGAACTCGCGCCACGCCTCGACCCACGCGGCGGCGGTGCTCATCGCGCCGGGGGATCTCACCGATTATGTCCCCCTCTACCGGTCCGGTTCGGGCGACATCACCACCCAGTGGGACATGAAGGCGTGCGAGAAGGTCGGTCTGCTCAAGATGGATTTCCTCGGGTTGCGGACGCTCACGGTGATCCACGACGCCGTCGAGATGATCCGCGAAGAGCGGGGCGTGGAGATCGACTTCGATGCGATCCCCCTCGACGACGCCGAGACGTACGAGTTCCTCTCGGCCGGCCGGACGGTGGGGGTCTTCCAGTTCGAGTCGTCGGGTATGCGCGATCTTCTCGTGCGGCTGAAGCCGACTCTCTTCGAGGACCTGATCGCCGTGAACGCCCTCTTCCGCCCCGGACCGCTCGGCAGCGGCATGGTCGACGACTTCATCGACAGGAAGCACGGGCGCAAGAAGATCGAGTACCTCGACCCGTGTCTCGAGCCGATCCTGAAGGATACGTACGGCGTGATCCTCTACCAGGAACAGGTGATGCAGATCGCCAACGTGATGGCGGGCTACTCTCTCGGGGAAGCGGACATCCTCCGCAGGGCGATGGGGAAGAAGGACGAGGAAGAGATGGCGCGGAATCGGACGCTCTTCACCGAGCGCGCCGTGGCGGCGGGCTACAAGAGGAAGGTGGCGACGCGGATCTTCGATCTGATGGCGTTCTTCGCCGGCTATGGATTCAACAAGTCCCACTCCACGGCGTACGGCCTCCTCTCCTACAGGACGGCGTACCTGAAGACCCACTACCCGAGGGAGTTTCTCGCCGCCACCATGACGAGCGAAATGGGGGATATCGACAGGATCGTCGTGCTGATCGCCGAGTGCAGGGAGATGAAGATCCCTGTGCTCCCTCCCGACGTGAACGCTTCGCACGTCGAGTTCCGTTGCGAGGGTGAAGCGATCCGGTTCGGCCTCGGCGCGGTGAAGAACGTCGGGCGCCATGCCATCGAATCGATACTCGCCTCGCGCGCGGAATGCGGCTGCTTCGAGAGTCTCTTCGATTTCTGCGAGGGGCTCGATCTTCGTCTGGTGAACAAGAGGGTGCTCGAGTCGCTCATCCAGGCGGGAGCGTTCGACGCGATCGAACCGAACCGCGCGTCGCTTCTTCTGGCGGCCGAGTCGGCGCTCGAGAGGGCGAACCGGATCCAGCACGACAAGAACCGCGGTCAGACGATGCTCTTCGACGGCGCCGCCGACGAGGGGGTCGCCCTTCCGGAGCCTCCCTTGCCGAAGGTGGTGGCGTGGAACCGGCGGGAGACGCTCGAGCGGGAGAAATCGGTGCTCGGGTTCTACCTGAGCGGTCACCCCCTCGCCGACTACCCGGACGAACTCCGTTTCGCCAACGCCACCACCGAGACGATCGTCCGCCTGGAGCACGGCGAACCGGTCGCTCTCGCCGGAATCGTATCGGCGAAAAGGACGATCCTCGATAAGAAGGGGGAGACGATGGCATTCGTCACGGTGGCCGATTTCACCGGGTCGGTGGAGGTGATCGTCTTCTCGCGCACCTGGCCTGACGTGAAATCGTACCTCGAATCGGACGAACCTCTCCTTGTACGCGGCAAGGTCTCCTTGAGAGACGAGGAACACCCGAAAATCGTGGCGGACGAAATGATCTTTCTCGCGGACTGCAAGGCGCGTTTCACCAAACTGATCCGCATTTCGGCGCCCGTCGATTCGTTCACCGAGGAGACGCTCGACTCGATCCGGGAGATCCTCGAGAACCACCCCGGCATCTGCCCGGTGCAGCTTCTGGTGAACACCGGTGCGGGAAAGGGGGTCGAGGTGCGTTCCCGCCGGTTCCGTGTCGAGCCGGGGGAGGAACTGATCGAAGCGCTCCGCGACGCCGTCGGCGAAGAACATGTCCACCTCGTGGGCGATGCCGCGTCGTGAGCGGCCGCGTCGTCCTTCTTCCCCCCGGTTCGTACGACCACTTCGCCCCTCTTTACGACGACGGGCGCTTCGACCGGTTCTCCCTTTTCCTCGCTTCCCGCGTGGAGGGGCGCCTCGAGCGGTGCGGCGCGCGGCGCGTGCTGGAGCTGGCGTGCGGCACCGGATCGCTCCTGGCGCGGATCGCCGCCGCCGGGAGAACCGTGATCGGCGTCGACCGTTCCTTCGGCATGCTCGCCGAGGCGCACCGGAAGGAGGGACCGTTCTTTCTCGCGGCGGGCGATTTCAGGGCGCTCCCCTTCCGCGCCGACTTCGACGTGGCGCTTTGCTTCTACGACAGCCTGAACTATCTCCTCGGCGAGGAGGAGCTGCGCCGCGCTTTCTGCGAAGTGCGCCGTCTCCTTCGCCCGGGGGGCGAATTCCTGTTCGACATGAACAATCTCGCCGCGTATGAACAGGTGTGGAACGCGCCCGAGCCGTACCGTGCGAAGTGCCGCGCCGGCATGGTGACCATACGGAGTCGCTTCGACGTGGAACGGTCGATGGGTGAAGCGGAGGTGGATATCGAAACGGAGGAGGGAGAAGAGAAGGTGACGTACCGCTCGGTTCATCGCCAGAGGTTCCACAGCCCGCCTCTCGTCGAGAGTCTCCTTCGCGACGCCGGCTTCGACCACATCGCAATGGAGGAGATCGACCCGTTTCCCGACGAGGAAGACTTCGATCTCACGGCGAAGACGCTTTGGACCGCTCGGGCGCGAAAGGGGATGACGGCGCCGTGAGGAGGGGGGAGGAGGCGAAAGAGGCGATCCGCACCGAGGCGATCGAGGCGGGGTTCGACGTGCTCGGATTCGCGCCGGCCCTCCTTCCCGCCGTGGAGGGGGAGCGGTTCACGAAGTGGCTCGACGAGGGGATGCACGGCACCATGGAATGGATCGGCCGGTCGAGCGGGGGGCGGAGCGACGCCTCGACGCTCCTTCCCGGGGCGGAAACCGTCATCATCGGCGCCGTGAACTATCACGACCCGGCATGGAGTCCCCTTCCCGGGGGGGGGCGGATCTCCCGGTACGCCGTGGGGCGGGACTACCACAAGGTGATCCGGCGCTTCTGGCGGAAGGCGATGCCCGCCATCGAACGCCTTCTCCCCGGCGTGCGGGGAAGATGGTTCGTCGATTCCGCGCCGATCCTCGAGAAGGCGTACGCCGAGCGCGCCGGGCTCGGCTGGCGGGGAAAGCACTCGAACGTGATCGTGCCGAAGAAAGGCTCGTGGTTCTTCCTCGGCGGGCTCGTGATCGACAGGGAGCTTCCCGCCGACCTCCCCGCCGCCGACCGGTGCGGCACGTGCCGGCGCTGCATCGACGCCTGCCCCACCGGCGCGATCGTCGAACCTTACAGGGTCGACTCGAGACGGTGCATCTCTTATCTTACCATTGAACATGCGGGCGAAGTGGATCACCATCTGGACGAGAAGTCGGGTGACTGGATCTTCGGCTGCGACATCTGCCAGGAGGTCTGCCCGTGGAACCGCTTTTCCTCGCCCTGCCGGGAGAAGCGGTTCCTTCCCGCCGAAGGGACGAGGCGTCTCACGCTGAACCGGGCGGTGCGCTTCGACCGGGAAGCGTTCGATCTCTTCTTCCGCGGGACGCCGGTGCGCCGCGCGGGATGGGAGAGATTCCGGCGCGCCGTGAAGCGGGCGATTTCATACGGGAAACGAATGGAGTGAGAGGTTGAGTTCGATATGACTCTGGAGGTGAGACTCTTCGGCGACCCGGTGCTCCGGGAGACGGCGCGGGAGGTTGAGAAAATCGACGATGAGATCCGTGCCCTGGCGGCGAAGATGTTCGACACCATGGTCGAGGAGGAGGGGATCGGCCTTGCGGCGCCCCAGGTGGGGATGAATCTCCGGCTCCTCGTCGTGGACGGTTCGGTGTTCGAAGGGGACGAGGGAAGGGCGTACATCAATCCGGAGATCGTCGATTTCTCCAAGACGAAGGTTCTTTATGAAGAAGGGTGTCTTTCCATTCCGGAGATCCGCGCCGACGTGGAGCGACCGGAGGCGATCCGGCTTACGTACACCACTCTGGACGGGGAAACCGTCGAGGAGGAAGTGGACGGACTGCTCGGTCGGGTGCTCCAGCACGAAATCGATCACCTCGACGGAATCCTCTTCGTCGATAGGATCGGCGCGGCGAGGAGGAACCTGCTGAAGAAGAAGTTGCGCGCCATCCAGCAAAAAGCGATGCGCTCGTGAATCTCCGGCGGAAGAGCCTCCTCCTCCTCGTCGCCGCCGCGGTCGTCTTTCTTGCGCCGTCGGGCTGCTCCCGCTCCGGCGTTCGGCGACTCAACATCGTCCTGATCACCGTCGACACCCTCCGAGCCGATCGTCTCGGCTGCTACGGCTCGGATCTCGCGCTCACGCCGAACATCGACCGCCTCGCTCGGGAGGGGATTCTCTTCGCGGGGGCGATCGCCCCGGTGCCGCGCACGTCGCAGTCGGTGGCGTCCCTACTCACCGGGCTGCCGCCGTCGGCACACGGCGTTCACGGCCACGGCGAGATCCTCGAGGAGAAGGTGGTCACCGTGGCGGAGAAGCTGAAAAAGGCGCACTACCGCACTGCGGCGGTGGTGACCAACTACATGCTCAGCGGGAAAGGATATAACCAGGGTTTCGACCGGTATATCCACACCCACAACGAGGGGATGAAAAGCGATGCGCGAACGGTCACCGATCGGGCAATCGCGCAGCTCGACTCGATCGCCGGTGGGGGGGAGGGTCCGTTCTTCTTCTGGGTCCACTACATCGACCCTCACTGGACATACGATCCTCCCGATCCGCACGCCGATCGCTTTCTCGGCCGGCCGCGCCGGGAGGCGGTCGATCCCTTCCGGGCGTATGCCCGGGGGAAAATGACGAAGGGGGAGATCCTCTTCCGGAACCGGATGAGCGACGAGAAGCGCGCCGCCGCGGAGGCGCTCTACTCGGGAGAGATCGCCTTCGCCGATCACGAAATCGGGAGGCTCCTCGATGCGATCCGCCGCGGCGACCTCGACTCGAATACCCTCGTGGCGTTCACCTCCGACCACGGCGAGAGCTTGGGGGAGAACGACTACTACTACGGCCACGGCGAGTATCTCTACGACGTGACGCTGCGCGTTCCCCTCATCGTCCGTTTCCCGGCGGGTGGGCGCGCCCGGCGGGCGGGAGTGGTGCGCGAAGGGTGGACGCGCCTCTACGACCTTCTTCCGGCGCTCGCCGCCGAGGCAGGCACGCCGATCGGCGGGAAGGGGGTGGACGATCTCGCCGGAAAGGAGGAGGTCTTCTCGGAGAGCGACTTCCGCCTCACCCGCTCGCAGAACCCGAGGCAGGTGAAACGGTTCGAGGATCGGTGGCGCGCGGTCCGAAAGGGGCGGTGGAAACTGATCCGGATTCCCGGCGGCGGCCAAGACCGGTTCGAGCTGTACGATCTCGTCGCCGACCCGGCGGAGGAAGAGGATGTGAGCGCCGGCGGGCGGAACGAAGCCGTGATCGCCCGGCTCGCGGACGACCTCCGCCGCCATGAGGAGGAGTACCCTTCCCGGCCGGGGCGGACGGGGCAGGACACGCTGTCGCGCACCGACATGAATGAGCTGAAGGCACTCGGCTACATTCACTGACCGGCGGATGCGCCGGGGATCTCTCTCCCGTGCACCGCTACGGCGCCGTCGATTCCGACCACCTCCAGAGCGGGCCGGACCGCGGTGGTCGCCTTCTCCGCCGCCGCCTCGGCGATCCGAAAGAGGCCGGAGCAGCACGGCACTTCCATGATCATCACCGTGAGGCTTCGCACGCCGGAGCCGTCCATCATGGCGGCGAGCTTCTCGATGTATCGCTCCTGGCGGCCGTCGAGTTTCGGGCAGGCGATGACGATCCGCTTCCCGCGAAGATAGTCTCGGTGAAACGAGGAGAGCGTCACCGGAACGCAATCGGCCACGAGGAGAAGGTCGGCACCGTCGAGCCAGGGGGCGTCGGGGGGGACGAGGTGAAGCTGCACCGGCCACTGTCGCAGCTCGGACGGCAAGACGGCTTTCTCGGCGGCGGGACGGGGGAATTCGTCGACCCACGCCCTCGGCTTCGACCCGGGGCACGACGGGAAGAAGGGGCCGGCCGGGTCGTCGCGGTCCTTCCGGGTCGCCTCTTCGGCGAGGTGGAGCGCCACCGCGGCGGCATCGAACGGCTCCGCGTCGCGTCGCTCCACGGTAAGCGCTCCTTGCGGGCAATCGGCGATGCACGCCCCGAGGCCGTCGCAGTAGCTGTCGCGAACCAGGCGGGCTTTCCCACCGACGACGGCGATCGCCCCTTCCGCGCAGGAAGGTACGCATACGCCACATCCGTCGCACTTCTCCTCGTCGATCACGATGATATTCCGATCGCCTCGGTCGTTCATCGCGTACCTCCTTTCGCGGGGAAGCGCAGTAGTGGATCGCCGACTCAACAGATACGATACGCGAAACGAGTGACCTGTGAAAAGCTGTTTTTTCGAACCAATGACCTGCGGCGGTATTTCCCGGGCGCATTGCCGGTGGAATCGGGGGGAAGTGTGATCCGAGACATGCCGTAACCCCCGTATTTCCAACTGTTTCTTGACAATGCGGCCCGGTGGACCTATTTTGAAACATGTTATGAAGCTGCCTGTCTATCTCGATCACCACGCGACCACGCCGTGCGATCCGCGCGTGGTGGAGGCGATGCTCCCCTGGTTTTCGACACGCTTCGGGAACCCGGCGAGCCGGAGCCACTCGTTCGGCTGGGAAGCGGAAGAGGGGGTGAACCTCGCACGCGAGGAGGTCGCTTCTCTCATCGGCGCGCGGCCGAAGGAGATCTTCTTCACCGGCGGCGCCACCGAGTCGGACAACCTGGCGATCAAGGGGGTGGTCGAGGCGAGCGGCGCCGCACGGCCGCATATTATTTCATGTGTCACCGAACACAAGGCGGTGCTCGATCCCCTCGAATGGCTTGCCGGGCGGGGCGCGAGGGTTACGCTCCTTCCGGTGGATCACGAGGGACATGTCGATCTTGATCGGTTGAGGAGCGCCATCGGTGAAGAGACGGTTCTCGTGTCGCTCATGACGGCGAACAACGAGACCGGTGTTCTCCACCCGGTCGGCGAGATCGGGGCGATCACGTCGGAGGCGGGCGTTCTCTTTCACACCGACGCCGCCCAGGCCGCGGGAAAGATCCCGGTCGACGTGGAGAAGATGAAGATCGATCTCCTCTCGCTGTCGGCCCACAAGATGTACGGACCGAAGGGCGTCGGAGCGCTTTATGTACGAAGGAGAAATCCCCGCGTCCGGATTGCGCGGCAACTTCACGGCGGCGGACATGAGCGGGGATTGCGCTCCGGCACGGTCAACGTACCCGGCGTCGTCGGTCTCGGCGCGGCGTGCCGTCTTGCCGGCGAAGCGATGGCCGAAGAGGCGGTGCGGATCGGAGCGCTGCGAGACCGCCTGGAAAAGCGGATCGCGGAGAAGACGGATGGCGTCCACCGGAACGGCGATCCGAGGCACACTCTTCCGAACAGCCTGAATCTCAGCTTCGAATACGTCGACGGCGAGACGCTCCTCATGGCGATGGAGGATGTGGCGGTCTCTCCCGGCTCGGCCTGCTCGAGCGGCGCCAACGAATCATCCTATGTTCTCGAGGCGCTCGGCGTCGGGAAGGAACTCGCCCGGAGCAGTCTCCGCTTCGGCCTCGGAAGGTTCACCACCGAAGAGGAAGTCGATTTCGCGGCGGAGCGGGTGATCGAGGCGGTGCGGCGGCTCAGGCGATTCTCGCCCTTCTACCACGGCACGGCGCGCGACGGCGCCGCGGGAGGATAGGCGGTGGAGACGAGAAGCGACAGCGCCCTTTACCCGGGGCATCCCCGCGTGCGCGACGGGGCCGGCCCGAGGATTCCGCCCGCGGAAGTGCTCGATCGAATCGAGGCGGCGAAGAAGAGCCTCGGAAAGAGGCTCGTCATCCTCGGTCACCATTACCAGCGCGACGAAATCATCCGCTTCGCCGATTTCACCGGCGATTCGTTCAAGCTCGCACGCAGCGCGGCGAAGCAGAGCGATGCGCGCTTCATCGTCTTTTGCGGTGTCCACTTCATGGCCGAAAGCGCCGACATTCTCACCTCGGCCGACCAGGCGGTCCTTTTGCCCGATCTGAAGGCGGGATGTTCGATGGCGGACATGGCCGACCTCGACCAAGTGCTCGACTGCTGGGACGAGATCGAACAGCGCACCGGCGGCACGACGATTCCCGTGACATACATGAACTCCACGGCGGCGATCAAGGCGTTCTGCGGCGACCACGGCGGGATCGTCTGCACCTCGTCGAACGCCGCCGGCGTGTTTCGTTGGGCATTCGAAAGGGGGAAGAGGATCCTCTTCCTACCCGACGAGCACCTCGGACGAAACACCGCCCACGCGATGGGGATCGGTGATTCCGACATGACGGTGTGGGATCCATCGAGATTCGACGGGGGGAATACGGGCGAGGTGCTCGATGCGGCGAGGGTGATCCTCTGGAAAGGATTCTGCAGCGTTCACATGACCTTCCAGCCGGAACACTGTGAGCTGATGCGCGAAAAGTTTCCCGGCATCCGGATCATCGCCCACCCCGAATGCACCGCCGAGGTGATCGCGCAGGCGGATGAATCGGGTTCCACCGAGAGGATCATCGCCGCGATCCGCGCTTCGAAACCGGGCTCGAAGTGGGCGGTCGGCACGGAGCATCACATGGTGCAGCGACTCGCCGCCGAGCTTCCCGACAGGATGATCATCCCTCTATCGCCTTATGCGTGCAACTGCGCCACCATGTACCAGATCGATCCGCCGAACCTGATGGAGGCGCTCGAAGCGCTCGTCGGCGACAGGGTGATCAACCGGATCACCGTACCCGAAGACGTGGCGCGCTCAGCCCTCGTCGCCCTCGAACGGATGCTCGCGAACGGTTGACCGATTCGGATGTGTCGTTTTACGCCGAAAGGGTGATCGCCTCCTTCAGAAGAACCGATGCCTGCCGACGCTCCTCATTCTCCGAAAGCGATCGGTTCGAGAATATGGACCTCGCCGAGACCGAGCTGCTCGAGTGCGTCGGGGCCCCCTTCGGGTGTGCCCACCACGAGCACCACGGGATTGTCGCCGAAGCCGAGCCAGCGCTTCCCGGCCGCCGCCACCTCGTCGGGCGAGACGCTCTGCAGCGACGCCACGAGATCCGGATAGTAGTTCGGAGGCAAATCGAGGGTGATCTCCCGGAGGCGCAGCCGCAGGATATCCCGCGCTCTTTCCAGTTTCTGGATGAACAATCCAAGCTGAAACGTACGGCTCCCGCGTACTTCGAGATCCGTGAGGGGCCGCTGTTCCATGCCGTCGATCTCTTCGCGCACCGCACGCACCAGTTCCACCACTTTTTCCGGCCGTGTGCTCCCCGAGGCGGTGCACGATCCTTCGAAGGGACCGGCGATCAGCCGTGATCCCGTTCCGTAGGAGAGGCCATCCTGCCTCGTTCGGTAGAAAACACGCATGTATCCCACACCGAAATCCTCGATCATGACGGCCGGGTAGTCGTCCGCCGTGTCGGTCAGTCCGGGGAGATTCCTGCCGATCCGTATCCGGCACTGTTCGAAGTCGCCCGGCAGTAGGTAGACTCCCGGCCGCGCCCGGCGCACCGGGGGAAGGATCTCGGGAAGCTCTACCCCGTCCCGTGCGGACCAGCCCGAGAGGAGTTTCTCGAGAAGATCGCGCGCTTCATCGGGCGTAATGTCTCCGGCAAGGCCGATCACCGTGGCCCGGGGGATCACGAACCGCCTGTGGAGTGCCAGCAGTTCGTCGCGCGTCACCGCCTCGATTTCCCGCCGTGTCGCGACTCTTCCCTCGGCGGATTCCGGTCCGGCCAGCAATCTCCAGAACCAGACACGCGCCAGCGATCGCGGGTTGTCGTTGATCGACAGAAGATCCTTGGTTTTCCGTGCCTTCGCGCGGGCCACGCGCTCTTCGTCCCACCGGGGGTCGAGGAGAAGATCGCGCCAGAGTGCGGCGCCGCGCGACAGGTCCTCGCGCGCCATGTGCGCCGTGACGTAAGCCTCCCGATCATCGATGCCGGCATGAAGGGACATGCCGAGTCTCCCCACGAGAGAGTCGAGCGCTTCGGGGGGGAGAGCACCGGCGCCCCCTTCATCCCAGACCCTGGAGAGAACCTCCACGGCGGTGGCACGCTCGACGGGAAGATAGTATTTCCCCATGACGACATGGGCGGAGAGCGTGACCAAGGGGAGGTCGTGGTTCTCGAAGACGAGCACGCGGATGGTGTTGCTCAGAAGCAGTTCCTCCCCTTCGGGCATGGTGAAGGCGAGCGGTTCGAGTTTCAGTTCGGAAGGTTCTCGCAGCGTTGCACTCGCCGATGTCCCGGCCAGGACCACGAGGAGGGCGACAACAGCAACTCTTTGCATCGCGGTGTTCATGGCCGGTCCTCCTTGTTGTCCGAATCTTCGCCGGAGGCTTCCTCCGGCTCCAGGTAGACGACCGTCGCGTTCTTTGGCTGGAAGAGTTCCCCGGCGAGGCGACTCACATCCGCCGGAGTCACGCGGTCGTAGTCGTCGAAACGTCTGTAGGAGAGGCGCCAGTCGCCGTCGATCGTCTCGTAGAACGCGAGAAGGTCGGCGAGATCCGCGTTCTTCTGAAGGCCGAACAGGAAAGACTTGCGCCAGGCGGACCTGATTTCATCGAGCTTTTCCGCGGTGACCGGCTCCTCGACGAGACGGCGCAGTTCCTCCCGGACGAGTTCTTCCGCCTCTTCGTTCGTATGACCGGCCATCACGTCGACGGTGATGAGAAAATACCCCGGGTAACGATCGAATCCACCGTTCGGAGAGACCCGTACATCCCTGGCGACCCCCTCCTCGAGGTCGAGTCGACGAGTCAGTCGGCGGGTGCGGTCCCCGGCAAGGACGCCGCCGAGCAGCTCGGCAACCGGCCGGTCTGGATCGGTCGGGCCGAACCCGGGAAACGCCATCTGCAGCCGGCGCTCCTTCCCCTGCCGGTAGACACCGCGTCTCGGACTCGTGGGAATCGGCTCGACCGTGTCGATCCCGGGGGGCAGTGGCCTCGATGGAATGTCTCCGAAGTAGGAGGTGAGCCACGTGCGGGCTTCCGCCGGATCGAAATCACCGACCAGCGCGCCCACCATGTTTCCCGGCGCGTAATACCGGTCGAAAAACTCCCGCAACATCTTCGGTGTCAGCGTGCGCAGATCGTCCATGAAACCGATGGTCGGGAAACGGTAGGGGTGTTTCGTGAAAAAGAGGGATTTCAGAAGCTCCCGTGCGCCCGCTTCGGGCTTGTCGTCCGTGTTGGCGCGCCTCTCCTCCATGACCACCTCCAATTCGGAGTAGAACTCGCGGAAGACGGGGTTTTGAAGTCGCTCACTCTCCATCAGCATCCAGACCTCGAGATTGTTGGCGCCGAGCAACGCGGTGTAGGCGGTCACATCGGTACTCGTGTAGGCGTTGAAGTCGAACGTATATGTATCGTATGTGCGGGGAAACGCCATCGGCTCGCTGAAGCGACCGGCGCGCTCCTCCAGGGCGGCGACTTCGAGTTCCACCTTGGAGGAATCCTCGGAAGCCGCCGTATCCCGCCCCTTCCGGATGGAAGAAAGTCGCTCGCCCGCTTCGACCAGCGAGTCGAGCAGCGCCGATTCCGCCGTGAAGTCGGTACTTCCGATCACGTCGGTACCTTTGAACGCCATATGCTCGAACACGTGAGCGAGCCCCGTGGAACCTTCGGGGGTATCCACGTTGCCGACCTTCACCATGATGTTGCCGGCGACGATCGGCACGTCATGACGGGGGAGGAGAAGGAAGCGCATTCCGTTGTCGAGGCGAAACTTCTCGACGCGATCGAAAAGGACAGGACGCCCGGCCGGCTCTCCCCTTGCCGGGGAAACGGACGCTCCCAGACACCAGAACATGCCGATAAACACCGATATCCGGATCGACCGGCCGCGGGACCGGAGCTTGAGCATCATAATTGTTTTCTCCCGGTTCGAGAAACGTTTCCTGTCCATCGTGGCGAAACGAACGGTGCCTGCTGTTGCACGATCATGCGCTCCACACGATGCATCCGCAACAAATCAGTGAACGAGCGTCATCGGAGCGTATTCCGATATACGGATTGAGGCGCGGCCTGTAGACAGGCAGCGTGGGATCACCGAGCAGGGCGCAGATCTTCGCGAACTCCGTCATCGACACTTGTTCAGTGATCGGGAAGTGGCGATGGAAAAATACATTGACCGCAATACTCATACCAATCGCGCGAATTCGACCGATTCAGCGGTAAGTTAAGCGATCTTGGGAGAATCGGTCTCGAGGGGCGGAGGAAAGTCGGGGAACGAGGGCATTTTCGAAAGAAAAGTTTTTTACGATAGCGGAAAACGGTAAGGCCCTGAGGTAACATCGGTTCCGGGAGGGGAGGAAGAGCGACCCGATTCTGTCGCAAAGGACGAGGTTCCTAACGGATTCCGTACCATACCGTTGCGGGTATAGGATTTTTTATCGAATCGGAACAGGGGGGGGCGCAAGAATTCCTATATCCCATAATTCCGGGTGTCCCCGGGGGACATCTTCTTCACGGAAAGGAAGGGGCGCCTCGCCCGACGAAACGTCCTTGGTTCACCGGCTGCGCGCGGAGCTTGTAATCGGGTCATCCGCAAGGATACGATGGGAGCAGGGGAAGAAGCATCGTCGCCTTGACGAGAAGCGATTGAGGCCGGAAACGGGTGAACCCGGAGGTCGTCCGATGATCGAGAAGCGGTCCGGCGGGGAATCGGGCAAGCTCGACGGGGGGCTGAAGACGGAGCCGGCTTGTGTGGGGGAGCGTGGTGCCGGCGAGGAAGAGGCGGCGACTCGTGATCTGTCCGACCGTGCCCGCATGATTCGCGAACTGCGCGAGAGTGAACAGAAGTACAGGGGAATCTTCGACGAGTCGATCGCGGCAATCTACGTGTTCGACAGGGAGATGCATTTCATCGATTCGAACCAGGCGGGGCTCGACCTTCTCGGATACACGCGGGAAGAACTGCTCGGCCTGCGTATTCCGGATGTCGATGCCGATCCGGCGGCGGTCGAGCCGGCCCACGATCGACTCCTCCACGGCGAGCGGATCACTAACTTCGAACATCGTCTCAGGCGAAAAGACGGAACCGTCATTACGGTGCTCAACAATTCGAGACCCCTTACCGGTCTCGACGGCGAAGTGACAGGGCTGCAAAGCACGATCATCGATATCACCGACCGGAAGGCGGCGGAAGTCGACAGGGAGAGACTTCACCAGCAGCTCCTGCAGTCGAGCAAACTCGACGCCCTCGGCCACCTCGCGGGCGGGGTGGCGCACGACTTCAACAATCTCCTCGCCGTGATCCTCTTCAACGCGCAGCTGGGAAAGCTCGATCTGAAACCGGGAGATCCCGGGTATGATGCGTTTCTCCAGATCGAGGAGGCGGCCCTCCGCTCGAAGGAGCTGACCATGAAGATGCTCACCTTCGCCCGAAAGGAGGAGCTGAAAAGCAGGCCCGCTTCGATCAACGCGATCATCCGCGACCTTCACGAGATGCTCTCCAGGACGCTGATGAAGAGCATCCAGATCGATCTCGACCTGGAGGAACAACTGCCCGATGTCGTTGTCGACGGAAACCAGATTCAGCTCGCACTCTTGAACATCTGCACCAACGCCTCCGATGCGATGCCCGGAGGGGGAACACTGCGGATCGAAACGAGGCGGGTCACCGTGGACGAGAAGAATCGCCGCGATTTTTCCGGCGTCGAGCCGGGAGAATATATCCAGATTCTGACCACCGATACCGGTACGGGCATTCCGGAAGAGGATATCGACAGAATCTTCGATCCTTTCTTTACAACGAAAGCGCCCGACCGTGGGACGGGCCTGGGGCTCTCCGTCGTGCTCGGGACGATCCGAAACTACGGAGGCTCGATCGACGCGATGAGCCCGCCGGGCGGTGGCACGACGATCCGGATCGTGCTGCCCGCGTCCGGAGCGTATTTTGGAGAGGCGGTAGGATCTCCGAAGAAGGAAATCGTGAAGGGGAGCGGCACGATTCTCGTGGTGGACGACGAAGAACAGGTTCTCGACGTGGTGGGCCGGATTCTGAGGAGGGCGGGCTATAGCATCATCGAGGCCCACGGGGGAGAAGAAGCGATCGAACGCTTTCGAAAAGAGCGGGCGAGGATCGATCTCGTACTGCTCGATATGATCATGCCGGGAAAGGACGGAAAGGCCGTCTACGAAGTCCTGCGGAAGATCGAACCCGGTGTGAAGGTGATCCTCAGTTCCGGCTATACCCTCGACGGTCACATCGGTGAGGAGATGGTCGACGGGATCGCGCGGTACGTTCAAAAGCCGTACGGTATCACCGAGCTGTGCGGCGCCATACAAGAGACGCTGGCCGGAAGCTGAAAGGGGCGGGCGTGTCGGTACGGTGCCGGACGAATGACCCGCGCGATGAAGAGGCCACGGCCTCGCCGGACCTCATCGTACGCCGTCCCGGGCGCTCAGCTGTTCTTCCAGCCTGTCGATCCGATCATTCTGCGCAGCGATCACCGAATCTTGATCCTGGACGACACGGGTCAGCACGGCGATCAGGTCTACGATGCTCACGCCGACTCCTCCCGGCCCCGCGATCTCGGCGGGGACGCTTTCGGGGAGAAACCCCGCGTTCAGATGAATTCCGTCGCCGTCGTTTCGCTTCTCTCTTCGCCCCGCGCCCCCCGTTTCGGGGTAGGAAACCGCCCTGACGGTCGAGAGCACCGAGCGGGCCGTGGCGAGAGGGAGCGTATCGCCCGGTGCGCTTTTCGCCGGTCCCGGCTGGAGATCGACGAAGTTCCATGCGGAGATCGTTCCCCCCGCCTCGATGTCGTCCCACACGTACAGATCGTTGCCGTCATCGATCGTCTGACTCACCGGCGCGGGTGCCTTAGTCAAGGCGATGTAGTTATAGTCCGTCGCGGATGGGGTGTCGATAGACGTCACCGTGAATAGACCGCCCACGGCGAGGGCGCCGCCCGTCTCGAGATCATTTTCGACATAAAGATCACCCTGGTTGTCCATCATGCCGGAAACGGGCTCGGGAAAGGCTCCTTCCGAGAGGTAGTTGTAATCGCTGTTCGCCCCCTGGTAGGAATCGTTGCCCACCCGGATCGGACCGTCGATCAGCATCCCGTAGTTCAGTTCGAACCGTGTGGAGTCCGGATTCCAGTGCAGGTCCCCCGGAAAAACGTCCCGAATGGCGCCGAAACCGATGCGCGTCCCCTTTCCTTCGATCAGCTCATCGATCCACACCGAGCTTACGCAGTTGATGCTGCCGTTCACGTCGAGTGTGGCGTTAGGGTGGCGGGTCCCGATACCGATCTTCTCCCACGGGTCGATGGTGATCGTCGGCAGGAAGAAATCTGCGCCGCGGCTGAACATCACGGTGCCGCTGTCGAGGTCGACGCCGAGCGAGAATTTCGTCTCCTCCTCGTTGCCGAAGGCGATTCCCACCTTTCCCCCGCCGCTCCGGTTTTCCAGTCTCACCCATTCTCCCTCGCTGTCACCGCCGACGACGAGTCTCTCCGTCGGGGACGCGGTTCCGATCCCGACCCGCCGATCGACGGTGTAGACCGTATCCCCTTTCACCGTCCAGTCGCTGTCCGCTTCGGCGGGAACGGCGGACGATGAGATCCGTATCGTATCCCCCGATGTCGTCACCTCGACATTTCCGCCGCCGGCGATCACGAGTGAATCGGTCCTCGAATTGATGCTCCGCACCACCGTGGCGGGTGCGATCTTCTTGCCGCTCACCGCGCCGTCGGCGATGGAGAGAGCGTACGGCACGCTTCCGAGCGCCATCATCGGGCCGAGCCGCGAACCGTCCACGGCAATTCCCAGAAAGAGCGGATCGGTGAAAGAGAGGGAGTCGACATCGAAGACGGTTTCGTAGAAGCCCCCCTTCACATCGAGCGTCCGGGTGTCGCTCCATTCGGGCGACGCCGTGGTATCGGCGTATAGGGAAAAGGTGAAGGCGTAACTCCCCTCGAGGGGAAGACCCGACGTGTCGGTGAGCACCCCCTCGAAGGGGATCGTCCGCGGCACGTCGGCGCGGACGGTCGGCGCGGCCGGCAGGAAGAGGAGTGCGATTGCGGTTATGTGAAGCTTCCGGATCATTCTTGTCATTCTCCTTGACCGCCGCCGCGGTCGGTTACCGGGGAGTCGCCGGCCTTCTTCCCGTGGCCCGCCGTGTTCGTTCGGCCCTCTTTTCTTCTCATTTCATCCAATCGACATGAAAAGGGTCGAACTTGAGCAAGAACGAGTTGATTCGATTCGAAATCGGCGCATGCGCAAGGAAGCGCGTGAGAAGTCGGTTCTCAGCCCGAGCAGCACACCGCTTTGTTCCTCTTGCTTCAGAAGAGAAGGATCCGCGCACCGGAACTCGCCGCCCAGTCGGTGCCGAGCTGTGTGCCGTTCGGCTCGTCACGAACGGGGAACTGCAATGACGCCTCGATCAGCCACTTCCTTCCGCCGATGAACTGGATTCCCGGCGAGAAGAAAAGCGTCGAGCCGCCCGAATCGGCGTTGCGTACGCCGGAAATCTCGGTGCGACCGTCCATGCTTCCGTTCCGCTCGACATAGAGGTTCAGCTGCGGCGACGGGTAGCGTTCGTAGATCACCGGTAGGAGGCGGAAACCGACAGAGGCGTTGTAGCCGACGCGATCGCCGTAGTCGATCGCACCGGTGCCGAGAGGAACCGGTGTCTCGTCATCGCCGGTGGGCAGTTTCGCCGTTCTTTTCACGGCGACACGGAACGTTTCCCCCTTCCGGTCGATCTGAGCGAGGAGCTTCTTGATGAAGAGCGAGACGTCGCCCACGCCGGAGCGGGTCTTGCTCATGGTGTCCGAATCGAGTGTTTTCGTGACGAACGGAATGACGGCGCCGACCTGGAAGGTGGACGTGAAATTATACGGCACCGCGAGAGGCGAGATCTGCGCCGTGACCGACCGGCCGGAAGGATCGTCGACCTCGTTCCCATCCTCCAGGAGCCTGCTCTTCCGGACGACTTCGAAGAACGTCCGCACACCGCGCCCTTCGAGACCGAGCATGATCGGCGTATCGGTGTGGATCGGTGGACCCTGCGCCCGTGTCTTGGGAGCGGGGAAAAAACACGCGCAAAGGAGAAGAGCGAAAGCGAGTTTCCGGAAAGGGACGGTCGACATCGCTATTCCTCCTCTTTGTCGTTCCCCGGCTCGGCCGTCGTGAGCGAGAGAAGGAGTTCAGCGGGGATCTCCGTATCCCTTTTTCCGGGTATGGCGATCGTCCCCGAGACGTGGTACAGGATCCCGCCGCCCGGGCTGAGCCGGGAAAGGACATTGGTGATTTCGACATTAAACAGTTGCGTTCCATCGGGAGCGACGAGGACGGGCCGGCCGGCGAGAAGCCTCACCTCCCCCAACGCGTGAACCGTGCCGGAGCGGCAATGGGGAAAAAGAGCACCCCCCAAAGAAGGTTCAGCAACGGCCGGGGGATCGGATGTCCGATCATTCCCCTCCTGCGGGGGCGCGCGATCGCGCGAATGACCTCGGCATCTACGCCTCCCGTCCGAGGCCCGCGGCACGCAGGACCGCTTCGTCGATTCCCCGCTCGGCGCAGCAGTCGGCGAGCTTGCCGTCGATGGCGACGGCCGGCACGGAGCGGACGCCGAGTTTCCCGGCGCGCGCAGCGACGGAAGCGTCGTGCATGTCGAGAATAGCGACATCGCACGACGCACAGGCGAGTCGCTTCACGAGAGAAACCAACTCGTCGCACACCGGGCAGGCGGCGGTGAACACTTCCACTTTACGTTTTTCTGTCATGACGATTCTCCTTTTCTCGCGTCCCGTGTCGATAAGGTTCCGGCCCCGGGGACGCATGAGGGGCACGAACCGGATGCTGAGGCCTTTCGCGGCCAGGAGTTCCAGACAGATGCGGCGACGAGAATGACGAGCCCCGCATAGAGCGCGACGTTCATCGGAAAGAGGAATTTCCCGCCGAGGACGAGGGCGACTCCCACACCGCCGAGGGCAAGCGGCCGGTAGCCGCGTCTCGTCCGTGCTCGGTAACCGAGACTCAGAAGGGCGAGGCCGAAAAGCGCGGCGGTGAGGGGAAAGAGAAAACGACTCTCCAGGAGAAACCCGAGACCGAGGGCACTCAGGAGCCCCGCATACGCGGGCCAGCACGCGGGACAAATGCCCACCGGGAGGAGGGAAGCACCGACCCCGGGGAAGAGAGAAAGAAGACCGCGCAGTCCCGCGTTTTGTTTCATCGGCGTATCCCGTCCCGGTCGAGACTCTCGAGGATCGGACAGTCGCTCACCGGACCGTTACCGGAACAACCGGCGATGAGATGTTCGAGGGATCGCCGCATCGAGTGAAGGGTTCGAATCTTCCCCCGGATATCGGCGACCTTCGCTTCTGTTCGCACGCGAACGTCGCAGCACCTGGCGCGGGCGTCGATCCGAAGTTCGAGAAGCTCACCGATTTCGTCGAGGGTGAAACCGAGTTCCTGGGCACGCTTGATGAAGCGCACCCGCCTCACGGCATCTTCCGTGTAGACCCGGTAGTTGGACGAGGTTCGCGCCGGAGCGAGCAGACCGCGGCGTTCATAATAGTGGAGAGTTCGAATATGGACCCCCGCCATCTTGGCGGCCTCGCCGATTTGCATCTTGTCGTTCTCCACGGTCACCTCCTTGCTCCATAGATACACCCTGCACCCAAGTGTAGGGTCAAGGGCTCGCGGGTGTTTTCTACGGCGAATCTGTAACTTTCGTGAGCGAGCCCGGTTATGCGGCGCGTTCACCCGGGGCGTGCGCGCGATCGGTGTTCACGATGCCGGCGGGAAACGTAGAATTCCGCCTGCGATTGCGAAGGGACGTGATAAGGTTGCCGGAGGAGTAAGGGTTTTTATCGTAAGCCGCCCCGGATAACGTGAGGATTCGGTAATGAGTCTATTCGATATGATGGGAATGAACGGAGTCTTCGTTTTGCGCCTGCTCGTGGCGATGGTGCTCGGCGGTCTCGTCGGCATGGAGCGACAGGCGAGAGGGCGGTCGGCGGGGCTGCGCACCAACATTCTCGTCTGTCTCGGATCCGCGGCGATTATCGTCGCCTTCCAGAAGCTCATGCTCGAAATGAATGTGGGCGCGGAATCGGCGATTCGTGTCGACCCCGCCCGGGCGGCCGCCGGTGTGATCACCGGCATCGGTTTCCTCGGAGCGGGCACCATCGTCAAGAGCCGGGATTTCGTGCGGGGATTGACGACGGCGGCGTCGATCTGGGTCGTTTCCGCCGTGGGGGTGACCGTCGGGCTCGGTGAATACTTGATTGCCGTGGTTCTGACACTGCTTGTTCTCGTTTCGCTCTACGCGCTTCATCGTCTCCCCATCCGATCCGACCAGTACTCCACGCTTCACCTGAAGTGGCATGGAGATCTCCTCTTGCTCGATGAGGTAGTGGAGCGGCTCGTTCGTGACCGTGTGCATATCCAGAGTCGCAGTGTGATCCGCCAGCCGAATACGGGGAAATGCCAGGTGTCGCTGCACCTCCGCACGCGAACGCAGGGGTATGACCGGACGGTTTTCGACCGGCTGCAGTCGGATGAGCGTTTCGAGGAAGTGGCCTGGAGCTGAGGAAGGCTCGACGAATGAGGAGAGCGCGGAGCAAGCGCGTGTTTACTGGATGAGAACGCCCTTCTCGGTGACCGTCGTACCGTCCCACGTGAGGCGGAAGAGATAAACGCCGCTCGGCGCGGCGGTGCCCCTTTCGTCGGCTCCGTCCCAGCGAAGAGAAAGCGCGCCCCCGGTCTCATCTCTCGCCCGAAGCGTCCGGATCCTGCGCCCGCCGGTACTATAGATCTCCACGGTCACATCATGCCCCGCCGCTCTCCGCCGCATACCTTCGACGAGGATCGTAACTTCAGGGTTGAACGGTGTCGGCGAAAGGGTCATCCGGAGATTCGTTCCCGGCGGCGACGGTGTGGCGGGAGTATCGTGCGCGCCGGGCATCGATGTAGCGATACGCGCGAAAGCGTAATACTCGTTTCCGGTCAGATCGCCGTTGCCGTTTCCCGCCGGCGCCTGGGCGACAAGAGCGCCCCCGTCGGCAGTGGCGTAGCCGGCGGCGGCGATGTAGAGCGTGTCGGGGAGGGGGGAGTAAAGGGCGTCGAGATCGATCGTCCCTTCGAGCACGATGCCGTGGGCGAAGTCGAGACCGGCCGCGGCGGTAACCGTACCGGCGGCGTCGAACCAGCCGCTCCATCCGTTGCTCTCTTCCGCGGCGAGGAAGAAGTCCCACGGCGCGCAGCTGCCCGCCTTCGACCAGGGTGCGGCGAGCGCCGGCACGGTGTCGGACGAGACGAAAAGGAAGCGGTCCGACCCGCCGGGAGCGGCGCCCTCGGTGGCGAGGTAGAGTGTCGTTCCGTCGAAACCGCCCCACAGGTTGAGCGACCCCGAACTTCCCCACAACACGGCCGACGTATCGAGCGTGCCGTCGAGCACGAATGCCGGCGGCGTGGCGCCGTTGACCGGGACGGTCCAATCGGCGCCGCCGTTGTTGTCCCACGTGCCGGCGTTGTCGTGGAAGACGAACTCGAGGCTCGTGGCGGAAGGGGGCAGCGTGAAATCGTATCGCCACGCACTCGCCGCGCCGTCCCACGTCATCGCCCCGTCGCTCACCCCCTGCCAGTTGTTCGTGCCGCAGTGGATCCACGCGGGCGACGCCCCCGAAAGGACCCGGCCGGTGGAGTCGTAATAGATACTGACCGTGCCGTTCGCGACAGGCGGATCGGGCGACCACCATGCCACCGAATCGACCGTGCCGCCGCCGCTCCCCGCGCCGACCCACACGTGTTGGATCGGCGATCGCTTCACGAGACCCGTGGAATCCTCCGCCTCGACATAGTAGTCGAGGAGCACATTCGAATACCCCGCGACGAAGGCGTAATACTCGTCCGCCATGTACGATGGAAGCTCGGTGAAGTCGATCTGTGCCATCGGCCACGGCTCGTCCTTCGGAAAGACCCGCCTCGTCATCGTCGCCGCCCTCCACGGTCCCACGCCGGCGCCGCCGGCGTACGTCTCATTCTCGTGCGTTGCCGGGTCGTTCACGCCGTCGAGGTCGGCGCGGATCATCAGCTCGACCCTCGCGAGGCCCGAAACATCGTAACAGAATGTCCAGACATGAAACGTCGAATCCTGCAGTACGCCGTCGCCGCCCGGGTAGCCCCAGAGCGCCCCGGCGCCGTAGCCGCCCGGGTTCCACGGGAGCCTCTGCGGGAGCCATACCGTCGGTGCGGTGTTGTCATTCCCGCCGGCGAGGATCAAATCGGCCTCGCTCACCGCCTCATTGCACGCCAGCGTCGCCTTGATCTCCATGTCGAGCGACGCGCCGTAGTACATGTAGCCGCTCTCGTACCCGGCGAGGAGGAAATGCCACGCGCGCTCGGCGCCGTTCGCGCCGGCGGTCGGATCGGCCACTTTCGCCGGATCGATCGCGCCGGCGATCTCCGCCGCCGTTTCGACGCGGTTCTCGGCCGCGGTCAGCACCGCCCAGTTCCGCTCGTCCTCCGCCCAGCCGCCCGGGATGTCGAAATCGCCCGCCGGATCGACGAGAGGCCAGTTCCAGTTGATGAACTGGGGCGAGCCGAAATCGCCGTCGGCGTTCACCCACCCTCCGTCCTCGACGTGGACCACGTCGGCGGCCGGCACCGGGTGGGAGGCGAGATAAGTCGCCACCGTGGTGGGGGAGTACCCTTTCGACGCCGCCGCGTGGGCGAACTGCGTCACGTTTTCGTAATAGTAGCTGTAGCCGCCGCTCCACGCGTTGTCGCCGTCGTGGGCGAGAAGGACTAGCATCGGGCGCGCGGGATCGTTTGCCGGGGCGATCGCGTCGATCCCCCCGGTGCCGAAGAGGCCGTACCCTTCTTCCCATCCCATGGCGTTCGCCGCGGGTATCACCACGAGCGATGAAACGGCGCCGGTCGCCGGGTCGATGTGCTCCGCCCTGTGGGGGGTGAAGCCGAAGGGATACGGGATCCGGAGAGTCACCCCCCGGGAGATCGAGTGATTCGTGTACGTCCCCTGCGCCGGGTTCATCTGGTCGGCGCGGTTCGGAGGATCGCAGTTGTCGGCGGACGCGCTCGACGGATAGTCGGCGCAGGCCCGGGCGAGGTGAAGGTCGCCCACCACCGACCATTCGATTCCAGCGTCGACGAGCGCCGGAATCAATCTTTCGCTGAAGCACATCTCCGCCGGAAAGAAGCCCTTCGAAAAGAGGGTGTCCCCCCAGGCGTCGTCGTAGATCGCCTTCGCCGTGGCGAGTTCCATGCGGAAGGCGTTGTCGTCCATGAGAGGGGCGATGCCGTGATGGAACCCGGCGATCACCGGTTCGAGCCGTGGTTTCCCGGCGGACGTAGTCCAGCTTCGCGCCGTGCGGTAGTCGGCATACCATGTCGGCGAGTAGCGGGAGCCGTTCCAACCGTTGTTTCCGAGGCTGAAGAGGTTTTCCATGAGCGCGCCGGCGAAGGAGACCTGGGCGCCCGCGTTGGGCAGGTCGAGGATCGACGAGATGGCGTCTTTGGGGTAGTGCTGGTAGTCGCCCACACGGTCATCCTTGTCGAAGATACTGCTCACGTCGCTCTGACTGTGGCCGAGCAGAATCGTCTCGTAGGCCGTTTCGTAGCGCGATGGCGTCGAGACGCTCCGATCGGGCCAGTAGATCGGCTGGTGCATGTGCCAGAGGTAGGAGGTGTGGACCGACGTACCGGCGAAGGCGGCCGTCGGGGCGAGGAGGAGGATCCGCAACAGAAGGGAGGGTGGGAGAAAGCGGTGTCGGCCCATGGTGGAGCGGTTCCTTTCTCTTCAGACGATCACCTCTTGATTCTAGCATGGAACGCGGCATCGGCGGGGAGGGATACGATTTTTCTTGCACGCCATGTGGAATCTTTCTTATCATAAAAAGCTGCGTGGGAGCCGCTTCCCGCGACGTATTCAGCCCCTTCAACGCGGAAAGGGAGGCGAAAGGTGCCCCGCGCATCGGTACATACGCTCGGCTGCCGGTTGAACCAAGCGGAGAGCGCTCTGCTGTCCGATGCCTTCCGGAGCGACGGATTCGAACTGGTGCCCGAGTCGGAGCCGGCCGATCTTTTCGTCATCAATTCGTGCTCGGTGACCCGCGGGGCGGAGGCGAAGTGCCGCCGTCTGGTGCGCTATCTTCTGAAACGCTCGCCCCATGCCCGAGTGGTGGTCACCGGCTGCTACGCCGAACTCGACGCGGGGGTGCTCGCCGGGATCGACGGTGTCGACCTGGTGGTGGGCACGGCGGACAAGCAGAACGTCCCTTCCCTCGTGAAGAAGCTCGGGGCGAAAGAGGGCGCGAAGATCGTCCGCCGGGCGATGGGGCGCGATCGATTCACCCTCTCTTCGACCGGCCTTTTTCGGGAAACGAGGGCGAACCTGAAGATCCAGGACGGCTGCGACCAGTTCTGCTCGTTCTGCGTCATCCCCCTTACCCGCGGCCGCGCCAGGAGCCGCGAGCTGGCCGACTCTCTCCGCGAGGCGGAAAGCCTCGTGGCGCGGGGGCACCGCGAGATCGTGGTGACGGGAGTCAATATCGGCACGTACCGCGACTCGGGCGTCGATTTCGCGGGGCTGCTCGAACGGCTCGCCGGCCTTTCCGGACTCGAGCGGCTTCGCGTCAGTTCGGTCGAGCCGATGACCATCGGCGAAGAGGTGATCGATGTGATGGCGAAAAGCGATGTTCTGTGCCCGTACCTTCATCTTTGCCTGCAAAGCGGCGACGATGACGTTCTCCATGCCATGAAGAGGCCGTACACCGCGGCGGAGTACGAGGCGCTCTTCCGGCGCTTCTGCGGGAAGGTGAAGAACGCCGGCGTCGGCACCGACGTGCTCGTCGGCTTTCCCGGCGAGACCGACCGGGCGTTTGGGAACACCTACGATCTCCTCGAAGCGCTTCCGTTCTATCATTTTCATGTGTTCAGCTATTCGGAGCATCCGCGCAGTCGTTCCGCCCGCCTCGCCGGCAAGGTGCACCCGGAAACCGTGCGCGCGAGAAGCGACGCGGTGCGTGCGCTGGGGGCGCGGAAGAAAGAGGCGTTCCACAAAGCGCAGATCGGCCGTGTTCTCCCGGTGCTCTTCGAAACGGAGGATGTCGACGGCCGGTGGGTGGGGCATGCACCGAACTATGCGCGAATCGCCGTGAGGCACGAAGCGGACCTGGCGAACCGGATGGCGAATGTGACGGTCACCGGCGCGACGGTGGACGAGGCGGTCGGCGAAGTGGGGGAAACGTGGTGAGGACGATGAAGATCTGCATCGAAACATATGGTTGCCAGATGAACTTCTCCGACACCGAGCTGGTGGCGGGGCTTCTGACCGAGAAAGGTTTTGAAATCGTCGACTCGCCGGCCGAGGCCGAGGGGGTGCTCCTCAACACGTGCGCCGTCCGGGAGAATGCCGAGCAGAGGGTGAAGAACCGCGTCATCCAGATCGGCTACCTGAAGCGACGGAGGCCCGAATTGCGTATCGGGATTCTCGGCTGCCTCGCCCAGAGCCTGAAGGATGACCTTCTCCGCGATTCGGACACCATCGATTTCCTCGTCGGTCCCGACAGCTACCGTGCGCTCCCCGAACTGCTCGCCCCCGGCGGCGTACCGGCGCGGCGCGTGGAGACGACGCTCTCGAAGAGCGAGACGTACACCGATATTCCCGCGCTTCGCAAGTCGGGGGTGAACGGGTGGATCACCATCATGAGAGGGTGCGACAACTTCTGCACCTTCTGCGTCGTGCCGTATACGAGAGGCCGCGAGCGAAGCCGCCCGGCGGACGACATCGTGCGCGAGGCGGAAGAACTGGCGGCCGCCGGCTTCCGGCAGGTCACCCTCCTGGGGCAGAACGTCAACTCGTACCGGTCGGGAGAGGACGACTTCGCCTCGCTCATGCGGGCGGTCTGTCGTGTCGACGGGATCGAGCGCGTCCGATTCACCTCGCCCCATCCGAAGGATTTTCCCGGTGCCCTCCTCGATGTTCTCGCCGGCGAAAAGGAGGCGTGTCCCCAGGTGCACCTTCCGCTCCAGGCCGGCTCCGACGCGGTGCTCGAGAGGATGGGGAGGGGGTACACGGTGAGGGAGTTCCTCGACCTCGCCGGGAAGATCCGCTCCGCGGTAGGCGGCGTGGCGATCAGCAGCGACCTGATCGCCGGATTCCCCGGTGAAACGGAAGAAGATTTTCTCGCCACCCTCGACGCGATGGAAGAGGCGCGGTTCGTCTCAGCGTTCACCTTCGCCTATTCGGAGAGGAAGAACACGATCGCATCGCGCCGTTTTCCGGACGACGTTCCCGGCGACGTGAAGGTCCGGCGCGTATCGAGAATGGTCGAGGTGCAACGGCGGATTTCGAACGAGATTCACGCTTGTCGCGTGGGCGAAACGGTCGAGGTGCTCGTCGAGGCGCCGAGCCGGAAATCGCGTCTCGAGGCGTTCGGCCGCACCGCCGAGGGAACGGGGGTCGTCTTTCCCGCCGGGCGCGTCGATCCGGGCGATTTCGTCCGTGTCCGTGTGACCGGCTCGACGACGAATACGCTGATCGGAGAAGAAGAGGATCGAAGCGGCATGCGGATTTGAAAAAGGGGAATCCGTGTGTTATAATGAAAATCGAGTGTGTGCGGCCTGTCCCGGAACGATCCGGACGGCACACCGGACGATGAATCCCCAAAATGTCTTTCCCCTGAGAATATGAGGTGAAGGGAAGTGAACGAGAAGAAGCAGAATGTCGAGGCGCTCTTCAACCCGAACCGGGTGGAGGAGCACTCGAAGATGGACGGCCATTACGGCTGCGTGGTGTGCGGCATGCGCTACGACGTAGAGGACTACGCCGACATGTGCTGCAAGAAGATCGCGGGCATCGAGAATCTCGGAGGGAGGCGGCAGCACCGCTGGCGCTGAGTGGAACGATGTCGATCCGCGGGGGGGCCGGTTTTCAAACCGGCCCCCCTTTTTTTGCGGTTGACCGGTCGTTGCCGGACGCCTATATTCTGCTCCGAAGTCCGTTCGTCATTACCGGTATTTCTTCGCCGTCAGCGGGGATCGTAAAGACTGTCCCATGAATCCGTACATACCTCTTCTCGCGGTGGTGGCCGTCGCCTTCATCCTACCGGTCGTCCTGCTCGCCATGTCGTCGATGCTCGGCCCGAAGCGGGACGAGGCGGCCAAGGGTGACCCGTATGAGTGCGGCGTTCCGCAGCTCACCCCTCCGCGCGACCATTTCCCGGTCAAGTACTATCTCGTGGCGGTTCTCTTCCTCCTCTTCGACGTGGAAGCCGTCTTTCTCTATCCGTGGGCGGTGGTCTACCGCCGACTCGGGATATTAGGCCTCGTGGAAATGGCCGTCTTTCTGACCGTTCTCTTTCTCGGTCTCGTCTACGTCTGGAAAAGGGGCGCCCTCGAATGGGATTAGAAGACGCCGTCGCCGGAAGCGCCGTCACTACGAAGCTCGACGCCGTGCTCGCGTGGGGTAGAAAGAACTCTCTATGGCCCCTCCCGTTCGGCACGGCGTGCTGCGCCATCGAGTTCATGGGGGTCGTCGCTTCGCAGACCGACATCTCCCGTTTCGGCGCCGAGGTGGTTCGTTTTTCACCGCGCCAATCCGACCTGCTCATCGTTTCGGGAACGGTCACCCATAAGCAGGCGGTGATCCTGAAGCGGATCTACGCCCAGATGGCGGAACCGAAATGGGTGATCGCCATGGGCGCGTGCGCGAGCGCCGGCGCGTTCTACGACAACTACTGCACCGTCCAGGGGATCGACCAGATCGTCCCCGTGGACATCTATATTCCCGGCTGTCCTCCCCGCCCGGAGGCGGTGCTCTACGCGGTGCGCGAACTGCAGAAGAAGATCGAGGCGGGCGTGCCGCCCAAGGGGATGGAGGGGATGAAGTGACCACCGCCGTTTCCGCGGCGATCGACGCCGTCCGCGCCGGTATGGGCGATCTGCTCGAACCGGAGGAGAACCGTTTCGGAGAGGCGTGGTTCCGCGCATCGCCGGAAAACGTGCGCATCGTGATGGAGAGGCTGAAAAGCGAGTTTGGCTTCGACCTTTTCCTCGACATCGGCGGCGTCGACGGGCTCGACCGGGGCAGGTCGAACGCCGATCGCTTCGACGTGGTCTACAGCGCCCGGCCGGCGGAGTCGTCCGAGCGGATTCACGTGCGCGTCACTCTCGGCGCGGATGACCCCGCCGTCGATTCGGTGAGCCACGTCTGGGCGGGGGCGAACTGGTGCGAGCGGGAGGTGTTCGACCAATTCGGCGTGCGCTTCATCGGCCATCCCAATCTGAAACGGATTCTCAATCACAAGGATTTCGTCGGCCATCCTCTCCGGCGGGATTACGACATCAAGAAGCAGCAGTGGCTCTCCGAACCGGACGACCTGATGGATGAAATGGAAAAGGAACGCGCCGCGTCGGCCGGCGAAGAGCCGAACGAGTGCCTCCTCATCAATCTCGGTCCGTCCCATCCGGCGACCCACGGCTGTTTGAGGATTCTCGTCGATCTCGACGGCGAGACGATCCGCCGCTCGGTGTCGGAGATCGGGTATCTTCACAGGGGCTTCGAAAAATCGGTGGAACAGGGAACGTACACCCACGTGATCCCCTACACCGACCGGCTGAACTACTGCAGCAGCGTGCTGAACAACGTGGCGTACTGCCGGACGGTCGAACATATGCTCGGCATCGAGATCACCCCGAGGAATCAAGCGATCCGTGTGATCCTGAGCGAGCTGGCGAGGATCATGGATCACATGGTCTGTCTCGGCGCGTGTCTCGTCGACCTGGGCGCACTCACGAACTTCTGGTTCCTCTTCAATGAGCGCGAGAAGATCTACGAGGTGATCGAGGCGCTTTGCGGGGCGCGGCTCACCCACAACTACATCCGTATCGGGGGGCTCGCCCACGATCTGCACGACGACTTCGAATCGGGCGTGCGCGGTCTGCTCCGGTCGATTCCCGCCGCGCTCGCCGACGTGTACGGCCTCGTGGGAAGGAACCGGATCTTCCTCGATCGCGTCGTCGGCGTCGGGGTGATCTCCGCGGAGCGGGCGGTGTCGTACGGATTCACCGGCCCGTGCCTGAGGGCGAGCGGCGTGGCGAACGACCTGCGGAAAGACGAGCCCTATTACGGTTACGACGAGTACGACTGGGACGTGGTCGTGGGACAAAACGGCGACACCCACGATCGCCTCATGGTCCGTTTCGAGGAGATGAACCAGTCGCTCCGCATCGTGGAACAGGCGCTCAACCGGATGCCCGACGGACCGGTGAACGTCGATGACAAGCGCGTGTCGTTTCCTCCGAAGGAGGACGTCTACGGGAATATCGAAGGGCTGATGAACCATTTCAAGCTGGTGATGCACGGCATCGTCCCTCCCGAGGGGGAGTCGTACGTCGGCACCGAGGCGGCGAACGGCGAACTCGGCTTCCACATCGTGAGCGACGGCACGGCGAAGCCGTACCGGATCAAGGTCCGCCCGCCCTGTTTCATGCTCTTCTCCGCCTTCGGAGAATTGATCCGCGGCGGGATGATCCAGGATGCCATCGCCGTTCTCGGAAGCCTCAACATCATCGCAGGGGAGCTCGACCGCTGATGGCCGCCACGGAACGGAAGAAAACTTTTCGCTTCAGCGAAAAGCGGGAGAAGGAGATCGCCGCGCTTCGCGGACGGTACGAGTATCCCCAGGGGCTGATCATGCCGCTCTTGTGGATGGCGCAGTACGACGAAGGGTGGGTGTCGCCCGAGGCGATGGAGACGATCGCCGAGATATGCGAGACGTCGCCCGCGTGGGTCTACTCCCTCGCCACGTTCTACACGATGTTCGAGCTCGAGCGACCGATCCGCTACCAGATCCAGGTGTGCCACAATCTTTCTTGCTCCCTCAATGGATCAGAGAGCATCCTCGCCCACCTGGAGAAGAAGCTCGGCATCCGCGCCGGCGAAGCGACGGAAGACGGGCGTTTCCGCCTGAGCGCGGTCGAGTGTCTCGCCTCGTGTGGAAGCGGACCGATGATGCAGGTGAACACCGAGTATTACGAACAGCTGACGCCGGAAAAGATAGACGCCCTTCTCGAGGAGTTCGGCCGTGATTGAGCAGGTCCGCCATCTCACCGCCCGTATGGGGAAGAACAATTCCCCCACGATCGAGTCGTACCGCGATGACGGCGGTTACGAAACGGCGATGAAGGCGCTCGCCATGGAGCCGGAAGAGGTGATCGAGGTCGTCAAGGCGTCGGGACTGCGCGGGCGAGGCGGTGCGGGATTCCCCACAGGGCTCAAGTGGACGTTCCTGCCGAAGGAGCGCGAAAAGACCTACCTGTGCGTGAACGCCGACGAGAGCGAGCCGGGCACCTTCAAGGACCGGTTGATCCTCGACTTCGATCCTCACCTTCTTCTCGAAGGGATCTTGATCACCTGTCACGCCCTGAAGAGTGATCACGCTTTCATTTATATACGCGGGGAGTTCTGCCGGCCGTACCGGAGGCTTCGCGATGCCGTGCGCGAAGCGTACGACGCCGGGCTTTTCGGCGACAACGTCATGGGCACGGGCAGAACGCTCCATTGTACGATCCATCGTGGAGGGGGCGCGTACATCTGCGGCGAGGAGACGGCGCTTCTCAACTCGATCGAGGGGAAGAAGGGACAGCCGAGAATCAAGCCCCCCTTCCCGACGAATCACGGTCTGTTCGGAAAATCGACGGTGATCAACAATGTCGAAACCCTCGCCAATGTGCCGCTCATTCTGAGAGACGGTGCGGAGGAGTTCCGGAAGTACGGCACCGAGAAGAGTCCGGGCACCCGTCTCTTCGGCGTGTCGGGACATGTGAACCGTCCCGGCGTCTATGAGTTCCCCCACGGGATCCGACTGATCGACCTGATCGAAGACGCGTGCGGCGGTGTGAGGGACGGCAACGCCCTCAAGGCGGTGATCCCCGGCGGGTCGTCGGTGCCGATTTTGACCGCCGACGAGGCGCGTGAGCTGATCCTTTGTTTCGACGCGTGCATGGCGGCGGGAACGATGCTCGGCAGTGCCGGCGTGATCGTCATGGACGAGACGACGTGCATGGTGAAGGCCCTCGACCGATTGACCCACTTCTACGGCCATGAGTCGTGCGGCCAGTGCACTCCGTGCCGCGAAGGGTCGGGGTGGATCGCCGAGATCGTCTCGAAGATCGCGTCCGGTTCGGGAACGCCGGCCGACCTCGACAAACTGGTCGACCTCGGCCGGCAGATTTCGGGGAACACGATCTGCGTCTTTTCCGACGCGGTAAGCATGCCGGTGACCAGTTTCACCACGAAGTTCCGAAGCGAATTCGAAGATCACGTGAACGGCGGAGTCTGCGTTGCGAAGAAGACGACCGCCGCGACCGCTTGAGGATTCCGATGGCGAAGATCACATTGAACGGCATCGAAAGGGAAGTGGAGGAGAACAGTTATCTCATCCGTGCGGCGGCGCGGTGCGGCGTCCATATCCCCCACTACTGCTACCACCCCGCCCTCAAGGTGGAGGGAAACTGCCGCATGTGCTCCGTCGAGATCGAAGGAGTGCCGAAGCTCCAGACCGCCTGCACCACGATCGTTCGTGACGGCATGGTGGTGAACACCGAGAGCGAAAAGGTGGTGAAAGTCCGCTCCGAGGTGATGGAATTCCTCCTGAGGAACCATCCGATCGACTGCCCGATCTGCGACCAGGCGGGCGAGTGCGGATTGCAGGATTACTACATGGAGCATGGGCTGCACGATTCGCGGGTCACCGTCGCCGAGAAGGTGAAGAAGAAGAAGCGCGTCGATCTGGGGCCGAATGTGGTGCTCGATTCGGAGCGGTGCATCCTGTGCGCCCGCTGCGTGCGCTTCTGCAAAGATGTGACGGGCACGGCGGAACTGGTCATCGCCAACCGGGGGAGCCACGCGGAGATCACCACTTTCCCGGGCCGTCCCCTCACGAACGATTACGCCATGAACACCGTCGACCTATGTCCCGTCGGCGCGCTCACGAGCCGGAAGTTCCGTTTCAAGTGCCGCGTCTGGTTCATGGAACGGGCCGAATCGATCTGTCCGGGGTGCGAGCGGGGTTGCAACATCTATCTCGACCGGTTCCAGAACGAAATCCAGAGGATGAAACCGAGGGTGAACCCCCGGGTGAACGGCTACTGGATCTGCGACGCGGGAAGGCTCGATATCGACTGGATCAACACGAACCGGCTTTTGAGGGCGGAAGAGGGAGGCCGTCCCATCGCCCCGGAGGAGAGCGACCGGGAAGCGGCATCCGCGCTGTCGAAGGGAGATGAAGTTCTTCTCGTCGCCTCCCCTTCGATGTCGAACGAGAATCTTTTCGCCCTGAAGAAGTTCAGCGAAAAGGTTCTTCCCGGAAGCGAGCTGGTGGGTGGGTCGTTTCGCGAGCCGTGGGAGGATGATGGAATCCTTCGCCTCCCCGACAGGAATCCGAACCGGAAAGGGATGGAGGCGATCGGCATTCCGACGGGGATCGAAAAGGCGCTCGCCACGTCGCGCGGAACGGTACTCCTGTTTGAAAACGATCTTCTCGGCGATCAGCCGCATCTCGGCGCGAAGCTCGAGGGGAAGAAGGTGATCGCCTTCGCGTCGAACCGCACGGCCACCGTCGCGGCGGCCGATCTCGCGGTGCCGGTGACGTCGTATGCCGAGATGGCCGGCTCGTTCACCAATCATGCCGGAAGGACGCAGCCCTTCGAGCCGGCGATCCGCCCCGAGGGGGAGGCGCGGCCGGTGCACGAAATTCTTCACCGAATCGCGGCGTTCCTCGGGAGCGATCTCAATGCGGCGTCGTTCGACGCTCTTCGATCGGAGATGCTCGAAAAGGTGAGCGCCCTTTCGATGGCGGTCCCGGACGGAAGGGAGGCCGAGCATGTCGGTTGAGACGGTCGTTCCCTTCGTCATGGTTCTCATCGCTGCGCTTCTCCCCTTGTCGCTCCTGCCGGTGATGATCTGGGCGGAGCGGAAGGTGAGCGCTTTCATCCAGGACCGGACCGGCCCGAACCGGGCGGAAATCCTCGGGATCCGCCTCGGCGGCGTGATCCACGCGATCGCCGACGTGGTGAAGCTCATGTCGAAGGAGGAGATGACCCCCGCGCGGGTGAACCGCTTCTACTTCGTCCTCGGCCCGTTTCTCGCGCTTTTCGTCCCTCTCGTCAGCTTCGCCATCATTCCGCTGGCGGACAGCCTGAACCTCGGCGGCACGGTGATCCCTCTGCGCGCGGTGACGCTCAACGTGGGGATCCTCTTCGTGCTCGCCGTCACGTCGTTCCACGTCTATGCCGTCGTTTTCGGCGCATGGGCGTCGAACAACAGTTTCACCCTTCTCGGCGGTCTCCGGTCGGCGGCGCAGATGATCAGCTACGAACTCGGTCTCGGGCTATCGGTTGTAGGAACGGTGATGGTCGCGCAGAGCCTCGACCTGGGGAGGATCGTCGAGCACCAGGGGGGGACGCTTCTCGGGTTTCTCCCTGCGTGGAACCTCTTCTTGCAGCCCCTCGGCTTCCTCATTTTCCTGGTGTGCATTTTCGCCGAAACGAACCGGAACCCATTCGATCTTACCGAGGGAGAGTCGGAGATCGTCGGTTACCATCTCGAGTATTCGAGTATGAAATTCGCCATGTTCTTCATGGGGGAATACATCGCCATCATCGGCGCGAGCGCCGTTACGGCCACCCTCTTCTTCGGCGGCTACCAGGTGCCGTATCTCGACACGGATTTCCTAAGAGCCCACTCCACAGGCGTGCTTCGTGTGATGCTCGTCTCGATGGGCGCGATCTGTTTTGTGCTCGCCCTTCTCTACAGGCGATACCACCGTCGTCTCACGGCGCTCTACCACGACCGGCGGCGAAACGAGGCGCGCATGCTCGGCGGCATGATGCTCCTCATGGGACTCGCGGCGGTGGTGGCGCTTCTTTTCGTATCGCCGCTGCCCGAGGCGGGGGGACAGGTCGTGGTCGCCGCAGTCCAGATGACCACGCTCCTCGTGAAGATCCTCGTGGTGTCGTTCTTCTTCATCTGGATCCGCTGGACGCTCCCGCGCTTCCGGTACGATCAGCTCATGGGGCTCGGGTGGAAGGTTCTCATCCCGCTGGCGCTTCTCAACATTTTCCTGACGGGCGCGCTGCTCGTCTTCTCGGGGCGGACGTAGCGATGATAGGCGTACGGAAGATCGGCAGGCCGATGGATCTGAAAGAGCGATCCTACCTCGTCGAAGTGGCGCGGGGACTCGCTATTTCGATGGCCCATTTCGCGCGGAACGTGGTGAAGCAGGACGAAATGCCGACGATCCAGTACCCGGAGGAGAAGCGCGTCCTTCCGGAGCGCTTCCGCGGCCGCCACCGGCTGACCCAGCGCGAAGACGGAACGCCCCGGTGCGTCGCCTGCTTCTGCTGCCAGACGGCATGCCCGGCCGACTGCATCAGCATCGAGGCGACCGAGCGCGAGGACGGTTATGAAAAGGTGCCGGCGCGGTTCGATCTCAACATTCTCAGGTGCGTTTTCTGCGGCCTTTGCGTCGAGGCGTGCCCGTGCGACGCGATCCGGATGGATACGGGGAAATACGAACTTTCCGGCGACGATCGCGGATCGCTGATCTACGACCTGAACACGCTGTTGAAGGATTAGAGGAAAAGATGGAATCGGTGCTCTTCTGGATCCTTTCGGTGGTCGCCGTCGCCTCGGCGGTTCTCACGGTGAGCCGCTCCAATCCGCTCGCGTCGGCGCTCTCTCTCACCGTCTGTCTCGTGGCGGTGGCCGGCCTGTTCGCCACGCTGTCGGCGCACTTTCTCTTCATCATTCAACTCCTCGTCTATGCCGGGGCGGTGATGGTGCTCGTGATCTACGTCATCATGCTTCTCAACCTGAAGGAGCGGGAGATGAAGGCACTCGGCCTTTCCGGGCCGCGGGTCTTCGTTTCTTCCCTTGTCGCCGTGTTCGTGGTGGCTCTTCTCGCCCGCGCGCAATCGGGCTCCGGCGGCTTCGATCCGGTGTCCCCGGTTCTCGACGGGAGCGCAAGGCGCGTGGCGGAGATAATTTTCACGTCATACGTCTATCCCTTCGAAGTGGTATCGATCCTTCTGCTCGCCGCCGTGGTCGGTGTAGTGGTTCTGGGGATGAAAAAATTCTGATGATCATTGGAACCGAAAACTATCTCGCCGTCTCTCTCCTCCTCTTCGTCATCGGGGCGGTGGGCGTACTCGCACGCCGGAATCTCCTCGTGGTTCTCATGTCGGTGGAGTTGATGCTCAACGGGGCGAACCTGGCGTTCGCCGCTTTCGCGAGGGCGCGCGGCGTGCTCGCCGGCGACGTGATCGTGTTTTTCGTCATCGCCGTGGCGGCGGCGGAGGCGGCGGTGGGACTCGCCATCGTGGTTGCGCTGTTCCGGAAGAGGGGTACGGTGAACCTCGACCGGTTCACCAGTCTTCACCAGTAGGGGGTAAGTTCGTTGACGGTTGAAACGTCACTTCTGTGGATCGTGCTGCTTCCGCTCCTCGGAGCGGCGGTCAACGGGATCACCGCGGCCGCCGCGGCGCGTTGGGGGAAGAAGGTGCCCCACGGTTTTTCGGGGGCGGTCGCAGTGGCGGGTCCGACGCTCGCTTTCCTTCTCGCCGTCGGCGTCTTCCGCGCCCTCCAGGGGATGGAGGAGGGACATGCGCTCGTGGTGAATGAGCTTTTCCGCTGGATCGATGCGGGCCGGTTCCGCGCGGACGTGACCCTTCTCGCCGATCCCCTCTCGGCGGTGATGCTCCTCGTGGTCACCGGAATCGGCGGGCTGATCCACTACTACTCGATCGGCTACATGAGCCACGACGAAGGTCACACGCGCTATTTCGCCTACCTGAACCTCTTCCTCTTCTTCATGCTCATGCTGATCCTGGGCGACTCCCTTCTCACCCTTTTCGTCGGGTGGGAAGGCGTGGGGCTTTGCTCGTATCTCCTAATCGGGTTCTGGTTCGAGGATACGGAGAAGGCGCAGGCGGGGATGAAGGCGTTCGTGGTCAACCGGATCGGCGATTTCGGCTTACTTCTCGGCATGCTTCTCATTATCACCACCCTCTCGGCGGGAGGGGAAGGAACCCTCGTGGTCCGCGAAATCGCCCACAGACTCGGCGAGTTCCCGCCCGGCGTGCTCGAAGCGGTCGGACTTCTTCTTTTCGCCGGCGCCGTCGGCAAGTCGGCGCAGATCCCTCTTTATATCTGGCTTCCCGACGCGATGGCCGGTCCGACGCCCGTGTCGGCGCTCATCCACGCCGCCACCATGGTGACCGCCGGCGTCTACATGATCGCCCGGATGGGCTTCCTCTACGACCACGCGCCGCTCGCCTCGGGCGTGGTTCTCGTCGTCGGCGCGGCGACGGCGCTCTTCGCGGCGATCATCGGAATCGCGCAGAACGACATCAAGAAGGTGCTCGCCTACTCGACGGTGAGCCAACTCGGTTACATGATGATCGGCGTCGGCGTCGGCGCGTACGCCGCCGGCATTTTCCACGTCTTCACCCACGCTTTCTTCAAGGCGTGCCTCTTCCTCGGCGCCGGTTCGGTGATCCACGCGATGCACCACGAGCAGGATATCCGGAAGATGGGCGGTTTGTTGAAGAAGATGCCCCTTACCGGCTGGACGTTCCTCGTCGCGACGCTCGCCATCGCCGGCTTCCCGCCGTTGTCGGGGTTCTTCTCGAAGGACGAAATCCTCTGGAAAGCGTTTTCCGGTGAGAACGCCGCCCTTCCCTGGGCGCCCCGTTTCGCCTGGCTTCTCGGCACGATCGCCGCCTTGTTGACGGCGTTCTACATGTTCCGCCTCTTCTTCACGGCGTTCCTCGGGAAACCGAGGGGGAAGGCGGTCGAGGCGCACGAGTCGTCTCCGTTCTTCACGGTGCCCCTCGTGATTCTCGCTCTCGGTGCGGCGCTCACCGGTTTTCTCGGCGTGCCGTCTGTGGTGGGGGGCTCGAACCGGTTCGAGCACTGGCTCGCCCCCGTGTTCGAGACGTCTCACGGCGGCGGCGAAGCGATCGGCGCCGCTCACGCCGGTGGGCACGGAGTGGAGATCGGATTGATGGCCGGTGCGGTGGTGATCGCTCTTCTCGGCACCCTTCTCGCCTACTTCCTTTACGTGAAACGGAAGGAAGTCCCCGGGAGGATCGCCGAGAGGCACCCGGCGCTCTACACGTTGGTGCGCGACAAATTCTATGTGTACGAGGCTGTTTTCGCGGCGGTGATCTACCCGGTGGTCTCGCTTTCGCGCAGGCTCCTCTGGCGGATCGTGGACGTTCGAATCGTTGACGGGATCGTCAACCTGGCCGGCCATCTGAGCCGTGGAGTCAGCTACACCCTCCGGTTCGTGCAGACCGGGCAGGTGCAGACGTACGCGTTCATTCTTTTTACGGCGCTGGGCATTTTCCTCTGGAAAGTGCTCTAAGGACAGGAGACGGAAGTGGGCCTGCTATCCCAGCTGATTTTTCTTCCCCTCGCCGGGGCGCTCATCGTCCTCGCCATGCCGGGGAAGGCGCATAAGGCGATCCGCGTCTTCTCCTTCGCGGTGACGCTCCTTCTCTTCGCCCTCTCGCTCCGGCTCCTTCCCGGTTTTGTCGGCGACGGATCGTTCGAGTTCGCCGAAAAGGCGATCTGGATCGGCGCGTTCGGAATCGGCTATCACCTCGGCGTGGACGGCATCTCCCTCTTCCTGGTGCTCCTCACCACATTCCTCGCGCCGATCGTCTACCTTTCCGCTTGGAACTCGATCGATGCGAGGGTGAAGGAATTCTCCTTTTTCTACCTCCTCTTGCAGACCGGGATGCTCGGCGCCTTCCTGGCGCTCGACCTATTCCTCTTCTACGTCTTCTGGGAGCTGATGCTCATCCCGATGGTCTTTCTCATCGGGATCTGGGGCGGACCGCGGAAGGTGTACGCCGCCGTGAAGTTCATGATCTACACCATGATCGGGTCGCTCCTCATGCTCGTGGCGATTCTCTTCCTCGTGAAGTACGCCGCCGGCGTGCACGGCGGACGGCTCTCTTTCGATTTCCAGGACGTCCTCGGCCTGGCGATCCCCTTCGATCGCCAGATTCTCCTCTTCGCGGCGTTCGCCCTCGCCTTCGCCGTGAAGGTTCCCGTCTTCCCGCTGCACACTTGGCTTCCGGACGCCCACGTCGAGGCGCCCACGCCGGCGAGCGCTATCCTCGCCGGGGTGCTTCTCAAGATGGGAACGTACGGTTTCCTCCGGTTCGCCATGCCTCTTTTCCCGGATGCGGTCCACTACGCCGCCCCCCTCATCGCCGTGCTCGCCATTGTGAGCATCGTCTACGCCGCCCTCGTGGCGATGGTGCAGGACGACATCAAGAAGCTGGTCGCTTATTCGTCGATCTCCCATCTCGGTTTCGCCATGCTCGGCCTTTTCACGTTCACCGTGGTCGGCGCCCAGGGGGGGATGTTCACCATGATCAGCCACGGCCTCACCGCGGCCGCGCTCTTCCTCCTCGTGGGGGTGATCTACGAACGGCGACATACGCGCAAGATCGCCGACTACGGCGGTATCGCCCGAACGATGCCGCTTTACAGCACCATGTTCCTCATCGTCACCCTCGGGGCGATCGGACTTCCCGGCATGAGCGGTTTCGTCGGCGAATTCCTCGTCCTCGTCGGTGCGTTCCGCACGTCCCCCCTCTACGCCGCGGCCGCGGCGACGGGCGTGATCTTCGGAGCGGTCTATATGCTCTGGATGGTGAGGCGCGTCTTCTTCGGGCCGGTCACGTCGGAAGCGAACCGGAAGATGAGCGACCTGTCGCTGAGGGAGTTTGTCGTTCTGCTTCCCCTCGTCGCCGGGATCGTTCTCCTCGGGGTGCACCCGGCGCCCCTTCTCGACAGGATGGAAAAATCGGTGGCCCGCCAGCTCGAAAGGGCGGGCGTGACGGAAGTGATGTCGCCGGTCGGTTACGACGGTGACGGGACACAGCACGCTCCGGCTCCGGAGGAACAGTGACATGAATCCGCCCCTCGTTACGGGTGATATGCTTCGCGCCGCCATACCGTTCATCCTTCTCGCTGCGGGCGGGACGGTGGTCTCCCTGGCGGGCGCCTGGCGGTCGAAGCGGGGCGCGCTCTTCGCTGCGCTCTTCTTGGTGCTCGCGTTCTGGAAACTTTTCCCCCTCCTCGACCTCGAGAAGGGGATCGAGCTATGGGACGGTGCCGTCGTGGCCGACAGGATGAGCGCTTTTCTCGGCGGCATGCTTCTGCTCAGCGGCCTGTTCGCGCTGATCGTTTCGCCTCCTGTTCTCAGGAGGGAAGGAAGGAACCGCGCCGAGTATTACGGCCTCATTCTCTTTTCCCTTTCGGGCATGGTCCTTTTCGTTTCGACCACGAACCTTCTCGTCCTGTTTCTCGCCCTCGAGCTGATGTCGATACCTCTCTATGTGCTCAGCGGGTACAACAGGGGGGACGACCGTTCGGGCGAAGCGGCGCTCAAGTACTTCCTTCTCGGATCCTTCTCCTCGGCGATTCTTCTCTACGGTGCGGCGCTCCTGTTCGGCGCCACAGGGACGATCAACATGGCGGCGATGACGGGAGGCGATCCCCTCCTCGCGACAGCGGGGGCGTTCCTCGTGCTCACCGGATTTCTCTTCAAGATGGCGGCGGTGCCGTTCCACATGTGGGCGCCCGACGTCTACGACGGCGCCCCGACGCCGATCACGTCGTTCATGGCGACATCGGTGAAGATCGCCACGTTCGGGGCGTTGCTGAGGATCTTCTCCCTCGCCGGCGGGGCGGCGAACCCCTTCGCGCATATTCTGACCGGCGAGAACGCGGCGAAGATCCTCCCGTGGCTCGCGGTGATGACGATGACCCTCGGCAACGTGTGCGCCCTCACGCAGACGAACATCAAAAGGATGCTCGCCTACTCGTCGATCGCCCACGCGGGGTATCTTCTTCTCGGGTTGATACCGGGGAGCGGCGCCGTCGACGCCAAGGGGATTCTCTACTATCTCTTCGCCTATCTCCTGATGACCACCGGCGCGTTCACCGTGGTGATCGCCCTCTCGACGCGGGATAAGGGGCGCGAGGTGACCGGCGTGGAACGCTATGCCGGGATCGGGTTCCGCCGGCCCTTCCTCGGAATCGCCATGGCGGTCTTTCTCTTCTCCCTCGCCGGCATCCCGCCGACGGCCGGCTTCTTCGGGAAGTACCTCCTGTTCAGCGGCGCCGTGCACAGGGGCCTCACCCCTCTCGTCGTCGTGGCGGTGCTGAACAGCGCTTTATCGGTGTACTATTATTTGCGTCCGGTGGTCGTCTTCTACATGCGCGATACCGATACCCCGGTTCGTGTGGATGACGCCCTCTCGCTCCGTGTCGCGTCGCTCGCGGCGGTGGTGCTCCTGATCTGGTTCGGCTGCCTGCCGAATATCGGCTCCCTTCCCGGCGTGCCCGCGCTCCTTCACTGGGTCGGGTCGGCCGCCGCGGCGCTCCCCTGACCGAAAGGGAGAAGAGATCCCCACCGGCGGCAGGCGGGTATGGTCGGTTCGGTCAGGAAACCCTCGCCACCAGGCCATCGAGAGAGGCGATGATCCAATCCTTCACTCGCAGGAGCATGTCCGTATGTCTCGCAGGCTCCATCCCTTCGAAGGCCGTCTCGGCTTCGTGGCAGATCTCCGCGATCCCCGCGGCGCCGAGATTCGCGGCCGACCCCTTGATCGAATGGAGCCGTCTCTTGATTTCGCCGGCATCTTCCGCGCTGTAATCATTCGCTTCGTAGGCCAGGGCGAAACTCTCGATCTCTTCCAGAGCTTCGGTCGTCAAGTCCGCGAATTCCTGGAGGAGATCGGACAGCTCATCCGGGCTGAACAGATTATGGGAATCCGATTCGAATTCCGTTGTCTCCGGATCCGGTAAATCTTCATCCGTCCAGATGCCGGAGAATCTCCCATCTCTCATGACACACCTCTCATGCTGTTGCCCGCGTCTCGACGATCCGCATGCGGCCCATTCGGGCCGATCGAACGGAGCGGAGCGCTTCAAAACTACCCTGTGCCCTGTTTCGGCAGGGAAGGCGTCCCACGTTAGCCCCGCCCAACCGATCACGAATGGTTCGATTCCGGGAATCTCGACACCGATCCGCGTGGGATAGTCTAACGAAACCCAATCAACCATCCGATAACCCGTTCACGGGTAGCGCGATCGGGGTCGAGCGACTTCCGGGTCCGCCGACCGAAAAGCGGAACCTTCCGGCCGCCGGGCCGGTGTGTCGACTCTTGTGGATCCCTCTCCCGGTTGAAACGGCGAAAGGAGAACAGGGCGATGGGTGTCGCTTCGGACGACGAAGTCGTTCGGGTCTTCCTGGACGAATCGCACGAGCATCTTGACGGCATCGAGGCCGATCTCCTCACCCTCGAGCAGGCGGGAACGAACATCGACGCCGAACGGATCAACGCAATGTTCCGGGCGGTGCATTCGATCAAGGGGGGGGCCGGGTTCTTGGGCTTCGATAAGATCAAGGACCTCGCCCACGGGATGGAGAATCTGCTCGGTCTGATGAGAAACGGCGAGATGACGCCCGATCCGCCGACAATCAGCACCCTCCTGAAGAGCGCCGACCTTCTGACCGGGATGCTGAACAACATCACGGTACTCGACGAGTTCGATGTTTCGGGGCAGCTTGACGACCTGGCGAAGGCGCTGGCGGGCCATCTGAATGGGAACCGCAAAGGAACGGATGAGCGGAGAATCGAAGTCTTCCTGCCCGACGGCCGGTCGATCTTCATGACCAGCGAGTTCGAGATCGATCAGGCCGCGAAAGCCGTGAACGGCGGGGATCACGTCTACCTTCTGGAGTTCGACCCGCCCGGAGAACTTCCGCGTCGACCCTCCTCATCGAACAACCTTCTCGCGGATCTGAGCGGTGTGTGCACGGTGATCGACGGCAGGTTCGTCGGGGAGAAGACGGGCGCTTCCGATTCGAGCGGGAGAGAAGTTTCCAACGCGTTCTACGCACTCGTCTCCACGAAGTTCGAGAGAGAGCGTCTGGCCGAAGCACTCGAGATCGATACGGGCCGGATTCACACCGTTCCACGAAAGCAGGAACGTGGCGGGGAGACGCCGCCGCCGCCGCTCCCTTCGACGATGCCCGCCCCGCCTCACGTGCCGGCGCGAAGACCCACCGCCGTCGCATCCGGGAAGACCCGTCCCGGTTCGCGTCAGGGTGAAGGGAGCCTACGCGTGCAGGTCGGGATAATCGATCGGCTGATGAACCTCGCCGGGGAACTCGTGCTCGCAAGGAACCAGCTTCTCCAACGGGTCGCCCGCGGGGATCTCGATTCTCTCGAAACCGTATCGCAGCGGATGGATCAGGTCACCACCGAACTCCAGGATGCGATCATGACGATCCGTATGCAGTCGATCGGGATCGTGTTCAATAAGTTCCAGCGGGTGGTACGCGATCTATCGCGCAAGCTCGGCAAGAAGATCGAGCTTGTTCTTGAAGGGACCGACGTCGAACTCGACAAGACGATCGTCGAGGCGATCAACGACCCGCTCACCCACCTGATTCGGAATTCGGTCGATCACGGTATCGAATCGCCCGAGCGCCGCCGCGCGGCGAACAAACCGGAAACCGGCACGCTTCGGCTGCGCGCCGCGCACCGGGCGGGACAGGTTCTCATCGAGATCATCGACGACGGCGCCGGAATCGACGTGGACTGTGTCCGGGAAGAGGCCCTGGCCATGGGCCTTTACACGCGAGAACAGCTCGCCAAGATGACCGAAAGGGCGGTGACACGAATCATTTTCACGCCCGGGTTTTCCACAGCCGGCGCGGTGACCGACGTCTCAGGCCGTGGGGTAGGCATGGATGTCGTGCACTCCAACCTCGCGAAGCTCGGCGGCGTAATCGATATCGAGTCCGTTCGGGGGGAGGGAACGACCGTCAGCATCACCCTTCCGCTCACACTCGCGATCATACCGAGTCTTCTCGTATCCGTCGGCAGGGAATATTTCGCTGTTCCCCAGGTGAATTTGGTGGAACTCGTCCGCATCCCGGCGGGCGAGGTGGGGGAAAGAGTCGAGGAAGTGGGGGGCGCCCCGGTAATGCGGCTTCGCGGCGAGTTGCTCCCCCTTGTCGATCTTCGGGACGTGCTCGAATCGGTGGTGGGAACGACGGAGAACCGCCGGGGACCGGGCGCCGAGGATGACGATACGGGACCGATCGTCGAGCGCCTGGCCGGTGCCATCGAGAAGAACGTCGGGCGCGGCGACGGCGCAATGGCGCCGGAGCGACTCCCATGCCCCCGGCGGGATGGCGGCGGGGCGGTGAACATCGTGGTTGTCGCTGCGGGCGGATTCCGCTACGGCCTCGTGGTGGAGAGCCTGCTCGATTCGGCCGAGATCGTCGTGAAACCCCTCGGGAACCAGTTGAGGAACTGCCGGATCTACGCGGGGTCGACGATCCTGGGGGATGGACACGTGGCGCTCATTCTCGACGTCTTCGGAATCGGGCAGAGAATCCGGGTCGATACCGCCGAATCGGTCGAAAAGGAACGGGCGGAGCCGTCGCGCGCCGAATCCGGCGACCGGGTCGATGCACGCGACCTTCTGATCGTCGAGACCGACCGGGGAGGACGTTTCGCGATCCCCCTCGTTCTCGTCGAGCGGATAGAGAAAATTCTTCCATCAAACATCGAAACGGTCGGGGGAAGACGGGTCATGCAATTCAAAGGCGGTTCCCTTTCACTCTTGGCGGTGGAGCATCGAATCGACGGCGTATCCCGGGAAGAGACCGGTCCGCTCCATGTCGTCATCTTCCGCAGCGGCGATCGGGAAGCGGGAATCCTCGTTTCCAAGGTGTTGGACATCCGGGAAGTTCCCCTCCATCTGGACGAGGTCACCCACCGCCGGCCCGGCGTCTTCGGTTCGATCATCATCGACGGCGCGATCACCCTTCTTCTCGATCCGCACGATGCCGTGTGCCGCAAATCGCGGTCTTTCATCGTCTCGTCGGAGGAAGCCGATACGGTCGTTGCGGGGAAGAGGTCGGACGCCTCGGGAAACGCCCGGGCGGAATCGGCTTCGTTCTCACCGATATCGAGATGCCGGTGATGGACGGGGTTGGGATGACCCGGGGGCGTCGAATCGGCGTCATGCATACCCAAAGGGGCGTAGCCGTGGAGTCGGCGCTCCACACGGACGGAAGGAACGATGTGAAATATGCCGTCTTCAATGTAGGCGATATCAAGTGCGGGATCGATACGACGTTGGTGCGGGAGATCAACCGGAACCTCGAGATTACCGGTGTCCGTCTCGCCCCCGAACATGTTTGCGGGGTGATCAACCTCAGGGGGGAGATCGTCAATGTAATCGACGTCAGGCGGATTCTCGGCCTGGAACCGCGGAAGACCGACAAGGATGGGCGGATCATCGTGGTTCGAACCGGCGAGGGGGACACGGGCCTGCTCGTGGACAGCGTCGATGACATAGCCGAAGCGGATACCGCCGGCCTGGAGCCGCCACCCCCCCATATCGACGACAGTGTGGGGCGATACTTATCGGGTGTGCACAGAACGGAGAAGGAACTGATTGCCGTGCTGAATGTAGAGCGGATTATCGGACGGAAGGATGGTTCATGACGTCGAAGCGGTTCCCGGCCGGGGTGGAAACCGGTCCGCGACTTTACTCAAAGGCGGCGCGAATCGGCCGCGGGGAGCGAATGCAATGAGCTGGAAAAACCTGTCGATACAGTGGAAGATCGTCGCCTTGTGCGGCTTGTTCGTCATGCTCCTGGGAGGTGTTCTCTTCAACTCCTACCGGCTGGATTCCATCCAGCGGTACGATTCGGTCGTGATCAACATGGCGGGCCGACAGCGGATGCTTACCCAGGCGATGACGAAGGCGGCGATGGTTTATCGCTATAGTACGCGAATCGGTCGGCTGGAACAGGCGGAGGCCGCTCGGGAAGAGTGCGAGACGGCGATGGGGCAATTCGATGCCGCCTTGAAGGCGCTGATCTCCGGGGGTGCGGTTCCCCTGGGAGGGGGGCGGTTCACGGAGCCTCTTCCGGGCTGCTCCGATCCGGCGATCCTAGCGCAACTCGACAAGGTCGACCGTGAGTGGGAACCGTTCCGAAGGAACCTCGCCCGCGTCATGGCGTCCGGTGCCGCCGGGGGTGAACCGTCGGACGGACTGCAGTACGTTCTCGACCGAAACACGGTTCTTCGCGGCGAAATGGACAAAGCGGTGAAGATGTTCGAAGAGTCCTCGAAATCCAAGCTGGCGGCGGGTAGGAAGAGCGCCCTCGCTTTCTTTCTCGCCGAGCTGATGATCGCCGGCTTCACCTTCTGGTCGATCCGGCGATGGATCGTGGAACCGATCGTGAAAAGCATGCGGTTCGTTGAAGAAGTGGCGTCGGGCAATTTCCGGGCGAGCCTCGAGATCGACCAGAAAGATGAGATCGGGCGACTCGCCGAGCGGCTCGTTCGCACGGTGACCGACTTGGGCATTTCAGAAGAGGATTCTCGGAGAAAGATGGATCTCCTGAACCGCATCCCCTCCCCCGTGCTGGCGATGGACCGGGATTACAATATCGTATATGTCAATCCCGCCGGCGCCGGGATCGCGGGGAAGACACCCGAGGAGGTCATCGGGATGAAGTGCTACGACCTCTACAAGACGCCCCACTGCGGGACGGGCGACTGTGCGTGCGGCCTGGCGATGCGGGACGACAGGATCTTCACCGCCGAAACGGTCGTCGATCCCGACTCGCTGAACCTGCCGATTCTTTACACCGCAGCTCCCTTGAAGGACGCAAAGGGAAAACTGATCGGCGCCCTGAAGACCGTTGTAGACATATCGAAGCAGAAACGGGTACTGCGCGGCGTGGGAGAGGGCGTGGCGGTGCTCGGCGACGTCGTGGACGACGTGGGAGGGCTTTCGACGGAAGTGAATGAGAAGGCGGGCAGCATCGCCGAGCAGGCGGGCTCGGTGGCCGCTGCGGCCGAGGAGATGAGCGTCACCATGAGCACGGTGGCGAGCACGGCGATCCAGTCGAAGGAGAACATCAGTGCCGTGGCGACGGCCACCGAGGAGATGTCCAGCACCGTGGCCGAGATCGCCCAGAACTCGGAGCAGGCGCGAAAGGTGGCGACGAACGCGGTTCAGAGCGTCTCGACCGCCTCGAGCAAGGTGAGTGAGCTGGGAAAGGCGGCCCGCGAGATCAGCAAGGTGATCGAAACGATCGTCGAGATCGCGGAACAGACGAAACTACTCGCGCTCAACGCGACGATCGAGGCGGCGCGCGCGGGAGAAGCGGGCAAGGGATTCGCCGTGGTGGCGAGCGAAGTGAAGGAATTGGCCAAACAGACGAACAGCGCCACCGAGGATATCCGGCGAAAGATCGAAGCGATCCAAAACTCGACCGAGTGCACCGTGGCCGAGATCGCCGCGATCGATTCGGTGATCAACGAGGTGAACGAGATCGTAGCGACCATCGCGACGGCGGTCCAGGAGCAGAGTGTCACGACGCGGGACATCGCGGGGAACGTGGCGCAGGCGGCGAGCGGTGTTTCCGATATGACCCAGAATGTCGCCCAGGCGGCCGAAGTATCCCAGTGCGTCTCGAGCGATATCGCCGCGGTCAGCACCAACGCCCGCGAGGTCAAGGCGGCGGCCGACAGACTCGCCGAGACCGGCGAGAGGTTGCGTTCGACCGGAAGTGAACTAACCGGTGTGGTCGCCCAACTCGATCAGACATAAAGAGGCAGGAAGAAGATGATGGACGACCTTCGTGTTCTGGTCGTGGACGATTCCGCGCTCTATCGAAAACTGCTCACCGATCTGCTTGGAGGCATTCCCGGCATCGAAGTCGTCGGCACGGCTCCGAACGGAAGATTCGCGCTCGAGGGGATCGCCCGCTTCGAACCGGACGTGGTCACCCTCGACGTAGAGATGCCGGACATGGACGGACTGGAAGTTCTCCGCCGCATGAGGAGCGCGGGGGCGGATCCGCTGGTGGTCATGGTCAGCGCCCTGACGAAAAGGGGGGCGAAAGTGACGTTCGATGCCCTCCGGCTCGGGGCATTCGATTTCGTCTCCAAGCCGGAAGGGAGGTCGGCCTGCGAGAGTCGATCCGACCTGGAAGGACAGTTGAAGCCGATCCTCGCCGGCGCGCGGAAGTGCAGGGAGTCGCGCTCGCGCCCCCCCGTCCCGAAGATCGATCGGCCGACAATCCCTTCGCGGACCGCCCGGGGGAACGGGCCGGTCGCCCCGCCCGGCGGGAGGGCACGGTTCGGCGGGAAGGGACGTCCGGAAATCGTCGCTGTCGGCGTTTCCACGGGCGGACCGGCCGCACTCGGTCGCATGCTGTCGATGCTGCCGAGCGGTTTCGCCGTACCGATTCTCATCGTCCAGCATATCCCGGAAGGGTTCTCCGAAATGCTGGTCGAGTCGCTGAACAGGAAATGTGCACTTCCCGTGAAGGTGGGCCGAGACGGCCGGGCGATCGAACCGGGGACAGTGTACCTGGCGCCCGGAGGGCGACAGATGAAAGTGGCGCCTGCAACGGACGGGCGGGGGGGGATCCTGAGGATCACGGGGGATCCCCCGGAAAACAACTGCAGACCATCGGTCGATTACTTGATGCGTTCTGTGGCTCACCTTTTCCAGGAACGCGCCATCGGCGTCATCATGACGGGGATGGGCATGGACGGCGTGCTCGGGTTGAAGTTGATGAAACGCCACGGGGTCTGCGTGATCGCCCAGGACGAGAAGAGCTGCGTCGTCTTCGGTATGCCGGAAGAGGCGATCCGGGCCGGGGTGGTCGATATCGTGCTTCCCCTCTCTCGGATCGCGGGCGAAATCGTGGCGCAGGTGGAGCGCCGCCACGTCGCGAAGGCGTAACATGCGCCCCGCGGTCACGACGACGGAGTTCTCCGCGATATCGACCTATATCGAGAAACACACCGGAATCGCTCTTGACATGAAGAAATCCTACCTCGTGGAAACGCGCCTCGGGCCGCTTCTCGAGCAACTCGATTGTGGGAGCTACGGCGAACTGCTGAGGAGATCGAAACTCGACCGGCGCGGAGATGTGCTGCAGAGGATCGTCGACGCGATCAGCACGCAGGAAACCTCGTTCTTCCGAGACGGGCATCCGTTCGAGCTGTTGATTCGCAGGCTTGTCCCCGCGACCCTCGATCGGATCTCCTCCGCCGCCTTGCCGTCGCTTCGCATCTGGTGTGCGGCCTGTTCGACCGGCCAGGAAGTCTACAGCATCGCCATGTCGCTCAAGGAATCGCTCGGTGAGCTGCAAAGGTACGCGGTCAGGATCGTGGGGACCGACATCGCCTGCGAGGCGTTGGCCGCGGCCCGCGCCGGGCGGTACACGCGATTCGAAGTGGAGCGCGGTATCGACGCCGTGCGCCTTCGCCGACATTTTCATCGAGATGGAGATCGATGGCGGATCAATGACGATCTGCGGTCGATCACCTTCTTCGAGAGGGCGAATGTGCTGGATTCCGACCCCGGACCGGGTGGGTTCGATATCATCTTCTGCCGCAACGTGGCGATCTATTTTACGAAAGAGAACCGGCAAAGGCTCTACAGGAACCTTGCCGAGCGACTCCACCCGGAGGGCTTCCTGGTGATCGGCTCCACCGAATCGCTGATCGGTGTGTCGGATCGTTTCATAAGACGTGAGTTCCTCGGTTCGATCTACTACGAAAAGGCCGGTGGGGACGGCACCTGTGATCGGAGCGGCTTCCCCTTCACCGCCTCTTCTTCTCCTCGAGATACGCCTCCATCTCCTCGCCGGTCATCGTGTTGATCACGTCCCTTGCCATGAGGCGCCCTTTCCGGGCGATGTGGACGGCGAGGTCGATCTCGCCGAGACCCTTCCTCGTGTGGGCGTCGGGAGAGATCGCGATCTTCAACCCGCGGGCGGTGACCCCGGGGATCTCGCGCCAGTCGACGTCGAGTCGCTTCTCATGGGCGTTCAGCTCGATCGCCGCGCCTCCCTTCGCCGCCGCGTCCCACACCGCGCCGGTGTCGAAATCGTACGGATCGCGCTCGGTGAGAAGTCGGCCCGAGGGGTGGCCGAGAATCGTGGTACGACGGTTCGATGCGCCGGCGGTGAGCCGCGCGGTGATTCCTTCGCGGTCCATACCGTAGCGTGAGTGGATCGAGGCGACGACATAGTCGAGCCGGGAGAGGAGATCGTCGTCGTAGTCGAGAGAGCCGTCCTTGAGGATATCCGACTCGACGCCGTGAAAGATGCGGAAAGGAGCCATCTCGGAGCGAAGCTTTTCCACCTCCTCCATTTGCGCGAGGAGGCGTTCCGCCGAAAGCCCCCCCGCGTAACCGGCGGTCCTGCTGTGGTCGGCGAGGCCGATATACTCGAAGCCGAGGGCGGACGCGTGCTCCGCCATCTCGCGGATCGACGCCTTCCCGTCGCTCCACGTCGAGTGGTTGTGCAACACACCGCGAAGATCGCTCCTTTCGAGAAGGCGCGGGAGTCTTCCGGCAAGAGCGAGATCGATCTCGTCCCCTCCCTCGCGCAGCTCCGGCGGGATGAATGGGAGACCGAGTTCGCGGTAGGCCGACTCCTCGTCGCGCGTCGGGACCGGTTCGTCTCCCCGGAACAATCCGCTCTTCTCGAGGCGCATTCCCCGCTCGGCGGCGATCGACGCGAGCCGTTCGGCATGAATCGGCGAAGCGGTGGCGAAAAGGAGGGCGGCGCCGAACGGCTCCGGCCGGACGGCGCGGACGCGGACCGGGATGGTCGTGCGACCGGTGAAGAGGATACCCCCCTCGATCTTTTCCACGCACATGCCGCCGGGAACGATCGAAGCGAGAACGGCATCCCCTTCCACGCCCGCCACCACGTCGATGGCGCTCGCCGTCTCGTGCCACCTCCCGATACGCCCCGCCACCGCCGCCTGGGCGGCCCCCCCTTCGACGAGACGGCTCGCGATCTCTTCTCCCTCTTCTCGGGCGACGCGGTGAAGGCGGATTCTCCGGTTCTTCTTCCATGACGCGATCGAACCGGCGATCGCCGCCACCGTTTTCACGCCGAATCCTTTCAGCGCCTCCACTTTCCCTTCCCTCACCGCCTCTTCGAGCTGCTCGACCGATTCGATTCCCAGTTCCCGCCGGAGCGTCGCCACGCGGCCCGGACCGAGCCCGGAAAGGGAGGCCATGTCGACCACGCCGGCGGGCACTTCACGGCGAAGTTTTTCCAGCTGCGGGATCGATCCTGTCGTGATGAAATGTATGATCTTCTCGGCGAGTGTCTTTCCCACGCCCGGAAGGTCGGTCAAATTTCGCCCCTCCCGCACGAGCGAGGCGACGTCTTCCACCTCGATCAGCCGGTCGGCGGCCTTGAGGTAGGCGCGTACCTGGAAGGGCGATTCCCCCTTCAGTTCGAGAAGGGACGCCATCTCGCGCAGCGCGGCGACAACCTGTTCGTTCGCCATCGATCCACCTCCGGCGGAAGGGAAAAAAGCGATTGCCCCGTTCGATGATGAGTATACACTCCTCCGTGACGGATCGGGTAAGCGGCTTCCCCCGGTCGGGGGAGCGCGCAGGGGAGGGTCATGAAGCCGGAACGCCGTGACGGAGGAGCGATCGTCCGGGTGGAGTTGCACGTGCACACCTGGTACTCGTCCGATTCGAAAATGCCCCTCGAGAAGATCGAGGAACGCTCGGTCGAGTGCGCCCTCGACCACGTGGCGATCACCGATCACGATACGGTGGAAGGGGCCGAGCGGCTGCGCGAACGGGGAAAGACGGGGATCATCGTGGGCGAGGAGATTTCCACCTCCTTCGGCGACGTGATCGGTCTGTTCCTCGACGAACCGATCGAAGCGGGACTCGCGCCGGAAGAGACGGTCGCGCGGATTCACGCCCAAGGAGGGCTCGTTTTCATCCCTCACCCGTTTGACAGGAGAAGGAAATCGAGGCTCTTCCGCGCCGCCCTCGACCAGTGTATCGACGCCGTCGATATTCTTGAAGTGTGGAACGGTAGGACCCGCATGGCGGAAGATAACCTGCGGGCGGCCCGGTACGCCGAGGAACACGGCCTTGTCCCGGCGGTGGGCACCGACGCCCATCACCCCCGGGAGATGGGACGCGCCGTGATGGAGATGAAGCCTTTCCATGATGCCCGTTCATTCCTCGAATCTCTCCGCTCCGCCGTCCCGGCGATGAATGTGGAACGGCCGGTCGATGCGCTCCGCAAGGGGATTGCCCGGCTCTTCCAACGGGGCGGGGGGGAAGCCTGATGGCCTCCCTCGAAGTGCGGCGCGTCACCGAACCGCAGGAGTGGGAGAACTGGAACAGCGCCCTTTGTGAGCGGGGGAGGGACGCCCTCTTTTCGACCACCCACTGGGCGGAGACGCTCGCATCGGCGCAGGGATGTTCCTGGACACTTCACCTGTGCCGGTCCGGAGAAGAACTGATGGGCGGGGTGATCCTCCTCGACGAGGGAGGGGGTGGGAGGAAGAGGCGGTTCGTCTAACCGGCGGCGCCCCTCTTTTCGGTTCATCTCCTTCTTCCCGACAACCTCGGCCCGGCGAAACGGATCCCGAAAGGCGTGGCGGTGCTTACCGCTCTCGAGAAACAGCTCTCGTCGGTCTACGGCACTCTTTCCCTCTCGACGCCTCCCGGTCTTCTCGATTTGAGGCCGTTCAGCTGGGCGGGATGGCGCGTGACGCCGGAGTACGCCTTCGCCCTCCCGCTTTCGGGCGATTCCCCCTCGCCGCCGTCGCTCCCGCCGGCGCGCCTCGACGCCAATATTCTTCCCCCCGACGATCTTCTCGCCCGACTTGTCGCGGAGCGGCGCTATGGAACGGTCTGCCAGATCCGTCCCCGGGGGGGGCTCTCGTTCCCCGTCCTGGTGGTGGGTGGCGCCTCGGTGGCGGCGCCCCTCCCGATCGGTCCTCTCCCGGAAGGGTGCTCGGCGAAAGATGTGATCCATACCGCTGTCGCCGTCGGCCGGGAAGGGTCCGACCGTGGGGGGACGACCGTTTTTCTCGTGGGCGAGGAGTGGACCGAGCGCCTCGGCGACGGGGACGTGGATCCTCTCATCCCGGTGGTGACCGGCCGCCTGGAAAAGGGGAGAGGAGGAGGGCGATGAGGGGCGGGAGGGGCATCCGATCGGGAGAGACGGTCCGTATCCTCGACCGTTCGGGGTGGGATGAATGGAATCGTCTCGTCGAGGAGAGGGCGGAGGAACCGCTCTTCTCAGCCACGTCGTGGGTGGAGAGGATCGCCGCCGCTTTCGGAGGCCGGTGCGAGGTGCTCGGTCGTTTCGAAGGGGGGCATCTCGTCGGTGGGGTCGCCCTGCCGGTGCGCCGGCGCGGCGGTCTTTCGATCGCCACCCCGCCTTACCTGATGCCGTACGTGCCGATTCTCGCGCGGACCCACCAGAGGAGGGTGGTGAAGGCGCTCCTCCCCGAGCTCGCCCGGCGCTACGCTCTCGTGTCGCTTCTCGTCTCGCCGAGAGAGAGCGACCTGCGATCGTATCTTGCCGCCGGCTGGGAGTCGGCGTTCCGCTACACGACGCGCCTTTCCCTCGCAGGCGCCACGGGGGAGTCGCTTCTCGCCTCCCTCGACCCGGAAAACAGGAGAAAAGCGAGAAAGATATCGGAAGGGGGCGCGGAATGCGTTGTGTCGGAAGAGTCGGCTCCCCACAGGCGTCTCGTCTGGGCGAGCTACGCGAGGCATCGCACCACGCCGCCGTGCGGTGAATCGGCCGCCTCCGCGGTGCACGATTCGCTGCTCGCCTCCGGGACCGCCACGCTCTTCGAACTTCGCCGCGGGAGCGATGTCGTGGCGACCCATCTCGTGGGAATCGACTCGCGACGGGCCTATTCCCTCGAGAGCGGAGTCGACCCGGAGAAGGGAAGGAAGGGGGAGGCGTACGCCCTGGTGATCGATCTTCTCCGGTATCTCGCCGGCGAGGGGGTGACCGAGTTCGACTTCCTCGGCGTCAACCACCCGACGATCTCCCGCTTCAAAGAGTCATTCGGCGGTTCGCTGGCCCGCTATGCCCTCCTCATCCCGCCGCGCCCGCTGTGGCTGCGTGGGGTGATGAAGATGAGGGGGATCCCCCTTTCCCTCGAGGCGGGGGCGGAAGAGGGCCCGCGCGGCTGAGCGGAGTGTTGCGCCCCCTTTCCCGATCCCGCGGCCCGATTGACACCGGCCGGCCGGTCTGCTACATTCCGCGGGCCGGGAACGTACGCCTTTTCAAGGGGAAACGGCCTTCCGGCACCGTTCCCCGGGGGAGATCCGCTCGATGGCTCGCCGCTCCCTGACCGTTCTCCTCGTGCTTGCCGCCGTCGCCGCTCTCTTTCCGGGGAGCGCCGCGGCGCAACAGGAAGATGACGATCCGATCGACATGATCGATACGCCGACGGCGGTGATCCTGCCCCACGGCTCGTACGACATGAACCTGAGGCTCTATTCCGCCGGCGGCGTACTCGCCGGCATTCGGGTAGGCCTCCTCGACAGGATCCTTTTCGGTTTCTCCTTCGGCGGTCTCCAGGTGCTCGGAACCGGCTCGCCCGACTGGAATCCGAGGGTGGAGTTCGAGTTCCGGACGAAACTGCTTGACGAGTCGTATGTCGGCCCCGCCGTGGGGGTCGGATTCAACTCCCAGGGCTATGGTTATTACGACAATGCTCTCGATCGGTATCAGTTCAAGTCGAAAGGGTTCTACGCCGTGGCGACGAAGCACTTCCTCATGCTCGGCGAACTCGGGCTCAACGGAGGGGTCAACTACAGCCTCGAAAGGGAGGACGGTGACAACGATCCGGATCTTTTCTTCGGCATCGAGAAATCGATCTCCCGGGGGGTCGATCTCCTCGCCGAATACGACGTGGCACTCAACGACAATTCGGACGACGGCGTCTTCGGCAAGGGCAAGGGCTATCTCTCCGCCGGCCTTCTCTGGCAGGTGTCACGGAGCTATCGGATGACCTTCGAGTTCCGCAACCTCCTCGAGAACAATGAAGGCGCGACCCGTATCGCCGACATCGGCGACTGGAGCCGGGAGATCCGGATCAACTACATCGACCGGTTCTAGGCGGGAATACTCATGGCCGAGATGCTCGATTTCGAAAAGCCGATCGTCGAACTGGAAAAAAAGATCGACGATCTGCGCCAGCTCGCGAAGCAGGAGAATATCGAGGTCGCCGACGAGCTGAAGAAGCTCGAGAAGAAGGCGGCGAAACTGCGGCGAGACGTCTTTTCCCGGCTTTCGAGGTGGCAACGTGTTCAGCTCGCCCGCCATCCCCTGCGCCCGTACGCTCTCGACTACGTCGGCCGTCTCGCAGACGAGTTCATCGAGCTCCACGGTGACCGTCTCTTCTCCGACGACGAGGCGCTCATCGCCGGACTCGCCCGTTTCGGCGACAGGCGTGTCATGCTCCTCGGGCATCAGAAGGGACGGGATACGAAGGAGAAGCTGCGGCGGAACTTCGGGATGGCCCACCCGGAAGGGTACCGGAAGGCGTTGAGAATGATGCGGATGGCCGAGAGGTTCGGCCTGCCGGTGGTCACTTTGGTCGACACGCCGGGCGCCTTCCCCGGCATCGAGGCGGAGGAGAGGGGCCAGTCGGTGGCGATCGCCGACAACCTGACCGCCATGGCGGCGCTTCGTGTGCCGATCGTCTCGGTGATCATCGGAGAGGGCGGAAGTGGGGGCGCGCTCGCCATCGCCGTCGCCGACCGGGTGCTGATGATGGAGAACGCGATCTATTCCGTGATCTCGCCGGAAGGGTGCGCCGCCATCCTTTGGGCGGATCGGGCGAAGGCGCAGGATGCGGCGGAGGCGCTCCGGGTGACCGCCCCCGACCTGATGGAACTCGGTATTGTGGACGAGGTGATCCCCGAGCCGCTCGGGGGAGCCCACAGAGATCCGGGCGAAGCGGCGCGTGCGGTGGGGGAGGCGATCGACCGCAGGCTCGACGAGCTTTCCCGCGTGCCGTGCGACCGGCTGATGGAGGAGCGAATGGCGAAGTTTCTCGGCATGGGCGTTTTCAAGGATCACAGCGGCGTCCCCCATGGATGACACCTGTTCCCCCCGGGGGACAGTGCGGTTCGGCCCCCCGGGAGTGCGGCGGCGTAATCTGCGGCATGAGAACGGCTTTTCTCCTTTCTTCTCCCGGCGGGCGGGTACGCTTTTTGCTGTTGATTCATCCCGGCGCCCCCGCCGGCAGTGGGGGAGTGCGCCATGACGCGGCACGATCCGGGCGAGGCTCCGCGGCATTGACGACGACGGCTCATACGGCGCTAGGTGGCGCGCTCGGCGCGCTCGGTCTCCCCTCTCCCGCTTCGTTCGTTCTGTGGGCGGTCTCCCATTATCCCCTAGACCTGATTCCCCACTGGGACCTGAAGAGAACATGGATCGACACGGTTTTCACATTCGGTTCGCTCGGAGCGCTCTTTTTCCTATTCGGCCCCGGCCCTGTATTCTGGGGGGGGCTCGGCGGTGCGCTTCCCGATCTGGAACATCTTCTCCCCATCAGGAGGAAACTCTATCCAAGCCACGGTCCGCGCCACGGAAGGGCGCTTCCTTTTTCTCACGCCGCAGAGCAGTTGGTTCTCATCGTTCTGTGCGCGGCATTCCTAGCGAGGTATGGTCGATGACGAAGACGTTTCACCCGCCGTTCGCCGCCCCCTTCGCGATAGTCCTCCTTCTGTGCGGATCGACTTCCGTTCACGGAGCTTCGTCGTTCTACCCCGACGTGACCGTTCTTTCGGAAAGCCGGGGAGGACTCGTGCTCCGCTACACCCTTCCGCCCGCCGGCGAAGCGGAGAGAAAGGGCGATTGGAGCGGCTTTCCCTGGCACGAGGGCTACTCCCGCGCCGGTTTCCCCGCCGTTCCGGTGAGAAACCTTATCGTGGCGCTCCCTCCCGGCAGCGACATCCGCGTGGAACTGGTCGACCGGAAGGTGGAAGAATCGTCCCGCTTCGACGTCGAACCTTTTCCCGGTGTCTACGGTCCCGGCAAGTCGGAAACCCTCCGGTGGGCGGACGACGCGCCGGGCGGTCTTCTCCCCGAGGGATGGTTCGAAGTCTCCCGCCCCTCCAGGCTGAGGGATCTGCGGGTGGCCACCGTCACGCTTCACCCGGTCCGCTTCGACAGGGGAAGCGGCAAGACCGCCCTGCTCAGGAGCGGCACGTTGCGGATCACCTTCACGGGAGGAATCGAGGCGCCGAAGGGCGCGACGCTCGGCGGCTCACACCGCGATCCGTTCGACGCCCTCTACAACGATGTCGTGATCAACAGGAGAACGGCCTCCGCCTGGCGCACCCCCCCCCCGCGCCGAAAAAGCGCCCGGACCGCCGGCGATTCCTTCTTCTCGTCGTCCGACTGGATCCGGATCAGCGTGAAGGAGAGGGGAATGTACGGCGTATCGTACGAAGACCTCGCGGCGGCGGGGGTGATCGACCCGCGCTCGGCGGTGGGCGACCCCCGGGGGATCCGCCTCTATTGGGGAGGAGGGCAGGTGCTTCCCGAGCTGGTCGACGCGCCCCGTCCCGAATGGATGCGACAGGTTTCGATCCATGTCACGGGAGAAGACGACGGCTCATTCGATCCGACAGACCGGATCGAGTTCTTCGCCCTCGGATCGAAGGGGTGGATCGGAGAGTTCAGGCCGGATACCACCGATTACTGGCGGTGGTACGAACACCGCTACGCCGATGAAGGGGTCTACTGGCTCACCTGGGGGGGCGACTTCCAGGAGGAGGTGGCGGACCGGATCGCCTCCGTCGACGCCTCCACCGCCGTCGAGGGCGAGACGCCCATCCTCACCGTGCCCGAGAGAATCCATTTTGAGGTCAATTTTATCCAGGATCTGACCCGACCCGGTTCGGACGGCTGGTTCTGGGATCGATTCTCGCAAAACGAAAACGACAAGGCCTTCCGGAACCTGGTAATCGACGATGCCGACACGACCGCGCCGGGCCTGTTGCGTGCCAATCTTTTTCATTTCGGGGATGCCGTCAGCATTTGCGGCAACGAGCGCGCCGTGTTTTCGGTGAACAATATTCCCGCCGACTCGATCACGTGGAACAGCTGCATCCGTTCGAGCACGGGGGGAATCTCGAGCGTCGTATTCGAATCCACCGGACAGTGGGTGAAGGACGGTTCGAACTTCGTGCGCATCCAGGCGAGATCGGGGCAGCAGACGCTCGGCGATTCGACAACCGCGTCATTCCGATCGAAGTTCTTTCTCGACTGGATCGAAATCGGCTACGACCACTATCTCCGGTTGTCCGACGACCGCCTCCACTTCCGCCTCCCGGAGGCGGGGGCGTTCGTCGTCAATCTTTCCGGGGCGTCGAGCGGCGTTTCGTACCGTATTTTCGACGTGACCGATCCGTTCGCGCCCTCGGAGCTGAGCGGCTTCGCCGTCGAGGGGGACACCCTCGTGGCGCACCTCTCCCTTTCCGGCGCGGCCACATTCGAAGCACTCTCCGAGTCGAAGTGGAAGACGCCGGCCACTCTGGTGAAGCGGGATATGCTGAACCTGAGAGCGCCCGGTTCCGGAGCGCAGTACGTGATCATCGACTGGGACGAATACGCTTCCGCCGCCGCGCCGCTCGCCGCTCACCGGGCGAAGGAGTACACCGTGAAGACGGTGCTCCTCTCCGACGTGTACGACCAGTTTTCGTGGGGGCAGAAGGATGTTTCCGCGGTGCGCGATTTTCTCCTGTGGGCGTATCATGAATGGCCGGCGGGCGAGGAGGGGGAGAACCGGCTGGCCTACGCCCTTCTCGTGGGGGACGCCACGAATGATTGGAAGGGCCGGTCGGAAACGGCGCTCCACGATCTCATTCCATCGTATTTCTACATCGATCCGGCCGGGTTCGACGAGTTCATGTACCCCACGGACGATTACTTCACCTATCTCGACCCGGCTACGGGGGATCCCGATTGGGTGCCCGATATCGCCATCGGCAGGATCCCGGCCAATTCCGCCGAAGAGGTGAGTGTGGTGGTCAACAAGATCATCGACTACGACAACGATCCGGAGTTCGGAGAGTGGCGGAACAGGCTTCTGTGGCTCGGCGATGACGAGCGCAAGGGGCTCGACTACGACTGCGCCTTCCGTCTCGCCCACGTACGCGACGTGGAGCGCACCGCCGTTCTCATCCCCGAATCGTTTGAAATGGAAAAAGTGTATCTCACCGAGTACCCGCTGAACGACGGCGGTGAAAAGCCGCGCGCCAGGGACGCCTACCTCGACTGGGTAACCGATGGTTTTCTCGTTTCGTCGTACACCGGTCACGGCGGCTTCGCCAAGATGGCGGATGAGAATATCCTGGACGGTTCGGTGGCGGTGCCCGAAAGACTCCGCAACGGGAAGCGGCTCGGGCTGTTCACGGCGTGGTCGTGCTCCATCGGCAGCTTTGATCTTCTCGAGGTGAACTCTCTTTCCGAGATCTTCGTCAAGATGGAAGGGGCCGGGGCGATCGGTTCGTTCGCTTCGGGCGCGCCCGCGTTTCCGAACCCGAGCATGCGGCTCAACCGGGCGTTCTTCCTCGAACTCTTCCCCACGGGACACAGTACGGTCTCGGTCGGTCTTGCGGCGATGGTCGCCAAGGCGACCGCCGGCGCGCGTCACTCGGGGGAGAAGCTGAACGACGAGAAGTACAACATCATGGGCGACCCGGCGCTCAGGCTCGCCGTGCCGCCGATGGAAGTACGTTTCGATAATATCGATGATCTCGAGTTTCAGCGGGGCACCTTCGTCACGGTGGGCGGCTCGGTGATGGAGAACGACTCCACCGTGGCTGCTTGGTTCGACGGCGACTGCCACCTCGACGTGAGAGGGATGGCGGACACGTCGGGCTACCGCTTCCAGGACAAGTTCTGCCAGGGCACCGAGGAGAAGCCCCAGGAGATCCGGCAGAAGTACACGCTCAACGGGCCGACTTTCTTCCGTGGCGTGGTCGATGTGAAGGGCGGGCGCTTCGAAACGACCTTCTTCGTTCCCCTCGATACCCGCCTCGGCACTCTCGGTCGGGTCGGGGCTTACGTCGTCTCCCCTTCCGACCGCGTCGACGGCGCGGGGGGGGACGACTCGGTCACGGTGACCGCCGAGCCGGCGGGCACCACGCCGTCGGACAACGAGCCGCCGGCCCTCTCTCTCGAGGTCGACGGCGTCCCGTTGAGGAACGGAACGTCGTTCACGAGGGAATCGGTGTTCCGGGTGGTGCTCGAGGACGAATCAGGCGTCAACCTGCAGCAGAACGACGATTTCTACACGATCAACATCGTTTTCGACGGCGGGCGGCCGGAGGATCTCACGTCGATGTTCACGTACGATCGGAACAGCCACACGAAGGGGGGGTTCACCTTCCGTCTCGACGATCTCCCCGACGTCGCGATTCAGAACGGGGGGCATGAACTTGCTTTCCGAGCTGCCGATAACTTGAACCAGAGGGTGGAGGTGGTCTACCCGGTGGTCCTCGTGGCCGAAGGTTCGACGCTCGCCTTCCGGGAAGACGTACTCAACTATCCGAACCCGTTCAACCCGGACAGGGAGGATACCGGCTTTTTCGTCGATCTCACGCGGGGAGGGTTCGTGACGGTGGAGATCTTCACGTCCACCGGGAAGCGGGTCCGAGAGTTCCGGGGGTGCCATGCGTCGGGGCCGGTGATGCTCGAGGACTGCCGCTGGGACGGGAGAGACGCCGACGGCGATATTGTGGCGAACGGGACGTACCTGGTCCGCGCGAGCGCCGTTTCGGACGACGGGTCGGAGGAAGCGGAATCGATCGGCAGGGTGGTCGTTCTCAGGGGGGTCGAATAATTCAGAAATTTATGATAAGGATTACGGTTGAATTCGGAGGGACGGAGCCGTGGTGGCCCGTCTCCCGGGGAGGAGACGAAGAAAATGGCTTTTCATAGGAAGTACACACTCATCGCCCTGGCGGGCGTGCTCTTCGCGGCGGCGTCGGCGAACGCCGTGTCCGAGGGGGCACCGGCGTCGATCGCCCCCCTCCTTACGCCGAATGCCCGCGCCGCCGGCATGGGGCAGTCTTTCGTCGCGATCGCCGACGACGCCACGGCGGCATTCTGGAACCCCGGCGGTCTCGCCTGGCAGACGAAGCCCGACATCGTTCTGATGTACTCGAAGCTCGCCGAGGGGCTCGCCGACGATATCGCCTACAACTACCTCGCCTACTCGAAGCCGATGTGGGGCGGCGGCGTCGGTTTCAGCGTCATCTTTCTCAACCTGGGCAGTTCCCAGGCGATCGACGAGACGGGGAACCTGATTCGCGATTTCAGCTCTTTCGACTTCATCCCGATGATCTCTTACGGCGCGACGCTCACGCCGAATCTCGCGTACGGCGCGTCGTTCAAGTTCATCTACTCCCAGCTTTCGCCGAATATCATCGAACTGGGCATCGACGACGGCACGGGCGTGTCGGTGGGGGGCGATCTCTCGCTGCTCTACCGGATGCCCGACTGGAATATCAAGGCCGGGCTGCTCGTACAGAACCTCGGCCTCGACATCGTCTACAACGACCAGAACCAGGCGGAACCGCTCCCGAGGAACGTGAAGGCGGGCATCTCATGGATGCCTCTCGACAATGCGCTCCATCATTTCCTCGTCACCGCCGAGGTGACGAAGTCGCTCGTCTATCTCGACGGAGACGCCATCGACAAGTTCGGCCTGGAGTACGAGTACTACGATATGGCCGCGGCGCGGTTCGGCTATATCTACGACAACGAAGGGAACATCAAGGATCCGACGTACGGCGTGGGCATCAAGATCAAGGCGATCAACGCCCGCTTCGATTACGCCTCGGTTCCGCAGGCGGAGGGTCTCCCCCGGGTGAACCGGTTCGCTCTCGGGTTCACCTACTAGGAAGAAGGAGACTGTCAGGGTCGTGATCCGTTTTCCGTCGACCACCGCCCTACTGCCGGGCCTCGTCTTCCTTTCGCTGTCGGCGCCGGTCGGTGCGGTCGCGGGCGGGCGCGGGACGATGCCCCTCGAACGACTCCTTCCCGGCGGTGCGCCGAAGAGGGCGACCGGCGTCCTCGCGCAGCCGCGGCAGGTTCCCTTCCCGTGCGTTCTCGGTACCGGGCCGCTCCGATCTCCTCTCCCCGGGGCGGGGCGGCGCTATGACGAGATCCTTGAAGGAAAAAGAATGTCCGGGCCGGACACGGTGCGCGTGGCGATCTTCCGGGTCGACTGGGACGAGGACAGCGCCGGCGACCTGACGACGGCCCCTGGGGGGCGGTTCCTCCTCGAGCCGGATGAGAACTGGCCCTACCCGGTCGACTTCCCCCCCCACGATTCGACCTATTTCAACACGCAAATGGAAGTGCTCGGTACGTACTATTCGAAGCAGTCGTACGGCCGGGCGGTGGTGGAGTGGAAGATCTACCCGGCCGGACCGAGCAGCACATACCGTCTCGGCGACACGGACGACTACCTCCCCGAGGGAGACCCCGGTTCGTGGGATCTCATCGAGCGGAGCGACCTGCTCGTCAAGTTCTGCACCGACGTGATCGTTCATGTCGATACGATCGACCCATCCGTCGACTTCTCCTCGTTCGACGGCTACTTGATCTTTCACGCGGGACCCGATGTCCAAACCGACATCAACGGGGATTCACCCGGCGACATCCCGAGCTTCTTCCTCTCGCTGGGCGATTCGGACTTGGTCTACGTCGACCAGGATAGCGATTCGTTCGCCGTCACCGGCGTGACGTGCCTGCCCGAATACGACAGCCAGGACGGTTTCACCTTCGGGCTGAACGGCGTCCTCGCCCATGAGTTCGGCCACCAGCTCGGCCTTCCGGACCTTTACAATACCGACACTTTCTGGCCGGCCGTGGGACAGTGGGATCTGATGGACAGCGGCGGACTCGTATCGATCAGCTCGGGCGACACCTTCCTGGGCGGAATCATCCCCGCGTCGCTCAGCGCCTGGTCGAAACTCTATCTCGGCTGGATCGATCCGGTGATCGTCACCGGGCCGCAGGCGCTGGCGATCGCATGCGCCACCCATCCCGATCCTCCGGCAAAGAGCGTGCGTTACGCCTTGGTACCGCTCAACTCGAGCGAGTATTTTCTCGTGGAGAACCGTTTCGGGCTCGCACCGGTCGATCAGTTCGCCGCCCGCGTCGATTCGCTGAACAGCGTCGTGCTCGGTCCGGTGACGAACGATTCGCTACGCGAGCCGACGTACGACTACGATTTCGCCCTTCCCGGCTGGGGAACGCTGATCTGGCATGTGAACGAGCGGAACATCAATCCGCTGCGTGTGGCGCTCAACAACGTGAATGTCGATTTCAACGACCGGGGACTCGAACTGGAGGAGGCGGACGGGATCAAGGATCTGGGAAACCCATTCTCGGCGTACTGGGACGGCAGCCCGTACGATCCCTTTTTCGAGGGGAGTGCCGACCGGTTCGGGCCGAGCACCGCCCCGAATACCGACCTGAGCGACGGCGGCCGGTCGTTCGTCGAGTTCTCGAAGATCAGCGCGGCCGATTCGGTGATGACCGTTCAGATCGACATGGCCGGTTCGGTGGAAGGCTTCCCGGTGGCGATGACCGGCGACTCGACGATCATCGCACCGGCCGGGCTCCTTCCCGCCTCAAGCGGAGGGCTCCTCGCGGTATGGATCTCCTTCGACTCGGCCGGAACGTTGATCTCGGGGGTGACCTCGGTCCGCGGGGGGGACGACGGCAAACCGCCCGTGGTGACGAGAAGCGCTTTGCCCGGCCTCGTGGCGGTTTTCCCCGCCGGTGGGGAGTTTCGTGTCGATCTCCCCGGAAAGGAAGCGGTCACCTTCCTCGACGACGGGACGGTCGTCCGTATCGGCGACGACCTGCCCGGCCTGTGGAAGGCGCTCGGGTCGATCGGGCCGGACACGCTCCGCGCCGATCCGGTCGCGGTCGACATCGACGGGGACGGTGCCGACGAGGTGATCACCGCGACAGCCGACTCACTCACCGCCTGGAGCGTGGCGGGCGATACGCTCTCCCGCCGGATGTCGATACCCCTCCCGGGTAGGCCGGTGTCGAACCTCGCCGCCCCGTGGGGCGCGAACGGCGAGGTCCGGGTCGTCACCGACGGCGGCGCCATGGCACGCCTCTCCTTCGGTCCCGCCCTCGGCGGGGTCGACATCGTCGCGACGATCCCGCCCGTCGCATCCGCGCGGCTGATCGGCGGGGATATCGACCGCGACGGCGCGGACAATTGGTTCGCCCTCGACGAGGCCACCGGCACGGTCTACGGTTTTTTCGAAGACGCCGAACCGCTCGACGGGTACCCGGTGGAACTCGGCGCGGCGGTGACGGGCGAACCGTTCTTTGCCGACCGGGACGGCGACGGTTTTCCGGAACTCGCCGTCCCCGCCGGGCACGATCTCTTCCTGATCGAAAGGACCGGCGTGATCCTGAAAGATACGCCGTTCGAGATCCCGGAACTTCTGCGCGATTCCACCGCGGCGCTGACGGGAAACGGCGTGTCCGGCATCTTCACCGGGACGGCGGGCGCCTCCCCCGTGATGGGCGACGATTCCGGCAGGCTCTGGGCGTGGGAGAAACGCGACGAAATCCGCGACGACTGGCCGCTGTCGACCGGCGCGGCGAACGGCGTGCTCGCCGCGGCGCCCCTGATCGGCGATGGAGAAAGCGGGCTGTACGCCCTCAGCGGCGACGGGTTTCTCTACGCTTTCCGTTCCACCTTCGATCCCGACCGTGTCGCCCTTTGGCCCGGCAGGGCCGGGGGGATTCGGGGCCGCCACTTTCTCGCCTCGCGACGTCTCGATGATCCAGCGCCGCCGTCGAGGGGACGGGCGGACATTGCCGATGCCTTCGCCTATCCGAACCCGGCAAGAGGGGGGGAGACGGCGATTCGTTTCGAGTTGAGCCGCGAGGAGAACGTGGAAATGAAAGCGTACGATATGGCGGGTGGGCTGGTGGAGAGCCGAAACGTGCGCGGTGCTTTCGGTTCGAACGAAATCGTTTGGAATACGGTCGATCTCCCGAGCGGTGTCTACTATGTACGTCTTGCCGCGGGAGACGAGGTGGAATTCATCAAGGTCGCCATTGTGCGATAGCCTTCCGGCGAGGAGGAAGTCGTCTTGCGTATCGTTCGTATCGTTCTTTTCCTGCCGGCGGTGTTGGCGGTTTGCCCCGTCCCGCAGGCCCGTGCCGACTCCGATTTCACCGTGGCGCTCCGCACCGAGATCCGCCGCCTCGAGGCCCCGCCTCAGGCGGTCGATGACGTGCTCGCCCCGGCGACGACGCACGACCGTCCCACGCCGCGAAACGCCTTCTTCCTGTCGGCGCTCCTTCCGGGACTCGGGCAGCTCTATGCGTCGGGGTGGGATGTGATCTCCTATTCGGGGGTGCGTGCCGCCGGGTACGCCGCTTTCGAAGGGTTCGGCTGGGTGCAGTACGCCGACTACAAGCGCCGCGGCTGGGACGAACAGGACATCTACCGGGCGTACGCCGACGAAAACTGGCACTGGAAGGAAGACCCGTGTTCCTATCCGAACGAGTACCGCGACGCCCTTCCCGAGCCGCCGGTACTCGACACCGAGGCGCAGCGTCTCGAATTCTACGAGGATATTCACAAGCTGCCAAAGTGGATCTGCGGCTGGGACGATTACCCCGACGAGGTCTATCTCCGGGAGGACGAAGGGGTGGTCATCGAGGAGACGCCGATGCGCGTCGAGTACCGCGCCATGCGGCGGAAGCAGAACGATCTTCTCACTACGTCGAGACACTGGCTTCTTGCTATAATCGCGAATCACGGCGTGTCCGCTTTCGACGCCTACTTCACCTCCCGCCGCCTAGCCCGGGGCGACGCCGAGGTGCCGGACGGGCTGTCGATCGATTTTGGAAGTCCGGTGACCGGCGTAGGCGGCACGGTGGGGCTGGCCTACAACTTCTAGGGGAGGCTCGGTTGAAAAGGAACATCACGGCGCTTTTGCTCCTCGCCCTCCTTCCCGCCCTCGCCGCGGGGGAACCGATCGACCGCGCCTTTCGGCGGGCCCTCGCGGCGGAGGAGGCGGAGGCGGACCTCGAGGGGGGCGCCGTGGTGAGGGCGCAGGAATACTCGAAGCGAAAAGCATTTCTCCTCTCCCTCTTCGTGCCCGGTCTCGGCCAGCGCTACGGCGGGCGCACCCTGAGAAGCCGGATCTTTCTCGGACTCGAGGGGATGATCTGGACGAGCTTCGCCGTGTTCAAATTCCAGGAGCATTACAGGACGAATGACTTCGAGGAGTGGGCGGAATCGTTCGCAGACGTGCCCGGGCGTGGGAAGGACGAGGAGTTTTACAGGTTGCTCACGATCTACGACAGCGTGGACGACTACAACATGGGCGTGCGGATCGATGCGCGGACCCTCTTCCCCGACGATCGCGACGCCCAGCTTCGCTACGAGGCGGAGCATCAATACGGCGCCGACCGTTACTTCAAATGGAAGAACAATCAAAGGCGCCTCGAGTACAGGCTGATCCGCAACGACGCCCGCGACTCGGGGCAGCGTGCCGATTTCGCCCTGGTGGCGGCTGTGCTCAACCGCGCGATCAGCGCGGTGGAGGCGGCCCACGGCACCGGGCCGGGAGGAAACGTCGCCGGGCGCGCCGCGTCGCACATCCGGTTCATACCTCCACGGGAGGGCGAGCCCCCGCTCTTGAGGGTGGCGCTTCGAAGCCGTTTTTGACCCCGGTCTCCTGAGGGGAGACATCGGTGATCGACAAACTCCTGACAACCGCCGTCCTCCTCGCCGTTTGCGCCGGCACGCCCGGCGCTTTCATCGCATGCGATCCGGTCGGTATCGCCGGTATCGAGGGGGAAGGGGCGCTCTCCTCGCCCGCCGGCGTGACGGTCGGGTTCGGCGGAAAGGTGTACGTCGCCGACGAGGGGAACAACCGGGTGGTGGTGTTCGACTCCGCCGGCGCCTACGTTTCGCGCATCGGTTTCGCAGGCTCGTCCCAGGGCCGTTTTCTCGACCCCGTCGATGTCGCCGTGGAGGGTCGTTTTCTCTATGTTCTCGAAGACGGCAACGAGAGGGTGCAGGTCTTCGACCGGTACGAAGTCTCCCAGGGGATCATTCTCTCCCGTGACGAAGGGGACGTCGATATCCCCGTCGCTATGGCGGTCGACCGCTTCGGGCGGATCTACCTCTCCGACATCGAAGTGGACCAGGTGCGGATTTTCCGTTCCTACACCGGCGACGCGGAGATGATCCTCGGTGGTTACGGCGTTGACGAGGGACGTTTCCGCTACCCGGCGGGAATCGACGTCGACCGCGAGAGGAAGATCTACGTCTGCGACAGGGACAACGCCAGGGTGCAGGTCTTCGACCCCCTCGGCGGCTTTCTCGAGGTTATCGGCGACGCGGCCGGCGACGGACGGCTCGTGCGGCCGGCGGCGGTGGCGGTCGATCTCAACGGACGGCTCTATGTCGCCGACATCGACCGGAACGCGGTGATCGTCTACGCCCCCGGTGGCGAGTTTGCCGGGGTGATCGACCGTTTCTCCGATGGTTCGCCCCTCCGCGCCCCCTCGGGCGTGGCGGTGGGAGACACGGGACTCCTTTACATTTCAGATACGGGAAACGACAGGCTCGTCATCTTCCGATGCGGCGATCCGGGCCATGGGCGCTAGGAAGCAGCTCTTCCTCGTGGTGCTCATGCTCCTTCCGTCCGCCGCCGGGGCGGGCGATCTCTTCCTAACACCGAAAACGTACAGTCTCGGTAAACGGATGGTGGTGGTGGCGGGTGAGGACCGGCGTGGTCCGTATTCGCTCGGCTCGGAATCGCTGATCGCCGGGTCGGAAACGGTGACCCTTCACGGGAAGGAATTGGTCCGCGACACCGATTACTTCATGCGTTACGACCGCGGGGAGATCTCCTTCGATTATCCCCTCGTCTCCGGAGACAGTGCCGTGGTCGCATTCCGCTCCCTTCCCCTCCCGCTGAAGGGAGAGTTGGCGCTCAACCGCCTCCGTTTCGCGGGGGAGGGGGTCGGCATCGTGACGCCGGAGCATGCCCCTTCGTCCTTTTCGGGACCGCTCGACCGGGGGACCGTTCGCGTGGGGGGGAGCAAGTCGTTTGCCGTGGTGATCGGTTCGGGCCGCGAGCTGAAGCTCGAGCAGGCGCTTCGCGTGAGTGTCGACGGTTTCCTCGCCCCCGATGTCCGCGTCACCGCGCGGCTCACCGACGAGAATCTCCCTTTCCAGCCGGAAGGTCGGTCGGAACGGCTCGAGCAGCTTGACGAGGTGGTGATCGCCGTCGAATCGCCGTCGGCGAAGGCGACGCTCGGCGACTATGATGTCGACTTCCGAGGTGGGCGGTTCGGGGCGTACCGCCGCGTGCTGAAGGGGGTGCTCGGAAGCTATGCCCGCGGGCCGGTCGGCGTGGAATTGTCAGGCGGGTTGGCCCGCGGAGAGTTCCTCTCCGTCGACATCCGCGGCGCCGAGGGGAAGCAGGGTCCCTACGATCTGATCGCCTCCGGATCGGACAGGGTGATCGTGGCGGGAAGCGAATCGGTATGGCTCGACGGGGAGAAGATGACGCGGGGCGATCAGAACGACTACGTCATCGATTATAACGCCGCGACGCTCCTTTTCAATCCGTCGCGGCCGATCATGTCTGAAAGCCGCATTTCGGTCGACTTCCAGGTATCGGGCGATCAGTACAAAAGAAGTTTCTTCACGAACCGGTTCCACGTGGGAAACGAGGGAGACCGTTTCCGCATGGAAGGGGCGTTCTTCCAGGAAAAAGACGACGAAAACCGTCCCGAAGCACTGGTGCTCACCGAGGAGGATCTCGATTCCCTCGCCGCATCGGGTGACCGGCAGGCGCTCGTTCCGAGTGGCCGTGCCGTCGAGGAGGGGGGGGACTACGACACCCTCGGCGGCGTGTTCGTCTACGCCGGGCCGGGGGAGGGGGCGTTCACCGTTTCATTCAGGAACGTCGGAAGCGGAAAGGGTTCGTATCGAAAGGATATTTCGGCGGAGTGGGGACGGGAGATCTTCGTCTTCGCCGGAGAGGGCGCGGCCGATTACGATCCGGTGGTCCCCCTCCCGCTCCCGGCGTCCCACAGGGTCGTCCACCTGCGGGCGAAGGCGTTTCCGTCGAGCGGTGTCGCCGTCGAGGGGGAGTGGGCGTGGTCCGACCTCGACAGGAACATCCTCTCCGATCTCGACGACGGCGACAACCGCGGAACGGGTGCGGCCGTCGACATGAAGGTCGCTCCCTTCCGCCTCGGCGGCGGGAAGAGACCTTTCGGCCGTCTTTCGCTGTCGGGGGCGTGGCGGCGTGTGGCGGCGAACTTCGAGCCCCTGGGAAGATACAGGGATACGGAGAGGGACGACCGATGGATGACCGTGGAAGAGCGGGCGCTTCTCACGTCGACGCGGGCGGAGGAAGACCGTGTGGGAGAGGGAGAGGCGAGTGCCGCCCGGGGAAGGGAATCGATGTGGAACGGTGAAGGGACGTGGAGCGGGAGCACTCAGGGGAGCGATCTGGTGGTCACCGGAAGGGCGGGCCGCCTGGTCCAGGATCTTTTCCGATCGGCGCGCTACGAGGCGCTCGCTTCGGTGCGGAGCGGAAAGCGCTACCGCGTGAGCGCGCAGCGGGAACGGGTGAAGAGCGAGTCGGACGGCGGCGAGGATGGGACGACCGACGGGGATGGGTTGATCCGTTCGGTGAGCGGCGCTTTCCGGGCCGGCTGGTTCGAGCCGTCCGTGATGGTGAAGCGGGAGCGGCGAGACTTCTCACGCCGCGACTCTCTTGTCGGGGGGATCCGCTCGGCGAAGGAGCGCTACGCCCTTGCGATGGAGAGCGGTTCGGCGAGCGCCGACGCGAGCGTGACGTTCGAGGAGAAGGACGTCGTCGACAGCATCGCCGGCCGTTACGAGGGATGGTACGACGGCGTGACCGGGGAGATCTCCGGCCGTTGGAGGGGGCCGGCGACGGTGAACGGCCTTTTCCGCCACCGCACGGTTCGGTACGCCCCCGGCGCGGCCTCGGGAAACGAGTCGAGCGATCTCGGGCGGATCGAGGCCCGTCACGGCGGACTCGGCGGGCTCCTCCAGGGGACGTGGACGTACCAGGTCTCTTCCGAGGAGCGCCGGCCCCGGGAGATCCGCCTCGTGCCGGCGCCGGCGGACACGTCGGCGGACTACGACAGCCTCGGCAACTTCTTTCCCGGCGAAGGGGGGTACAACCGGGTCTTCGTCGACGGCGAGCCCGAGCCGCTCATCGATCTCGAGGCGAGCGCGTCGATCCGGATCGATCCGTCTCGCCGCCGCCGGGGAGGGGGCGGAAAGAAGCCGGGGCGGCTCAAGGGAGGACTCCGGTGCGACCTGTTCCTCTCGGTGCGAGAGCTGTCGAGGGAAACCGATCGCACTCCTCTTCTCCTCCTCCAGCCGCGGGCGTTCCAGCGGAACGACACGACGATTCGCGGCACCGTCCTCTTCCGCCAGGAGCTTCGCTGGGACGACCGGAAGTCGGATGGGAGCGTGCAGCTCCGTTACCAGCGTGAGGACAGGGAGGCGAACGATTTCGCGCTCTTCCGCAGGGACGACCTGGTCCACACGGTGAGGCTCCTGGGAAAGCTTCCCCTCTCGGGGCGTTTCACCGGCGAGGTCGAGTGGAACCGCCGCATCGAGAAGCAGTGGTCGAACGACGAGCGCGCCGTCGACGCGGTAAGCGACGTATGGGAAGGGGGCGTCGTCTACCAGCCAACGCCCCGCTGGCGCTTTCGCCTTCCGGCCGCTCTTTCCCGGGACGTGGAGGGTGTGCTCGACGAGACAATCGAATCGTTCCGCGTCGAGCCGGAGGCCGCCGTCAACCTCGCCGCCGCCGGGAGGCTCGACGGGTCGCTTTCGTGGAACCGCTTCCTTCGCGCCGACGTTGACAGGAGTCGTTCGTTCCTGCGCGACAGGCGGGAGGGGGTCCGCTGGAACGTGAGGTTCGCCTACGACGTGAGCAGCGTTCTCCGATCGTCTCTCGCCTACAGCGGCGAGAATTGGAAGGGCGAGAGCGCCGATCATCGATTCCGCGCCGAGATGAGGGCGTTCTTTTAGGATGGACATGAAATCTTCACGGATCATGCAGATTCTTCTGTTCGCGTCGTTCCTGTTCGCGGCGGCCCCGCGGGCCGAACGGTCCCTCGAGAGGGTCGAGATCACGGGGAACCGCGTGATTTCGACCACCGATGCACTCGAAATCTTTTCATGGGCGCAGGGAGCGCCGTGGAGCGTCGGGGCGGAGTCGACCGCCGTTGTGCGCCTGCTCGAAAGGTACGCCTCTCTCGGCTACATCGACGCTGCGGTGACGGTGACGCGGACTCCGGGGAAGGACGAGGACGCGGTTCGCGTGTCGCTCGCCGTATCGGAGGGAGAGTATCGCCCTCTGACGAGACTCGCCGTGGAGGGAGCCGACCTTCTCGGCGGGAAAGAGGCGGCACGACTTTTCCGGGGGGAGAAGGGGAAGCCGATCGATCCGTCGCGGCTCGAAGAACGGGGTGAGGAGATCCTTCGCTGGTACGCCCGGCGGGGCCATCCGTTCGGTCGTCTCGTCGTCTCGGCGGTCACCGACGAAAGGGAACCGCCCGGCGTGGGCGTCACCTTCCGTCTCGTCGAAGGGCCTTTCGTCACTCTAGGCGACCTGACGGTGACGGGGAACCGGTTGAGCCGCGTCTCCACGGTGAAGCGCCTCTCCGGTCTCCGGTTCGGCGAGCCATACGACCAGGAGGCGGTCGACCGGTGCGTGCCGCGCCTCCTCAGGAGCGGTCTCTTCCGGTCGGTGTCGCCTCCTGTGACGCGGGTGAATTGGAAGGAGAAGGAGGCGGTGATCGAGCTGGCCGTTCGGGAGGCGCCGTCGAACCGGATCGAGGGGATCTTCGGATACGCCCCCGGGACGGACGGGGAGAAAGGGGTGTTGAGCGGCTACGTGGACATCGCCTTTCGAAATCTTTTCGGCACGGCGCGAAGGGGTGAGATCCACTGGGAGAGGATCGCACCCGGCACGCGGAGCGTCCGCCTCGCCTACAGGGAACCATGGTTCCTCGGCACACCTCTCGGCGTGGGGGGGAAGGCGGAGCAGACACTGCGCGACTCCTCGTGGTCGCGCACGTCGGCATCGCTCCTCATCGACTTCGAGTCGGGCGGGAGGCTCTCGTCGCGCTTTGCGGTGGGGAGCGAGAAGATCAAGCCGCGGGACGAGGCGGGCGATGTACCGCGAAGCATCCGCCGGTGGGGGAGTGTCGGCTTCACGTTCGACGGCACCGACACACCGCGAAACCCCTCGTCCGGGTTTCTCCTCCGTTTCGATCCGGAGTACGGCGAAAGGACCGTCGACGCGGAGCCGGAACGGAGGATCGAAAAGAGCACCAGCCGCCTCGCCACGATGGAGGGCGCCTTCGATCTCTACCGGCGTGTCGGGGGAGTGGTGCTCGCCGCGGAGATGAACGGTCGCGCCCGGTTCACCAGCGCCGACAGGGTTCCTCTTTACGACCAGTTCTATCTCGGCGGCGCGGCGACGCTTCGGGGCTACGATGAAGACCGCTTCCTCGGTTCGCGCATCGCCTGGGGGCGGTTCGAACTGCGCCGTCTCCTCGGCCCCCTCTCGCGGGCGTTCCTCTTCTTCGACTACGGGTACATTTTCGCGCGCCGCGAAAGGGACGGCCGGATCGTGAACGACGAGATGTGGAAGCGGGGCGTCGGTCTCGGCATCCGTCTCGACTCGGGGATCGGCGTAGTCGGCATCGACTACGGCCTCGGCGAAGGGGACGGTTTCATGGAAGGGAAGATCCATGTCGCCGCCTCGGGTGACTTCTGAACCGGCCGTGTCGACCCGAACCGCCCCTTTCCCGTTCGCAAGAAAACCCTTGATATTCGGGCCGTAACTATCTTAAAATAATTGCGTTAAGGCTTTCGTATCCCTTCGATCGGCAGGCTGAAAACCGACATTCCGGTATTCGGGGGTCCACTTTATCCGTCTCACCGTCGCGGGCGGGCACTCCCCGGTAACCCGGCGGATGGCGGTTTCTGGTATTGTACAAGAATGGCTCTTCCCGAAATCCGCTCCGTGTGCCCGGCCGATCGCGAATGGATCGCGCCGGCTCTGACGCGTACGTGGGGATCGACGGAGATGATCTCCCGGGGAAGGAGATGGAACCTCCTCGATCTGCCGGCGTTCGCCGCGTTTCTCGGCGGTGATCCGGCGGGGGTCGTAACCTGCCGGTTCGAAAAGAACGAATGCGAGATCACCTCGCTCAACAGTTTTGTCGAGAACCGGGGCATCGGTGCGGCGCTCATCGCCGCGGTCGAGGACACCGCGCGCGAAAAGGGGTGCCGCCGGCTCTGGCTCGTCACGACGAACGACAATCTGCACGCCATCGGCTTCTACCAGCGACGCGGTTTTCGCCTCGCCGCCCTCCACCGCGGCGCCGTCGATAAGGCGCGGAAGATGAAGCCCCAGATCCCCGAACTCGGCATGAACCGGATCCCCTTGAGGGACGAGATCGAGTTGGAAAAGCTCCTTTCCCCGACTCCGGCGCCGCCTTCTTCTCCCGCGGCGCACCCCCTATGGTAGAATGGCGACGAACCGGGCGATGGAAGACCCCGGGGGCGGCGCCCGGCCGCGCGATGCATCTCGACAACGCCAAGACCGTGCGGCCGGACGCCGCGGGAAGGTGCGCGTGGAATCTCTCGAAGCGATCGGGAAGCGGATCCGTCGTCTCAGGCGGGAGATCGAAAGACACGACCGCCTTTACTACGAGAAGGCCGACCCGGTCATCACCGACAGGGAGTACGATGCACTCTTCCGGGAGCTGCGCGAGCTCGAGGAAGAGTATCCCGAGCTGAGAAGCAGCGACTCGCCGACGAACCGCGTCGGCGGCGCGCCGCTCGAAGGGTTCGAGCAGCTTCCCCATCGCACACCGATGCTCTCCCTCGACAACACCTACTCTCCCGAGGAGCTTATCGAGTTCGACGAGCGCGTGAGAAAGCTGACCGGCCTGGAGAAAGTGGTCTACACGGCGGAGATGAAACTCGACGGCGTCGCCGTGGCACTCACCTACGAAGACGGCGTTCTCCAAAGGGCGCTCAGTCGCGGGAATGGGTGGGTGGGCGACGACATTACGCGCAACATCCGGACGGTCCATTCGATCCCGCTGAGGCTCGAAAAGGGCGTCGTCCCGCCGGGAATCCTCGACGTGCGCGGCGAGGTCTATCTCACCTATGAAGGATTAGAGGCGATGAACCGGGCGCAGGAGGGGGCGGGCGAGAAACCGTTCGCGAACCCGAGAAACGCGGCGGCGGGATCGCTCAAGCTGCTCGACTCTTCCCTCGTGGCGAAACGGCCGCTCCGATGTTTCGTCTTCCAGGTGGTCGAACCGGAGCGTTTCGGCCTCGCCACGCAGTGGGAGACGCTCCGTTTCCTGAGGAGCGCCGGCTTTCCGGTGAGCGACGACTCGAAGCTCTGCGACGGCATCGACGAGGCGGTGAAGGCGTGTCTCTTCTTCCAGCAGAGCCGTGCCGACCTTCCCTATGCCACCGACGGCGCGGTGATCAAGGTGAACGATCTTTCTCTTTATGGCGATCTCGGAGCGACGGCGCGGAGCCCCCGCTGGGGGATCGCCTACAAGTTTCCCGCGGAAAGGAAGCGGACCGTTCTGAAGGAGATCGTCGCGCAGGTCGGGCGCACCGGGGCGGTGACGCCGGTGGCGATCGTCGAACCGGTCGAGCTCGCCGGCACGACGGTGCGCCGCGCCACGCTCCACAACGAGGAGGAGATCGCACGTCGCGACATTCGGTTGGGCGACACGGTCTGGATCGAAAAGAGCGGCGAGATCATCCCGAGGATCCTCGGCGTGGTCGAGGAGAAGCGTCCGGAGGAAACCGCGCCGTACACTCTCCCCTCCGATTGTCCCGTCTGCGCATCGCCCCTCGTCCGGTCGGACGATGAAGTGGCGGTGCGGTGCGAGAACCCGTCGTGTCCCGCTCAGGTGAGGGGCAGGATCGTCCATTTCGCGGCGCGCAACGCGATGGACATCGAAGGGCTCGGTGTGAAGGCGGTCGACGCCATCGTGAGCGGCGGCCTCGCCTCGGACATCGCCGGACTCTACCACCTTGACGGGGAAAGACTCGCCGCCCTCGAGCGGTTCGGCGAGAAGTCGGCGAAGAATCTCCTCGCCTCCGTCGAAGAGAGCAAGGGACGCTCTTTGGCGCGCTTCCTCTTCGGCCTGGGTATCCGTCGCGTTGGGCGGACGGTCGCCGCCGTTCTCGCCTCCCACTTCGGCTCTCTCGATCGCCTCCGGTCGGCCGGTGAGGAGGAACTCGCGGACATCGACGACGTCGGCCCGGTGATCGCCCGGTCGGTGGTCCGCTTCTTCCGAAGCGATGAAGGGAGTCGTCTCATCGACCGGCTTCTCGAGGCGGGCGTCTCACCGCCGGTGGAGGAAAAGACGCGGCGGGAGGCGGAAGGGGCGGTCGCGGGAAAGAGGTTCGTCCTCACCGGCAAACTTCCCACGTTGAAGCGAAACGAGGCGCGTGGGATCATCGAGGGAGCGGGAGGGATCGTGGTTTCGTCGGTGAGCGGTAAGACCGACTTCGTGGTGGCCGGGAAATCGTCCGGATCGAAGCGGAAGAAGGCGGAGGAACTGGGCGTTCCGGTGATCGACGAGGAGGAACTTCTCAGGATGACAGGAGGGGGTGAATGATCGGACCGCTCGTTCTAGACGGCGCGGCGCTCACCGTCGACCGGCTCGGCGCGGTCGCGCTCGCGGGGGAGAACGTCGCCCTCGACCCGGCGGCCCGGGGGCGCGTCGAGGAGGGCCGCCGCCTCGTGGAGGAGGCGATCCGCGAGAAGCGCATCGTCTACGGTGTCGACACCGGCTTCGGCGGCCTCGCCGACGTCAGCATCGACGCCGGCGAACTGGTGGCGCTCCAACTCAACCTGATCCGAAGCCACGCCGCCGGCACCGGTCCGCCGCTGGCGGAAGAGCTGGTGCGGGCGATGATGATCGCCAAGGCGAACGCCCTCCTCCTCGGCCACGGCGGCGTCCGGTGGGAGATCCCCGAGGCGCTGTGCGGTTTCCTGAATCACGGCATCACGCCGGTGATCCCATCGATCGGCTCTCTCGGTGCGAGCGGCGATCTCGCGCCCCTCGCCCATCTCTCCCTCGCCCTCGTCGGTGAGGGGGAGGTCATGATGAACGGTGAAAAGATGAGCGCCTCGCGCGCGCTCGGTGCGGCGGGACTCGAACCGCTCCGCCTCGAGGCGAAAGAGGGACTCGGCCTGATCAACGGCACCCAGGGGATCACCGCCATCCTCGCCGTGGCGCTCCACCACGCGAGAAGGATCGCCGTCCACGCCGCGGTGGCGGCTGGTCTCTCGACGGAGGCGCTTCGCGGAACGAACGCGGCGTGGGATGAAAGGCTCTACGCCGCGCGTCCCCACCCCGGCGCCATCCGCGTGGCGACGCTCCTGCGGAAGATGATGAGGGGAAGCACCATCTTGAAGTCGCACGCCGACTGCGGCGAGGTGCAGGACGCCTACTCGATCCGTTGCGCGCCCACCGTGCTCGGCGCCGTGCTCGACGTGATCGATTCTTCGGTGAAAACGACCGAGCGGGAGCTGAATTCGGCCACCGGGAATCCACTCTGTTTCCCCGAGGACGGCGCCATTCTTTCTGGGGGCAACTTCCACGGCGAGCCGGTCGCTTTCGCCGCCGACTTTCTCGCCATCGCCTTCGCCGAGGTGGGGAGCATCGCCGAGCGGAGGATCGCCCGCCTGGTCGACCCGAAACTCTCCGGCCTTCCCCCTTACCTCGCCGCCCGTCCCGGCCTCGAGTCGGGCTACATGATCGCCCAGTACACCGCGGCGGCGCTCGTTTCGGAAAACAAGGTACTCGCCCACCCGGCTTCGGTCGATTCGATCCCGACGTCCGGCAACCAGGAAGATCACGTGAGCATGGGGTTCCACGGTGCGAAGAAGGCTCTTCAGGTTGTCGAGAACGTCGAACGCGCCGTGGCGGTCGAGCTGATCGTCGCCGCGTGCGGCATCGATCGCCTCGCGCCGCTTGAGCCGGGCGATTCCCTCGTCGCGGCGCACCGGGCGATTCGCTCGGCGGTGGAGCCGCTCGATGCCGATCGGTCGCTCACGGCGGATATCGAGAAGATGATCGAACTGATGCGGCGCGGCGACATCATCGCCGCCGCACGAATCGAAGTTCCCGGGTAGAGGAGGAAGAAGTTGAAACTGCAAGAAACGGTGCGCGCGCCGCGCGGAACGAAGCTGACATGCCGTGGTTGGGTGCAGGAGGCGGCGTACCGGATGATCCAGAACAATCTCGATCCGGAGGTGGCGGAGAAGCCGGAGGAGCTGATCGTCTACGGCGGCACCGGCAGGGCCGCCCGGAGCGTGGAAGCGTTCCACGCGATTCTACGCACCCTCGAAACCCTTGCCGACGACGAGACGCTTCTCGTGCAGTCGGGGAAGCCGGTCGGCGTCTTCCGGACCACCGTGGAGGCGCCGCGGGTGCTGATCGCCAACTCGCTTCTCGTTCCGGAGTGGGCGAACTGGAACGAGTTCCGCCGTCTCGAAAAAATGGGCTTGACGATGTACGGCCAGATGACCGCCGGGTCGTGGATCTACATCGGCACGCAGGGGATCATCCAGGGGACGTACGAGACGCTCGCCGAACTCGCCCGGCGACACTTCAACGGCAGCCTGAAGGGGAAGGTGGTGCTCACCGGCGGGCTCGGCGGGATGGGGGGCGCCCAACCGCTCGCGGTCACCATGAACGAGGGGATCTGCCTCGCCGTCGAGGTCGACCCGTCACGCATCGACCGGCGTCTCGAAAGCCGTTATTGCGATCGTCGCGTCGAGAGTATCGACGAAGCACTCCACTTTGTCGAGCGATACCGGGCGAAAGGCGAGGCGAAGAGCATCGCACTCCTGGGGAACTGTGCCGATGTGATTCCCGAGCTGGCGCGTCGCGGCTTCGTCCCCGACGTCCTCACCGACCAGACATCCGCCCATGATCTTCTCGCCGGATATGTCCCGAACGGGATGACCCTCGACGAGGCGCTCGCGCTCAGGGAATCCGACCCGGAAGCGTACGTGGCGAAGGCGGGGGCAGCGGTGGCCGAGCACGTCCGCGGAATGCTTCAGCTGAAGAATGCCGGTGCGGTGACTTTCGATTATGGAAACAATATCCGGGCGAAGGCGAAGGAATACGGCGTGGAGAACGCCTTCGACTTTCCGGGATTCGTGCCCGAGTACATCCGCCCTCTCTTTTGTCGGGGGCAGGGGCCGTTCCGCTGGGCCGCCCTCTCGGGCGATCCGGCGGACATCGGCCGGACCGACGAGATCGTCCTCGACACGTTCCGCGATGACGAGGCGCTCGGCCGGTGGATCCGCCTCGCCGGCGAGCGGATCGCCTGGCAGGGACTCCCGGCGAGGATCTGCTGGCTCGGCTACGGCGAGCGCGCTCTTTTGGGGAGGAAGATCAACGAGGCGGTGCGCAGGGGCGAGATCTCGGCACCTATCGTAATCGGGCGCGACCACCTCGATACCGGTTCGGTCGCCTCGCCTTACCGGGAAACGGAAGGGATGAAGGACGGCTCCGACGCGATCGCCGACTGGCCGATCCTGAACGCCCTTCTCAACGCGGTCTCCGGCGCGTCGTGGGTGTCGGTCCATCACGGCGGCGGGGTGGGGATCGGCTACTCGATCCACGCCGGCATGGTGATCGTCGCCGACGGAACCGAACGGGCGGCCGCGGCGCTCGAGAGGGTGCTCACGTGCGACCCGGGAAGCGGCGTCGTCCGTCACGCCGACGCCGGCTACGAAGAGGCGATCGATGTCGCGAGAAGCGAGGGGATCCGGATACCGATGGGCGAGGGGGAGAACGGTTGAACACACCTGTTCGATGTGATCTTCTCATCCGAAAAATCACCTCCCTCGTGACGGTGGCGTCCGGTGCGCCCGGTGCGCTCTCATCGCCCGGTTGGGACGATCTCGGCATCATCGAGAACGGCGCCCTCGCCGTACGCGAAGGGACGATCCTCGCCGTGGGGAAGGATGCCGCCGTCGCGCGGACCGTCGTTCCCGCGTCCCACTGCGAGATCGTTGATGGTTCAGGAAAAATGCTTCTGCCCGGCTTCGTCGATCCCCATACGCACTTCCTCTTCGCCGGAAGCCGCGAAAAGGAGTACGGCATGCGCGCCGAGGGGATCGACTATATGGAGATCCGCCGACGGGGAGGGGGGATCCTCTCGTCGGTGCGCTCCTTTCGGGCCGCGTCCGACGAGACGCTCCTGTGCGCCGGCGCCGACCGGCTCGATCGTTTTCTGAGAAACGGAACGACCACGGTGGAAGGGAAGAGCGGGTACGGCCTCACGGTGGATGAGGAGTTGCGCGCTCTTCGGCTGATGAACCGGCTGAATGAGAGACATCCGCTCGATGTAGTGCCGACGTTCCTCGGAGCCCACGATGTGCCGGGAGAGTATGCGGGAAAACGCGCCGACTACGTGAGGCTCGTCATCGACGAGATGATCCCCGCCGTCGCCGGCCATGCCGAGTTCTGCGATGTCTTCTGCGAGAAGGGCGTGTTCACCGTCGGCGAGTCGCGGGCGATCCTCGAGGCGGGAAAAAGGTGCGGTCTCCTCCCCCGGCTCCACGCCGAGGAGTTCGCCCCCATCGGCGGTGGGAAGCTCGCCGCCGAGGTGGGCGCGCTGTCGGCGGACCACCTTCTCGTCGTTCCCGAAGAGGATGTGATCGCCATGGCGAAGAGCGGGACGGTCGCCGTCTTCCTTCCCGGCACATCGATCGGACTGGCGAAAAACGAATTCGCCGACCCCTCGCTCTTCAGGAAACACGGCCAGCCGATCGCCCTCGCCACCGACTGCAATCCCGGCAGTTCATTCACCGAGTCGATGCCGGCGGTGATCTCCCTCGCCGTCTCCCTCGGCGGGCTTACCGTCCCCGAGGCGATCGTCGGCGCCACGCGCAACGCCGCGGCCGCCATCGGGCGGCTCGATCGTGTCGGCACGCTCGAGGCGGGAAAACGGGCGGATTGCGTCCTTTTCGACGCCGTCGACCCGTGCGCCATACCTTACCGCTATTCCACGAACCTGGCCTGTTGTGTCGTGAAAAACGGCGCCGTGGCGCTTCGCGCCGATCAAGTTTTTCTCCCGAATGGCCGAAATTCGCAGTAGAACGTAACGGCAGCGGTGATCGGCACCGGCGGCCGCCGCTCCGGCTCGCCTCGGGAGGATTCTCAGTTGGCATCCGTGTCGGAAGTGCTCAAGCAGGCCCGCGCCCTCGAGAAGAAGGGGGACTGGGAAGGCGCCGCCGTGGAGTATCGGAAGCTCCAGGGATTCGATTCGCCCCCGCCGATCGCGTTCAATCTTCTCGGCGATCTCTATCACAAGAAGGGCGACCACGGCGAAGCACTCGCGTGGTACGAGAAGGCGATCGAGCGCTACGCCCAGGAAGGACTCTACGGAAACGCCATCGGCATCTGCCGCAAGGCGCTCCGCCAGGATCGCGAGAGGGTGGAGATTCTCGAACGACTCGGCGGGCTTTTCTACTCCCAAGGACTCGCCCGGGAAGCAGTGAATCACTATCTCCTTTTCGCTTCCTCCGTCGCCCGGCGCGGCGAAAACGACAGGGTGATCGAGACGGCGGGAAAAATCCGGAAAATCCTGCCTGAGGATCCCCAGGTGCGCGAGAAGATGGCCCAGCTCCTTCACGAGATCTCGGCGGACGAGGAAGCGCTTGTCGAATACGGCGCCGCGGCGGCCGCCTGTAAAGAAAACGGCAGGGAAGAGGACGCCCGCCGGATCGAGAAGATCATCGCCGACATGGGCGGCGCCGGGACACCGGCGCCGGCCACGCCGGGTGGATGCGACGATTCCGCCGTGACGGAGGTGATCGACGCGGTTCGCGAGGGAGCGGGCGTCGACATGGGCAACGGCATCGAGGCGACGATCGAGGCGGTGGTCGACTCCTCGGTGGAGGACGCCTCGCCCGACGAGGTCGAGCGGCGCGACGCGGTGATCGGAACGATCGACGACAGCGACTTCATACCGGTGGGCGAGATCGTGAAGGAGTTCCAGGACGGCATGGAACGAATTCTTGACGATGACGACTACCAGTCCCATTATGACTTGGGAATGTCGTACAAGGAGATGGGCCTCTACGAAGAGGCGCTCAAGGAATTCGGATTCTGCGGCGGCTCACCCGCTCATCGCACCGCCAGCCTCGAGATGAAGGTGGCGATCCTGATCGAACTCGGCCGCTCCGAGGAGGGGCTGTCGATTCTCGAGGGACTGATCGGGGAGAAGGAAGGGAACGAAGCGGGATGTCACTATCTCAAGGGAGTCGCATACGAGAAGCAGGGGAGGGCTGACAAGGCCCTCGATGCGTATCAGGCGGCGGCTCGGATCGATCCGACATTCCGGAACGTCCAAGAAAGGATCGCCCGGGTCGATGGATAGTCTCCGGGTGAGCCGTTGACCGAAATCCACGCCGATCTTCACACGCACAGCACCTTTTCAGACGGCCGTCTTTCGCCGGGCGAACTCGCGGCGGCGGTGGCGAAGACCACACTGAAGGCGGTCGCTCTCACCGACCACGACACGGTGGAGGGATGTACTCCTTTCCTCGAAGCGGCGCACACCGCCGGTCTCCACGGCATCCCGGGGGTCGAACTTTCCACCACCCTCGACAGGCGGGAGATCCACCTTCTCGGCCTCGGAGTCGATCTTCACGACAACATGCTTCACGACGAACTCGACCGGATCCGCCGCGCCAGAGTACGCCGTGCGGAGAAAATCGTTGACCGTCTCGAAAGGGATCGGATAGTTTTGGATTTCGGTGAAATCCGCGCCTTCGCGAAAGGTGGGGTGATCACGAGACCCCACATCGCCCGGGCGATGGTGCGCGCCGGCTATGTCAGGGATATCGGCTCGGCTTTCGAAAAGTATCTCGCCGACGGTCTTCCCGCGGCGGTTCCCAAGGACTTTCTCACCCCCGCCGAGGGGATCGCCCTTCTCCACGGGGCGGGCGCCTTCGTTTCGGTGGCCCATCCCGGAATCAATGTCACCGCCGATCTTCTCGCCGGGATGCGCGCCGGCGGGTTGGACGGCCTGGAGGTGTGGCATCCGAAACATCCTCCCCGGATCGCGGAGGAACTGGAAGAGACGGCCCGCCGGCTCGATCTCCTTCCCACCGGCGGGTCGGACTACCACGGGATCGAGCTCGGCTTCCAGCTCCTCGGCCGGTTCGGTCTCACCCGCGAGCGTTACGAGCGCGTGGCGGCACGCTTCTCGTCGTAGGGCGATCGTTTTCCTCCTGTGCTTCGTGCCGGCGGTCGTGCCGGGCGGTGCCGGAGGAGAGGAGATCGATTCGACCGGCGCCGCGGCTGCGGTCGACACGCTCCCGGCGCCGCAGCATGCGCCGCTGTGGCGTGTCGACGAGGCGTCATTCGGACGGTACGCCCCGCGCACATGGGGTGATCTCTTCGCCGGCCTGGCGGGAAGCCGCGCCGACCGCTTCGGGCCGCCCGGCTTCTTCGAAACGGTGCGCGTAGACGGCACCGGCCGCCCGGTGATCGTTTTCAACGGCATCCCCCTCCCTTCGTCCGCCGGGGGCCTTCCCGACCTCAATGTCCTCCCCCGCGGAGGGATCGGAACGGTTTCTCTCTCCACGGCGCGGCTTCTTCCCGGGTTGGCGGTCACGGCGCCCGGCGGGGTGGTGGAACTCGTCCCCGGTGTGTGGAAGGGGGGGCTCCCCCGGAGCGTGGTCGAGGCGGAGCGGGGACCGAACGGCGAGAGCCGCTACCGGTTCGGTTTCGAAAGGGGAATCGGGGAGCGCGTGTGGATGCACTTCGACGTGAACGTCCGCCGCGCCGATTCTTTCGTGCTCGAAAGTTTCGATCGGAGGGAGGTCTTCTTTCGCGGCGGCGCACCGGTGAAAGGGGATCTGACGCTCGAGGCGGGACGGTGGTCGAGCGTTATCGACGAGGCGCTGTTCGACCCGCGCCTCGGTTCGTACGACGGGATGTCCCACGACGGCGCGGACGACCGCTCCCTCGCGTACGTCCGGCTGCGGAAGAAGGAATCGTACAGCGCCGTCTGGTACACTACCGGTCTGAGGGCGGCCGCGTCACCGAGGAGCGAGGAGTACTCCGCCATCGCCGCCGTCGACAACCGCTCGGGAGCGATCGTGTCGGCGGCGCGGGAGGTGGCGGGCGGTAGGCTCGGCATCACCGCGCGATACGAGAAGAGGGAGGCGAGGCGGGACGACCTCGGTCGCTCCCGAGCCGTGACCGCGCTGGCGGCGGCTCTCGATCACCCCCTCGCCGGCGATATCCGTCTTCACGCCTCGGTGATGGAGGAGTTCCTCGACCGGGGGGACGCGCTCACCGGGGGCGAGGTTCGGTTGAGCCGAAAGGGCGCCGTAACCGTGGCGGCGAGTGCTCTCCGGGCGCGGCGCGATCCGACGGTCGAACAATGGGCGCGGGGGTGGGAGACCGACGGCGTGGTCCATCGAGTCGAGGCGGCGGTGACCTTCGAGGAACTGCCGGGAAAACCGCGCCTTAGGATCTTTCGCAGGGAAGTGGACGGCGAACGGTTCCTCTACTCGGAAAACGGTTACTTCGAGGAAGGGTCGTTCCTCGACGAAAGGACCACCGGGTTCGAAGCGGGGGCGGGGGGGACGTGGCGCGGCGCCGAGGGGGAGATTTCGTACCTCGCCTCCCCCGTCCGTGCGAAGGGAATCGACGGTCGCCTTCCGTTCCAGTCCGATCATCTCCTCCGGGTCAGGGGGCGATGGGGGAGGACGGTACCCTACCTCGGCATGCCCGGCACGGTCGACCTCCTCGGCGAATGGCGATCGGACCGTACGGCTCCGGGAAGAAGCGCGCCGATGGACGACTATTATTATCTCCGCGGCAGAGTTACCCTCGACGTGAGCGGCGCAAATCTGTACGGTCAGATCGAGCAGATCACGGGGAAGCCGCTCGAGTACGTCGACGCGCCTCCGCCGGGGGGAGGGGATGGGGCGCTGTCGGGAACATTCCTCGTCTATGTCGGCGTGGTCTGGCAGTTGGAGGACTGAGCGCGATGAACACGGGATCGGTCACGGTAACGGATCTTCTTCTCGGCGGGGTGCTCCTCCTCTTCGCCGTGCGCGGGCTGATCACGGGCTTGGTGAAGGAACTCTTCTCCCTCGCAGCCGTGGTGGCCGGGTGGCTCACGGCGAGCCGCTACCATATCGCCCTCGCCGACCGCTATCCCGCCCTCGCCGGGAGCGAGCTGCTGACGAAGGCGCTCGTCTTCGCCGTCCTTTTCGTCGTCGCGGCCCTCGGTGTTCGACTTCTCGGGTGGGCGATCGACAAAGTGCTTTCCGACACGCCCCTCGGCTGGATCAACCGCTTCCTTGGCGGCATGTGTGGTTTCGCCGCGGGCGTAATCACCGTGGGTGTGCTCCTTCTCGTGCTGACCACGTACATCCCCGCCGGCCGTGGCGTGTTCCGCGGTTCGCTGCTCTACCCACGCCTCACGGGGGTGGTCGAACTTCTCGCCGTCGCCCTCCCTGAAAGGGGGCGGGAGCTTTTCGAAAAACATCTCCTCCGGCCCGACACGGAGCCGGCGGAAAGTCTCAAGGAACTGATTCTGCACAGGAGGGAAAAGGAAACCGATGAATCCGGATATCTTTCGTGAATACGACATCCGCGGAATCGTCGACCGCGATCTAACCCCGGACCTTGTGGAGACCCTCGGCAGAGGGATCGGAACGTATATCGGCCGGCGGTACAAGGGGGAGGTGGTGGTCGGCCACGACGTGCGACTCAGTTCGGACGACTACGCCGCCGCTCTCATGCGCGGCTTGAACCGGTCGGGATTGTCGTGCGTTCTTCTCGGCATGGTGCCGACGCCGGTGCTCTACTACGCGGTTACGAGGGGCGGGGACGATTCCTTCGCCGCCGGCATCATGATCACCGGAAGCCACAACCCTCCCGAGTTCAACGGGTTCAAGATCTGCCACGGGCTGGTGCCGATCTTCGGCGGTGAAATCGGGAAGATCCGCGACCTCATCGAAAGGGAAGATTTCGACGAGGGGAGCGGCTCGATCCGGGAGATGAACGTCATCGGCGACTACATCGATGAAATCGCCGCCGGGATCCGCCTGGAACGGCCTGTGCGCGTCGTGGTGGACTGCGGAAACGGCGTCGCCGGACCGGTGGCGGTCCCGCTCCTGGAGAAGATCGGCTGCGAAGTGACCGGGCTGTTCACCGAACCGAACGGACGCTTCCCGAATCATCATCCCGATCCTACGGTGGTGAAGTACATCGAAAAGCTGATCGGAACGATGAAGGAGGGCGACTACGACGCCGGCATCGGCTACGACGGCGACGCCGACCGGATCGGCGCGGTGGACGAGAAGGGAAACATCCTCTTCGGCGATACTCTTACCGGTATCTTCGCCCGGTCGATCCTGGCGAAAAGGCCGGGGAAAATCATTTTTGACGTGAAGTGCTCGCAGGGGCTCGTGGAAGCGATCGGCGATGCCGGCGGGACGCCGGTGATGTGGAAGACGGGCCACTCCCACCTGAAGAACAAGCTGCGCGAGGAGGGGGCGCCTTTCGCGGGGGAGATGAGCGGCCACGTCTTCTTCGCCGACCGGTACTACGGATACGACGACGCGATCTACGCCTCGTGCCGGCTCGCCGAGATCCTCGCCGCGGGGAGTGGTTCTCTTTCCGAAGAGGCGCGTGCCATTCCCCGTTTCTTCTAGACGCCGGAAATCCGGATCCCCTGTCCGGACGACATCAAGTTCGATGTGGTGAAGAAGATGACGGCGAAGTTCTCCGACACCCATGAAGTGATCGCCATCGACGGGGCGCGCATCGACTTCGGCAGCGGATGGGGACTGATCCGTTCGTCGAACACGCAGCCGGTGCTCGTGCTTCGCTTCGAGGGGAAGAGCGAAGAGGCGCTGAGGGCGATCCGCGCCGAGTTGGGCGGGGCGCTGCGCGAGTTCACCGACGTCCCCGCCGAGGTGTTCGGCGAATGATCGCCGTGATCATGGCGGGGGGGAGCGGCACGCGCTTTTGGCCGAGGAGCCGGCGGAGCACGCCGAAGCAGTTTCTCCCCCTTCTCGGCGAAAAGAGCCTTCTCGCGGAGACGCTCGATCGTATCGCTCCGGCCGTGCCTATCGAGAAAGTGCTCGTCGTCACGTCCGCACAATTTATGGATGAAGTGCCTCGTCATCTTCCGGGGATCCCGCCGGAAAACGTGCTCGGCGAGCCGGTCGGGCGGAACACGGCGCCGTGCATCGCTCTGGCGGCGGCTGTGGCGGAACGAAGGTGGGGGAGTGACGAGGTGATGGCGGTGCTCCCCGCCGACCACCACGTGGAGAACCGCGATGCGTTCATCGAACTCCTGGTGAAGGCGGCCGAGGCGTGCACGGGCACGGCGATGCTCGTCACCGTCGGGATCCGCCCCGACAGGCCGGAAACCGGGTTCGGCTACCTCGAGCTGGGAGAACGGTGGAAGGAGATCGGCGGCGAGACGCTCTACCGGCTGAAGCGGTTCGTCGAGAAGCCCGATCTCGAACGCGCGAAGGAGTACGTCGCGAGCGAACGGTTCCTCTGGAACAGCGGTATGTTCGTCTGGACGGTGGGCGCCATCCGGGCCGAACTGGAAAGACACCTACCGGAATGCGCAGAGGCGATGGACGCTTTCCGGAAGGCGGGTACGTCCGAACTCGGCGGTCTGCTCTCCCATTACTTTCCGCGGCTTCCCTCGATCTCGATCGACTATGCTGTGATGGAGAAATCGAACCATGTGGCGGCCCTTCCCGCGTCGTTCGCCTGGAGCGACGTGGGGAGCTGGGACGCACTCCGCGGCCTCGTGGTTCCCGACAATGAGGGGAACTACGTGGTGGGCGATTTTCTCGGTATCGACAGCACAGGGTGCGTGATCCACTCCCCGCGCAAGCTCGTCGCCGCGGTGGGAGTGCGCGACCTGATCATCGTGGAGACCGAAGACGCGCTCCTCGTCTGTCGCCGCGACCGGGCGCAGGATGTGCGCGCCGTGGTCGACCGTCTCGAGGAGGAAGAGAGAATCGATCACCTCTGACGGCGGCCGTTTCGCCCCTTTTCCGGTTCGATCGCCGCCAGTAGATTGCCATCGTTCGACAGACTGTCCCATTCCTGTTTTCCGTTCCCTTTTCCGAAATCGCACCGACTCGTTCGATTCGGCGCAAATTGTTGATTTTCAACCGGAATTCCCTCGACGGCGCCGCTTCAGACGCCCTTGACGCTGCCGATTCATCGGTAGAGGAGAGAGCGTCGATCCGCTCCGCGAGGAGAGAGGAGGGATCGATGACCGGTCAGGAGAGGCGGGTGGTGGTGGTGATCTGCTTTCTCTTCCTGTTGGGAAGTGCCGCGCATTGGTACCGAAAGAGCGGATCGGTCGGGGGGGACGCCGGCGGCGCCCTGCCGGCGGCAAGGATCGGCGCCGCAGCCGCGCGGTATACCGCCGTGCGCGCCGGCCTCGCCGATCGCAACGACGGTCCAACCGTCGATCCGGCTTCACCGGTCGACGTGAACCGGTGCCGGGCGGCGGAACTGGTCGCCCTCCCGGGGATCGGCGCCGTCAAGGCGGATGCCATCATCGACTGGCGCCGCACCCACGGCCCGTTCCGCGCGGTGGACGATCTCGACAGCGTGCCCGGGATCGGGCCGGCGACGGTGGAGCGGATCCGGCTTCGCGTGACCGTCGGTGAAGCGGGGCGAACCGCGCCGCGCGACGGCGGGGAAGAATGAGGAAAGGACGCGATGAGTTTCGACGTGGGAGAGCTGCTCCTGGACGCGGAGATGATCACCGCCGAGCAGCTGAAGAGCGTCCGCCGCCAGGCGGAGTCGTCGGGGGAGAGCGCCGACAGCTGTCTCGTCAAACTCGAGCTGATCCGCGAGGCCGATCTCCTCGCCTTCCTGGCGCAGCACTTCAAGGTGCCGAAAGTCGACCTGCCGTCGGTGGAACTCGACCCGGCGGTCATCGATCTCGTGCCGAGCGGGATCGCGTCGAAATTCAATGTCATCCCGGTGGGGCGCCAGGGGCGCGTGCTCCATCTCGCCATGGCGAACCCGAGCAACATCTACGCGGTGGAGGATATCAAGTTCCTCACCGGCTACGAGGTCCAGCCGGTGGTGGCGCCCGAATCGAGAATCCGCGAGGCGATCGGCAACTACTACGACAACACCACGGAGGCCCTCGAAAACCTGATGAAGGATTTCGAGGACGAAGACGTGGAGATCGTCGAGGCGCAGGACGAGGAGATGGCATCCGACGAAGCGTCCGATGCCCCCGTGGTGAAGCTAGTGAACTCGATCATCGCCGAGGCGGTGAACCGTCGGGCGAGCGATATCCATATCGAGCCGTACGAGAAGAAGCTGCGCGTGCGGTTCCGGATCGACGGCAAGCTCTACGAGGTGATGTCGCCGCCGGTGCGGATGAAGAACGCCGTGATTTCACGCATGAAGATCATGGCGGAACTCGACATCGCCGAGCGGCGGATTCCACAGGACGGCAACATCAAGATCCGGGTGCAGAACAAAACGATCGACCTGCGCGTGTCGTCGTTGCCGACGCTCTTCGGCGAGAAGATCGTCCTGCGAATCCTCGACCAGTCGAACTTGAACGTCGATCTCGAGATGCTCGGCTTCGAGCCGAAGGCGATGGAGCATTTCACGTCGGCGATCCACTCCCCCTGGGGGATGGTACTCGTCACCGGCCCGACGGGAAGCGGCAAGACGACCACGCTCTACTCGGCGCTCTCGACGATCAACCAGCCCGACACCAACATCATCACCGCCGAGGACCCGGTGGAGTACAACCTCGACGGCATCAACCAGGTGGCGATCCGCGAGCAGGCGGGGTTGACGTTCGCCGCCGCGCTGCGCGCCTTCCTCCGGCAGGATCCGAATATCATCATGGTGGGCGAGATCCGGGACATCGAAACGGGCTCGATCGCGATCAAGGCGGCGCTCACCGGGCATCTCGTTTTGTCGACACTCCATACGAACGACGCGCCGAGCACGATCAATCGTCTCATCGACATGGGGATCCAGCCGTTTCTCGTGGCGTCGTCGGTGCGACTGATTCTCGCCCAGCGGCTCGTGCGGAAAGTATGCGGCAAGTGCGGCGTCCGGGTCGAACCGCATCCGGAAGCGCTCGCCGAACTCGGCGTCGACACCGCTTGGGCGAAGAACGCCGTCATCCGCGAGGGCCGCGGGTGCGACGCGTGCAACAACACCGGCTACGCGGGACGGTTGGGATTGTACGAAGTGTTCGTCATCACACCGTCGATCACCCAGCTCATTCTCGATCGGGCGTCGGCGGAAGAGCTGAGGGACCGGGCACGGAAAGAGGGGATGCTCACTCTCCGGGAGGACGGAGTCCGGAAGGTGGAGCGCGGCATCACGACGATCGAGGAGATCTTGAGGGAAACGGCGTCGGTCTGAACCCGACGGGAAGTCGAAAAAGGAAAGGAATACGGCCATGCCATCATTGAGAGGCCTTCTCGAGGAGATGCTCGAACGGAATGCGTCCGATCTTCACATCTCTTCCGGCCAGCCGGCGCAGCTTCGGATCGACGGGTCTCTCGTGCCGAGCCGCTCGGAACATCTCACGTCGGAAGTGACGATGCAGCTCGCCTACTCGATCCTCACGGAGGAACAGAAGAAGCGGTTCGAAAACACGAAGGAACTCGACTTGTCGTTCGGCATCCAGGGTCTTTCCCGTTTCCGGGCGAACGTGTTCCAGCAGCGGGGCGCCGTCTCGGTGGCGATCCGGCGGATCCCGTTCCAGATACTCTCGTTCGACGAACTCGGTCTCCCGCCGGTGATCAAGGAGATGGCGTCGAAGCCGAGGGGACTGATCCTCGTGTGCGGTCCGACGGGGAGCGGGAAATCGACCACCTTGGCGTCGATCATCGACAAGATCAACCAGGAGCGGTCGGTCCATATCGTAACCGTCGAAGACCCGATCGAGTACGTCCACGTCCACAAGCAGGCGACGATCGATCAGCGCGAGGTGGGATCGGATACCGACAGCTTCGGCACGGCGCTGAAGTATGTGCTCCGGCAGGATCCCGATGTGATCCTCATCGGCGAGATGCGCGACCTCGAGACGATCCGGGCGGCGCTTACCATCGCGGAGACGGGCCATCTCGCCCTCGCCACGCTGCACACGAATTCCGCTTCCGAATCGATCACCCGCATTGTCGACGTCTTCCCAGCCGACCAGAAGAACCAGGTGCAGGCGCAGCTCGCGTTCGTGCTCGAGGGAGTGCTCTGCCAGCAGCTGATTCCGAAATCCCACGGCGCCGGACGGGTGATGAGCGCCGAGGTTCTCACGTGCACGCCCGCGATCCGGGCGGTGATCCGGGAGGGAAAGATTCACCAGATCTACGGCATGATGCAGGCGGGCACGAAGTACGGCATGCAGACCCAGAACCAATCGCTCCTCAACCTGGTACGCAAGAAGGCGCTCACCCGGGAAGCGGCTTTCGAATACTCGCCCGATCCGGTGGAACTCGAACAGATGTTCTCCAGGGGCGTGACGGCGCGGAGTGCGTCGTCCAGGATGCCGGCGAGATCCGGCGCAGGCAGTCGGTAGAGAGGGGGAAACGCCGTGGCGGTCACATACGCATGGCAAGGAAAGAGCGGCACCGGCGACAAGGTCAGCGGGGAATTGACCGTCGAGAATCGTGCCGAGCTGAACAACATCTTGAGGAAGCGGCGCATCATTCCCACCCAGGTGCGCGAGAAGAAGGCGAAGCGTGAGAAGACGAAGAAGGGGAAGGTCTGCACGAAGGATCTCGCCATCTTCACCCGCCAGTTCGCCACGATGATCAACGCCGGACTTCCGATCATCCAGTGCCTCGACACGCTGGCGAAGCAGGTGTCGCGGGACAGCTTCCGCAAGGTGATCACTTCGGTGATGAAGGACGTGGAGGCGGGCACCACCCTCGCCGAGGGGCTTTCGAAGCACCAGGAGATCTTCACGAACCTCTACATCCACATGGTGGAGGCGGGCGAGGTGGGCGGCATCCTCGACGTGATTCTCCAGAGACTCGCCACGTTCCTCGAGAAGCTCGACGCTTTGAAGCGGAAAGTGAAGACCGCCATGATGTACCCCGCGGTGGTCCTCTCCGTGGCGGGGCTCGCGACGGTTTTCCTTCTCATGTTCATCATCCCCACGTTCGCGAAGCTCTTCTCCGATTTCGGCGGCATACTGCCGCTGCCGACGCGGATCGTCATGGGGCTGAGCGACTTTCTCAGGACGAAGTGGTGGCTCCTCGTCGCCGTGATTTCCACGTCGATCTGGCTCTTCCGCCGTTACCGCGCCACCGATGCCGGAAGGTTGAAGACCGACCGGATGATCCTGCGCATACCGGCGATCGGCGACATCGTCCGCAAGGCGGCGGTGGCGCGTTTCACCCGGACCCTCGGTACGCTGATCTCGAGCGGCGTGCCGATTCTCGATGGGCTGAACATCACGGCGCGCACCGCCGGGAACCGGGTGGTTCACGACGCGATCATGGCGACCCGCGCGAGCATCCGCGAGGGGCAGACGATCGCCCAGCCGCTCCGCCAAAGCGGCGTCTTTCCTCCCATGGTGGTGCAGATGATCAGCATCGGCGAGGATACCGGGGCGCTCGACGAGATGCTCGACAAGATCGCGGACTTCTACGAAGAGGAAGTGGACACCGCCGTCGACGGGCTCACGTCGATCATCGAGCCGGTGATGATCGTTCTCATGGGCGGCGTTGTGGGCGGGATGGTGGTGGCGATGTACCTGCCGATCTTCAAGATGGTCAACGTGATCATGGCGGGCTCGTAAGGAGAGAAGGAAATCGTGGGACGAAGATTCTTTCGGGGTGAAGAGACGACGCGCAAGGGGCTGATCACCCTGATCTGGGTGAGGATGGCTCTTGTCACCGTGATCATCGGTCTCGGCATCGCCATCCTCGGCGGGCGCGAGGAACTCTCCCTCGAGCCCCTTTTCGCCATGCTCGCCATCACGACGGTGCTGAGCGTCGTCTATCTTCTCGGCGCGCTGAAGGGGGAAAGCCTCCGCTTCCAGGCAACCGCCCAGCTCCTCGTCGACATCGGCCTCGCCACGGGGATGATCCATTACACGGGGGGCGTCGGCTCGCCGTTCGCCCTCCTTTACGTGGTGATCATCACCGCCGGATCGGCGTTCCTCTTCCTCCGGGTAACCATACTCCTCGCCCTCCTCTCGTCGGCGTCGTACGCCCTTCTCCTGGCGGGAGAGCAAAGCGGGATTCTCGGTCCGTACGGCGACGCGGCCGCCTGGTCCGACCCGGTGATCGGCAGGGCACGGATCCTCGAGGCGACCCTCTACGGCGTGACGTTCCTGTGCGTGGCGGTCCTTTCGGGATATCTTTCGTTCCGAGTTCATCGCCGGGGCGTCGACCTGAGGGACGCTCGCTTCCGGCTCCGTCAGGCGCACCTCGATACCGACCAGATCCTCCGCGCCATGTCGAGCGGCCTGCTCACCGTGGACGGCGATGGAATTGTGGTTCACTTCAACCACGCGGCGGAGGAGATCTTCGGCGTATCGGCGCGGGAGATCATCGGTAAGCGGTGTCGTGATCTTCTTCGTGATCGTTCGCTCGCCCTTGTCACCATGGTGGAGGGGATCCTGGCCGGCGGCGCCGATGTCCGCCGGCGCGAGATCACGGTGATCCATTCGGCCGGCGAACCGGTCCCCGTGGGGGTGAGCGCTTCCGCACTCCGGAGCGATTCGGGCACCCTGGCGGGGGTGGTGGCGATCTTCCAGGATCTCACCGACGTAAGGCGGATGGAGGCGCAGATCCGCCACGCCGACCGTCTGGCGGCGATCGGGGAACTTTCCGCCGGGATCGCCCACGAGATCCGAAACCCCCTCGCCACGATCAGCGGTTCGATTCAGGTGCTCCAGTCGGAGCTAGCCGTCGAAGGGGAACAGGTGCGCCTCCTCGGGTTGATCGTCAAGGAGTCGGATCGGTTGCACCGCATCGTGGAGGACTTCCTCGATTTCGCCAGGACCGGCCCCGCCCACAGGGGGAAGATCGATATCGGCGCGATCCTCGAGGAACAGGTGCGCCTGATGAAGAACCATCCTCTTTGCAGACCGACGATCGACATCGTCCTCGCCGACGAGATGCCTCGGGTCGAACTGTTCGCCGACGACGAGCAGATCCGGAGAGTCTTCGCCAATCTCATGGTGAACGCCCTCGAGGCGATGCCCGCGGGCGGAACGCTCACCATCGCGGTGAGACTCCACGAGGAAGACGCCGGCGGTACCGGCACCGACGCCCCGGCGATCGAGGCGGCGATCGAGTTCCGGGACACCGGGGAGGGAATCGCGCCCGAGGCCGCGGACTACCTCTTCCGCCCTTTCATGACGACGAAAAAGGGCGGGACCGGTCTCGGTCTCGCCATTGCGCAGAAGATCGTTCTCAGTCACAACGGCCGGATCGAAGCGGTGGGAGAGGAAGGCGGCAGCGTCTTCACCGTCTATCTCCCGTGCGACGGCGTGCCGGCGGAAATGGCGGAGTCCGCGTGAGCGGCGCTCCGGGGAGGAGATGATTCATGGCATCGGGCAGGATCCTGATCGTCGATGATGAAGAGAGCATGTGCCAGTTCCTTTCGATCATGCTTCGAAAGGAAGGGTATGATGTTCACTCCTCCACGTCGGGGCGGGAGGTCGTTCACCGGGTGGCCGAGCGGCTCTTCGACGTCGTGATCACCGACATCCGGATGCCCGGTTTCGACGGGCTCGAGGTCCTCTCCGCCGTGAAGAAGGCCGACCCGTCGATCCCCGTGATCATCCTGACGGCCTACGCGTCCCAGGAGACCGCCATCGAAGCGGTGAACCGCGGCGCGTTCTATTATTTGACGAAGAAAGCGAAAAACGAGGAAATCAAGCTCGTCGTTCGCAAGGCGCTCGACTACAGGAAGCTGCGACTCGAGAACCGGATGTTGAAGCAGGAACTGAAGACCCGCCACGATTCACGGAAAGTGGTAGGCAAGTCCGCCAACATCGAGGAAGTGTTCCGTCTCGTTCATCGGGTGGCGCCCTCCGATTCGACGGTGCTCATCTACGGCGAGAGCGGCACCGGGAAGGAATTGATCGCCCGGGAGATCCACTATTCCTCTCGTCGCGCCGACCGGCAGTTCCTGTCGATTAACTGCGGCGCGCTTCCGGAGACGCTCCTCGAGAGCGAGCTGTTCGGCCACGTGCGCGGTTCATTCACCGGCGCGGTGAGAGACAAGGACGGATTGTTCAAGGCGGCCGAGGGGGGGACGTTCCTCCTCGACGAGGTGGGGGAATGCTCCCCGGCGATCCAGGTGAAGCTGCTGCGTGTCCTCCAGGAACGGGAGATCATCCCGGTGGGAGGGACGAGGGCGATCAAGACCGACGTTCGTCTCGTGGCGGCGACGAATGCCGATCTCGAGGAGAGAATCCGCCGCGGCACTTTCCGGCCCGATCTCTTCTATCGTCTCAACGTGATCCCGATCCATCTTCCGCCCCTTCGCGACAGGCGGGATGATATTCCCCTCCTGATCGAACACTTCCTGAAACGGTTCGACCACGAGAACGGAAAGAGAATCACCAGCGATGCGGTCGATCTCCTGTGCGGCTACGATTGGCCGGGAAACGTGAGGGAGTTGGAAAACATCATCGAAAGAATGGTCGTTCTCCAGGAGAACGATACGCTCACCGCCGACGATGTTCCCCCTAAGATTCGAAACGGTTGGAAGGGGTGTGCGGAAGACGAGCCCGATATAACGAATATGACGCTCCAGGATCTCGAGAAGCGGCACCTGATCCGCGTGCTGAGCGAGACGAATTGGCAGAAACGGAAGGCATCGTCCATTCTCGGCATCAACACTTCCACTCTCTATAGAAAGCTCCAGCGGTACGGCCTCGAGAAATAGCCTCCGTGCGGGGCCGTGCAACGTCTTCCTTTGCAATGTGCGACTCCCGGGCGAATCCTCCCGCCCCCCTCCCCAATGACTCCGCCCAGAAACGATTGATGAATAACGAGTTACGAGAGCGAAAGGAAATCCCCCGCGTGGCACACCGATTGCTTTTCCTTCGGACGTACGGAAAACAGGGATCGAGCCCCGGCACCCGGGTCTAACCACCTTGAGAAGAGCAACAGCGGTGCCGGGGCCGAACCCTAAAACAGAGGCGAAGCCTCTCAGGGGGAAAGACAACATGAAGGGCAATCGAGGATTCACGCTGATCGAGCTGATGATCGTCGTCGTGATCATCGGCATCCTGGCGGCCATCGCCATCCCGAACTTCCTCTCCATGCAGAGCCGCGCGAAGGAAGCGGGCGTGAAGGGGAATCTGCACACGATCCAGCTCGGCTTCGAGGACTTCAGCGTGATGAGCAACGGCATCTACCCGGTGCTCGCCACGAGCGCCACGCCCGGCGGCGACACCCTCGAAGACCTGATGCCCGGCGGCGCCTTCCCGACGAACCCGTTCAGCGGCGCGGCGACCCCCTTCGCCTGGGGCGCGGGCGCGGCGGCGAGCGCGGGTGCGTGCGCGGCGACCACGGTGGCCACCGACTCGTATGTCATCGAAGGGCGCGGGGCCGATCCGGCGGCGCCTTACATCTTGACGCTCAGCAACACGTAATCGTAAGAGGGGATGGGTCGGCGCGGGTCCCGAAAGCGGGGCCCGCGCCTGTTTCGAGGGAGGATGAGAAGGTGGCCGACGGAGGAAACAGAAGAGGTTTCACACTGATCGAACTGATGATCGTGGTTGTGATCATCGGAATCCTCGCGGCCATCGCGATCCCGAACTTCGTCTCCATGGTCGCCCGGTCGCGCGAGGCGAGCGTTAAGGGGAATCTCTACAACATCCAGCTCGCTTTCGAGGACTTCAGCATCCAGACGGACGGGATCTACCCGGTGCTTGCCACGAGCACGACGCCCGGCGGCGACACCCTGGAAGACCTGATGCCCGACGGTGTCTTCCCGATCAATCCGTTCGACAACGCGCCGACACTCTTCGCGTGGGGATCGCCTGCGGCGGCATCCGCCGGAGCGTGCGCAGGCACGACCGTTCTCCCCACGGGCTACACCATCGAGGCGCGGGGCGCCGACCCGGCGGCGCCGTACATCCTCTCCCTCGGCAACGGCTAGAGAGTCTCGCATTAATAAGTGACCGTGGATCAAAAAAGGAGATCCGTTTTTTCGAGAAAGCCCAGGAGAAGGTCCTTCCTTCTGCGTGCCCGCCGCACTCCGTTTCGCACACGATACAGGATAGGCTCAAGGGTAT
>JAJRWB010000043.1 GCA_024276995.1 Candidatus Eiseniibacteriota bacterium | reverse complement strand
CCAAAAATGTGTCCGAGGGCACGATCGTCCGGCTTGGGCCGACCCGCCGCGGAAGAATCCTTCAGAAAAGAACGAATTCTGCCTCTTCGCAAGGTCGCTGAGGTATTGCTGCATGTGTTATGATCGATTTTAGCTCTTATCCGTGGATCTGGGCTAAGCTCGGAGCGAATCGGTTACAGTTCTTTCCCGCCAAAGAAGTTTCCAATCGGCAGAATCGCCCTTGAACCGCTCGGCCCTCACGAACCAGGGCCGCGGGAGACTCCTCCCGCGGCCCTTTTCCGTTTCACGTGCCCCCGGGCGGCGAACCGGCCCGTGCTATTCGAGAACGAAGATCTTCTTCTTCGCGCACATCTTCTTCAGGATTTCCGGCCACACGGTGACACTCACCTCACCGAGGTGGGCTTTCCTGAGGAGATACATGTACGTCCGCGACTGGCCGATGCCGCCGCCGATGCTCAACGGGAGTTCGTCTTTTATGATCGCCTGGTGATACGGCATATCGAGGAAGTCGAGCTGCCCTGTGATTTCGAGCTGGCCGCGCAGTGTCTTCGCGTCGACGCGAATTCCCATGGACGTCAGCTCGTGGCGCCTTTTCGTCACCGGGTTACACACGAGGATGTCGCCGTTCAACCCGTGCATCGGCTTGCCGGAAGCGGACACTGTTTCGGTCATCCAGTCATCGTAATCGGCGGCCCTCATTTCGTGGGGATAGCCGTCCTCGAGCACCCACCCGATCCCGTAGATGAACACCGCCGGGTACTCCTGGAGGATCGCCGTCTCCCTCGCCTTGCGCGGCAGGTCGGGATAGCGTTCGAGGATCTCCTCGGCGTGGAGAAATGTCAGCTCGTCGGGGAGATTCGGATACTTGTCGCTTTTCAGCTTCGGGAAAAGCTCCTGCACATGCTTTTCCGCCCCCTTAAGAACGGACCAGATCCGTTTCACCACGTCGGTGAGATAATCGAGGTTCCGGTCTTTCCTCTCGATCGCCTTCTCCCAGTCCCACTGGTCGACGAAGGCGCTGTGATCATGGTCGAGGAAGTAATCCTTTCTGACGGCGTGCATATCGGTGTAGAGCCCTTCGCCCGGCTTCATGCCGAACTGCTTCAGCGCCATCCGTTTCCACTTCGTCGCCGCCTGAACCACCTGCGCGTCGACCGGGTTCTTCTCCCTGTCATTGGAAATATGGAACTCCACCGGCGTGCGCGAACCATCGCGATCGAGGTAGTCGTTCACCCCGCTGTTCACGTCGACGATCAAGGGAACCTGGACGCGGATCAGATTGAGTTCGCGGCAGAGCCCTTCCTCGATGAAGTTCTTCGCCGCCGTGATCGCCATTTGGGTTTCCTTCGGATCGAGAAGCGATTCGTAGTCGGTGGGGAGGATCTTCTCGAGTTCATCGTAGCTGCCGATGCCCGGTCCGGCGAGATCGGCGGTCTTGTCTGCCATGGTCGGATCTCCTTCTGGAAAAAGCGCGGAATGCCGCCGCCCCTCAACGGAGAAGGTAAGACCGACGCGCCGGCGCCGCAAGGAGAGATCAGCCGCCGACCCAGTAGCAGAGCTGCGCCGTCAGGAAAGCGAGGTAGTTCCCCACTCCGTAGCCGATGAGCGCCATCAGGATCGCCGCCGGAACGAGGCTCTCTTTGTGGAAGGCGGCGACAATCGGCGCGGAGGCGATCCCCCCGATGTTCGCCGCCGAGGCGATCGCGGCGGTGTGAACGTCGACGCGGAAAATCCGTGCCCCCGCCACGACGAACAGCCCGTGAAAAAAGATCCAGATGAATGCGCCGAGGAGGAACCAGGGCGCTTCTTCGAGACCGGAAAGCTCCGCCTTCGCCCCCATGCGCGCTACGAAGAGGTAGACGAGCGCCATCGAGAGGGGATGGCTCCCGGGGATCGTCCTCGCCGGCGTGAACGAAAGGGCGATGCCGAAGGTGGTGGCCAGGAGGATCTTCCACGTGCCGGTCGAGAGAATCGGCGGCGCCTCGGGAAGAACGGTGGCGAGACGCGCCGAGATCCACGCCACGGAGAGGCCGAGGAGGGCCAGGTAGAGCACGTGATGAAACGACACCTCGTTGCTCTTCGTCTCGAGCTGACGGGCGGCGCGTTCCATCGTCTCGAGTCTTTCCTTCCCGACGCCGGTGAAGCGGTGAAAGAGGCCCGCCAGGTTCTTCGACCCGAGCAGGATCGGCAGCCAGACGGCGTAGACGAGGTTGTCGCTGATCGCGGCGAGCCCGTAATACGACGGAGGCGTATCGAGTCCTTCCGCCACGGCGGCCATGTTTCCCGTCCCGCCGATCCAGCTTCCCGCCAGCGCGCCGAAACCCTTCCACGCCTCGTCGCCGAGCCCCCCCTTCACGAGGAAGTAGGCGACCGGAGCGCCGAGCACCACGCCGGCGCTTCCGATGAGCATGACGAAGATGCCCGAACCCATGACGCGCACGGCGCCCTTCACGTCGACGTCGAGGAGCATGATGGTGAGAAACACGGGGAGAAGCCACGCGCCGATGCCGTCGTAGACGATGTTGCTCGCAGGGATGACGCCGCTGTTCGAAAGAACCATAGGGATGGCGTAGATGAAAAGAAGAGGGGGAAAGTAGCGGAAGATCCGCCAGCGAAAACGGCTTTCGAGAAAGAACATCACCGACGTGACGGCGCAGAGCATGGTCAGCACGCCGATGGGGGAGGAGATGAGCGCGTGCGCGGCGACGGGGTCGATAGGCGTTCACTCCTCTCCGGCGCGTCGTGGAGCGCGGCCGCGCGCGCGGCGCGGCGTATGCGATCGTCTCTTTCTACTCGATGTTCGAGACGGTCTCTTCCAGCTCGATCCCGAGGGTCGAAAGCTCGGCGAGCACCGGCTCGTAGATCTCCGGGGCGATCGGGATACGCACGCCCGTCGCCTTCACCTTTTCCTCGAGGATCATTCTCGTCGCCACGGCGGCGGGAAGGCTAACAGCCCGGGCCATCGCCGACGCCCCTTCCGGGTCGCCGTACCCGATGAGGAGGGAAACCGCCCTCTCCCGGTGTCCGTCTTCGAACTCGGCGACGATCTCGTCACGGAGGATGAGCATGTCCCGTTCGCCGGGGGCGTACGCCATCTTCCGCACCATGAGATCCAAGAGCGCGTCCACCGGCGCCCCCCTGTCGATGCCGATCGGCTCGTCGCCGAAAAGACCGAGCCAATCGAGCCTCTCCATGATCTTCCCGTCCACACCGAGCCCGAGCTTCTCCGCCACACGGCGGCGACGGCCGTCCCCACCGTTCCCCGAACCGACGAGCCTGTCGATGAGCATCCCATAGGTAAGCCCTTCCATCCGGATCTCCATCTTCCCGAGAAGACCGAGCGTGGAAAGCACGCGGATCGTGTCGCACCAGCCGGGATAACGCATCGTTGCACGCACCACCGTTTCGGCGTGATCGAGCCGGTAGAGCGGTATATACTTGAGGGAATCACGGTTCGGATACGCTTCGAGTTCGCCGATCCCCACGATGTGGACGCGCCGCGTGTTCCTGTGGAGTTCGCTCCCCGGAATGTCGATCGTCTTCCCTTCGATCCGGAAGATCGCCTGCGCTTCCGAAGCGGCGATCACGCCGGCGGGACTCCAAGAGAACTTGTAGCCGAAAGGATTGTCGTTCGCGTCGGGCGCGGGAAGACCGCCGCAGTACGAACGATATTCCACGATCTTGCCGCAGCGGCTCCGGGCGCTGTCGATCAGTCTCATCGCCGACATATGATCGACGCCCGGATCGAAACCGATTTCATTGAGAAGGAGGACGCCCGCCGACCGCGCGTCGGCATCGAGGGCGAGCATCTCGTCGCTCACATACGACGCGGAGACCATCGCCTTCCCCGCCGTCACGCAGTGACGCGCCACGAGGGGATGGAACGGCGGGGGCGCGAGGCTCACCACCACGTCCGCCGCGGCGACGAGCCGACTCATGCCGGCGTTGTCGGTGAGGTCGAGAAACTCCGCCGTGCCGTTCGCATGGCCACCCACCAGCTCCTCGGCCCTCTCCTTCTCGAGAGAGGCGACGACCACCGAGATCTCCCGCCTTTCGAGGAGATACTCGATGAGGGGAGCGGCGATCCTCCCCGACCCGATGACGAGCACCGATTTCATTTCCGGCTTCCCTCCCCGCCGGGACGGTTCATGTATGAATTCAAGTAGGCATACGGTTCGGTCAGTTCTCCCCCGGCCATGATGAGCGCCTCCCTCAATGGAGGGGGCAATTCCCACGTATCGACCGGCGCGGTGAAGTCGATCGCCGCGAGGGGCTCGATGAACGGCTCGAGCGCCTCGCTGAACGCGACGGACGACTCGCGGGGCAGCTCGCACGGAAGGATATCGACGGCGAGGAGCACCGGGCCGTCCCCTTCGAAACCGTCGCGCACCGCGCCGGTGAGCGGTTCATAGACATACACCGGGTTTCCCGGATCGCACACCTTGACGAGACACTCCACCGACCCGGCAACGTCGCAGCTGATCTCACCGATCACCTTGAGCGTCCTCGCGCCCCTCTCCCATGCGCGCTTCAGGTAGTTGTTCGTCACCAGGCGCGGGTAGCGCTCCTCCCAGTAGATCGTGTTCATCAGAAGATTCACGAAGGGAAGGTACTCTTCGAAACGCGGCTCGTATTTCTCCGGTTCGTCATAGTACTCCTGGAGCGCGAAAGGCTCCGATCCTTTCCGCCGCACCATATGCTCCTCGCGGAAAACGACCTTCACCGGCGGGCCCGAACCGGGGCATCGTTCGAGGACGTCCGGATCGACCGTCTCCGGCCGGAGCAGGTCGAAAATCTCCTGCGCGCCGCGCGAGACGTTCCCGTACCCGGCGAAGCCGCAGACGAGACGGGGCAGATCGGCCGGCCAATCGCCGGCGGCGATTCTCTCCCCCGCCTTCTCGACGGCGCTTTTCGCGTCATCGAGGGAATCGTACGTATGGGCGAAACCGATCGCCGAAAGAGGCGTGTCGAAACCGTCGAGACGCGCGCGCGCGCCGAAGGTATGAAGCGCATCGATCATCCCGGCGAGCCCGGCGAAGCGCCCGAAGAAGACGAGCCGTCTTCCGTTCGAATCGACGATCCGCTCGTAGTCGATCAGGTTCGCCTTCTTTTCCATCAGCGTGCGGAGCATCTCCATGTTGTAAGGTTGTCCCTTGATCACGTGGGCGAAAAAGATGTACGTCTTCCCGGGGAGCAGAAGCTCGGCCGGAATTTCCTTTACCCCGAATATTACGTCGCACGGCGAAAGATCGTCGTCCACCGCCGCGCCCGCCGCCCGGTACGCGTCGTCGGGAAAAACACGCCTGTCGGAAGGTTGCACCCGAACAGCGATCCCCTGTTTCACCAGCTTCTCCACAACGCCGGGGGTGAGCGGCACGCGGCGCTCCCAGACGCTCTTGTCTTCCCGGCGCACGCCGATGACGTTCATGCGATCTCTCCATTCGATAAGGACGACACGGTCCGGATTGAAGATGGGATTCTCTCAAAAGCCCGGCACGGCGTCAAACGATCACCGAGATGCGGGCACCCCCAAAACAGGTGCGGAAGAAAACCGCCCCGCTTAGTCGTCGAGATAGTAGCGCGCCGCCTCGGCACCCGGATTCCGGCGGAGCACCTCCTCGAACCGCGCCTGCGCCTCCGCCTCCTTCCCCTGACGCTGATAGATCACGCCGAGGTGGAAGTGGGCGATCGTGAAATTGGGGAATCTCTCCAGCAGCTCCCGGAACGCACCGGCCGCTTCATCCATCATTCCCCGGTGATAAAGTGCATTGCCGAGCCAAAAATACGACAGCTGCATATCGGGATCGAGACTGAGGGCCTTGCGAAAAGAGGAGGTGGCGTCCTCGAATTCGGCGCAATGATATTGCACAACACCCAGATCGTGCCGGAACGCCGGGTTTTCACTGTCGATTTCGCACGCCTCCGCCAGGTGCTTTTTCGCCCGTCTCAGATGGCCGAGACGAAAATGGAGATTCCCCAGGTGTTTCCTCACCACGGAGAGCTTATGCCCCTCGCCGAGCTTTCCCAGGACCCTTTCGTACTCCCTCACCGCCCGGGCGAGATCGCCTTCCATTTCCAGCCGGTGGGCTTCGAACAGATCTTTCATCTCCGGACCTCCGATCCACGACGTGTCACGCCACCACCTCCGTCAGCGCAAGGTTGAGGGAAAGCTGCTCCAGGTTTCGCCGCCCGTCCGAAAGTTCCTCGGCGCCTACAAAGCCCTCGGCAACCTCCCAGTCGCCCGGTACGGGATGCTCTTCCAGGAGCGCGCCGATCGCCTCGGCGAGCCGCGCCGCGCCGGTGCGAAGTTGCTCCACCGATGGGTAGCTGAAATTGAGTCGAAGGGCGTTGCTTCCTCCCTCGTCGCAGTGGAATGCGGAACCGATGACGAACGCCACATTCCTTTCGAGCGCCTTCTCGAGCAGCTTCGAGGCATCGAGCCCGGGAGGAAGCTGCATCCAGAGGAAAAGCCCCCCTTCCGGCCGTGTCCACCGCACCCCCCACGATCGGTCGATTTCCTTCTCGAGCGCGGCGAGGATCGCTTCGAGTTTCTCCCGGTAGATCTTCCGAGTCCTTTCGATCTGACCGGGAAGCGCGCCGGTGCGCAGGTACTCCCTGGCGAGGCACTGGTTGAACGGACTGGTACACAGATCGACGGGCTGTTTCGCGACGACGATCCGGTCGATGATTTCCGGCTCGGCCACGATCCAGCCGAGGCGCAGCCCCGGGAAGAGGATCTTGCTGAACGTGAGAAGGGAAATCACCCGCCCTTCCCGGTCGAACGCCTTGAGGGAGGGAATGTGCTCCCCGTGGTAGCGAAGCTGCCTGTAGGGGCTGTCCTCGATCACAAGGAGATCGAATTGGCCCGCGATCTCGAGGATCTCCCGCCGCCGCTCCAGGGAAAGGGTCACGCCGGCGGGATTCTGAAAGTCGGGAACCACGTAGAGGAATTTCGGGCGCACCCCCGACCGGCGAAGATCGACGAGCCTCTCCTCGATAAGGTCGGGGCGGATGCCGTCGCCGTCGAGAGGAACACCGCTCAGCCTGGCGCCGCATGCACTGAACGCGCCCAGGGCGCCGAGGTAACTCGGCAGGCCGCAAACCACCGTATCCCCGGGGGTGATGAAAACGCGGCCGCAAAGATCGAGTCCCTGCTGGCTCGCGGTGGTGATCACGATTCGCTCGGGACCGATCCCATCGAGACCGTCGAGGGCGATCAGCTTCGCCAGTTCTTCGCGGAGACCCATATCCCCCTCGGTGGCGCCGTACTGGAACGCCGCGGCGCCCTCGCGTTTCACAATCGACGGGAGAAGATCGGCCAGCCCTTCCACGGGGAATGTTTCCGGCGCGGGAAGTCCTCCGGCGAGGCTGATCACTTCGGGCCGGGCGATCACCTTGAGCAATTCCCTGATTTCCGACCGTTTCGCCGTGAGCGAGGATCGGGAAAGAAACCCCCGGAGATACACTTCATCCATAAAGATCAGTCCCGCATCTTCGCCGCGAGCCATCGGCACCACGGCTCCATCCCGTCTCCCGTTTTCGCCGACACTTCGAATACGGGCAACTCTTCGTTCAGCAGCGAGGCGCGCTTCTTCACGTCGTCGAACCGGAAACCGACGTACTCGGCCAGTTCGCTCTTGGTGATCACGAGAGCGTCGGCGCCCCTGAAAATGCCGGGATATTTCAGCGGTTTGTCGTCCCCTTCGGGAGTGCTGAGGCAAAGAACACGCAGACCCTCGCCCAGGTCGAAACCGGACGTGCAGATCAGGTTGCCGACATTTTCGATGAACACCGCCGAGTCGTCCGGTGCGGCGAGATCGGCGACGGCCTGCTTCACCATCGCCGCGTCGAGGTGGCAACCGCCGCCCGTGTTGATCTGGATCGCCGGCACACCCTGTTCGGCAAAATGGCGCGCGTCGACGTCCCCCGCCACATCTCCTTCGATCACCGCCACGGCGATCCCCTCCAGGCCGCGCCGCGTGGCGTCGATCAGCGTCGTCTTCCCGCATCCCGGCGAACCGAGCACGTTTACCACAAAGAGGCGTCTCTCCGCGAAAAAGCCCCTGTTCTCCTCGGCGAGCAGATCGTTCGCCTTGTGCACCTTTTCCAGGACTCGAACGGTCTTTTCGCTTCCCGCCATGTCATACCCCTTCATTCACGTCCGGGAGATCGAGATCGACCGAGACCACCCGGGTCGCCTCCTCCCCCTCCCATTTCAATTCCGCCGAACCGCATGCCGGGCATACTTCCGCGATCCCTTCCGATTCGGACTTTTCGCCGCATGCGCCGCACGTCGCCTTGAAGGGATGGCGTTCGATGGCGATCGCCGCACCGCGACAGACCGTTTCGTCGGCGAGCATCTCGAAAGCGAAGCAGAGCGCTTCGTCGTCGAGATGGTCGAACGACCCCACCGACAGACGAATTCCCGTGACCTTCACGTTGCCGTGGGCCGCCGATACGCGCCGTGCGATTTTCAAGGCCGATTCGGCCACAGACAGTTCGTGCAAGCGGCTCCTTTCACGAACCAAGCATCTGGACGAACCGGGAACGCGATTCCTCCAGGCGCTCGGAGAGAACGGCGATCAGCTCCCCGTAGACGATCATTCCCATCCGGTTGTCTTCGGCGAACAGCCGCGTCAAGTCGTCCCCCCGGATCCGGATCGCTTCGACCTCCTCCGATGCGACACCCGAGGCGGTGTACTTCTTCCCGCGGCGGAAGGCGGACCACCCGACCATCTCCCCCGGTTCCACGGTATACACGGTGATCGATTTCGCGTTCGGAAGAGACATGCGAAGGGCGATTCTTCCCTTCCTTACCAGGTGAAGATCACGAGCCTCCTCCCCTTCCCGGAAGATCGTCTCCCCCTTCCGGAAGCGGACGATTTCACACAGTTTCTCGATCGATTCGAGTTCCGCCGGGCTCAGACCCCTAAAGAGGGGGAACCGGGCTTCATCGTTATCTCTGATCGCCATGACGTTACCGCCTTTCCAGGATCATAACTCAATTCCGCACGATCGCACGCCCCATAAGGGCGGCAATCCTTTCGTCCGCCGCGCGGACCATGCGGCGAAGCGCTTTCGCCGCCTCGGCGGTCAGTCCCTCTCCGGGGCGCACGTCGCGAACGCGCATGAGCACGAGGTCGACCGGCGGGAGATCGATGGCGAGCGACCGGGCGAGTTCGAATGCCGTTGCGAGATCGAGATTGTGAAGCGACACGAGGGGCCGCAGAAGAAACCGCGCCTTTTCGAGCGGCGCTTCGATGATTTCCCCTACCGATCCGGTCCCGCCGACCATCGCGTCGAGCACGACCGCCCGCTCGTATCGCGCCAGAAGATCAATCAGGTCGGTTCCTCTGATTCCCCCCTCGATCAGGTCGACACCTTCCCTGTGACGGTCGAGATTCCGCAGCTCCCTGAGGGCGGCGAGACCGACGCCGTCGTCGCGGCGAAAATCGTTCCCGAAGCCGATCACCACGATGCGGTCAGTCGACAAACTCCACCTCCAGGAAATGGGTGGAACACGAGATACATGGGTCGTACGCGCGGACGAGCATTTCACAGCCGAGACGCACCGCGTCGTCCCCCTCCCCCCGCTCCAGGAGAACGCCCACGAGACGATGAAGATCGCGTTCGATGTTCGCCTGGTTCTGCCCCGTCGGGATGACGCAGTTCGCGCCGACAATGCGCCCCGCACCGTCGAGTTCATAGCCGTGGTAGAGCGTGCCGCGGGGCACTTCCACCGCCGCCGTCCCCCTGCCAGCGCGCCGTGCCACCGCCTTGAACCGCCCCGGCGGCCGCGCGGCGGCGAGTTCGTCGCAAAGGCGGACCGCCTCGCCGGCGCACTGAACCGCCTCGACAACCTGCGCTTCGTTATTATGGAACGGGTTCGTCGTGTCGGGCGAAAGGCCGAGCCGCTCCGCCGCAAGCGCCGCCTCCGGGAGAAGCCTGTCATGGTTCACGGCGTACCGCGACAGGGCGCCCACGGCGAACGATCCCCGCTCGGTGTGGGCATGGCGGGCCGTGCTGTGGGGAAGTGTGGTTTCCCGGATGATCCGATCGAACCGATCTTCCGCCACCGAATCGCCGGCACTGCTCGTGACCACCCCTTCGAGGAGTTCGTATCGTTCTCCCTCCGATCGGAGGGCGATCCGTTCGGCGGGGCTGTCGAACGACGGCGTTTCGATCGCCTCGAAGAGACGCACCGTCTCCTCGAGATCATCGGCCGCCTCTTCGATCATCGTTTTTACATGAAGAAAATCGTCCCGCGACGGCCATCGCGTGAAGCCGCCCACCGCCATCGACACCGGATGAACATGGCGCCCGACCAGAGTCTCGCAGATCGTGTTGCCGAGACGCTTCAGCCGAAGCGCCGTTTTCACCACGTCGGGCATCGTTTCCGCGAGGGCGAGCACGCTCGGCACACCGAAGAAATCGGGGAGCGCGAGGAAACAGCCGTGAAGAATGTGGCTCTGGATGAACTCGGCGTCGAGGAGGAGTCGCCTCAGCGCACCCACCTCGGGAGGGGGATCGAAACCGAGCGCCTTTTCCGCCGCCCGGCACGCGGCGGTGGTGTGGCCCACCGCGCAGATCCCGCAGATGCGCGACGTGATGTGGGGAACTTCGTCGACATAGCGCCCCACGAGCATCGACTCGAAGAAACGGGGCGATTCGACGATCTCGAGCTTCAGCTCCTCGATCACGCCGTCGGCGACGCGAATCTTGATGTTGCCGTGGCCTTCCACGCGGGTGAGGTGATGAACGTCCACTTCGAGCTTCTTCATGACGCCGCCTCCTGCGCGTTTCGCCCTCCCGGGAAAAGTTCTTCGAGAAGGGCGGCCACCGCCCTTTCCCGACTTCCGAACCGGCCGAGCCGGAGGATGATCTCCTCCCGGTCGATCCCTTTCTCTTCGAGAAGCGCCATCAGTTCGCTCACCGGCGCGCCCGGAAGATGCCCGCGGCATGCGGCGCAGCTTTCGCCGTACGACGTGCAGACGGCCCGGCACCCGGAAGGGGCGAGGGCGCCGAAACAGATCCGGCCATCGTCGAGGAGGCACTCGTTTCCCGCGCGACGACACTCGTCGCATACCGGCGTCGTTGAAGGGCGGGGCGTCCCGCCGGCGAGAATCACCGTGAGGACGCGGAGGAGTTCATCCCTGTCGATCGGGCAGCCGGGAACGGTGAAATCGACGTCGACCACTTCGCAAAGGGGTCTCACCTCTTCCGCCACATTCGCGTCGAACGCCCTGTCGGGATAGACACGGCTCCATGCGAGCTTCGCCGACTCGCCGTTCCTCATCCCGTTGAGCCCGGTGGTGTGGGCGCACGCGCCGATGGCGATGAGAAGGCGGGCGTTCCGCCGGATCTCCTTCAGTTCCCGCTCGTCCGATGCCGTCGAAATCGATCCTTCCACCAGGGCGACGGCGTAGTCGTTCGTTCCGCCGGTCAGCGCTTCCCTGAAGTTGACGATCTCCACGCGCTCGAGCAGATCGAGAAGCTCGTTCTCCAGGTTGAGCACCTGGAGTTGGCATCCCTCGCAGCCGGTGAAGCTGAATACGCCGATCTTCGGCTTGAGGATACCGGCCATGTCAGAGCGCCTCCCGCAGGCGACCCGCGTGGAGATAGCTGTACACGGGGCCCGACCGGCAGACGAACTCGCCGTTGATCTGGCACCGGCCGCACTTGCCCAGGCCGCAGCACATTCTCCGTTCGAACGAGAGATAGATCCGGCTCTCGAGAAACCCGCGTGCGAGCAGTTCGATCAGGACGAACCGGTACATCACCGGCGGTCCGCAGACGGCGACCATCGTTCGCGCCGGTTTCAGCTCCATGCCGCGAAAGAGTGTGGTGATCACGCCGACGCGCCCCGTCCAGTCGCCCTCCCCCACATCGATGCTCTGACGGAAGTCGATCGACCGGTCGCCCTCCCACTGCGCGAGTTCATCGAGAAAGAGCCGGTCCGCCGGGGTGCGGGCGCCGTAGAGGATCGTCACCGAACCGAACCGGTCCCGCCGCTCGAGAACGTACCGGATGAGAGAGCGAAGGGGAGCGAGGCCGAGCCCCCCCGCCACGAAGAGCATGTCGTACCCTTCCATCTCGCGTACCGGGAATCCCCGGCCGAAGGGACCGCGGATTCCCACGACGTCCCCCTCTTCCATCGAGTGCAGCCGATGGGTCAGCGCGCCGGCGGCGCGCACGCACAGCTCGAAGGATTCGCCCGGCGACGGCGGAGACGTGATCGAGATGGGCGCCTCGCCCGACCCGTAGAGACCGACCATGACGAATTGTCCCGGCTGGTGAGCGAGCCGGGCGCCGCCGGGAAGCTCGATACGAAAGACCTTCTCTCGCGCGGTGAGGCGCCGGATGCCGATGATCTTCCCCTCCACGGGAACGTCGATCCTCGCCGCGGGGCGCACGAGTTCACGCATCGACCTTTTCCTCCCCCGAGATCTGCCGGAAGATCTCGACGAGCCGGATTCCGGCGGGGCAGAAGTGGCCGCACCGGCCGCAGCCGACGCAGCCGCTCCTGCCAAGCCGCTCCACGAGGTACACTTCCTTCTTGAAAATCCTGTGGCGCAGACGAAACGCCTTCTCACCGCGGAAGTTCTCCACGCCGGCGACGACGGCGAAGTCGGCGAGCTGGCACCCCGTTCTGCGGCGGCGCCTTTCCCCCGACTCTCCACGCTTCACGGGAAGAACGTCATCCACCGCGTAGCAGTGGCACGTGGGACAGACGGCGTTGCACGCCCCGCAGCTGAGGCACAGCCTCGACTGGGCCGACCAGAGGAGATCGTCCCAGCTCGCCTCCACCCTCGCCGATAAAGTCGGCGCATCGAGTCCGAATCTCGCCTTGAACCGGGCGTTGCGCGCGGCGCTCTCCTCGTCGCCGCGGCACCGATCCTCGTAGGTGGCGGGGCGAAGGAACCGGCACGACCGGGCCACATCATCACCCGCCTCCGAACCGCTCCGCAGGAACCACCGATCGCCCGAAGAGGGTATGAGAAGTAGATCGAAGGTCCGCCGTGCCCGGTACGTTTCCTTGTCGGCGCAGAGTGATTCCTCCACGCACGGCGCCGCGCACTCCACCGCCACGAGGAACGATCCGCTCCGCCTGTTGGCGTAGCACCTGTCGATCGGCGGGGAGAGGTGGAGTTCGTCGAGAATGGCGATCCCGGCGAGATCGCACGGGTGGACGCCGAAAAGCGCGATCGGCCGGGCGGGGTCGACGCTCTCGATTTCAGCCGGGCGATCGGGATCGAAATGGTAGAGCACCTCGCTCCCGGGGGCGAAGAGGCTCGAGGGGGGAATCATCGTCAAGGGATACTCTATACATAAATCCTCGAAATCGCGAAGGCGGCGGAACTCGAACAGGCGTCCCTTCCGCTGGGGCGCGTAGAGATCCCACTCGGCCGAAATCGAATCGATCAGCCCCTCGAGGTCGTCCCCGGACAACACCCATTCCCGCATCGAACACCCTCCCGGCACAGCCTCGCTTCCATCCGATGACCGCTATTTCCGCAATCCCCGTGCCATATCGACGGCGAAGATTCCGCGGCATAATCGAGTGATTTCAGGCCTCTTACGAACCGCCGTCCCGGCGACCGCGCGGGAGGGAAAACATGGTCGGACAAAAAGGACGACCTCCGCCGGGGGAGCCGGTCAAAGTAGCAGCATTTCTGTTACCATGGGCGTGTCGAATCATGCAGGCGCGCTCCAGCCGGGAGATGGAGGAATTCCGTTGGCTCGCACGGTGGCTCTTATACTCGCCGGAGGACGTGTGGACGAACTGGGCGTCCTCACGCTTCACCGCCCGAAATCGGCTGTCTTCTTCGGCGGCATGTACCGCGTGATCGACTTCCCGTTGAGCAACCTGATGAATTCCGGGATCGAGCGCGTGGGAATCCTTTCCCAGTACCGCTCGACGTCGCTCCTTCGCCACGTGGGAATCGGCTCGTCGTGGGACTTCGTCGGGAGGAACCGGTGCGCCACCCTATTGCCTCCACAGAAGCGGATCGCCGGATCGGACTGGTACAAGGGAACCACCGACGCGGTGTTCCAGAATCTCGATTTCCTCGAGGAATATGATCATGACTACACCCTCGTCCTTTCGGGGGATCATGTGTACCGAATGGACTACGGAGCGATGATCGATTTTCATGAAAGGATGGGCGCCGACGTCACGGCGGCGTTCGTCGAAGTGCCGCGCGAGGGGGCCGGGCGGTTCGGCATCGGCGTCATCGAAGGGGGCGACGACGACGAAGGGGGACGGCTCACCGGGTACGAGGAGAAGCCGGAGAAACCGCGCTCCACGTGGGCATCGATGACGATCTATCTCTTCCGGAAGGAATTGCTCGTCGAGGCGGTGAGCCGCCAAGCGGAACACGGCTCGTCGTGGGAGTTCGGGCGGGACATCCTCCCGTCGCTCGTCGGCAGGTGTGCGGTGTACGGATGGAAGCATCGCGGCTACTGGGCGTACTGCCGTTCGGTCGAGGAGTTCTGGCGCGCCAACATCGATTTCCTCGGACAGTCGGATATCGGCTTCGAGGAGTGGAACATCCGGACGAATCTGGACGACAAGAACCTTCGCGATCTTCCCCCGGCATATCTTTCCGAGGAGAGCCGTGTCGTCCGGTCGAGGGTGACGTACGGATGCCGTATCGAGGGGAACGTGAGGGGGTGCATTCTCTTTCCCGGCGTCCGCGTCGGGAAGGGTGCGGTGGTGACCGACTCGATTCTCTTCCCCTATGTCCGTGTCGGCGAGGGCGCCGTGGTGGAGAAGGTGATCGCCGACGAGATGGCCCTGATCGGCGCCGGCGCCCGTGTGGGGGGGGCGGAAGCTGCGCCGCACCGGGAACGATTCGACGGCGACATCACCCTCATCGAAAAGGAAACATCCATTCCGGCAAAGAGCATCTATCCGTCCGGGGCGGTGCTTTCATGAGAAGAACGCTCGTCATGCTTCTCGCGGGGGGCGGCGGATCGAGGCTGAACGTGCTCGCCCGGCCACGGGCGAAACCGGCGGTCCCCTTCGGCGGGATGTACAGGATCATCGACTTCGCCCTGAGTAATGTGATGAACTCGGGCATCCGCCGCGTGGCGGTGCTCACCCAGTACAAACCGCTCTCGCTGAACAGCCACATCGGGGGAGGGGAGGCGTGGGATCTCCACGGACGGACGAGGGGGGCGAAGATCCTCCCTCCGAGAACCGGCTACGCCGAGTCGGACTGGTACAGGGGAACCGCCGACGCGATCCGCCAGAACTTCGATTACATCGATCCTCTCGATCCGGAGAGGCTCCTCGTCCTCTCCGGGGATCATGTCTACAGCATGAACTACGAGCCGATGATCGCCTTCCACAAGGAAAAGAAGGCGGATCTCACCATCGCCATGATGCACGTCCCGTGGGAGGATGTGCGCCATTTCGGCGTCGCCGAGGTGGATGGCGAGTACCGCGTGACCGGATGGGCGGAAAAGCCGGCCGAATCGAAGAGCAACCTCGCCTCTTTGGGCATCTATGTCTTCGACACCGCCTGGCTCCGCCGGGTGCTTATCGGGAGCGCTTTCCATGATTTCGGCCACGAGATCATCCCCGCCGCGGTGGGGCGCGACCGCGTGTTCGCCTATCCCTTCGACGGATACTGGCGCGATGTGGGGACGATCGAGGCGTATTGGGAGGCGAACATGGATCTTCTCGATCCGGAGTCGGGCGCCGACCTCCACCGATGGCGCGTGAGAACGAACCTCGAACTCGAAGGGCGGATCGGCGACCGGCCGCCGTCGCTCATCGCCGGGAGCGCCGACGTGAGACGGGCGATCGTCAGCCCCGGATGCCATGTGAGAGGGAGCGTGAGACGCTCGGTGCTCTCCCCAGGCGTGGTGGTGGAGGAGGGCGCCGAGGTGGTCGATTCGGTGGTGATGCACAATACAGTGGTGGCCGCCGGGGCGAGGCTCCGCGGGACGATCGTGGACAAGCAGGCGCGTATCGGGGCCGGCGCGACGATCGGCTTCGACGACGATCCCCCGCCGAACCGGCGCTCTCCCGACCATCTCCACACCGGACTCATCGTGGTGGGACGTGGCGCAACGGTTCCCCCCGGGGTGAGGGTGGGGGGAAATACAATTGTCGAACCGTACACCGTGGAGACGGACTTTCCGGGCCGGGAAGTCGCGCCGGGAAGCACCGTCGCCCCCCTTGCGGGAAGGCGCCCCGCCGGGGTATAATGTTTACAGTCCTTCCGTTTGTGGTGATTCCCGCGATCAAGAGAGCGGTATTGATTCGATTGAAACCCATCGAAAGCGATCGGCTTGCGGCATGCCTCGCGGCGCTTCTCCTTCTCGCCGCCGCGGGCGGCGGCGCCGTGGCGGCGACGACACTCGACGCGAAGGATGCGAGTTCCCTTCGCATCACGTGGACGCCCGATAAGGGCGCATACGCGGTCGACACGCTCAGCCGCGACGGCGCGGCGTGGCGAACCGTCCGCCGCTTCGGTGCCGGAAGGCTTACGGCGCCCGGCAAGCCCGAACTTCCCGTCGAAACGTATCTCATCGGCGTCCCGAGGGGGAGCACCGTCCGCATCCGCGTGCTGGAAGCTCTCTTCGAAGACCTCCCCGGGCCGGCGGTGACACCGGCGCTCACCGACACCCTTTCGCGGAACGGTTCGGAACCGGTGCAGGTTTGGGTTCTCGACGAACCGTTCTACGCCACGTCCGCCTTCTACCCGGAAAAGATCGCCTACGCGGGAAAAAGGGGAACCCTCCGCTACCAGGATGTGGTGCCGGTGAGGATCGCGCCGTTCCGCACGGTTCCCTCCACCGGGCTTCTCCGCCGTTACACGAAGATCGTTCTCGCCGTCGAGTTCGTTCCCGGTCACGCCGCCGCGCACACCGCCGGGAAGGAAGACCGCCCCGCCGGCGATGAAGGACGCTGGGAAGGGATCTACCGGGGCGCCGTTCTCAACTACGAGCAGGCGAAATCGTTCCGATCGTCCCCCGCGCCGCTTGCGCCGGTCGCGTCGAAGCGCCCCCGCACGGCGACCGAATTCAAGCTCGCGGTTCGCGAGAGCCGCCTCTACGCGGTTCGCTTCGCCGACTTGGCGGACAAGGGCCTTCCCGCCGGCGTCCCGACCTCCTCGATCGCCGTCTACCGGCGGGGCTGGTCCGATTCCCTCTTCGACGCCGGAGACTATCCGTTCACCGAGAGATCGCTCCCCCTCGACGTCGAGGATGTCGACGGCGACGGCGTTTTCGGAGGAGATGATCGGATCGTCGTCTTTCTCCCCGGATTCCGCGACGACCGGATGAAGAACGACTACGACGATCGGTTCGCCGAAGAGAGCATCTATTATCTTTCCACCGAGGGTGAGGCGCGGTCGTTCGAAAGCCGCGGCGGTCTTCGCACCGGCGGTCCTCTCCCGGCACGGAAGGCACACGCCGACTCGATCCGATGGGAGATCGACGCGGTGTACAACTGGAACACGCCGAGCGACACGGTGGACAACTATTTCGCCATGGGCGATGTCGTGGGAAAACGAACGACCGAGATTGATCTTCCGCCTCTCGATCCGTCGGGAGAATACACGATCAAGGCGATGACCGTGGGAAGGCCCTCGCTCGGCGGCACCCCCTCGTTTCATCGCTTCGTCTTGATCCACGAGGCGACGGGCGACACGGTGTTGAACCATCTCGTCTTCGGCGAGCGGGGCTCTCTCGTCCGGAGCACACTCTCCTTCCCCGAGGCGAACCTCGTCGCCGGACTCAATCGATTTCGATATGAAGGGTCTCGGGGTCCCACACAGTCGACGACCATCGAGGGCGTCCTCGGCTACCTCGATTGGTACGAGGTGCACGGATCTTTCCTGAACCGCGCGGTGAACAGCTACGCCCGCTTCTCGTCGGGCATCGAAGCAGGGGAAGCGAGCATCGAGGTGGACGGCTTCGACACGATTCCCTCTTATCTCTTCGATGTGACGAACATCTATTCGCCCGTGCGGATCGATATCGACTCGGTGCGCTCCGGTGAGAACGGTTTCACCATCGTTTTCCGCGATACGATCGATGCGGTGCGGTCGTATGTCGCCGCCACGACGACCGGGCTCCCCGTCCTCGACGCGGCGAAGATCACCGCCGACACACCGACATCGATCCGATCGGAGGAGGGCGACTACCTGATCGTTTCACACAGTAAATTCCTCGACGCCGTGGCGCCTCTCGCCGAGTACAGGAGATCGACGGGGTTTGCCGTGCGTCTCGTCGATATCGACGACGTGTATGATGAATTCAACGGCGGCGTCAAGGACCCCGCCGCGATCCGTCGCTACAACCGTTTCGGCCGCGCCCGGTGGTCGACGCCGCCCGGTTGGATGCTCCTCGTGGGAGACGGCTTCGAGGACTACAAGGGGATCGCCGTGAACAACACGTGGAACGACGAGGAGTTCGACTACGTCCCGTCGTTCCCCCTCTTCAACGCCGAGATCGTCGGCAGCGGAGACCACTGGGACGCGAGCGACGCATGGTACGGCCTTCTCGACGGAGGCGACGACGTGCTTCTCGACGTGCTGATCGGACGCTTCCCGGCGAAGGAACCGGCGGGTGTGAGCGCCATGGTGGACAAGACGATCCGATACGAGCAGTTCCACGAAGACGACACGTGGAGGAACCGGATCCTCTTCGTGGCGGACGACGAGTGGACCTTCGACAACCTGTGCATGCACGACGAGGATCAGCGCCAATTCGAGCTGAACACCGCCAACTACGCGAAGACGCTGAAGGAGTCGGCGGCCCTGGGAATCGACACGGTGAACATCTACCTCTCGCGCTTCACCACGCCGATCCATTCCGAATGTCCTTGCGGCGCCCTTCCGACCGCCGCGAACTGGGCCGATCTCGACTGCACCGTCGATCATGCGCGCGACGAGATCACGCCGCGATTCTTCGACGAAATGAACCGGGGCGTGCTCATGGTCAACTTCCAGGGCCACGGCAACCGGGGGATCCTCACCCACGAGGTGATCCTCCGCCACGGATGGGATTACCGCGGCGCCACGTCGAATATCTCCTTCGACATCGCCGAGCGGTCCGAAGCGAACGACAGACCGTATATCTTCATGGCCTACGGCTGCTCGATCTCGGAGTTCGAACGGTGGCGCACCCAGGGATTCGATGCCATCACCGAGGAGATGCTCCGTTTCGACAAGGGGGCGGCGGTCGCCACCTTCGGTTCGACGGGGATCGAGTTTCTCGGGCCGAACCTTCTGCTCAACGAATCGATTCTGAAGTACATGTTCCAGACGCCCGGCGTGGTGCCGGGAGGGCTGGGAAGCGCGCCGCCCTGGTACGGCGGGACGCCGAGATGGACACTCGGTGAGATCACCGCCTTGGGGATGAATGACTTCGCCCTCAGCTACCCCGACTGGAGCGAAGTGACGAAGCGCTATGTCATCTTCGGGGATCCGGCCCTCGTGCTCGACGCCGCATCGCCTGTTTTCGACGTCACCATCGACGGGGAGAGCGCCGTCGACGGCCAGTCGCTCCTCGGCCACGCCGACGGGTCGCCTGTGCGGATCTAGGCGCGTCTTCATGACGAAGTAAAGATCGAGCGCGACTCGATCGGCATCTTCGTGCGGGGCGCTTCGATCGACAGCTCGGCGTTCCACGTGGAGATCGACTCGGCCCGCGCCGATGACGGCAGGGCGTGGCTTCTCACATACGAAACCCCCGTCGAGGCGATCGAACGCTACGATATCGTCTTGCGCGCCGTCGATGCCGCCGGGCGCGCCGGGACGTTCACCTTGTCGGTGGTGGTCGATGTGAGTGTCACCTTCGACGGCACGTCGATCGCCGCGGGCGACCTCGTCTCCCCCGCGCCGCTGATTCGCGTGGAGGTGGTCACCCCGCTGCCGGTGGAAGAGGAGGAGATCACCGTCACCCTCGACAGAGCATCGCTCGACGCCGACTCCCTCGATCACCCCGACGACTTCCGGTGGATCCTCTCGATGCGCCCGGAGATTTCGGGGGGAGAGCACGAGCTGGTCGTCGCCGTCCGCGGCCAGAGCAAGACGTTTCTCTTTCGCGTGGACGACGCTTTCCGGGTCGCCGAACTCCTCAACTACCCCAATCCGTTCGACGGGGAAACCGGTTTCTACTACGAGCTATCGAGGAACGCCGACGCCGTGGAGGCGGAAATTTTCACCGTTGCCGGAAGACGGATCCGGCGGATCGTCGGCCTCGGCGGCAGGGCGGGCTACAACGGGAATCCGGACGTTTGGGACGGGCGCGACGAGGAGGGAGACCGCGTGGCGAACGGCGTCTACATCTACCGCGTCACCGCGCACCTCGCCGGCGAGAAGGCGACCGCCCTCGGAAAAGCGGTTCTACGAAAAGAGCCCGGCAAGTAGGCCCCGCCGGGCTTCGAAAAATGCCTTCGCGGAGTCTTTGCTCCGCTCTTCCGTGTCTTAAAGACCGAGGCTCGCCTTCTTCTCCTCTGCGCCGGGGAGGGGATCCATCTTCTCCGCCACCACCGGCAGATCGGGCGCCTTCTCGGCATTGATTTCGAGCCACTTCTCCTGCTCGGGGGGAAGGTCCTCTTCCGCGAAGATCGCCTCCACCGGGCATTCCGGCACGCACGCCCCGCAGTCGATGCACTCTTCCGGGTCGATGTAGAGCATCTCGTCATCACCATGGAAACAGTCGACCGGGCAGACGGTCACACAGTCCGTGAAGCGGCACATATGGCAGTTTTCGGTCACGATGTACGTCATCGGTCTCTCTCCTCGAATAGCTTCTTATTGATCGATCCGGGGATCCCCGTATTCGCGTTTACCGTTGAATCGTATGCCCTGGGCCGATTCGTTGCAAGGCCGGTTTTGGCCCTTTTTTCCGACGACGTCACCCTTCAAGGGCACGCCTCATCGAGACGGTCGACCCCCCGAAAAGGAGGAGGCCGGCGAGAATCATCACGAGAAGACCGCTCACCGGTGGAGAATCGAAACGGACCGCCGCGTTCCTCGAGATCACCGTCTCCCCAGCGCCGTCGAGCACCGAAAGGGTGGTGATCCCCGCGTCGGTGGGGGTCCAAAGAACGCTTCCCGCATCGTCGAAGAGACCTACCTTCTCCACCCGGGAAGTCTCGCTGTTCGGGCGGTAGGTGACCGAAAACGAATAGCTCTCTCCCGGCTCCATGCCGGACAGGCGCACTTCCACCGGCGTTCCGCGCTCGGGAAAGTCGTCGCCCAGGGTGAGCGCCACGTCCGCGCCGGACGTGGCCGCCGCTAGGAGAACGATCGCCGCCGCCGCCGTGAGCTGTTTCATGGCCCGCGTCGCCGTCATCCTTCCACCCCGTCGAGAAGAGAGCCGCGCTCCCTTTTCCTCTTCCTTTGATATACCCCCGCCGCCGTGAGGAGCATGGCGCCGCACGCGGTGAAGATGATCCACACGGCGAGCACGACGATATGGAGGTTCGGATGAGCGCCGAACTCGAAGTTCCACCCGTAAGGACCGCCGCTGTTGACTTCGCTCCACACGGAAAACCCGAGGATCGTGAGAATCACCGCCGGGATGACGAACCGGATCAGCACATCGAACGAACGGTTCAACTGGATCCGCGACGTCGTGTTGATCGACTCCCTCAGCTTGTCCGCCCCCAGGATCCAACCGACGAAGATGCACTCGAGCAAGCCGCACAAGAGGAGTCCGTACGAAAACGCCCAGTGGTCGAAAAGATCGAGGAGTGTAAGGCCGAGGGTGCCGTCGTTCGCGAGAGAACCGTCGATCACCTTCGGCAGCGCGAAGAATGTCGACCCGACGAGGCCGAGCAGGCAGATGGCGATCACCGTCGGGCGGCGGCCGACGCCGAACTTGTCGATCACGCCGGCGCCGAGCGCTTCGACGAGGGAGACCGATGACGTGAGTCCCGCGGTGAGCAGGAGCGTGTAGAAGAGAATACCGAAAAGCTGCGCCCCCACGGGGAATGCGCCGAGTCCCTCGGGGATGACGAAGAAGGTCATGCTCAATGTCGAGGCGTTCGGCACCACGGCGAAACAGAAAAGGAGCGAGAAGATCGCCAGACCCGCGATGTATTCGAACGAACAGTTGAGAAACGAGATGGTGAACGCGTTCGACGTCTGGTCGGAATCTTTCGGGAGATACGAGGCGTACGTCGCCATGATGCCGAAACCGAGGGACAATGTGAAGAAGATCTGGGAAAACGCCCCCTGCCAGACCACCGGGTTCTTCATCACCTCGAAGTCGGGCGTGAACAGGAGCATCAGCCCGTTCGTGCCGTGGGGGAGCGTCAGCCCGCGAACGATCAGGACGATCATGAAGATCCACATGAGAGGGACGAATACCTTGACCGATTTCTCGATCGACTTGGTGCCCCACCAGACGATCAGCCCGTTCAGGAACCAGACGATCACCACGTAGGCGATCGTGTCGTAGCGGGAGATCATGTTGAAGAAATACGACATCGAGTTGGAGAGCGTTCCCTCGGCCAGGCCGAAGGCGGGCACCGCGTGGCCCTGCCAGAGGGAGCCGAACGCGCCGATCCACATGCCGAGCACCCCCCCGAGGATGGTGATGTAGTACATGGTGATCACCGCGGCGTTCAGCAGGCAGAACCAACCGACCCACTCCCCCTTGATTCCCGCCACGCCGTACATCGCCTCGGGGAAACCGCGGCGCGCGCGGTGGCCGAGGCCGAGTTCGAGCATCATCACCGGGACACCCATGACGAAGAGGGCGATCAGGTAGGGAATGTAGAACGCGCCGGCGCCGAAGCGGTACGCGTTGGCGCTGAAGAAGACGATGTTGCCGAGGCCGATGGCCGAACCGGACGCGGCCATGATGAAGCCGACCTTCGACTTCCATTGTCCCCGCGGAGCGTGTTCCATCGGTTCCTCGCATTCGGCCTGGTCAAGCGGGCTGCCGGGCGGCCGGTAAGGGGCCGCGAAACTGCAGATGACCCTAGGAAAATCGAAAACCGGTGTCAACGGAAGAAAACCCTCTCGTCGCCCGTCCCCCCTTCCCCGGTTTTCTCGGCCGTTTCGCGAAGCGGGCGCCCCGAGGGACGCCCGCTTTTTCGCACGACGGTGCTGCGATGTTTCGGTTTACCGGAACAGTTCTTTCACCCCACCCCAGGATTCGGTCCCGGTCGGCGTGGTACAGAAGCCGTCGATCGTACCCGAAATCGTGCCGACCGGACCTAGCGTGTAACCATCCACGATGATGAAGTACGTGCCGCCGGCGACGCTGGTATACGTGAAATGCTCGTCCGCGCCGGTGCAGCAGTTGTCCGAGCTGGCGACGCACGTCGTCAGGTTCCCGCAATCCTCCACCATCCAGAGAACCATGTCGGTATCGCCCGTCTGGGTGATGTCGATCGTTCCTCCCGGCTGGAGGCAGACCGAGTAGACCATGTCCTCACCGGAAGATCCATACTGGCCGCAGTTGTAGTCTTCGTCATAGTCGTTAGTGAAGCCGGTGCAGTCGTACGCGATGTTGAACGCATTGCCGTGCAGCCAATCGCCGAGGCTGACCGCGTCCGCGCATGTCTCACCGCCCTGGACCGGGTCGGGTGCCGAAGGACAGCTGGCGCACTCGAGGGCGATCGTATACGAGCCTTCTGCGCCCGGGTACGTGCTGCCGTAGCCGTCGACAACGACATAGTATGTTCCCGCGGGGAGACATTCGGTGATCGTCTCGGTGCTGACGCCCGCGGAATAGGTGAGACAGGCTGCCTCGTCACACGAGCCGAGAAGCCACAGATCGAGATCGGCGGCATCGGGAGTCAGTGTGATCGTGACCTGGCTTTCCGACGCGAGGGTGAAGTAATACACATCCTCGCCGCCGTTCTCATTCAACCCCGAACAGCCGTAGTTCACCACGTTGTTCGCGTGGCCGGTGTTGTCGCCCGCGAGAGCCGTACCACCGCAGAAAAGCTCGGCCGCGCCGGTGCAGTCGAGGAGACCGACGGAGGGGGAAGTCCCGGGCTGATTGTGTAGATCCTTCTTCTCGATCCCGGCGGCGAGCGCCGGAACGGCGAGCACGACCATCATGGCCGCGACGAGCACCGCGATTCCGATACGATAGCAGTGTTTCAAGCTGGCGCCTCCTTCCAATTGAATACCTACCCGATATTCCCGGGAAGAAAGTCCTCCAACGGAGCACCGGCCGGAGAACTGGCACCTTCGGGACTGCTTCGAGAAGAAAACCGGGCAATGACGTGCGCCGGACGCATTTAGAACCGGCGTTTCACAATCGACCGGGAATTATGTTAGCACATCGACCAAGTAGGATCAAGTCAATTACCAATTATAGGGTTACTTATTTTGCACGACGGGAAGAAACCCGTCGCGCCGCAGCAAGCCCGGGTAAACATTGCTCACCGGGAGAATCGGACCGGGAGAGCGAATGCCCTTGCCGACCTTCAAGGAAATGGGCGGAGAACTCTCCCTTTGCAGCATCCGAGGCGGTAGAATCGAGGAGCCGGATGAATTCGGCGTCTCTCGTGATCACGGATCAGCATGATCCTCGAAGATCTCGCGCAGACATGAGGGCTTGCCATGCTTCATATCTTCATCGACGCGGACGCCTGCCCGGTCAAGCAGGAGGTCTACCGTGTCGCCGCGCGATACGATCTCGCCGTCACCGTGGTGGCCAATTCGTGGATGCGCGTGCCGCCCGATCGGCGGATCACCCTCGACGTGGTGGGCGCCGGCTTCGACGAGGCGGACGACCGGATCGTCGAGCTCGCCGGCGCCGGCGACATCGTGATCACCTCCGACGTCCCCCTGGCGAGCCGGTGCCTGAAAGAGGGCGCCCGTGTGCTCGGTCCCACGGGCCGCCTCTTCACCGAAGAGAACATCGGCGACGCCGTGGCGACGCGCGACCTGATGGCCGACCTGCGCGAGGCGGGCGAGGTGAGGGGCGGCCCGCCGCCCCTCGGAAAACGGGACCGGTCACGCTTTCTCGAACAGCTCGACAACGTGGTGCAATCGGTCCGCAGGGAGAACGCTTCGGGGCGCACATCGGAAGACCGGCCTCGTTAGCACGACGCCGGCTCGCGCCCCCTCCTCCCGAGTTGACACGCCCCCTCGCGCTGCATACGATCCCCCCGAAGGGAGGAGTCGTCTTGCCGTATTCCACGTTGATCGTCGTCGTCGGCGCGTGGCTCATTCTCTTCGCCCTCACCGTGGCGTATATCGTCCGTGGGGGAGACGACGAGTGAGCGGCGGCCTCGACACCTCCCTCCTCTTCGGCCTTCTCGGCTACCTGGTGATCGTCCTTTTCCTCGGCATCTGGGCGAGCCGGATGATGCGCCGGCTCGACGACTTCCTCCTCGCCGGGTGCCGTCTCGGCGCGGTGGCCACGGCGATCAGCGAACGCGCCTCCGGGGAGAGCGCCTGGTTCCTCCTCGGCCTTCCCGGGGCGGCGTACGCCGCCGGCTTCACCGAGTACTGGACGGTCATCGGGAGTGCCGCAGGCATCTTCACCTCGTGGATTCTCATCGCGATCCCTTTGCGCAGGCTCACCGAGAAGCTCGGCGCCCTCACGATCCCCGACTATTTCGAGATGCGCTTCGGCGATCACGCGAGGATCCTCCGCTCCGTGTCGATGGTGATCATCCTCTTCTTTTACACCGCCTACGTGGCCGCCCAGTTCGTCGGCGGCGCGAAAATACTCACCGCCACCTTCGGGCTGAGTAACGGCTGGGGGCTGATTCTCGGGGCGCTTGTGGTCACGTCGTACACCCTCATGGGCGGGCTCCTCGCCGTGGTGTGGACCGACGTCCTCCAGGGACTGCTCATGGCGGCGGTGGCGGTGATCCTCCCGGTGGTCGGCATCCTCCACCTCGGCGGGCCGGCGGCGTTCGTCGAATCGCTCGCCGCTCGCGCCCCCGAGATGCTCACCCTCTCGGGCGGAAAAACGGGCGCGGCGTTCCTCTTCGGCGTGATGATCGGTTCGCTCTCGTGGGGATTCGGCTATCTCGGCCAGCCGCACCTGCTCACCCGGTACATGGCGGCGAAAGGGGTGCGCCAGCTGAAGACGGGGGCGGGCGTTGCGATCGGCTGGGTGCTCGTGGCGTACTGGTCGGCGCCCCTCGTCGGCATGGTCGGCGTCGGCCTCCTCGGCCCCGACCTCGCCGACCCTGAAATGGTGATGCCCTTGGTGGCGAAGTTCCTCCTCCCCGGCTGGCTCGCGGGGATCTTCATCGCCGGCGCCGTGGCGGCGATGATGTCGACCGCCGACTCGCAGCTCCTCGTCGCCACGTCGGCGGTGGTGGAGGATTTCTACGTCCGCATTCTCGGAAAGGAGAAGACGGACGGAAAGAAGATCCTCCTCGTCAGCCGCCTCGCCACCCTCGGCGTCGCCCTGGTGGCGCTCGTCCTCGCCTTCTCGAGCAAGGAGATGATCTACGACATGGTGGCGTACGCCTGGGCGGGCCTCGGCTCCTCCTTCGGACCACCCCTTCTCCTGTCGCTCCGGTGGAAACGGATCACCCGTTCCGGAGCACTCGCCGGGATGCTCGCCGGCACGATCTCCAACATCATCTGGAACAATGTCGGCGCGTTGAACGACGCGATCGACCTGAAGTTCGCCACGTTCGTCTTTTCTCTCGTATTCACCGTTGCGGTGAGCCTGATGACGACGGGGCGGAGTGAAGAGGGTCGCGCAACGGCGTAGCCGCACGGGAACGCACCCGGAACGGACGACGATCGGCTCAGACAGTCCTGGCGGCCCGGTTCGTTTTCGAAAGCACGTTTTCGAGTGCCCGCACTATCTCGCCCCTCCGGATCGGTTTCGCCACGTAGTCGTCCATCCCGGCCGCGAGAAACCGTTCCCGGTCCCCCTTCATCGCGTTCGCCGTGAGGGCGATGATCGGTACGTGCCCTTCCCTTCCCACTTCTTCCCGACGGATGAGACCGGTCGCCTCGAGACCGTCCATGCGGGGCATCTGCACATCCATCAGGATGCAATCGTATTCGCCGGCGCGACACGCGTCCACCGCCTCGGCGCCGTCGTCGACCACCTTCGCGTCAAGGCCGAGTTTCGCGAGGAGCCGCTCGGCGAGCTTCCGGTTCACCGGGTTGTCCTCCGCGACGAGAATGCGCGGCGGACTCTCCCGGCGCCATCCGATCTTCTCGAGAAGAGGCCGCACGTCGACGCCGGAGCAGGGGCGACCGGACGCTCCCATCCATCGGCCGAGTTCGGCGAGGAGCATCTTCCGGCGCACCGGCTTCGCGATCCACTTCGCGATCCCCGCCTCCTCGATTTCCGCGCGCGCCGGGCGGTTTCCGATGCTCGAGATCATGATGATTACCGGTGACGGATCGAACCGCTCTCTCTGGATCACGCGGGCCGTCTCCATGCCGTCCATTTCCGGCATCATCATGTCGAGAAGGACGAACCGGAACGGTCGGGTCGAATCAAGCCGGCGACGGATCGCCGCGAGACCCGCTTCCCCGCCGGCGGCGGTCTCCACATCGCACCCCACCCCCTCGAGACCTTTCCGGAGGATCGTCCTGTTCGTCCGGTTGTCGTCGATGACGAAGACCAGCAGATCCTGGAAGCACGCCGCCGGAGGCGCGGCGATCCTCTGCGACGAGGGGGTCGACTCCGCTTCGCGAAGCGGGAGAGTGAAGGAAAACGTCGATCCTTCCCCCGCCGTGCTTTCGACTTCCACGTCCCCCCCCATCAACCGGGCGAGCTGCCGGCAGATGGCGAGGCCGAGCCCGGTGCCGCCGTACTTCCGGGTGGTCGACGAATCGGCCTGGCTGAACTTTATGAACAGCTTCTTCTGCGCCTCGGGCGGGATGCCGATCCCGGTATCCCTGACGGCGAAACGGACGGCGCTCCCCTCTTCGCCCTCCCCACGCGACAGAAGCTCCGCCGTCACGTGGATCTCCCCTTTTTCGGTGAACTTCAGCGCGTTCCCGATCAGGTTCGTCAACACCTGGCGAAGTCGCGTCGGATCGCCGCGCACGTACCGGGGAACGGCGGGATCGACCTCGACGAGCAGCTCGAGATCGCACCCCGACACCTTGTGCGCCAGGAGCGCCACCGTTTCCTCCACCAGGTCGACCAGTTCGAAGTCGACGCTCTCGATTTCGAGTTTTCCCGCCTCGATCTTGGAAAAATCGAGTATGTCGTTGATCAATGCTAGAAGCGCCTCACCGCTGCTCCGAACCGCGTCGGCGTACTCCTCCTGCTCCGCCGTCAACTCGGTCTCGAGGAGAAGATCGTTCATCCCGATAATGCCGTTCATCGGCGTGCGAATGAGTGGCTCATGCTGGCGAGGAAAGTGCTCTTCGCGCGGTTCGCCTCTTCCGCCCCGGCGAGCGCCTCTCTCAGGTCTTCCGTCTGGCGGCGAATCACGTCGTCCCGCCCGTCGAGCGCCTCGTGCAGCCGATCCTGCCGGATGCCGCCGATGCGCGCGAAGAAGCCGAGGAAGAAAGGCGCCGTATCGATGATCCACAGGAGCGGGTCGGCGAGCTGCGCCGTCGCCAGCATCGACGGGGAGACGTGTCCCCAGCGGAAGCGGGCATCGAAGACCGTGGCGACAACCAGAAAGAGCAGCCCGAAAAGCGCCCCGTAGAGCGTGTAGTTGTTCTTCTCCGTGCTGAACAGGGCCCCCTTCAAGACATTCGCCTCCATCGGAACAAACAGCATTTCTCCCCTAGGATCAGCGGGAATCGGGGGCGAGTTGAGCAGCGGCGGGGGGCGCCGCGCCGCCTGCTGGGGAGGAGACGGCCTAGTCGATGTAACCGAGGGCGCGCAGACGCTCCTCGAACGGCTTGGGAAGCTTTCGGGGCGCGGCCGCCTTGTCGGCGAAGGTGAGGGCCCACTTCCGGAGCTTTCCCTCGAGCGCCTTCTCCGTGGAATCCTCCACCGCCTCGAGATTCACCCTTTCGCCCGGATCGGCGTCGATGTCGTACAGCTCCACCGTCGATGTCTGCCGGTGAACAGCGAGCTTCCACGAGCCGGAACGGACCATCATCGAACCGTCCTCGAGGAGGGAGAATACGGGCCCCGGCGACCGGACCACCCCACCGGCGAGACTTCCGGCGAAGCTCCTCCCGCGAAACGCCGCCGGTCGCTCGACGTCGAGAAGGCGGAGCAGCGTCGGTGCGAGGTCGATGATCCGCACCGTCCCCCCGACGACGCTTCCCGGATCGACGTTCGGACCGGCGATCATCATCGGGATGCGCAGGGCGCTCTCATAGAAGAAGCGGCCGTGGCCGACGTAGCGGTGGTGCTCATGGAAATCCTCGCCATGGTCGGCGGAGAACGCCGTCACCGTCCGCCCGGCAAGGCCGCTCCCGTCGATGGCGGCGAGAATCTCCCCCACCTTCTCGTCGACATACGCGATCTCTCCGTCGTACAGGCCGAGGCTGTTCGCCAGCTCCTCGGGCGACAGGTCGGCGGCACCATGGAAGATGTCGCTGAACTGCGTCATGGTGGAGTAACCTTCCCGGCGGCTGCCGTAGAGGGCGGCGAATCGCTCCGGCGGGGTGTAGTCCTGGTGGGGGTCCCAGAAGTGGACCCAGAGGAAGAAGGGCTCTTCCGGTGGATCGGTCGCCCATTTCGCGAACCGCTCCGCCACTTCCGAGGCGTCGCCGAAACCGACCGAAGGGAGTGTCCCCTCCCCCGGCGGCGCGCCGTTGTAGCGGAGGAATCCCTGTTCGAGACCCCGCCCCTGGGAAGGGATGCCATAAACGATCGCCTCGGTGGCATACCCCGCGTCGCGGAGTGCTTCCGCCAGGGTGACCGCGTCGGGCGGGAGGATATCCCTGTTCCCAAAGAGTCCTCGTTCCGACGGGGGCGCGGACGAGTGAAGCGACGAGAGGCTCGGGATCGTGGCGGGGATCGACGTGGCGGCGGTCGCCACCGTCGCCCCCCTCGCGGCAAGGGCATCGATCGACGGCGTTCGCGCCCGCTCGTTCCCGTAGCACCCGAGCCGGTCGGGGCGCAACGTGTCGACCGTGATCAACAGCAGATTGAGCGGCGCGCCGGCGCGCTCTCCACCACCGCACCCGCAGGCGATTGCGACGAGGGCCGCTGCGATTCCCCTGAAAAATACCGGTCGGCACATGAACCTGAGCGTACCGCCCCGTCGCGACAGCCGCAAGATGAACACGGCGCAAGAGGAAGAGAAAAGGCCCGCCCGCTCCCGGGAAGGTTTATTCTTCTGTAACCCGTTGTATTTCACGCCATTACAGGCTTTTCTTTTTTCTTGACACTCAACGGTGAGAAAGTTACCTTTCGGCGGCCTCGAATCAGGCGCCTCCCGGGAGACGTATCCGGACCGCCGGGGTCGCGGATTCTTCCGGAAGAAGAAAAGCACCGCCGCCATTTCCCCCGGGGGAAGGAGCGACGGTACAACGACGAAACGCCTTCAACCATGGGAGGGACCATCATGAAGAAGGCTGTATTGGCGATTCTGTTCTGCACTTTCCTCGTCGGCCCGGCTGCCGTGTTCGGCGCCAACGACATGGGGATGACCTTCACCTTCAACGGACTGGATAACTTGGGTGTCACCCCGATCCGGGGAGGCTCGATCGGCCTGAAGAACGCCATGGGGCCCGACAAGTATCTCCTCATCCGCGCCGGCCTGGGCCACAACAACACCACCCAGGACGCCTCGGTGAGCGGCAATTCGGATCCGGAGCAGTCGGTTACGACGCTCGTCGCCGGCGTGGGGATCCAGAAGAACATGGCCACCACCGACCGGGTGACTCCTTATCTCGGAGGCATGGTGAACTTCGGCTGGACCCGGAACAAGGATACGAAGTCGGTATCGTCGAATCCTTCCGACGGAACTCTCCTCGAGGAGAAGACGTCCAGCCTCTTGTTCGGAGCGGCCGCCATGCTCGGTTTCGAGTACTTCATCCGCGAGACCGTCTCTCTCGGCGGCGACTACACCTTCGGATTCGGTTACTCGAAGAACAAGACCGAGGACGATTTCCAGGGGAGCGGCACCTCCTCGGTGGAGGGAAGCGGCTGGAACATCGGTCCCTTCGGCACCGTGATGGCCACCATGACCGTCTACTTCGATATGGACTGAGGGGAACGCCCTTCCAGAATCGATTCCCCCCGGAGGCGAACGCTTCCGGGGGGGTTTCTCGTCTCGGCGCGACCGGACTGCCCATACGATGGGCGGCGGACGGCAACGATATGACCCCCTCCAACGGCGAAATCGGCGGCGGCGGCGGCGGGACGCGTTTCGCCGGCGGTACGGGATCTGCATATGCCCCTCCCGTGCCGGCGCGGAATGAGCCGGGTCGGCGTGACGGGAGGGGATGGGATGAGGTTGCGGGACGGGACCGGATTCGGAAGGCTGGGAAAAGGAAGGACGGCGGCGATTCTGTGGACGGCGGCGGTTCTCGCCGCCGGCGGCATGTCCGCCGCGCAAGGCGCCGACCTGGACGGCAACGGCATCGACGATGGAAACGAGATCGACCTGGCGATGAAGTTCAGGCCGTCGCTCGTCTTCCCGGACGGCGAAAACTCCAGAATGAAACCGCTCCCCGTGACGGTGCTGGGACGGGGAAGTGATGGTCTCACCGCCGATCTCCTCTGGGCGGCGGTGTACAATGCGGCGGGGCAGGTGGTCACCGTGGCGCGTACCACCGATCCCGGGTGGAATCCGGCGCCCTCCTTTTCGAGCCCCTTGTTCGACTACTCCGGCTTCGGCTGGGATGGCAACGCGATCACCTACGTGGGCGCCCCCCCGGGCGCGGCGTACTACATCTACTATGTGAGGCTCTATCCCGACTACGGCGGACCGGGCGTCGACTGCCCCGCCGAATGGGAGGATCTCCTGGCGAACGGCTCCTCCGCCCATCCGCCGGCGGACTCTCTCGACGCCACCACGTACGTCCATCTCTTCCGGAGCGGCGGCGACGTAGTGATCCAGTACTGGTTCTTCTATCCGTACAACAATTGGGTGAACAACCATGAGGGGGACTGGGAGCATCTGAATGTGAAGGTCTCATCCGACGACCCGCAGACGGCGGAAATCGTGTCGTGCGCCTTCTATTTCCATCTCCACTACACCGAACGGGACACCTCGTCGATGATCATCGCCGACGGTACCCACCCGGTGGTGTGGGTGGGGGGAACATCCGACTGGGCGTGCGACTTGTGCGACGCCACCGGGTGCGGAGGCGACGTCCACGGGGGTGCCGGGGGGCACGGGAACTACCCAGCGCCGGGAACGTGGACCGACGTCGGCCCCGACATCCCCGGTTGCGGGGCGCCCGACGAGATCGTCGAACGGTGCGGTCGATGGCTCCACTGGGGCGACCTGGCGGTGGAGATCCTCCCCGAACCGGAAACGATCGACTTCGCCGCAGAGCCGGGACGAGCGTGGGCCGGGGCGAATATCCCGTTCGGAACGCTCTTTGTGCCGACCTACTGCGGCAGGACGTGCGAGTTTTTCGACTCCTTTCCCGTGACGGCGTGGCTGATCGACGATTGCGGGAACGCCGCTCCGGGGGGACCATGTTTCAACGACGGGTGGGACCGTTTCACCGGGGGGGGCGATTTCACCCCGTATGCAGGCGCGTCTCCGGAACGACCCGCGCCGGAAGTGCTGACCGTACCCGAACCGTTCCCGGGAATCGCCTGGGCGGCCGCTTGCGCCCTGCCGGGGGACACGGTGCTCGTCTCCCCCGGAAGCTACCGCGGCGGCGTGAAAATCCGGGGAGGAGTGACCTTCCTGAGCACCGGCGGCGCCGATTCGACCTTCTGGACGGCGCTCCCCCTCTCGTACGGGGCGCGCCTCCTCCACGGCACGACCGGCGTGACGATCGGCGCCCCGGGACGAGGTTTCGAATTCACATGGAAAGTGCCCTTCCTCATGCCTCTCTACAACCTGAAGGTCGCCCCCCACGGGGTGAACCGTGTCGCCGGATGCCGGTTCACGAGTATGAATCTTTGGGACGAGGCGATCGTCATCCCGTCGGGAGATGCGTCGACGACGATCTCGAATTCCTTCTTCATCTCCAAAGCGGTGGGAGGCGATCTCGCCGCGGACGCGCGTTTGACCCTTGGCGGGAGCCTCGATGAAGCGAATGATTTCGTCGCGTCGTCCTCCCCGCTGAGCCTGACATGCAACGGCTGCCCCACCGTCCAGGCCGAATTCAATTACTGGGGAACCATCGACGGCGAGGAGATCGCCTCGAAGATCGGCGCCGCGGGGGAGTTCGTCGACTACGAGCCGTGGACCGACGGGGGTCACTCCCTCAAGTACGGCCCGACGGTGGGCATCCCCTCGGCGGCCGGGGAAGAAGAGGGATGGAGTCTCTCTTCGACCGGCCCGATGCCCGCCTCTTCGGGGGTGAATGTGAGCTTCCATCTCCCCCGCCCGGCGGCCGTCCGCTGGACTCTCTTCGACGTGCGCGGCCGGGAGGTCGGGAGGCGGACGGAAGGGAGGCTCCCGGGGGGAAACCACTCCCTCAGAATCGCCATGGACGATATGGCGCCGGGAATCTACTTCGTGCGCCTCGAGGCGCCTCCCTATCGGCAGACGATCCGCGTGGTGCTTGTGAAGTGACGGACCACTCCCCCATCCGGCACGGTTGCCCTCTCCCGGACGATCGGGTACGGTCATCGACACGATCGAACCGTGGTCCACGGGGAGGCATGGCGCATGAACGCGGGAATCGAGCTGTTCTTCGAGAATCACTATGTCCGTGGAGGCGCGTACTTCGTCGCCGCCATTGTCGCGGCGTACCTGGCGGACCAGATCAGCACGCGCGTGCTTCTCCGTCTCGCGCTGAAGACGAAAACCGAGGTGGACGACAAGATCGTCCGCATTCTCCACAGGCCGATCCACTGGACCTTTCTCCTCATCGGGTTCTCGCTCGCCTTCGCGCAGTTCGGATTCGGCGAAACGGCGACAACGCTCTTCCGGCGGCTGGCGAAAACGATGGGCGTTTTCCTCTGGGCGCTCGCCGCGGTGGGGATCATACGGATCCTGCTCGAGACGGCGGGGCGCGGGAGAGGGCCGAACCGGCTCGTGCAACCGAGAACGCAGCCGCTTTTCGAGAACCTCGCTTTCGTCCTGGTATTCGGCGCGGCGATCTACTTCGTACTCGTCAGCTGGCACGTCGACATCACCGGATGGGTCGCCTCCGCCGGTATCGCCGGAGTCGCCCTCGGTTTCGCGGCGAAAGATACCCTCGCCAATCTCTTCTCGGGCATTTTCATCATCGTCGACTCGCCCTACAAGCTCGGCGACTTCATCATTCTCGATACGGGGGAGCGGGGAAGGGTGACCGACATCGGCTTGAGAAGTACCCGCATCCTGACGAGAGACGACATCGAGATCACCGTTCCGAACGCGGTGATGGGCAATTCGAAGATCGTCAACGAGACGGGCGGACCTTATGACAAGGAACGGGTGCGCGTCCGCGTGGGAGTGGCGTACGACTCCGACATCGACAAGGTGAGAGAGGTGCTCACCAACGCCGCCCTGGAGGAAGAACATGTGTGCGAATCGCCGGAGCCGCGAGTGCGGTTCCGTGAATTCGGCGATTCCGCCCTTGTTTTCGAACTCCTCGCGTGGATCGACGAGCCGGTACTTCGCGGAAGGGTGGTCGACAGGCTGAACTGCAGGGTAATACGGGAGTTCCGATCGGCGGGAATCGAGATTCCCTACCCGAAGCGCGACCTGTATATCCGGGAGATGCCGCCGAACTGACCGGCCCGCTCTAACGTTTCCCCGCGAGCTTCTTCCACGCCTGTCTCGCCTTGTCGTAAAACGGCTCCACGGCGAAGGCGTTTTCGTAGAGGCGAAGCGCCTCGGCCCGCCGCCCCTCCGCTTCGCGCACCCGGCCGAGGTTGTAATACGCCTTCGCGTACCCCGGGTCCTCTTCGATGAGCGTTTCGAACGCCTCTTCAGCTTCATCGAACTCACCCAGCTTGTAGCGGCAAAGGCCGATATTGTTCAGCAGCTTCTGGGCAACCACCGTGTCTTCCGCCGCTCGGTAGCGCTCGTGGAGGAGGGTGAATCCCTTCAGCGCGGCGGCGTATTCCCCGCTGTTGTAGAGGTTCGCCGCCCGAAGCATCGCCTCGGTCGCTTCATCATAGCGCGCGGCGCCGCCCCTGGTGTACTGCCCGCCCAGCCTGTAACGCCGGGCCAGCTCGAGCTCCGCCGCGGCGCGCCGATCGTCCCCTCGGCGGCGGAAGATATCCGAAAGCGCTTCGTGCGCCGGGCCGAACCGGGGATCGATATCGAGGGAGCGCTCAAACATGGCGACGGCGCGATCGAGCTTTCCTTCCCTCGCGTAGAGAACACCGAAATTGAGGTAGTCGACACGCTTCAGCGATTGCGCCTTCAACAGGGGCGATCGGAAATTGCAGAAGAGCGCCGCGGCGAGAAATGCGAGAAGCGGGCCGGTCGCGGCGGGAAACGCGAAAAGACGGCCTGTTCCCGACCGGTGCCGGCGCAATCGCGCGCCGAGCCCGCCGAACGCCCCGATCGCCCCCGCCGCGGCGAAAGGGATAATCGCCGGCACCAAGGGAAGCCTGTACTCCGAGGAAACGAAAAAGAGGAGCGCCGTAGCGGGATAGACCGCCATGTGGAGGTAGAGAATCAGGTGGTGCCGCCACTCGCGCCGGTTCGCCACCGCCCCGGCCGCGGCGAAGGGAACGAGCCAACCGAAAGTAAAAGGGAGCGCCCGCAGCGGCACCGAGAAATCGCGGGTGAAGTAGTAGCTCAGGTTCGTGCCCGACTCGACGTCGTTCCAGAAATAGTAGAACTTCTTCATCGCGAGGAACGCCTCGTCGAGCGGGTGGCGGACCATGTGACGCCACCCGGCGCGGAAAAGATACGCCGCGCTCTCGGCGACGGTGACCTCCCTGCCGAGAAGGCGCCCCACCGCCTTCCGGGTGCCACCCACTTCCCCCTCGAAATCGGCGCTCTTCACGAAATCGGGAAGGGTGTATAGGCCGTTCGACTTCTCGTTGTGGCCGATATAGAAAGCGGCGTAGTTCGCCGACAGGGGCACGATCTTCCCTTCGACGAAGTAGTTCCGCGCCGTCACGCCGGTGAGAAGGAGGGCGGCGCCCGCGGCGAAAGCGGCCCAGTGTCGCACGGCGATCCGCCTCGGCCCGGAAAGGGAGATGAACCACCAGGCGGCGAACGGGACGAGGAGAACACTGTTTCCTCTGCCGAGAGAGGCGATGCCGAGGGCGAGGCCGGCGAGAAACGCGACACGACCCCGGCGCGAGACGGCATAGCTGGCGAGAAGAAGTAGGGTGGCGACGCAGAAGAAGTTGATCACCGCCGGGGTGAGAAGCGCGCCGGTATAGAATACGAACGGTCCATAGAACGCCGCGATGATTCCGCTCCACAAGCCGGTTCTTCGATCGAAATGCGCCGCCCCGAGGCGGCCGATCATCACGCATGTCGCGGCATCGAGAATCGCCTGCACGACGAACACGGGCGTGACGCCGTCAACGACCCGGTGAATCATCGCGAGGAACCAGGGATAGAGGATGTTCATCGAGTAGATTTCCTCGCCGCGGAAACGTCCGTCGAGAATCAGCCGAGCGAACCGTTCGTAGGTGGCTGAGTCGATGAGGAGTAATTCGGTGACCGGAGTGCCTCGCAGGGAAAGGAGATAGGCGAACCGAATCAGGAGTGCGAGGAGGAAGATCGAAAGAGGAGCGATGATCTTCTTCAATGCCGATTCTCCTCCTCTCCCCTTCCGTGTGTAACATGGGCCCGCCGGGACGTTCAAACCCCTTTTCTCGCCCGAAGTTATCTGTTATAATGGGTTTCGTATCGGGTCGTCTCCCCTGCCCGACACGGAAAACGCCTGAATCCAACTCATTTTCCCGGAGGAACCCGTGACTCGAATCCGCCTTCTTTCGAATGCATTGCTCATCGCCGCCACGCTCCTTCCCGGGGCGGCATCGGCGCAGATCAGCAGCAACGTGATCCTCCTTTCCAACCAGAACCCGAAAGGGAGCGGTTACAGCGACTGCTGGGGGTTCACGTCGGGTGCGGACGAGTACGCCATGATCGGTTACAACACGGGAACGCTCTTCTACAGGGTCACCGACCCGGGGAATCCCGTTCTCGTCGGCGATATTACGGGGGTCAGCTCGATCTGGCGCGACATGAAGACGAACGGCAACTACGCCTACATCGTAACCGAGGGAGCGGGGGGCGGGTTGCAGATCGTCGACATCTCCAATCCCGACAGCCCGAATCTGGTCAACACGTACGCCGGGTTCAGCACGGCGCACAATATCTTCGTCGACTCGGTCACATCGAGGGCGTACATCATCGGTTCGAACCTCGGCTCGGGCGGCATGCGGATTCTCGATATCGGAACGGACCCTGTGAACCCGGTGGAGCTCGGCTCATGGGAAGTGCGCTACATCCACGACATGTACGTGCGCGGCGACACGGCGTACGTGGGGTGCATCTACGACGGCGAATTCCGAATTCTCGACGTGTCGAACGCTTCGAGCGTGACGAACCTCGCCACGTTGAGCTACGGCCACTCGAGTCACGCCACGTGGCTCCTCGACAACACCCCCGGCTATCTTCTGACGGTAGACGAAGAGGCGGGCGGCCTCGTCCGCTGCTGGGATATTTCCAACCTCGGCACGATCAGCCAGGTCTCCTCGTTCGGCACGGGCGTCGGCACGTCGATACATAACATCTTCGCGAAGAACGACACGTGCTACGCTTCGTATTACACCGAAGGTCTCAGGGTGATCGACTACACCGACCCGTTCGCGCCGGTGGAAATCGGCTACTACGACACATATCTCGGCGCGGGAGGACCGTACGAAGGGATGTGGGGAACCTATCCCTATCTCCCGTCGGGAACGATCGTCAGCAGTGATCTTTCCACGGGTCTGTGGCTACTGAAGTACGTGCCCGGGGCCGGTACGCTGAGCGGCACGGTGACCGATACGGGCGGCGTTTTTCCCGTGCCGGGCGTCGTGCGTATCCCGGCGGCGGCGGTTTCCGATTCGACCGATGCCGCGGGAGCGTACGCCATGACGGCGCCGGGCGGGAACCAGACGGTCGTCGCCTCGGCGTACGGTTTCGTGCCCGACACAGCGGTGGTGAACATCGTCACCGCGTCCACCGTAACCTACGACTTCCTGCTCACTCCTCTTCCGGGCGGATATATCACCGGCACCGTGAACGATCCCTCGAGCGCGCCGCTCGGGGGCGTCGGCGTTTCTATTATCGGCGCGCCCCGCTCCGACATCACCGACGCCGCCGGCGCCTATACGCTCTCCCATGTTCCCGTGGGAACATACCAGGTGATCGCATCGAGCTTCGGATACGATCCCGATACCGCAACGGTGAACGTGGTGGACGGCGGGTCGTCTGTCGCCGACTTCACGTTGCAACCGTGGCTCACGGCGCTTGACATGGAAAGCGATCCGTCGTGGATGGTGGGGGCGGCCGGGGACGCCGCCACCACAGGCATCTGGGAGCGGGTCGATCCGAACGGCACGGGCGGCGGGACGGTGCAGCCGGAGGACGATCACACCGCCGCGCCCGGCGTTCTCTGCTGGATCACGGGACAGTCCTCGCCCGGCGCGACGATCGGCGCCAATGATGTCGACGGCGGCGCCACCACTCTCCTGAGCGGCGTGTACGATCTGAGCGGCCTCGTCGATCCGGAGATCACATATTACCGCTGGTTTTCCAATGACGCCGGCTCGAACCCGGCCACCGACCCGTGGGTCGTTTCCCTTTCGAACAACGGAGGCACGAGTTGGGTCACGGTGGACAGCACGATGGCGTCCGACGCATCGTGGCGTTTCGTTTTGATCCCTGTCTCGACGTTCATCGCGCCCACCGCCACGATGCGCCTCCGCTTCGTCGCCCGCGATGACGCTCCCGGTTCGGTGGTCGAGGCGGGCGTCGACGACTTCGGTATCCGCGGCGCCCCGGCCGCAGTCGTATCGGTGGAAGGCGGCACGGACGGCGGTCTCTCCGGGCGCACCCGTCTCGGCGCGAACCGGCCGAACCCGTTCAACCCGACCACCACGATCGGTTTCGATCTCCCCGCAAGAGCCGACGTCGATCTTTCGGTGTACGATCCCGCGGGGCGTCTCGTGCGGACCCTCGTCCGGGCGCCCCTCCTCGCCGGCTCGCACAGTGTCGTGTGGAACGGCAAGGATCAAAACGGCATCGACGTCGCGAGCGGTGTCTACTTCTACCGGTTGGCGGCGGGCGGTTTTGTGGAGACGAGAAAACTGCTGCTCGTCCGATGAGGGCGGGTCGGGAGAGGCGGCGGAGAGGCCGCTCCATCCATACGGAGGAAGAGATGAAAATAGGATCGTACCGTCCCGTCGCGGCTCCGGCGAACCGACTCCGCCTTATCGTCCCGCCGATGTTTCTCCTCCTTGCGGCGGTGAACACCGCTCCGGTCATCGCCGCGACGTGTCCCGATACGCTGGTGTGCAACATGGAGGCGCTCTCGATCATTCGGGACAGCACGAAAGCGTACAGCGACTGCTGGGGGTTCGCGGCGAACGGGCAGGAATACGCCATCACCGGCTACAGGACGGGAACGATCTTCACGAGGGTCACCGACCCGCGCAACCCCGTCGAGGTGGGCTTCATAACCGGGCCGAATTCGATCTGGCGGGACATCAAGACATTCGGTACGCATGCTTATATCGTCACAGAAGGAACCGGTTCGGGATCGGGACTCCAGATCGTCGACATCTCCGATCCCGAGAATCCGTTTCTTGCGAACACGTACAACGCCACATTCACCACCGCCCACAATCTTTACATCGACACCGCCGCCGCACGCTGCTATGTCGTCGGCACCGGGAGTGGAATGCACATCCTCGACCTTTCCGCCGACCCGGCGAATCCGGCCTGGCTCGGATCGTGGAACAATGATTACATCCACGATCTCTTCGTCCTCAACGACACGGCGTACGTATCGCCGATCTACTCCGGCACATTGAAAATCCTCGATGTGTCGAATCCGGCGAGCATCTCCGTTCTGGCGAGTCATTTCTATTCCGGCGCCTCGAACCATAACGCCTGGCTCTTGCAGGATCACCGTTTCCTTCTCACGTCGGATGAAGCGAACAGGGGGCACGTCCGCTGCTGGGATATTTCTGATTTCAAGAATATCACCGAGGTGTCGAAATACCAGATCCCCGGTTTCAGCTTCTCGGCGCACAACGTGCTCGTGAAAGGGACGATCGCCTACATCGCCTACTACGCGAACGGTCTCAGACTCGTCGATTTCGCCGACCCGTACAACCCGGTGGAGATCGGCTACTACGACACGTATCCACCCTACACGAGCGGCACGTACGCCGGAAACTGGGGGAATTATCCCTTCCTGCCGTCGGGCACGCTGATCGCGAGCGACCAGCTGTTCGGAATCCACCTTCTTCGCTTTAAGGATTTCACCGGCGTCGCGGAAGGGACCACGGAGATGGCGGGACATCCCCTCCGACTCGTGCCCGGTCCGAACCCGTTCAATCCGGCGACGATGATCTCCTTCACTCTTCCCGGCAGGAACGACGTGACCCTTTCCATTTACGCCCCGTCCGGCCGGCTCGTCCGGAACCTCCTTTCCGGCACCCTACCGGGAGGAGATCACTCGGTCCGCTGGAACGGCCTGGACGACGGCGGAGCGGCTGCGGCGAGCGGCGTCTATTTCACCCGCCTCACCGCCGGAAGCGCCTCGGCGACGGCGAAGTTGAATCTCGTGCGCTGATCGGCGGTTGTGCTATCCTTCCCGTCGCGCGGAACGAGGGGAAGCTCCGCGCCGTGACGACCGGTTCCCCGCAATTCGAACCAGCGCCCGCCGGGCAACAGGGGCTCCATCCATGGCACGATTCACCGCGCGCACCGCGGACAAGTACGTTTTATATGAACAATCGGTTCAGGATCCGAAGGCGGAAGTGAAGTTTGTTCACCGTGTCTACAAGAAGAGATTCGGGAAGAAGGCGACGCGATTGCGAGAGGACTTCTGCGGTACCGGCGCCATCGCCTGCGAGTGGGTCAGGCGCTCCCCCGAGAATCGGGCCATCGGCATCGACCTCGACACCGTGCCTCTCGAATGGGGCCGGGAACACAACGTGGCGCCCCTCGGCGCCGCGGCCGAAAGAGTGAAGCTGATCCGCGCCGATGTTCTCGAAGAACGCGACGACAAGATGCAGATCATCTGCGCCAACAACTTCTCCTATTTCACGTTCAAGAAACGGAAGGATCTCGCCCGCTACTTCCGCGCCGTCCGTCGCTCGCTCGTCCGGGAAGGATTTCTCTATCTCGACATCTACGGCGGGCCGGAAGCGCAGATTCCGCAACTCGAGGAGTGGGAGTACGACGATTTCACCTATGTTTGGGACCAAGACGATTACGATCCTGTAACGGGCGACTACCGCTGCTTCATCCACTTCGACTTCCCCGACGGCACGAGAATGAAAAAGGCGTTCCGTTACGACTGGCGCCTTTGGAACCTGACGGAGGTGAAAGACCTGTTGAAGGAAACCGGCTTCTCGAAGGTGGTCGTCTACTGGGAGGGCACCGACAAGGACGGCGACGGGAACGGCGTTTTCCGTCCCGTCAAGCGGGGCGACGATTCGATCGCGTGGGTCGCCTACGTGGTGGCATTCAAGTAGGCGGTCACGAAAGAAGCGCTTCGAGGGGGACGATGCCCGTTTCGATGTCGCGCCGCGCCCGCGCGAGGCGTTCCGGCGTGCCCAGGTCGGCCCAGTAGCACCCTTCCATCGGATACGCCCTGAGCGTGGCGCCCCGGCGCGCAAGACGAAGAAGGGCGTCGATGATCGAGAAGGGCGGGTCTCCGTCGAGTGCGCCGGCCGTGCCGGGCGCGAGGATCTGAATACCGCTGAAACCGACGGGCGTCACATCCCCCCGTGGCTCGCGCACTTCGTCGTCCCCCGAGCGACCGACAATGAACCGGGCCGCGTCCATCGCGAGAGGCCTTTTCGTCGGCCGCTCCTCGACGGCGAGCATCGCGTCGCACGGCTCGCGGTGGAATCGCTCGATCAAATCGCGGATCGAAAGCGCCGAGAGGACATCGACGTTGTGAACGAGAACGATTCGATCCTTTCCCAGTCGATCCGCCGCGGCGCGCACACCCCCGCCTGTGCCGAGGATCATCTCCTCGGTGAGTACGGCGACATCGATCGTCCCCGCATCGGCGAGCGTCGCGCGAGCGACATCGGGCGCCATATGATGCGAGTTGATCACCACCGGCGAGACTCCGGCCCGCCGGAGTTTCTCGAGGGCGAGAGATAGGAAGGTCCGTCCCGCCACTTCGACGAGGGCCTTGGGCTTCGTCGCGGTGAGCACGCCGAGCCGTTTCCCGTACCCGGCGGCGAGGATCATCCCGGCGACCGGCCGATTCATCGCCCCCGCCCGCCGACGACGGTGTGGTTCAGCCGGCAGTGATACCCCGCTTCGGTGAGATGATCGTGCAGGCGCTCCGCGAAGAATACGGAGCGATGCTGCCCGCCGGTGCAGCCGAAGGAAATAGTCATGTCGGTGAAGCCTCGCTTCCGGAACGCGGCGGCCGCCCCGTCGGCGATCGAGCGCACATGGCTCCAGAAGAGATCGACCTCGGGACGCGAGAGGAGATACTCCCTCACGGGAGCGTCCCTCCCGTCGAGCCGGACGTACCTTTCCTCCCTCCCGGGATTCGGGAGAAAACGGCAGTCGAAGACGAATCCCTCCCCGTGACCGGTGGTATCGCGCGGAATCCCCGTGGTGTGATACGAAAAGCTGTATATGTGTATTGTCAATTCATCGTTCATAATTCGATGCTTTCACGTAGCGCTCGGGGGATCGGGCCATGCGCATCAGAATACCACGCAGCGCGGGCGTACCGTCGAGGATCTCTCCATTCCCGAGAACCTCTCCAAGGTGGTCGACGGCGCCGGGAATCGCCCTCAAGAAACGGGTCTTCCCCCGGTTCGCGCCGAGGTTGCCGTACGCGCCGAGCGCCTGGAGGATCCGGATCAGCGCGAAGCCGGGAAGGTACTCAAAGAAAACCTCGGCGTCGATCGGCGCGAGGGTCTTCGCCGCTCCGAGATAGACCGCCGTCAGATCATCCCGCAGCGAACGGTCGAGGGAGGAACTCGAAGCGTAGAGAAAGGCGGCGAGATCGTATTGCGGCGCCCCACGCCTTCCTGCCTGGTAGTCGATGAACCGGAGGCCTCCTTCCACGACCATCATGTTCCGCGGCTGGAAGTCGCGGTAGAGAAAGAAGTCGGACGGCGCCTCGCCGAGACGTTCCGCGAAGACACGGAAATCCACGTCGAGCCGGCCGTCGTCGCGCGGTCCGTCGTAGAAGAGGTCGAGAAAACAGCGCCTGAAGTAATCGAGATCCTTCACCATGGCGTCCGGTCCGAACCGCTCGGACTGGTGGCAAAGAGAGTAGTCGAGCCCCTTGTGCCCCTCGACCTGGAACCGGGGAAGATAAGTGACGGCGCTTCGGAGAAGATCGATCGCCGCTTCCGGGAATTCGCCGCGCTCCTTCGCCGCCAGGATCGCGTCGGCGAGAGTGATGTCGCCGAAATCGGTTTCGAGGTAGATTCCTTCTTCCTCGGACAGGGCGATGATCTTGGGAACCGGCAGACCCACGGCGCGGAAATGACGGGAGAAACCGACAAACGCGGCGTTCTCTCCGTGATCCCCACATGCGACGCCGATCACCCTCCTGTCTCCGCCCGTGAGGCGAAAGAGCCGCCTGTCGGAGCCGTCCCCCCGCAAGGGGACGACCGTCTCCGGCGGTCCGCCGAAGGTGCGCTCGAACAGTTTTTCCAGCGATTTTCTCACCACGACGCGGACTCCTCCCGGAAACGCGATGGGACCACTCTACTACGGGCGGGCCGGCGATCAAACGGTGAAGGCGCCCTTCCCGGGCGGGAAAGGCGCCTCCGGAGATCCTGCCCGGCCGGCGACGCCGGCGCGCGGATCTCTCTTCCTCCACTCCTTCGGCTGATCAGCGGTTCGGCAGGAAAGAAAAGAAGTTGAGTGCCGGGAGATCACTTTCGAAGATCGTCGAGATCGGCCGGACGATTCAGGTTGAACAATTCCGGCTCGAGCGCGGCGGGAAGCGCCACCTCCACCGGGTCGAGCCTCGCGAGGAGATCTCCCGCCTTGTGCTCCCCTCGATCGAGGGCGGCGCTCACTTCACGGAGCGCCGACGCGGGAAGACGAAGGGGCATCGGTTCGACGCGGTCACGGCGGCGCACTTTGAGCGCCGCCGCCCGCCCCGGCGGAGGAGCGGCGAGAAGGGAGAGGAGAGCGGCCGTCACCTTCGGAAGATCGCATGGAACGACGAGATAGTCGCTCGCCACACCCGACGAGAGGAGAGCTTCCCACCCGGCGAGAGGGCCGGGCCGCCCGGAGCGGAGATCGGGGAGCGTTTTCAAATGGTGCAGCCCCTCGGGGATCTCGCCCACCGTACCCACGAGAACCACTGTTTCGCAAAGATCACGGATCACGCGCCAGATGCGAACGCCCATCGGCTCGCCGGTCGGAAGGGGAAGCGACACCTTCGCCACACCCATCCTCCGGCTCCCTCCGCCGATGAGAATCGCTCCTGCTGGAAAGAGGACGCCGCCGCCCTTGCCGCGCTCCGTCACACGCCGCCGCCGTCGTCCATCGAGCGTTCCACGCGGATCGTCTCGCCCGGACGGATCGTTCCTGTGCGAAGCACGCGCGCCATGCAGCCGCAGCGGAGAATCACGTCGTCTTTCAAATTCGGATGAATCTTGTCGAGGACGAAACAAGGCTTCCTCGGCCCGGTCAGCTCCAGCTCGACACCGCCGGAGAAAAGGAGTTTCGTTCCCGGCGGCATCGACTGGACATCGAGATTCCGCACGGTGAGATTCTCGCCCATCGTGCCGTGACCGAGGTCGTATCCTTCCGACGAGAGGACCTCGAGAAGCTCCTCGTCCTGGATGCTCACCGCCCGTTCCGGCTTCCAATGCTTCTCGTGGTCTCTTCCATCTCCCTCGAGCCCCTTCATACAGACCGCCGCTTCGGGTACCGGTCTCTTCGGCACACCGCCTGGAGAGATGCATACCGCGAGAACCGTGGGCACCCCCTTTTCCATCTTCTTCCCCCCCTGATGATCTCGTTCCCATGTGCCGCTCTTCCCGCCCGTCTTCCTCAGGAGCCGGATCGCGCCGATTTCGATTTCCTTCGAAACCGACTTGCACATGTCGTACACCGTGACCGCCGCCACCGTGACGGCGATGATCGCTTCCATTTCGACGCCCGTCCTTCCCGAGCATCGAACTTCGCTCGTGAGGGTGAGTTCCTCTCCCTCGTAGGCGCCGTTCACGTCGATATGATCGAGGAGAAGGGGATGGCAAAGGGGAACGAGCTCGGCCGTCTTCTTCGCCGCCTGGATCCCCGCGAGCCGCGCCGTTTCGAGGACGTTTCCCTTCTTCGTCACGCCCCCCTTCGCAAGGAGCGCCGCCGTACTCGCGCCGAGATGGACGTGCGCCTCCGCACGGGCAAAGCGCACGGTAACGCTCTTTTCGGAAACATCGACCATGCGCGCGCGGCCATCGTCCCCCAGATGGGAAAAGTCGTTTTCTCCCACGTTCAACCCCCCAAGCGGTGCATCGTCACCGCCGTGGTCATTTCGCTCAACCACGGTTTCTGGTGGAACGCTTCCGATACTTTCGCCTCGAGCCGCGTTTCCCATTCCGGATCGCCGCTTCGAAGAATCGACCGGAGATCGGGGCCGTCGCAGTTCATCAGGCAACCGCGGAGCATTCCTGTGGCGCCGAGCCGGAGCCGCCTGCATGAACTGCAGAACGAGTCGCTCACCGGCGAGATGAGACCGATGGTGTGCTTCGTGCCGTCGCCGTTGGATAGAGTGTATCGGCGCGACGTCTCCCCTGCCACGAAGTCGTGGGGGACGAGACGGAACCGCTCCGACAGGCGGTCGATCGCTTCAGTCGTCGACATGTATCTCGCGTCGTGGTCCGCGGCGGACTCGCCGATCGCCATCAATTCGAGAAAGCGCAGCTCGATCTTCCGACCGGCGCAGTAGCGCACCAGGTCGACGATCTCGTCATCGTTCACGCCTCGAATGAGAACGGTGTTGATCTTGACCGGCGTCAGCTCCGCTTCGAGGGCGGCATCGATCCCGTCGAGAGTTCGTTGCAGTTCGCCCGTGCGCGCAAGTTCGCGGAAACGGTCGGGCTTGAGCGTGTCGAGGCTGATGTTCACCCGCGTGAGGCCCGCCTCCCTCAACGCCGGTGCGCGCCCGGCGAGGAGCTGGGCGTTCGTCGTCATGGCGAGATCCTCCACGCCGGTGGCGGCGAGCCTCCCGACCAGCTCGACCAGCCCGGCGCGAAGGAGAGGCTCACCGCCGGTGAGACGAATACGGCGAACACCGGTGCGGCGCACCAGGAAAGAAGCGACGGCGACGATTTCGTCATCGGTGAGCACCTCCTCCGACGGGGCGAAGGTGTTCCCCGTCAAAGGCATGCAGTAGCTGCACCTCAGGTCGCACCGGTCGGTGAGGGAGATGCGCAGAGAGTCGGCCACGCGGCCGTGACGGTCGGCGATCATCGGTTCCTCCACAGGTGGAATCGGACGGGATCGCCCGGGCGCAGCCGCAGTTCCCCTTCGGGCAGGACGATCACACCGTCGGCGCGGGAGATGGAAACGAAATCACCCGAGCCGTTGTTCGTCACCGGACGGACGAACGTCCCCTCCTCTCCCGGCACGAGCAGGGCCGGCAGGAATTGCCCGAGGGGGAGCTTCTTCCGGAGGTTCTCCGCCAGGGGAAGGCGGAATTCGATCGGCTCGATTGTCTCGAGACCGGCCATCCGGCGGAGCGCCGCCATCACCAGTTCGCGGAAAGTGACCTGGACCGCCACCGGGTTTCCCGGCAGGCCGTACACCATGATGGAGCGACCCGAAGGGTGCTTCGCCGCGCCGACCCAGAACGGTTTGCCCGGCCGGATCGCCACCTTGTGAGCGATCTCTTCGACGCCGCACCTCTTCAGCACACCGGGTACCAGGTCTTTTTCGCCCATCGAAACGCCGCCGGAGAGCACCACGGCATCCGCTTCGGCGAGCGCCTCGACAACCGACGCGCCGAGCACCGTCTCGTCGTCGACCACCCGCCGGTGGATCACACATTGGAGCCATGAAATCGATTCGATGAGCGCCCGGAGGGACGGGCCGTTCCCGTCGCGGATTTGCAACCGGCCGGGGGTTTCGTTCACGCCGACCAACTCGTCTCCCGTGGAGAGAACCGCCACTTTCACCTTCCGATGGACATCCACTTCCGACGCGCCCACCGACGCGGCCACCGAGAGGGCGGCGCCGTCGAGCACGGTTCCGGCGGCGAGAAGGAGGTCCCCTTCCGCGGCATCCGATCCCTTTCGGTGTACGTGAATGCCCGGGACGATCTTCTCGTAGTCCAAGGCGACGGCGGTGCCGTTCCTCACACTCTTCTCCACCGGCACGACGGCGTCGGCGCCGGGCGGCAGGGCCGCGCCGGTCATGATGGCGGAGCAGAAACCGCTCGTCACGGCGGACACCGCCTCGGCGCCTGCGAAGATCGTTTCCCCGGTGAGCGCGAGCTTCGCCCCGCCACGGAAAAAATCGGCGGAGCGGACGGCGAAGCCGTCACGCTCGGAACGATCGAAGGGGGGAAGATCGCGGTCCGCCGATATGCCCACCGCGAGAACACGGCCGGCGGCGCGATCGAGAGCGATGCGCTCCACGCCGACCGGCGCGGCCGCGGCGACCACTTGTTCGAACGCTTCCCGGAACGAGATCATGCCGACTCCATACATGAACGGCCGGAGTGTCATGCCTGGAAAGGACACGACGCCCCGGCCGCACCGCGGCCGCGATCCCCCTCGGGGTGGCGTTGATTCCGGCTCCTTTCCAAACACGGGAGGCCAGCCCGTTTCCCGACTGACCCTATCGCCGGCAACACCGTAGCGAGACCTTAGGTGAAGCCGATCGGAGCTGTGCGATCGTGCGATCGCTCTGTTTGGCAAGAGGATACGGTTCGCGGGACAGCGTGTCAACCGGAAGAATGAAGCAGGGAGGACGAAAAGGGCGGCCGGGCGCGGGCTTGATAATGAACCGGTTTATGGGTATGATCGAAGCTGCGGGTCTCAATCAATGGAGTTGAAAATGTATAAGCGATCCACCATTCTCGCAATAACGATCCTCTCGATCTCCCTCTCGTGCGGCAACGACGACTCGCCCACGGGTGCGAACAGCTTGGGCGAAGGCGACGACAACCCGGTTCTTTCGACGCCGGAGGAGGTTTTCGACGCCCTTGAGAAGGCTTATAACAACCGGGATCTGAAAGAATACGAAGCGTTGCTCGATGAGAATTACCGATTCCATTTCGTTCCCTCCGACGGGGCACGGCCATCCCATCACGACGTCTGGAAGGCCGACGAGGAACTCGCCTGCACGGAGAACATGTTTTCCGGTGTGCCGAATCCGGACAATAAGCGGGTCCGGGCACTCGATCTGAGAATCGTGGCGATTTCGACGGTCCTCGATTCGAGCGACCACGACGGCGCGGCTCCGGGGGAGACGTGGTACGACGTGGACGCTGAAATCAATCTGATCGTCACGGTGCTCGATTCGAGTGCGGGCTACGGCGGTGAAACCCGGAATCACGTGGTCTTCTCGGGGCAGATTTTCACCCTCCGTCCCGACCCGACCCGGGAGGGGAATCTCTTGATCGTCGAACAGCGGGACCGTGAACCGATCACACGGTCGCGCCCGGGCGCGCAGTGGAGTGAAGACGCCCAGTGGGGAGCGCTCAAGGCGATGTTCCGGTATACCCAGGACGAGGGGGTCGTCTCGCAGATCACCGAACTTCTCGAAGAGGATTTCAAGACGGTTTACAATGGAAAGGACAGTCTTCTCTACGCAACACTCCTCGATACGCGATACGAATTCGAGAACCTGCCGGCCGATCCCGACAACCCCCTTTCCGTCGAAACTTGGGATCGTGGGGAAGAGATGAAGATCGCCGATCGCATGTTCAGCGGATGGGAGACTCCGGAGGGAAAGCAGGTGCTCGACATCGACCTGAAACAGACCGTGCAGAGCGTACGGGCGAGCACGACTGAATTCGAAGATCGTCCGGATGGAGAAACATGGTACCTGGCGAACACCCAGGTCGACCTGGTGATCCTTGTTCGGTATCACGACGGGGTTGACGGGGACGGTCTGGTCAACAAGGTGATCTTTTCCGGCCAGAAATACTGGCTTCGCCCCAAAGAGGGCGGTGCCGGCGGCTGGGCGATCCGACGCCAAGTCGACGAGGATCCGATCACAAAATCAGCCGCCGCCGCCACGCAGGAGGCCTCCTGGGGGAGTGTGAAGGGCCTTTTCCGGTAATCACCCGCCGCGCGGACGTGCGCCCCGCTCTCTACTCAACCGGCAGCGTCTTGTGCGTCCCGTCGCAAAGAGGCATGTTCCCCGAGATTTTACAGTTGCAGATGGCATACGTCTTCTCTTCCTCCACATCGAAGGCGATCGGGGTGAAGTCGGTGCCATGGTGGCTTCCGTCGCAATACGGCTGGTTTTCCGAGCGCCCGCAGCTGCAAATCATATACATCCCCTTCTCGAGCTTGAGCACCGCGGGCTTGTTGTCGGCATGAACCGGTTCTGACATTCGATATCTCCTTTTTCGAACGATACGCGGAAGGATGTTTCTCTTCTGAAAGATACTTCCGTGCGCGGGCGATGCGCAACTTGCCTTCCCGTCGATCCCTCATTAGATTCAAGGCGACGATCGAACAGCGGGCACGGCGCGCATCGATCGCGGATCCCCCCTCTCTCTCACCCTGCCGCAAGGAAAGGAAACGAGACCGGATGAATCGATCGGTACGCACCCTCGGTGCGCTGAAGGAGACCGCTTACCGGAGCCGGAGCGTCCGCGATGAAGTGCGCGAGAACGTGATGGCCGCGCTGAAAAGAGGCGAACCGCTCTTTCCGGGCATTGTCGGCTTCGACGAAACGGTGATTCCCGCCATGGTGAACGCCATCCTCTCGCGGCACGACATTCTTCTTCTCGGCCTGAGAGGTCAGGCGAAGACGAAGCTCTGCCGCTCCCTTGTCCGCTATCTCGACGAGTGGATCCCCGTGATCGAGGGAAGTCCACTGAATGAAGATCCCATCGCACCCCGCTCGAACGAAGCGCGCGCGCGGGTCGCCGAGGCTGGCGACGAGACACCCGTGACATGGATTCACCGCGACGAACGTTACCACGAGAAGCTCGCCACGCCCGACGTGAGCATGGCCGACCTGATCGGCGACATCGACCCGATCCGCGCATCACGGGAAAAGCTCGACCTTTCCGACGAGCGGGTGATCCACTACGGCATCATCCCGCGCACGAACCGCGGACTCTTCTGCCTCAACGAACTCCCCGACCTGCAGCAGCGGATCCAGGTCGGCCTGTTGAATCTTCTCGAGGAGCGCGACCTCCAGGTCCGCGGATTCCCGCTGCGACTCGACCTCGACATCGTCATGCTTTTTACGGCGAACCCGGAAGATTACACGAACCGCAGGAACATCATCACACCCCTCAAGGATCGGATCGCGAGCCAGGTGATCACCCATTATCCGACGTCGATCGAAGCGGCCATGGCGATCACAGAGGGAGAAGCGGATGTGGAGCGAAGTATCGCCGTGCGAATCCCACGGTTCTTCCGCGAGGTGATCGAGGAGATCGCCGTGCAGGCGAGAAAGAGCGAGCATGTCGACCAGACATCGGGGGTGAGCGCCCGCCTCCCGATCAGCGCCCTCGAACTGCTGGTGAGCAACGTGGAGCGGCGGATGCTCACTACCGGGGAAACTGTTCCCGCTTCGCGTCTGTGCGATCTCTTCGCGCTCCTCCCGGCGGTGACCGGGAAGCTCGAACTCGTCTACGAGGGAGAGCAGGAGGGAGCGGGCATCGTGGCGGAACGGCTGATCGGGCGGGCGATCAAGGAGGTGTTCCTCCGATATTTTCCGCCGGTGTACGACGATCGCCACGAAGGTGGGGGCGGCGAGCCGCTCTACGAGACGATCCAAGCGTGGTTCCGCGGGGGGAACCACGTGGAGATCACCGACTTCAAACCGGCGCACCGAGAGAACGCCCTTCTCGACGAGGTCGACGGCCTCGACGAGCTGGCGCGCAAGTTCTTTCCCGAAATGAACGGCGACGAACTTCCGGCGGTGAAGGAGCTGATCCTCGAGGGACTGCACCAGCATTCGGTGCTCTCCCGCGAGGGGCTGAGCGGCACGATCCGCTACGGCGATATGCTCAGCAGGATGATGCGCGATCTCTAGCGGAGCACGAGGGAAGAGATGATCCGTTTCCGCTACGCTGAAATCGACGGCGACCTGCTCGAGAAGCTCGCTTCCTTCGAACGGCTTCTCGATCTCTTCCATTACCTTCTTCTCAAGGCGAGCGGAGACGCCGAGGCGGCCCTCGATCTTCTCCGACAGTTGAAGAATCGCGGGTACATCGACGGTGATCTCGATCTCGATGAGTTCGCCCTTCACCTCGAGAAACGCGATCTCGTCCGGAAGGAGAACGGGGGGAGACGGCGACTCACCGACCGGGGCGTCCGGGCGATGAGGCGCTCCTCGTTCGAGAGGATCTTTCGGGGTCTCAAGAGGGGCGGTCCGGCGGGGGGGCACGTGACGCCGTACGGCGGGGGCGGCGCGGGAGAACCGTTGCCGGAGCGGCGCGAGTTCCGCTTCGGCGACGATATCGAGCGGATCGACTTCAACAGCAGCATTTGGAACACCGTGCGGCGGACGGGAGGCACCGACACTCCTCTCGTGGAAAACGACCTGGTGGTGTGCGACACCGAATTCAGCACGTCGTGCGCCACAGTGCTCCTCCTCGACATCTCGCACAGCATGATCCTCTACGGCGAGGACCGCTTCACTCCCGCGAAGCAGGTGGCGCTCGCCCTCACCGAGCTGATCCTCTCCCGTTACCGCAAGGACACGCTCGACGTCGTCCTTTTCGGCGACGACGCCACGACCGTGCCGGTGAGCGATCTCCCCTTCGCAGACGTCGGACCGCATCATACGAATACGAAAGCCGGCCTTGCCGCGGCACGACGGATTCTCGAGAGGAGAAAGAACCGGAACAAGCAGATCTTCATGGTCACCGACGGCAAGCCGACGGTGATCCGCCTGCCGGGCGAGGGGATCTATCGAAACGCATGGGGCCTCGACGAGAAGATCGTCAACCGGACCCTCGACGAGGCGGTGGTGTGCAGGCGAAAAGGAATCGTGATCACCACGTTCATGGTGGCCGGCGACCCGTATCTGGAGCGGTTCGTGCGGCGCCTCACCGAGCTGAACCGGGGACGGGCGTACTTCACGTCCCCCGACAGAGTGGGGGACTTCATCTTCGTCGATTTCATCAGGAACCGGAGACGGCGAAGGGGCTGAACGCCGGGTATCGGTCGGATCCGACGCGCCGCACGCCGCACGCCACGCGGTCGAACGGCCGGGCGGCCTCAGTTCAACCAATGGCTGGAAATCACTTCACGCATGGTAGGCGTGGAGAGGATGAAGTTCCGTCCCCGCTGATCGCCGGGAAACCACTTCCACAGGAATGCGCCCACCACGGAATCACTCTCATTCACCGCATCGAGCGCCGCGGCCAGGCAACGCCGCTGCACCTCTTCGGCATCCGCGCCGCCCGAGCGGTAGTCCCAGGGCTGGAGGGCGGCGTCGGCGGAGCGGTTGTAGCCGAGTTCGGTGAGAACGATCTTCTTCCCGAGGCTGTCCGCGAAGGCGGTCACCTCCCAGATTCTCTCGGCCCACGACCGTCTCAGCTCCTCCGGCGCGGGCATGCCGATGCCCTCCGCCACGGGGAAGTACCACTGGATGCCGATCACGTCGAGAGCGTCCCAGAACGGCACGGCCGCGTAATCGGACCAGTTCGCCGCATAGGTGATCGGCCGGTCGGTCCTTCTCCTCACGTCGGCGATGATGGCGCGCCACCTTTTCTCGAACCGGACCGTCTTATCGAGTTCCGTGCCGATCACGAAGGCATCCGCTTCCGGGCAGGTGTCGACGAGCCAGGCGAGCCACTCCCCGTACGTGGTGAAGAAGCGATCCCACTCCGCGTCGGTGTGAAACTCGATCTCGCCCCGCCAGTTGAAGCGGCTCCCCCAGTAGGCGAGATGCGGCTTGATCAAGATCTTCAGACCGAGACGATGTGCCTCGTCGATCGGCCGGGTGAGCCACGCGGGAGCGCCCCCCTCCTCTTGGTAGCCGTTCGACACCTCGCCGTCGCCGCGGATCCGCGCATACGGATGGATGGTAATCCAGTTCACCCCCATGCCGCGAAGCTCGCGCATCGTTTCCACCATCTCGTCGGTACCCCACTCCCACCCCCAAGTGGCGCACGATACGGTCATGCCTTTCACCTTGCCGCTTTCACGGACGTTCCCCGTCTCCGGCCGGATGGCCGTTGTACGATCCCCTTCCGCCTGAACGGCGCCGGCGAAGATCACGCCGAGAAGCAAGACCGGTATCGCGAGAAAGCAATCGAATCGAGTCATGGTCCATCTCCGGGGGGAACAGGAAGAATACCATACACACGGCGATCGGGTTCCCGTCCGCCCCGGTCGACCTATTGGGCAGAGCGGCATCAGCCCGGACGGTTCAATTCTTTTTTTTCGTTGCACTCTCATGAAGAATCATCTACACTTGCAAGTAGGTGCAATTGTTCAATTGCGCAACAAAGGAGATTCGATTGGATTCCTTCGGCGACCCCCGGTTCTACAAGGCGCTCGGCGATCCGACCCGGCTCAGGCTCCTCGCTCAACTGATCAATCTCGGCCGACCCGCCACGGTGAGCGAAACAGCGTGCTGCATCGAGGTCGATCTTTCGGTTGTTTCGAGGCACCTTTCCACGCTGCGCGAGGCGGGAATCGTCCGGTCGGAGAGGAAGGGGAAAGAGGTACATTACAGTGTGCGGTTCCCTGAAATCGTGAAGCGACTCCGGAATATCGCAGATTATATTGAGCAATGCTGTCCGAGCGGCATTTCATGCCGATATCCACAAAGGAGTGAGTGAGGAGAAACAGATGAGCGACCACGAAAAGATCCGGGAACAAGTGAAGGAGGCTTATGCGAAAGCCGTTTCCCGGCCCCCGTCCGAAGAGGAATCTGCGCGAGACGGCATGGAGGGTCCGGCTTCCACTGCCTCCTCCGGCGGCGCGCCGTCGTCCGAAAGCTGTTGCGGCAAAGTGGTGAGTCCGTCGAAAGGGGTACTCGCCCTTCTCGCCGGGTACACCGACGAGGAACTCCGCTCCCTGCCGCGCGACGCGGCGGTCAATTCGTTCGGTTGCGGCAACCCGCTTGCGCTGAGCGAAATCGCCGAGGGGGACACGGTGCTTGACCTCGGGTCGGGGGCGGGTATCGATATCCTTCTCGCCGCGCGGATCGTAGGACCAACCGGAAAGGCGATCGGTGTCGATATGACCGACGAAATGATCGAACGGGCGAAGGCGAACGCGGCCGCCGCCGGCCTGAACAACGTCGACATCCGCAAGGGAATCATCGAAGAGCTGCCCGTCGATTCGGAATCGGTCGACTGGGTGATCTCCAACTGCGTGATCAATCTCTCCCCCGAGAAGGAGAAGGTCTTCGCCGAGATCGCCAGGGTTTTGAAGCCGGGCGGGCGGATGCTCGTCTCCGACGTGGTGCTCGACGAGGCGCCCGACTTTCTCCGCTCCCTTCCGGCGCTCCACGGTTCGTGCATCGCGGGCGCCATCTCCGAAAAGGAGTACAAAGAGGGTCTCGCCGCGGCGGGACTCGCCGGCGTGGAAGCCAGATCGAGGCAGGAGTACGACTGTGCGGCAATCGCGCGGCTTGTCGTTTCGGAGGAAGTTAGCGGCTGCGGTTGCGGAGGAGGGCTGTCGAAGGAGCTGGTCGAATCGTTTCTCGAGGCGAACCGGGTGGTCGCCGCGAGTGTCGGCTTCTTCGCGCGAAAACCGGTGTGAGAGGAGGCGCGCATCTACTCATCCTCGCTCTCCGGCGGCGGAGGGGGAACCGAACGGTTCCCCCTCCTTCTTTCGTGGACAGCCCTTTGAAGCAGGAATTCAATCTGGCCGTTCACGCTGCGGAATTCATCCGCCGCCCACCGCTCTACTTCCTTCCAGAGCGCCGGGTTGATGCGCAGGAGAAAAGCCTTCCGCTGTGCCAAGGAATCGCCCCTACTGGTAAAGTGTTCCCGTGTTCACAACGGGGGTGACCTGCGACTCGCCGCAGAGAACGACGAGGAGGTTGCTCACCATGGTCGCTTTCTTTTCCTCGTCGAGTTCCACCACTCCCTCCCGGGCAAGCGATTCGAGGGCGAGCCGAACCATGCCGACGGCACCCTCGACGATCTTCGTCCTCGCCGCCACAACGGCCGAAGCCTGTTGCCGGCGAAGCATCGCCTCGGCGATCTCCTGCGCGTAGGCGAGATGGCTGATGCGCGCCTCGATCACCTCGATACCCGCCCGAGCGAAGCGCTCGGTGAGTTCCTTCTCGAGTGCGCGGTTCACCTGGTCCGCCCCGCCGCGCAAGGAGATCACATCCTCCTTCGAATCGAATGTATCGTACGGATAGCTTCCCGCCATGTGACGTACCGCCGCCTCGCTCTGCACCACCACGTACTCCTGGTAATCATCGACGTCGAACGACGCCTTTGCCGTCTCCTGGACGCGCCACACCACGACGGCGGCGATTTCGATCGGGTTCCCTTCCTTATCGTTCACCTTGATCCGATCGCCGTTCAGGTTTCTCGCCCGCAGGGTGATCTTTCTCTTTCGGTAGAAAGGATTCGCCCAGAAGAAGCCGTTCTTTTTCACCGTTCCCTTGTAGGTGCCGAAGAGGACGAGCACCCGCGCATCATTCGGGTTCACCACGAAGAAGCCGATCGAGATGAATACATTGAGCAGCAGGAGAACGATCATGGCGAAGATCAGGAGGGCGTGGCCGACCGCCACACCGGCGATGAAACCGATGATCGCGAGGGGGTAAAGGAGAATGTTGAGAACCAGCATCGCGTAGCCCGATGCGGCGGAGCGGGTTTTTTCAGAAGCCATCGATTTCCTCCTTTATGGCTGGTGACATCAATATGATATCATATTTATATCACATCGACAACCCCTTTTCGTCGCCCGCGGCATGTCGAGCCTTATAATACATTGAATAGTATTTTGTTAGATATCGATCAGAATCGCTCGCACGGGACTCCCGTCCCCCCCTTCGATCTTGAGCGGAAGGGCGACGAGGGTGTAGATCCCGTCGACCACCCCGCTGAGATCGAGATTCTCCAGCCAGCAGACGCCGCTTCGGGCGAAGTGGCGGTGTACCGGCAGGTCGACGCTGTCGAATCGGTCCACACCGGGGGTGTCGATCCCCACGAGGCGCGCGCCATCCGCCACGAGTTGAACCGCCGCCTCCGGCGAGAGGGCCGGGAAGTTCTCCTTGAAGGAGGGCTGTGTCCCGTCGGCGCCGGTGCGAAGAAGAATCCTGGGTGGATCGGCCGGGTCGCACGAAGCGAAGGCGGCCGTGGCGATGAGCCGATCCTCGCCCGGCGCGACGGTCAGCACCCGCGCGGGGCCGATGAACGGTTCAAGGGGCAGCGCGCCGATCGAAGCGCCGGCACGATCCACGTGGCCCGGTGCGTCGGCGTGACTTCCCGTGTGGGGGCTCATGTGGAGCGTGGTGAGATTCACCGGATCGCCCCCCTCCAGGCTCATCTTCCTCTCGAGCCGGAAGGGAGCGTCGCCCGGCCACACCGGCGCACCGGCCGAAAGGGTTCTCGAAATATCGATGATTTTCCCGTTCAACACTCGGCACGCACTTTCATAAGTCTCCTGTAAAGGGATTCAATGGTCGCCGTGTCTCTCTTGCAGTACTCGATCAAGTTCTCCCGGATCCGTTTCCGCTCTTCCGGCGGCGGCTTCTCCTCGACGAGGCGAAGAAACGCCTCCACGGCGGCGGTGCCGTCGGACACGCCTAGGTCGCGGTAACTGCGTCCCTCGTGAAGGGCGGCGTATACGCTCTTCATCGAAAACGAACCGCCGAACCGCGGCACATAGTAGCAATGCTCGACGAACTCGTGAAGATCGAAGATTCTCGACACGAGGGCGCGCAACGGACGGGCGAGATCGCGGTGAACCTCCGCCATCCTCTCGATCACCCGACGTTCGTAGCCGGAATACACCAGGATCGTTCCTTCCCCGCCGAGAAGGGAGAGAAGCGACTCGATCACCCCCCGGCGGGGATCCCCGCCGTCCCGGTCGTCATGGAGATACCCGAAATGCTCGGCCGGTCCCCCTTCCCCACGCACGAGATGGCACGACCATTGAAAGGGAATGATATCGAACGGGTGCTGCGCTCGATAACGCGGAACGGCCGGGGAAACCGTTTCGAAGTCGAGGAAGAAGAGAGGGTATTCGGTCCGCTCCGCGAGAGATCGCGCCGGATCTCCCGATACCGCCCCCCTTCCGCTGCGGAACGCCGCCATCTGTCTCTTCTGCACATGGGTCAGCTCCATCTCGTCGGGAAGTTCATCGAGATCGAGGATCTCCCGCTCGATCAGTTCGTCCACCACGCGCCAACCACCGTCCCCCTGGAATAGGAGGAATACATTCCGCTCGGGAAGGTCGGGCCGGCAGCGGTGAAGCCTTTCACACCTTCCGCAGATGCGCTTCAACGGGAAGGGACGGGGATAGTCGATCCGCACGCGGCGTTTCAGCTCGCGGATTCTCGAACCGATCTCGGGAAGGAGGCGTTCGACCTGCCGGGCGCATACCGTCCTTTTCAAGATCGATGCCGAACGGACGGTAGCGTTCCTGTCGAGATGGATCACCCCCGGTACGACGCGGAAGCCCAGATTCCTTAAAATATGAACCTCCACCGCCAGTCCCTGGAAGTGCCGCTCCGCACCCGACGACGCTTTCACCGCCCAAACATTCCACGCTCCATCGCTTCGCCTCTCCAATATGTCCGGACGGATCGCCACGCCGTCGTGGAGGAACGCCGGGCGGAAGAGAACCGTCTTTCCGGCGCAAAGCGCCTTCCTCGTCGATCGGCGCGCGCGGACGATATTTCTCTCCACGATCCGCCGCCCGCCGGGGAAAAGGGCGCGCACGAGTACGGTCACATCCCTCTTGTGGCGCCGCCCCAGCCTCGCCGCGGCGTTTCCCCCACCACGCCCCGGCCGGTGAACGCGGTACCACGCCAGCTTCATGCACTTCCCGGCGACGAGCACCGTCCCTTCGTCGAGATATCGTCTTTTCCGGCCCATCGATCTCCCGTGTAATGGGGAACCGGGCGACGTTCGCCGGACCCGGCTTCCGGTATATCACGTCGAACGAACCGCCGAGCCGCGCGCGATCGCGCGGAATCACGAAGCGTCGATCAACTTCTCGAGACGGTTCACCGCGCCGGCGAACGCCCGCATCACCGCCTCCACCGGCGCGGGAGTGGTCATGTCGACGCCGGCGCGTTTCAGCTCTTCGATCGGGTAATCACCCCCCCCCTCGGCGAGCAGACCGAGATATTTCTCCACGGCGCCCGGCTCGCCGGCGAGGATCTTCTCGGCGATGGCGTATGACGCCGCGTAGCTCGTCGCGTATTGGAACACGTAGAAATTGTAGAAGAAGTGGGGGATCCTCGCCCACGTGTAGGCGGTTTCGGGATCGATCACCATTTCAGGACCGTAGTATTTTCTCACGAGTGCGGCGTACACCGTGCAGAGTGCGTCGGGGGTAAGCGATTCGCCCCGCTCCGCCATTTCGTGCATCGTCAATTCGAAGTCGGCAAACATCGTCTGGCGGATCACGGTGCCCATCATATCCTTGAGGAACCTGTCGAGAATGTAGATCCGCGCGTCCGTTTCCCCGCCGGCGGCGTCCTCCTCGAGCCGGTGCTGGAGAAGCGCCTCGTTCGCCGTGGACGCGACCTCGGCAACGAAGGTGGAGTAGTCGGAGTTCACATACGCCTGGCGGCGGCCGGTGAGAAGAGAGTGCATCGAGTGGCCCGTCTCGTGGGCGAGTGTGAAGACGCCGTCGATGTTGTCGCCGAAATTCAGCAGAATGTACGGCATCGAACCGTGCGCCCCGTTCGAGTAGGCGCCGCTCCGTTTTCCCTCGTTCTCGTAGACATCGACCCAGCCGGAACGGAGCCCTTCGCGCAGCGCTCCGGCGTACTCCGCGCCGAGGGGACGGACGCATTCGAGCACCTTTTCGACCGCCTCGTCCCACGAGACGGCGCCCGGCGGGTTTTCCGCGAGAGAAGGGTAGAGATCGCAATAATGGATTTCGTTTAGGCCGAGCGCCTTTTTCCTGAGGGCGACGTAGCGATGCACCGGTTCGATATTCTTCGACACCGCGTCGATCAGGCTGCTGTACACCTCCGGCGGGATGTTGTTCCGAAAGAGCGACGCCTCGAGGGATGAATCGAATCCCCTCGCGCGGGCATGGAAAATATGCGCTTCCACCGTCCCCGAAAGGGCGGCCGCCAGCGTGTTCGCCTTCCCCTCGTACGCGCCGAGCATGCCGATGTAGGCGTCCCGTCTCAGTCGCGCGTCGGCAGAGGCGCGGAACGACTCGAACCGCCCGGGGGTGAGTGTCACTTCGCGACCCTCTTCGTCGATGACGTCGGGGAATTCCATGTCGGCGTTTCGCAGCATACCGGCGATCTTCGCCGGAGCGGCAAGAGCGGTACCCGACATGGCGAGAAGCTCCTCCTCCCGAGGTGAGAGCACGTGCGCCCTCCGGCGGATGCCGTCCTCGATGTGGAACCGATACGTCTCGAGACCCTTTTTGCGGGCGATGAAAGCGCGAAGCGTATCGGCGTCGATCGCGGCGATCTCGGGATCGGCCCAGGAGGTTTTCTCCTTCAGAAGCGTTCCGAGGCGCGATGCCCTGGCGTCCATGTCCTGGTAGAGCGCAACACGGGTGTCCTCGTCGGCGCGAAGAGACGCGTACACGCTGAGCATGTCATACCGGCGCGCCACGCTGTCCCGCGCGGCGAACCATTCGAGAAGCGCCGAGGGAGAACGTGAGAGGGTGCCCCTGTACTTTTCGAGCGCGCCGATCGCCTCCTCGAGACGACCGAACCGCGCCTCCCACTCCTCGTCGCTCGCGAATAGAGCCGCCACATTCCACTTGTACCGGTCGTCGATCGCCGCGCGGCTTACCGCCGCCACCTTCTCCCCTTCCGCCCTCGCGGCACCGGGAAGAATCGCGCAAACGGCGATCCATAGAAGAAAGACCATCCTGCAACCGCCGCGGATCCGCGTCATCGCCCGTTCTCCTCTCGAATCAGGAATACGTTTCTCCAAACCGGCCGGGGCGACCGGTGAGCTTTCGGCGAGCTTCTCACGGCGGGTCGATCGGTTCAATACCGGTCTCCACGGGGAGAACCGTAAGATTCGAACCATTCAACCGACATACCGGAAAGGCGCCTTCGTGCTGGTTCGCCCGTACGACCCTATACTATACTGAAAAAGCGGGCGGTACCGGTAGAGCGCCCCGGACGACACGAACGACCGAATCCACTGGAGCTTTGCGCACATGATCCTGACCAACGAAACACGCCTCCGCCTGATCCCCCTCGACGACCTCGAGCGGAGGGGATGGAACCTGATGGTCCACCGGGATGGACCGAACTGGCTCGCCGTCGATGGGAAGGCGCGCGCCGTGCTCGAGCTGTTCGACGGAAAGCTCGCCTTCGGCGAAGTCGTCGGCCGCTACGCGGCGTGCACCGGTTTCGAGCATGCCAAGGCGTGGCAGCACGTCGAGACGGTCGCCCGTGACGCGATTCGCCAGAAAGTGCTTCTCGGCGACGGCGAGGAGCCGGGAGCGATCGGCAGCACGGGGAACGGCGACTACCACGGGCGGGAGCCGTTTCTCGAAACGACGGAGCTGAAGGAACTGTGGATTCACACGAACAACAGCTGCAACCTGGAGTGTAGCCACTGTCTCGTCTCGTCCGGACCGCTCGGCGACACCGGCCTTCCCGGTGACAAGATCATCGACCTCATCGTCGAAGCGCGCGGACTCGGGGCGAAGCGTTTCCACTTCACCGGCGGCGAACCGTTCCTCCGGAGGGACCTCTTCGACCTCGCCGACGAGATGATGTCCGATCCGCAGGCCGATCTCACCATACTGACGAACGGTTTGCTCCTCAACGACCGCCGGATCGAACGGCTGGGCGTCTATGACCGGGACAGGTTGATTCTCCAAGTCAGCCTCGACGGCTCGACGCCCGAGTTGAACGATCCGATCCGCGGAAGCGGCTCGTTCCGGAAGATCACCGGCGCGCTGCGCCGCGCCGTCGCCGGCGGACTCAACCCGACGCTGACCACGGCGATCACCCGACAGAACGCGGGCGACGTGTCGAACATCACGCGCCTCGCCGGCGAAATCGGTATTCGCAATCACCACCTCCTCTGGCTTCACAGGCGGGGTCGGGCGATGGACGGCAACTTCGAAGGCCCGGAGAACGCCGAGCTGATCGACGTGGTGCGCGAGGCGGTGGAAACCGGCGCGCGCCACGGCGTGACGATCGACAACTTCGAATCCCACAAGAGCCGGCTCCGCTATCCCGCCGGCACGAGGCGGGACCTCGCAAGCGCCGGGGTGCGAAGCCTGTGCGTCTACTCGGACGGCAAGGTCTACCCCTCGGCGGCGATGGCGAATGTTCCCGAACTTCTGTGCGGCAGCGTTCACGAGACGGATCTGGGCGAGATCCTCCGGTCCGGGGAGGTTCCCCGGCGGTTTCGCGCCCACACGGTGATGCAGAAGGATCAGTGTCGCGAATGTCCCCTCAAGTTCATCTGCGGCGGCGGCGACGTGGAACACGCCTACTTCTACGGCGGTTCGCCGGTGGCGGACGACCCGTACTGCGATCTCCACAAGGCGATGATCTACGACGCCATGGCCGACATCGCCGCGGACCGCGACCTCGTCGTTTCGAACGGCAAGTCGGGATACAACGCGCCGGTGATCGTCACCGGTATGGGCGACGGCGGCGCCCATTGCGCCGTAGAGGAGTCGCTCGAAGGGGTGGTCACCAACGCTTCGGAGTGCGTCCGCTCGTGGGATCTCGACGCCCCGCGCCGGATGGTCCGCCGGTTTTACGGCGACGCCGCCGAGAAGCCCCAGGAAGATCTCTGCTGCCCGGTGCAGCCGTCGGAAGACGACCTCGCCCATATCCCGAGGGAGGTGGTGGAGCGCTTCTATGGCTGCGGCTCTCCGATCGATGTCGCCGCCCTCGCGCCGGGCGAGACGATGCTCGACCTCGGGAGCGGCGCGGGAATCGACGTCTTCCGCGCGGCGAAAAGGGTCGGCCCCACCGGCAGGGCGATCGGCGTCGACATGACCGACAGCATGCTCGAAGTCGCCGAGGAAGCGCGCGTCGCCGTGGCGAAGAACCTCGGCTTCGACGTGGTGGAGTTTCGGAAGGGCTTCCTCGAAGAGATCCCCGCACCCGACCGATCGATCGATCTCGTCACGTCGAACTGCGTGATCAACCTCTCGCCCGACAAGCGCAAGGTGCTCTGGGAGATGTGGAGGATCCTGAACGACCACGGGCGAATGGTGATCTCCGACATCGTTTCCGAGGAGGAGCTGCCCGTCCATCAGAGGCAGGATCCGCGGCTGTGGGGGGAGTGCATCAGCGGGGCACTCACCGAGGAGGAACTCCTCTCGTATTTCGAAAGGGCGGGCTTCTACGGCATCCAGGTACTCTCACGATCGTTCTGGCGTGAAGTGGAAGGACACCGCTTCTTCTCGGTCACCGTGAGAGGCTACAAGTACGAGAAGAAGGCGGGCTGCGTATACGACGGCCGCTTTGCCGTATACAAGGGCCCTTTCAAGGGCGTGTCCGACGAGGAGGGGCACTGGTTCCCTCGGAACGTACCGGTGGAAGTGTGCACCGACACGGCGGCGAAACTCGAACGCGCGCCGTATCGCGGCATGTTTCTGATCACGCGACGATCGGACGATGTGGATCCCGACTTCGCCTGCTGCGGCGACGCCGGGGGCGACGGAGGCGCCTGTTGCCCCTGAAACGGCATAAGGCCGGCGACACGGCACGGAAGACGGACGGACGGCACGGCGAAACACGCGGTGAGCGTACCCCCGAAACACCGGGGAAGCCGGCGCTCGCCATCTACTGCCGCTGTCCCGTTGCAGGAAAGGTGAAAACCCGGCTCGCCGAGGATATCGGCGAGGAGAACGCCCTCCGGTTCTACGAAGGGTGCATCGCTCTCCTCCAGGAAGAGCTCGGGGCGGTGAGAAAGAGCTATGATATCGTGATCTGTCCGGCGAACCGTTCCGATCGGCAATGGGCGGCGGAAGCTTTCCCCTTGGCCACCCATATCCTCCCGCAGGAAGGGGAGAATCTCGGCGGACGACTTACGGCGACGCAAAGCGACCTGGCGGCCCTCGGTTATGAACAGATCGCCTTCATCGGCTCGGACGCCCCCTCGCTCCCCTTCGAATTCCTCATCGACATGAATAAGATGCTCGGTCTCTTCGACGTCGTCCTAGGCCCGGCGAAGGACGGGGGCGTCTGGGGAATCGGCGCGAACGAGCCCCTCCCCGGACTGCTTCGCATCTCCTGGAGCACGCCGAATGTGTATAATGAATTGACGGAAGCGTGCCACAGAGGCGACCTAACCGTGGGCGTGTTGCCCGGATGGTACGATGTGGACCGGATCGACTCGCTCCAGCTCGCCGCGGATGACCTGATCCGTTCGACGTCGCGAAAGCGCCAGGACTTCGGTACGTGGATCGAATAGATTCTTTTCAAGAGCAGCCCGCGGAAAATGTGAGAGCCGGGTCCACGTTGTCCAGAAGAACCATCCCCCTGCCGATCCTCGCGGCGGTGTGCGCCGTCGCCGTGATGGCCACGCTGCTCTTCTTCTCCGGCCCGATTCTCGCCCGGTGGGCGGAAACGCTCCTCGAGTACGTCGAAACCCTCGGTCGTTACGCCCCTCTCGCCATGATCGCCGGATTCGTCGCCGTCTGCCTCCTCTCGGTGCCGGGCGCTCCGCTCACCCTCGGATGCGGGTTTCTCTTCGGGGTCGCCGAAGGAACGCTCGTCGCCGCCGTCGGTTCGACACTCGGCGCCATGTCGGCATTCCTGATCGCCCGGTTCGGGGGGCGACGCTACATCCGCGCCAAGGCGGCGAAGAAGATCCGCTTCCGGCGACTCGACCGCGCCGCCAGGCGCCACGGCTTCACCATCGTTCTTCTCACGCGCATCTCTCCCCTCTTCCCGTTCAACCTCCTCAACTATATCTACGGACTCACATCGGTCCACTTCCGCGACTACATTACCGCCACGCTGATCGGCGTTGTTCCGGTCTCGTTCCTCTACGTCTACGTCGGCTCCCTCATGAAGACCCTCGCCCAGGTGGCGACAGGCAAGGTCGATCCGGAAGGGGTGCAGCCGTGGGTGGTCGCCGCGGGCCTCGTACTCACCGTGGGTGCCGTGGTGCTCCTCGCCACGGTGGCGAAGAAGAGGCTCGCCGCCGCGCTCCGAGCGGCGGAACGGCCGGGCGCCGGTGCCAAGAGCGCCCCCGCCGGCACGGCCGCGCCCGGCGGAGAATTCGATCTCTTCGACGGCGGCGGCACCGGCGCAAACGGCGCCGCCGGACGAGGGACGGAAAAGGAATGACCGAAACGGATGTCGAGACGGCCGCGATGAGCCGATCGGTCTCGATCGTGATTCCTGTGCGCAACGATTCCATCTCCTTGCGCGTCCTCCTCGCCTCGTGCCGGCGGAAGTTCGGCGACGTGGAAATCGTCGTCGCCGACGGGGAGAGCGACGACGATCCCCGGCCGGTCTGCGATGCGTTCGGCGCCTCGTACGTGCGATCCCGACCCGGAAGGGGAGTCCAGATGAACGCCGGCGCCGCCGAGGCGAAGGGGGATATCCTCTGGTTTCTCCATGCGGACAGCGACCCGGACCGGCGCGGCATCGACGCGATCCGCTCGGCGATCGACCGCGGCTTCGACGGGGGCGCCTTCCGCTTCTCCCTTGCAGGCGACCGGTGGTACAAACCGCTCCTCGATTTCTTCGTAGGAATCCGCTCGACCGTGTTGCGCCTCCCCTACGGCGACCAGGCGTTTTTCGTCCTCCGCGCCCGCTTCGAAGAGATCGGCGGCTTTCCCCGGTGGCCGGTTCTCGAAGATATCGATTTCTATCGCCGATTGAAACGAAGCGGCGCCGCCGTGATTCTTTCCCTCCCCGTGGGCGTGTCGCCGAGACGGTGGGAATCGGAGGGCCTCTTGCGCACGACGTGGCGAAATTTTCTCATCATGGCGGCGTTTCACCTGGGCGTTCCCCCCGACCGTTTGAAGCGGTAGGCGGATTTCTCCTTATGTTGAAACTTTGTTGATATACGTTCACTAAATAGTTCGGGGGGAGAGACCGACGAATGGTAGAGGCACACAACGTATAACGAAGTCTGGAAAATGGCCGTATACCCCGTCGGATCGGCGCCGCCGGTGGAGGAGGTAGAGACCGGGTGAGCGAGAGAAAGAACTGCTGGGAATACATGAAATGCGGCCGCGAACCGGGAGGGGCGAAGATGGAAGAAGCGGGCATCTGCCCCGCCGCCCACCCCGATCTTCCTCCCGGCCCCAACCACGGCAAGGGGGCCGGGAGGATCTGCTGGACCGTCGAAGGGACGCTTTGCGAGGGGACGATGAGGGAGAAATTCACCCGCTGTCTCCATTGCCCTTTCTTCCAGGCCGTCGAGGAGGAAGAGGGTCGCTTTTTCGAGCTGGGGGTGAGCGGAGGTCACCAGACCGGTTGCGGTTCGCCGGTGAAGAAGTGATCAAGAGCCCCGCCAAGAGAAGAGCGCCGGCGATCGACGCGATGCCGGCGATCTGCTGAAGCGTCGTACCGGCATACATCACCCGCACCGTGTGCTTCCCCCTTCGCACGCGGACCTCGACGAAGCCGTCCTTCCCGCAGCGGATCGGTGCCGGCGCGCCATCCACCTCGGCCGCCGCACCGGGAAAGAAGAGCCAGTCGGTGCGCAGGAACCCCGCCCTCGGTGCCGACACGAGCCAGGTGCGCGTCTCTCCTTTCTGGGAAACGCGCTCCACCGTCCCTGCCCCCGCATCCATGACCGGCGCGTACTTCGGCGACCTCACCGGGTCGATCTTCGCCGTCAGCGGACGATACTCGTCCTGCGACGTCGTGGTGGTCGCCACCGACCGAGTTCCCGTGGTGACGACCAGTCTTTGCAGATTCGCCGGATCCTCGATCGACTCCCGTGTCGGTCCGTCGATCACGAAAGGATCATAGATCGCCCGGATCATGCAGGCCGTCGAGATCGGAAGGGCGAATAGGACGACGGCGGCGAGGGCGGCGAATTCCACCGCTTTCCAGGAACGGCGGCCGATCGCCCATGCCGCGACGAGACCGCCCGCCGCCAGGGCCGCCGTCACGAAGGGAAGGTAAGGGAAGGACGCGGGCGGCGCATTCGATCGAAGCGTCAGCATCCGGAAGAGTCCCTCGTTGATCACCCGCGTGTATTGCCACGCCGCGAGAAGCGCGACCGAGAGCGCCACTCCCCCGATCAACGCCCCGGGAAGTTTTCCCTTCCTCTTCGAAAGCTCGTCGAGCGCCGAGGCGGCGAGAACCGCGGAGAAGAGGAGATCGAAGGCGAGAAATCTCCAGGGAAATTGGAAATACCCCATGAACGGCGCGATCTTCCAGAACGGAGACGAAAGGGGGAAGAGGACGAGATTGACCGCGAGCCACGCCGACAGGAGGTGGATGATCCTCGAAGCGTACGCACGGTTTCTCACCGCGAGAAGGGCGGCGAGGACCACCAGGATCCAGGATGGATAGGACGAGGCGAACGACATGCCGTCGCCCGGACCGATCACCGATCCGCCGAAGAAGAAATCGGGGGAGAAACGCTGCCACCACAGGACGAAATGATCGCTCCAGGCGAATCCGCCGAGGGAGACATCGGTCAATCTCCCGGTATGCACGTATCTCCGCTCCACGAAGGCGACCAGCCAGTACGCCGCCGACACGAGGAGACCGAGAAGCGAGCCGGCGGCCAGGCGGAGGACGCCCCCCCATCTCCCTTTCAAGGCGACGGCGAGGCCGATCACCACGAGACAGCCCGACAGCGCCACTGCGGTGAGAAGGTGGGTGTAGAAGATCAACGCCGTGAAGAGGGCGAGCCGCGCCGGCGCCGGTGCGCCCCGCGCCCTGCACGCCGTTACCGCCTCGGCGAGCGCCCAGGGAAGGAGGCCGGTGGCGAGCGCCTCGGCGAGATCGCCGCGCACGTAGTACTGCACGAAACGGAACGTGCCCGCCGTCGCGAGGGCGGCGCCAGCGAGGGCGGGCGCGGACCGGACGGTCCAGAGCCTGCAAAACCGGTACGTTCCGCCGAACAGGAGCACCGTGCCGATGACGATCCCGATATGGAAGGCCGTGACGATCGACGCGCCGCAGAATTGGAAGAGCGAGGCGAGAAAGAAGACGCCCGGGGGGTAGAAGAGAAAGAAGGGATAGCCGTACCCCATGTAGAAGTCGGGGCACCATCCTGGATAGAGCACACCGTCACGCTGCAACGCGTGGAACTCCGCCGCACGGAAAAGATAATGCGACCCTTCATGGCCGAAGAGCCATGACCCGGTAAAGACGGGTGCCACGGCGAGGAGCACCACGGGAAAAGCGGCGGCGAGAAAAACGGCCGCCCCCGGTTTCATCACTCTTCCCGTGGCCATCGCTCCCCTTTCCCGGCGAAACCGCGCCGCTTCGCCGGAAAATCACAGGCCGAGGAGGCCGGCGTTCTCCTGCATCGCCTCGAGTACGAAGCGCACGTGTTCGTCGAGGTCGACGCCGAGCTCCGCGGCGCCCTGCACGATTTCATCCCGGTTCACGCCCGCGGCGAACGCCTTCTGTTTCCATTTCTTCCGGATCGACTTCGGCGTGACGTCGGCGATCTTCCGCGACGGCCGCACGAGCGTCACCGCCGTGATCAGTCCCGTCAGCTCGTCGCACGCGAAAAGCGCCTTCGCCACGACGCTCTTCCTCTCCACGCCGGTGTAGTACGCGTGGCCGAGAATCGCCTCGCAGATCTCCTCGGGGCAGCCCCTCTCCCGCAGCAACGCGACACCCCATGAAGGATGTTCCCTGTCGGGGAGGCGATCGTCGTTCGGATGCTTTTCATAATCGAAATCGTGGAGCAACCCCGTAACGCCCCACGTCTCGACGTCACCGCCGAGCTTTCGAGCGTACGAACGCATCACCGCCTCCACGGCGAGCATATGCTTCACTAGGTTCTCGTTCTTCGTATGTTCCGTGACGATCCCGTATGCCGTTTCCCTGTCCAAACGATCCTCCTTGCTCTAGCGGTTCGGCGTTTCTCTTTCGATGTACCCCTTCCAACCCCGGTTCGGTTCGAACCGGAGATTCGTTTCGCGCCACGAGGGGAGGCCGGGGACTTCGATCCGGTCGGGAGTGAAAGGGGCGAGGTCGAAATTCGCGTCGCCGAACGCCTCGCGGATCACCGGGATCTTCGCGCAGTCGAAACCCATGGCGTGGGCGGCCACGTAGTCGACCGCCACCGGGTTGAAACCGCCGAAGAGCCAGCCGCACGGTTTCGGCGTCCCCTCGGTGGGTGCTTCGCGCTCCATACCGATCACGCCGTCGATGACGGTCATGTACCGTCGCTGCCGCTCGTCGCGCATCACCCCATCCCTGTCGGCGAAGAGGATCACGTTGTTCAGGTCGATCACCGTGCGCCACACCGTGTCGTTGCCGTGCCAGTTCCCTTCCATTAGGATCGTTCCGTGCTTCATGCCGTGTTCCTTCAGCGACTTCCCCTTCAAGAAGACGATCCTGTGAAGACGGTACGCCGCGGTGACGAGCCATGCCGGGGCGTACATTTTCAGGAAGCGGGAAACGTACCATCGCGCGAAACGGCTCAGGTTGAACGAAGGAGATTCGTCCACGCCACGGCGATGATGGGCGATCCACGATTTGTCGCCGTTGATGCCGACCATGTTCTTCATCGATAAAGTGACGCCCGCCTTCCTGTGGGTCTTCAGCTTTGGTACGTTGATGAAGAGGTCGGCGTTCAACACGGTCTTCGAGATGCAGTACTCGTTTCTCTCCCGGTTGTGGTGGCGCGCCACCGTACCCGGCCCGTAGTCGGTGATCTCGAGTTTCGCCGAATCATCGATGATCTCCCGAAGACGGCTCTTCTCCCCGAGATCGACGGCGGCGTAGCCGAGGGGATCGCGCTCCTTGCGGATGCGACGATAGTAGACCCCCTCGCCGTTCACGAGGGCCACCTCGTAGCGAAGATCAAGGAGACGCACCGGGTGTCCCGCCGAACGGAAGTGCTCCACCATCGCCTCCAGGCCGTTGGCAACGACCAGCTTCTCCCATACCGCGCCCTGGAGGGGAACATCGCAGATAGTGATATCGCACTCGCCCCCGGTGGCGAGAAGGAGATAATCGATGATCGGGCGGATGACCGCCGGATGGGTGAGCATCGCCTCCACCCCCTCGCCGCCGAGAGGATGGCGATCGATGACGAGGTTCGGCTTGATCACGACGTTGTCGCCGGGCTGGACGACATCGCGAAGCGGATTCCACCGATCCGTGCCGAGATTCTCCCGGTCGAGGCCGAGATCGGCGAAAAGGCGCCTTACGCCTTCATACACTTCGTTCGAACCGCCGGCCGCGATATCGGGAAGATACGCGGCGCATCCGGCGAACTCGCCGTAGCGTTCCGACGGGCCGAACGGCGCGGCGGGATACGATGTCGTCCCCGTATCGACGGCGGCGACCACCGTCTCCTTGGAAAGCGCACCGCTCACGACGCGCCGAGTTCGCAGATGGTGTACATGTATTTCCCCGATGGCGACGGCTCGATATCCTCCACGTGATCCCACACGACTCGGCAGTCGTCGCCCATCACCCTTCGGATCGCCGATTCGATCTTCCCGGTCACCGAAGCGAACGCATCGCCGTCGGCCACCACCACCCGGATGCGAACGCGATCGTAATCCTCCTGGATCACCTGGTACTTCCGGATGGCGCCCTCGTTGAACACGACGCCGATGAAGTGGATGAAGAACTCCCCGGGAATCCTCTTCCCTTCGCGCGTCCGGAAGAGGCTCATCTCCCGCCCCTCGATCTTCTCGATCAGCGAAGCGCTCCTGCCGCACGAACAGACCGGATCGACCGCCGCCACGGCGATGTCTCCCGTATCGTATCGGATGAGCGGCATCGAGTGGTTGTTCAGCGTCGTCACGTGCACGCGGCCCGATTCCCCCGGACCGACGGGCCGCATCCGTTCATCGAGGATTTCGAGATGGTGATTCCACGGGCTGACGTGGAGTCTCGCGTCGGCGCCGCAGCTGTAAGCCATGTCGCCCGCCTCCCGTGAACCGTACCGGTTGTACACCGTACAGCGGAATACTTCCTCCACAGCCGCGCGGATCCGCGGGTAAAGCGTTCCCGCGGTGACGGCGATCCCCCTGGGAGAATGGATCGACAGCTCCTCCTCCCGGATATACGCGCCGAGAATGTCGATGGCGTCGACATAGGCGTCGACCCACGCGGGCCGGTAGGCATTCCAGAACGCCACGTACCGTCCCATGTTCTCCCGCGACATCCGAAAGGCGTTCAACTCCTTCCGGTTGTATAGAAAGTTCCTCCACCGCGTGGCGAGCGTCTCGCGCCCATCGAGAAGATCGCGCTCCGATCCCCACAGGCGTAGCTCGACGTCGCCTATCTCCTGCCCGCCGATCGACTTCCTGTAGATCTTGTCCGCCATATTCCACCGCCGGTACTCCGCGTCCTGCACGAAGCGGACCGGCTCGCCCGTGGAACCGCCCGAGCTGTTCTCGAAACACTTTCTCTCCACCCGGCGCGTGGAGAGGAGCCGTTTCCTCTCCCTCCCGAGGGTCTCCCGCGTCAGGGGCGGAACATGCTCGAAGCGGTCGAGCCGGACTTTTCCGCCGCGAACCACTCCCGATTCCTCGAGGATGTCGCGGTAATACGGCACATCGCGGTGCGCCAGGAAGAGGAGCTTCTCGAGTTTCGCGCCGTGATACGCCTCGAGTTCGGCGGGGGTAAGAGCATCGACGCGGGCGATCTCCTCCACGTACCGGGGGATGGCGTTCCCGGTGGCGCGCAGAAGCAGATCGATCACGCATTTCCGCCAGTTCATGAACCTCTCCACCCGCCCGGCGGCATTGCACGCCGCGCACGTCGCCGGCCGGAGACGGCATCGCGCGGCGGGGGGACGAAGCTATTTCGGAAGGAGCTTCGTGTTGATCTGAAAGATCGTGGCGAGACTCACCGGGATGCACTCCTTGCACACCGAATTCGGCCGCTCCCCCTTCGCGTGGGCCACCCTGAATTCCTGATATTTCTCATTATTCCAGATCCGGCTGAAGTTTTCCTCAAATGCGTTGCCCATATGGGCCACCCCTTTCCGCCACGGAATGACGGGACACGGCCGAACCGTCCCGTCGGCGTCGATCCACGTCGAGAACCAGGGGAAGTAGCAGTGCTTCTTGTTCGGAATCACGTCGGGGAGGGGTTGCATGTTGTTCCAGAAGTATTCGAACTCCCTCCACCACATGCTGATATTCGTGATGATGCCGAGCCTCCCGGCGAGCGCCTCCGCCTCGCCGAGTGTCTTCTCGAGTTGCCCGCGGGTCATGTCCCCCACGAGCTTCTCCTTGCGATTCTCCCGGTCGACATAGGTGAGGTACTGCACGTAGAGGGCACCCACGTCGAGTTCCTTAGCCAGGCGCACCGTGGGGACGAGTTCGTCGAGATTCTCCTTCTGAAGAGCGTAGTTGAAGCGAACCGTAGGCTTGTCGGCGCCGCGCTCCTTCTTGACGCGGCTCAATTCGCGGAGATTCTCGACGAGCACACCGTGAAGATCTTTCTTCCTGATTCTGTGGTACGTCTCAGGGTCGGCGGCGTCGATCGAGACTTTCAGCTGGTCGATTCCCGAGTCGACGATCTTCTCCACCTTCCCCCCGACGAGAGTGAAGTTGGTGGCGCAGTTCACGGCGGCGCCGTGTTCCTTCGCGTAGCGGATCATCCGGAAGGCATCCTTATTCATGAACGGTTCGCCGATACCGCTCACATTGATCTTGATCGGTCGGATATCGTCGAAAACCTTCCGTAAGTTCTCGAAACTCATGGTCGTCGCCTTCGGGTAGAGAAGATCCCTGTGGCACGACAGGCACTGGAGATTGCAGCCGTTGGTGATTTCGATCTGGATGTGAACGGGGAGCCCGGCCACCCTGCCGCTCCTCTTGGTGAGCGCTCTTTGCGAGAGATTCGCGGCGAGGCCGATGTATTTCGTCGCCTTGTTCAAGTTCCACCTCCACGTGGACCTAAATATAGGCGATCCACGGCGGTGGAGGGTCGCGGGAGGATCACTTTTTCACCCCCCTGCCGAAGAGCATGAGCGAGCATCTCTTCACCACGGGGAGGGCGCCGGCGATGCGATCGATCCGGTCGTACAGGGGGATCAGCGCCGTGGGGACCGGGGGGGTGTAGATCAGGTGTTCCACCGCGATTTCGCCGATCCCCGCTCTTTCGAGCCATGCGTGGATTCTCCCGCGGCGCATGAGGCGCATGTTGCGGTCCTCTTCGAGAAGGAGTGAGAAGACGATGTTCGTCGGATAGATCCAGTTCGGCTCCATAATGGCGATCCGTCCGCCCGGTTTCAGCACACGGCTCATCTCCGAGACCATTCGCTGCGGCTCTTCCATGTGATGGAGCGTGGCGGCGCAGAAGACGGCATCGAACACGGCGTCGTCGAAGGAGAGGCGGTTCGCATTGTCCCGTTGCACGGTGAAGCGCCCGGCGAACGGGGCGAGCCGTCCGGCGGCCACATCCACCGTTTCCCGGGAGATATCGATCCCGGTGAAGCGGCACGGCGTCCTTTCGAGACACAGCCTCGCGTGCTCCCCCTCGCCGAGTCCCACTTCGAGGACGTGGTCGTCCGCGCCCAAATCGAGAAAGCCGAGAATCCGGTCGATCTTGATCGCGTGGTTCCGGTTGTCCCGCCCGCCCACGGCGTAGATGCGCTTGCGGCCCGCCTTGCGGTCGAATGCGGCTTCCTGGAACTTCTCCCTTTCCGTCAGGCGGTCACCCAATTCGGCAATCCTCCGTCGGACGGGCGGGGCGAAACCCGCGCGGGGGCGTCACCGTTTCCACGCCATCACGCCGAACCGTTTCGTGAAAATGGAGTTCGACTTCCCGTACATGCGAAACAGTATCTTTAGGGTGAAATGAATACATCCGGTCAGGGCCTTGGCGACATGGTTGAGCGGATTGTGTTTCAAAACGTAGAAATCGTGGGGAAACACCTCGACATTTTCGAAGCCGGCGATGCGAAAATACTGTCGCGCGCTGTTCTCGGTGAACGCGGTGTAGTGGTCGATGTTGTTCCCGGTGTACTCGGTGGCGATGAGCGGATTCGCGCAGTTCGCCGCGTTCACCACGAGGGCGCCCCCCTCGTTCAGCGCATGGAGGCACCGCTCGAGAAAAACGACCACCTCGTCGCGGGTGAGGTGGTTCAGCTCCTGTTCCGCGAAGATCAGGTCGTATCCCTCTTCCACGGCGGCGAGGAAGTCGAAGCAGTCGGCGCATGTGCTCTGAAACCCCTTCTCCCGGGCGGCGGCGACTTTCCGTTCATCCGAATCGACCCCTTCCACGCGGCCGTATCCCCACTTCTTCAGCGCGTTCTGGAAGTAGCCGACGCCGCTCGAGACGACCAGGATCCGCGCGTCCCTGTCGGCGGGCATGCGTCTCCTGTAATTGCGTTCGTGAAAGAGGAGGAAGAGATCGTACCCTTTCTCCACATTGGCGGGTCCCTCGCAGAACGTGGTGAAGGGGCTCTCCCTGGCGGTCAGTTCCATTCGATCCGGCACTCCCTACTTCTTCGCCTCCACGACGATCAGTTCGAAGAATGTCTTCTTGAAACGGTTCGCCACCCGGTCGAGGCGAAGCGTCTCGAGCAGGCGGTCGACCGGGTGGAACCGGAGACAGGCGATGACCAGCGCGATCGCAAGCCGCGCCAGGGCGGTCAGCGGACCGCGCGACATGGTGATCCAGCCGATGGTGTAGCGCGTACCCACCACTTCGAGCCGGCAGTCGCCGAGCATGTCGATCATCCTCTTGCGCGTGGCCACCCAGCTGTGTTTGTAGTCATCGAAAAAGACCCGCCCGAGAGTGGAATAATTGGGCACGACGATCACGATCTTCCCGCCCGGCTTGAGCACCCTGCGGATTTCGATCAGCAGATTGAGGGCGTCGACGTACGTCGGGAGGTGCTCGATGAACGGCGCCGACACGACGCGGTCCGCCGATGAATCGTCGAGGGGGATGCGCGGGATCTCCCAGTCGAGCGCCTCGACCCCCTCCCCTTCGAGCTTCTCCCGGATCGCCCGATTTTGTTCGAGCGCGACGTAGCGGACCGAGCGGCGGTCGACGAGACGGTAAAGACCGTCCGGACCGGCGTTCAGATCCACAACAACCGCCCCTTCGCCGAGATCGCCGAGGAAGGTTTCGACGAGCTGCTTCTTCATCGAGTCCTTCATAAGGACGTAATCGGCGGGGAGGCGGATCCCGCCGCCGAGCAGGTCTCCGTTCAGATCCTGGATCGATCTCTTGTCCGCCACGATCAATCCTCCCGCCCCGCCCTGGCGCCGGCGGCGTAGAGAATCCCGCCGATGAGGCTCGGGGCGAGGATGCCCACCCTGTAGAGAAGGGCGAGGGCGAACGACTCCGCCCCGTCGACACCTACCTGGGTGAAAAGATAGACGAAAGCGCCCTCGCGCAAGCCGATGCTGTTTATAGTAATCGGCACGAGACCGATTATCGTGATCAGCGGCACCACGAGGAAGATCTCGCCGAACCGGACGTCGATGTGGAGGCTGAGGGCGAGAGCCCAGGTGTACCAGATCGCGAAGAGCTGGAAAACGAACGAGTAGACGAGAGCGACGGAGAGGACGGCTTTTTCCTTCTTGTACAGATAGAAGACCTCGTAGAACTCCTCCAATTTCTTCACCGCCCTGACGAACGGCCCGACCGAGATCGCATCGCGGATCCACCGGGCGAAATCCCTGTGAGAAGCGAGAAAGGCACCGGCCGCCATGGCGATCATCACGGCGAGAACGGGCAGGCGGATCTCGAGTCGCCCCGAAAGCTCCCAGTTGAACGCAAGCGCGATACCGGCGAAAAGCGCCACCACCGCCAGGCCGAGCAGCCGATCCATCACTACCGACGCAAGCGCCTCCTTCTGCCTGCCGCTTTTCCGGCCCGCCTGGTAGCTCCGGTAGAAATCGCCGCCGATCTCGGTGGGAAGGAAATTGCTGAAGAAGAGCCCCTTGAAAATGAGGGACCACAGCTCGAAAAGCGACGAATCCCTGATCGACTGGGCCACGAGAAGGATACGCCACTTGAGCGTTTTCAGCATGGTGCCGAGGAGGAAGGCGAAAAGGATCATCACGAGGCGCGGCGTGTCGGCGCCGCCGATCACGCGAACGAGCTCTCTCATATCGACCTTCCACACGAGAAGAGCGATCAGAAGCGCGCTCAGCGCGACCTTGAGGGCCGTTTTCCACTTCACACCACCGCCTCCCGGGCGTAGATCTTGCCGTACTCTTCCGCCACGCGCCGCCAGCCGTAACGGTCGACCGCCCGCTCCCGGTTCGCCCGTCCCATGGCCCGGCGCATCTCGGGCGAATCGCACAGCTTCTTCACGGCGGCGCGGATCGCCGCCACGTCGCCCGGTGGAACGAGGATCCCGTTCTCCTCCTTCACCAGATCGACCACGCCTCCCGTTCTCCCGCCGATCACCGGCAGGCCGCACGCCATCGCCTCGGCAAAAACGATGCCGAACGACTCCGCCATGGAAGGGAGAATGAACAGATCGCTCCGACGATAGAGCTCCGGAAGACGGCTGCGCAGGCAAAACCCGTGAAACGTAACCTTTCCGTCGAGCCCGAGCTTCCCGCACAATTCCTTCAGATGCGTCTCGTAACTTCCCGTACCGACAATAAGCAGTTCAATGTTTTGTTCTCCCATGCGGGAGATCGCCTCGAGAACATGCTGGATCCCCTTCCTCTCGATGAGCCTCGAAACGGTGATCATCCGAATCGGACCGTCCTTCTCACGGCGCTCCTTTCCCGGGGTGAACAGGTCGGTTTCCACGCCGTTGGAGATCACATCGATCCTCTGGGAAGGGAGGGTGAGGAGTGCCTCCGACCGGAGCCCTTCGCTGAGGGCGACCACCCGGGCGGAACGGCGCCAGATCCGTCGGGTCACCGGTAGGAGAAGGGCGTGGAAGAGCTGGAGTCCTCTGTTGAAGTCGTCGTAGTGTGGCACATCCGAGCCGCGCAGGGAGACGATGTAAGGAATCTTCCGGTGCGCTCCCGGCGCGAGGGAGAGGAGCCCGGTGGGGAGGCTGAAGAAGTAGTGCACCACGTCGTAGCGCCACTCGCGGGCGAGGGCGCGGAGGACGGGCAGGGCGCTCAGCACATAGGTGAACGCGCCGCGGAGTCCGCAGTCGTGGATCCCCTTCCGCCAGCTCGACACGCGATAAACCCGGTAGCCGTCGAGATCCTCCTCGGATGGCTGCCCGGCGAGCCGCGAGGTGAGCACGTCCACGCCATGGCCCATGGCGGCGAGTTCCCTGGCGATATTGCTCGTCGCGTTCCCGGCGCCCCCTCCCATGGGAGGAAACTCGTAGTTCAGGAGCAGGATTCTCATGATCGGCGCTGTGCTCCCGTTGGAGAGGTGGTTTCTTTCATGCAGGATCTGCCTCGTCGCTCCCGGCTATTGTAGGGGAAGGCCTGCTCCGTCGCCATACGGAAAGGCTTCCTCGGAGAAGTCGCCCCCGCCGGCCCGCGAGGAAGAGTGTTGACCGCCGACCATGAATTATGGGATAATATATTCGTTATATCGCACACCCCTCCCCCACGGGGTCCCCGACCGGCCCCGGCGTCCCCTTTAGACCCCGGGAAGCGTAATGTCTCTACGACGTTTGATTTCAATAAGTTGTGCCGCAGGAGTCCTTGTGCTGCTTCTCGCCGGTTGCCGGTCGGCCAACCCCACCGCCCCCGGAGAGGATGCCCCCTCCACGGATGAAGGCAGCGGACGAGGCAAAGTGCAGGTGAAGGTCGTGAACCGCCTTTTCTCCCCTGTACAGCTTACGCAGGGCGGCCGCCCTCTCGGAACGGTCTCTCGCCTCGATTCGCTCGACGTATCGATCTCCTCCGCCTCCGGCGAGGCGATCGGCTGGGAGATGGAGCCGGTGCGAAACGCAAGCGGCGCCGTTCTCGGCGAGACCGTGTCGGGTGCCTTCTCCCCCCCCGCACCGCCGGGTGCCGTGGCGCGATTCGAGATCACCAACGTGTCGGGCGGCGAGAAGTACTTCGCCATCCTTCTCGGCAACTCGACGTCGGCCGAGCTGATGGCGGGGATCAACATGGGACTCGCGCCGCCCGAAAACCAGTGGGAGAAGAAGTGCTACTGTCCCCTTCCGCCGAAAGCTCCGCTCACCTATATCGGCTACTACAGACTTCTCGAGGGGACCAGCATCCGCGTCTACCGGTTCGGATCCGATTACAGCGGCCCGTACGACGTGTGGCTCCGGTTCAGCGACCAGGTGGACGACCGGTCGGGGATCGTCCTCCTCAACGTCTACGCCGTTCCCGCCGGCAAGAGAACCTCAGCCGCCGGCGGAGGCGGGGGCGACGTCCTCTTCTCCGTGGAGGGCCTTTCCGCCGCCGGCCTCCTCGAGCCTTAGGATGCGGTTGCTCCTGAAACGGAGCCAGACCACCTGCGCCATATTCCCCACGAGCATCGCCCCCTGGCCGACGTAGATCCCGGTCACCCTTCCGGAAAGGATGCCCGCGCCGAGAACGGCGAAGGTGGCGAGCAGGTAGAGGATCACCGATTCGGTGATCGCCCGGGTGCGGCGTAGGTGGACGAGCCGCCCCTGGTAGTAGCTCTGCGCCACGCTCGCCGCCGGCATGAGCAGGGCGACCCAGATCACCCCCGCGCCGAGGGGGACGAGGTCGGCGGAAAGCGCCGACACGCCGCCGAACCAGAATCGGGCGAGAGGCGTGGCGGCGATGAGAAGGAGTATCAACGTCAGCGAGCCGCCGAGGAGAAGCGCGAAACGTCTCAGCTCGGCGGCGAGGGCGCGGTTTTCGGCGTGAACCACCACCACCTCGTTGAAGGCGAACCCGAGGGAGCGGAGGGTGAAGATGAGTCCCATCAGCACGGGCCAAACGGCGAGGGAATCGATCGGCCGGGCCATGCGGCTCATGGCCGAACTGACTACAGGCTGGGCGAAGAGAATGATCACCGGCGTTATGGCGAGGGGAATGTAGAACGCGAGGAGACCGCGGGAAGTCAACTCGGCCCCGGTGGCGGGCGATGGGGCGAGCCGACCGCGGAGCACCGGGCGCACCGCGATACCCGCGAACACCGCCTCGGAAACGACGCCGGCCGACACGGCGAGGGTACCGACCACGATGCCGGAAAGGGAGGTGAACCGGTAGCCGATGAACAGCACCGTCACGTTCGCGACCAGGCGGACCGCCGTGCCGACGCCGACCATCCGCGAACGACCGAAGCGGATGAGCACGCCTTGCTGGAATCGCCTGTATCCGATCGACGCCGTCCACGGTGTGAGGAGGAGAAGTCCGATGCGCGCCGGACCTTGGATCTCGGACGGGATGCCCATGAGATGTCCGACGACGAAGTGGTAGAGCGGCGTCGCCGCGAGGAGCAGGTGCGCCGCGGTGAGCAGCGCCACCGTGAGGAGCATGAAACGGCGCAGGCGGCAATACGAGATGCGGTCCCGCGAAAGGGCGGTCGACGCGGCGAGGATCATGATGATCGGCCCCTCGATGAGGAGGGCGATCGGGAAGACGACACCGCCGTACGCGGCGAGGTTGATCTCCGGATCAGGGAGGCGCGCCATGACGGCGCTCACGGCGGGAAGCTCGAAGCCCATCATCAGCCAGCTCGCCGCCAGGGGCCACCACGTGGCGAACACCGTACCGAAAAGGTTTTTCCTGTCGTTGCTCATGGCGTTTCATCCCGACGGCCGTCGATTGGAGTTCCATCATACGGCCGATCTCGTTTAATCTCCACCACATGGCGGGACGATCGGCATGGAACGAAGCGAACGAGGCGATCATCTCGTGCGCGCGCTGCCCGAGACTGGTCGCTTACTGCGCCGAGGTGGCCGCCACGAAGCGAGCGGCGTACCGGGACGAGGCGTACTGGGGAAAGCCGGTGCCGAACTTCGGTGATCGTCGCGCCCGGCTTCTCATCGTGGGGCTCGCGCCCGGCGCCCACGGCGCGAACCGGACGGGGCGGATGTTCACCGGAGACCGCTCGGGGGATTTCCTCTTCCGGGCGCTCTACGAGACCGGTTTTTCCGATTCGGCGACATCGACCGCTTCCGATGACGGTCTCTCTCTCGAGGGGGCGGCGATCACCGCGGCGGTCCATTGCGCGCCGCCGGGGAACAGGCCGACGGGAGAGGAGTTCCGCCGGTGTGCCGGCCATCTCGAGAGCACCTTCGACACGCTCGGCCGGCTGAAAGGGGTCGTCGCCCTGGGAAAGCTCGCCTTCGACGCCACGATACGGTTCTACAAGGGGAGGGAGTGGCTCGACGCCGGTGCCGCGCGTGCCTTCCACTTCGGCCACGGCGCCGCGATCGATCCCCCCGGGGCGCCGTTCCTCTTGGCCTCGTACCACCCGAGCCAGCAGAACACATTCACCGGACGTTTGACGCAGCCCATGCTTCGCGCGGTGTTCCGCGACGCCGCGCGCCGTATCGCCGGGGCGGCGGCGATCACCCGGCGCGGGAAACGATGATCCGCCGCACCGCATTCGGCGCCGCCCTTCTCGGTGCCCTCGCGATCGCGGGCGCGCCTTCGCTCCACGCCGAGCAGAAAAACGCGGACGAGACGGTTCGCCGGTGGGCGGAAGCGCTCGGCGGCGCGGAGAAGCTTCGCGCCGTGCGGATGATCCACACGCGCTGCCGCGTGGTCGCCGCCGGTCTCGAGGGGACGATCGAGGAGTGGGTCACCGCCGACGGGCGGCGCCGCACCGACCTCGATCTCGGCATCTATACGACGCTCACCGTGTGCACGCCCGACGGATGCTGCATGGTCGGGCCGAACGGGAAGCGCTCCGATCTCACGGGAGACGAGGGAAGATCGGAGCGGACGGCGACGTACATCGGCGCGTTCTCACACCTCCTCGTCGACCGGATCGAAGGGATGGCGCGAATCATCGAGTCGGCCGGCTCGCGCAAGGTGGAAATGGTGGAATTCGTTCCCACCGGCGGAGCGGCGGTCCGTTTCCGGATCGATCGCGCCACCGCTCTCCCCCTCTCTTCGATCATGCCCGACGACCCGAGGGCGATTACGATCCGTTACGGCGACTGGAGAAGCGTGGACGGGATTCTCTTCCCCTTTGTTACCACCCAGTGGACCGATGACGGCGAACTGTACGCCACCTCCACGGTGGAGGAGATCTCCATGAACGAGGAGATCGTCGATACCCTCTTCGAGACGCCCCGCGAAACCGCCACGCGAGGTCGATTCGATTCGGGCGCTTCGTCACCGCTGATCCCGTTTCGTCTCGTGGGAAACCAGATCCTTCTCGACGTGGCGATCAACGGGTCGCAGCCGGTGCCGTTCGTCTTCGACACCGGCGCGCAGATGTCGGTGCTCGACGCCGACTGGGCGGCGAAGCTCGGTCTTCACATGCGCGGGAGCGTGCAGGGGATGGGCGCGGGAGAGGAAACGCTCCGACTCTCTCTCGCCGAAGTCGACTCGATCACACTGCCCGGCGCGCATCTCGGCGATCAGCTTTTCGCCACGCTCTCCCTCGCGCCGTTCCGCGAATACACCGGCGAGCGATGGTACGGCATTCTCGGATACAACTTCATCAGCCGCTTCGTAGTGGAGATCGATTTCTCGCACCGGCGGCTGCGCCTCCTCGACCCGGAGAGCTACGTATACCGCGGCGCCGGCGACGAACTGTCGATCACCATCGATCAGCAGCACCCGCTCATCTACGGCTCCCTCGAATGGGGCGATCACGATTCACCCGACTTCCGCCGCTTCGAAGGATCGTTTCTCGTCGACACGGGCCACGGCGGCCAGCTCACCATCAACAGGAAGTTCATCGAGTCGAACCGGATCCTCTCCGTGGTGGACGAGACGCTCGAGGCGCCTCTCGGATTCGGCGCCGGCGGGGAGACGCGCGGCGCTCTCGGGAGGATCCCGAGTTTTCGCATGGGAAGATTCGTGCTTCATCGGCCGGTGGCCGGTTTCTCCACCGACAGGGGGGGCGCCCTGGGAACGTTCTCCTTCGCCGGCGTGATCGGCACGGAGATCCTCAGGCGCTTCGACATGGTGATCGACTACGAGGGGAGACGGTTGATCCTGGAGAAGAACGGCGCCTTCGGCGAACCGTTCGAACAGGACATGCTCGGCGCACTCTTCGTGCTCGACGGCGGCGACCCGGAAGGGATCGTGGTCCGTTCCGTTCTCGACGGATCACCGGCGGCGAAGGCGGGACTGCTCGCTGGCGACAAGGTGCGGGCGATCGACGGAGAGGCGGTGGGCGCCGATGACCTCGAACGATGCAGAGAGACGATGAAGAAGGACGGCGCAAAAGTGGAGATCAGCGTCGAACGGAACGGCCGCGAGCGAACGGTGAAAGTGGTCACGAAGAGAATGATCTAGCCGTGATCGACCGGAGGGGGAACTCGGCAGCGGGCCGGTCCTCCTTTCACCGACCGGAGAGGAGGGTAAGATGTTGCGGTCTTGTCTGGTTCTGGATTCGGGGCCACAGAGATACGGAACCGATGCTCCCGACAGGCCTTGGTAATGTGGAAGGTGTTACTCACGTCTATGTCCGTCACGGGACCACACCTTGTTCGCCGCTGGATCGCGGCACGGCCGCGCCACCACACCCACTACACTCCGACTTATGCTTCGTGGATGAACCAAGTAGAGATCTGGTTCAACATCATCACGAAAGAAGCTATCCGACATGGGACCTTCCGTGGCGTGGCCGATCTCATCGTCAACGTCGAGCGATTCGTCGGCAACTACAATCCCTGATCACGACCGTTCGCCTGGACCGCTACAGGCGACTCCATCCCTAAAAAAATCGAGCCATATCGAGCGCAGCAGACCGCGCAATCTCATACGGAACAGCGCGGACGGGGCTATTTGGAGCGACACCGTTGTCGCGGGTGCCGGCCGGTCGTATGGTGGAGAGTCATGATATTGCAACGACGCCTTTCGATCGCCTGCCTGTTGATCCTCCTGGTCTGCTTTTTCCTCCCCCTTTATGCCACGAATGGAATCGCCGGTGCGGCATGGCAGTTAGTGCTATCCCCAATCGCACCGTGGCCTCTTCGCTTGACCCTTATGCCGATTCCTTTTCTGTGCATCGTTGGGATCATTGCGGATTGGCGAAGGGGGCCCGGCTCCCTTTTCCTGCTTCCACATTCGCTATTCATTATCGGTTCGCTACTTCTTGGTGCGTGGACAGTTGGTTTCCCTGATGCGTTTGAAAACCTCGCGGGCCTCACTTTCTTCGCGTATCTGGGAATTGCTGTTCTCGCTGTACTCATCGTGTTGGGACTTGGAGATTTTTTCCGGATCTATCGGAGTGCAACGCTTCAGAACATCACCGCCGTGGTTGTTCTCCTGACCGGGATATGCTGGGTCGGGTACGAGATTGCGCTCTATTCGATCGGGGAAAGCCGAAATTATCCATCCGTTCCCCTGGATGCGAAAACTATACTTCTGGTCGAAAGAAACCTGGGCCTAGAACATCCGTGGAAGGTAGAGAACATCGACGCCTACGAAGACGGCGGAACCAGGGGGGGGAGAATTCGCGGTGCTCAAGGTACATATCTCGAGTTTTCCTGGGGCAACGGACTGCGTCTTGTTGAGGATGCACGTCCACGGTTGCTCTACTTGGGCGCACAGCACTGGAGCGATTCCTCCGCTGTGTCGGTTCCCCTGGGCGCCCCCAAAGAGAGGGCATTCATCAAGGTCCTCCAATCGTGGGGAGATGCCCAAATCGACCCGGATCGGCAGGAAGAGTATCTGGCGATTTATTTCAACTATGGTATTCCCTATGGAGAACGGATAGCCCAACTCCCCCCGCTGACCGAGAATATGAGGCGGGCGCTCGACGCTTTGCAGATCATACGGTTTATAAGGCAGGAACGCGCGGCTCACACCGGCCCTCCTCCACCTCGCCACGCTCACTGATTGCCCACAGTGGCTGTCCCTCAAGGAAATCCCATCTGGGGCTTATCGATATCATATGTGCAGCGCCAGAGTCCACGGGACCGAAAGGGGGGAAAGGCCTCCCCCTGCCATCCTATGGAGAGTGCGCGATCACCCCTCGCTTCCGATTCCACAGAGTATTTCGCTTCCACTCCCTCAGGTACATTTGCAGACCCGAATACGGCACTTTCACATCCGCAGGCTCGATCGATCCCCAGGGGGTCGGCTACAGCTCGAATTACATCGTCTCGATCATATCTCAAGGAACTATGGAGACTCTTCGATGGATAGCCTTTATCATTTCGTGCTGCTATCAATCACCTCTCGCTCAATTATTGAGCCCCAGAGACATTAGGGGAACGACCGCCCGGGGAGACGGCCACTACGGCGAATTGTTGCTCGCCTGTACACGGGCAGATCAGTACCTCGACAATCCGACACTGGCCGATGCCATCGTGATGGCCATGACGATTCCAAGCGGGCGATGCGGCAGCTTCGTTGGATGTTGCACGAAAATCGACACGTCGCCATCCTCGCGGGAAACCACTGACACCGAACATCGAGGCCGATCAGGCGGTGTCCACCAATTCGGGGGAGAATCACTGCAGACCGGCGAGGGCTGGCTGTGCCTGGCGTGTGTTCTCGATCTGTATTAGCGCCACATGGTCGGCTGGTCGATGAGCCGGCGGCTGAAGAAGAAAATCGTAGTCGATGCCCTTCGGACGGCCCTCGGCAGCCGAAGATCGGGTCCGGAGCTGATGCATCATTCGGATCGAGGCTGCCGATTTGCCGGCGACGATTACCGGAAACTCCTGAAGCACTACCGGATTCGCTGTAGCATGAGCCGTAGGGGAAACTGCTGGGATAACGCGGTGATGGAGAGCTTCTTCCGGACCTTGAATGGCGAGGCCGCCTATCAGACGCGATACAGGACGCGGGAGGAAGCACGAGCGGACCTTTCTGACTACATCGCGTGCTTCTACAACACGATTCGGATTCATTCGTCGCTCGGCTATGTCGGCCCAGTGCAGTTCGAGAATATGCAGCCCGGCAGGAAGGTGGCGCAAGCAGGTGTCCTCAATTCCGGCGGAAGATCAATCATTCGGATTCGAGTGGGTGTCAAGCGACGTCCAAGGGACGGGGGCTCCGCTGTGCGCCATCACTCCCGCCCGGAATACGAGATCCCCACCGCCAGCTGCGTCCCGGCGATCGTGTTCTTCCCATCGATCACGCTGATCACGTCGACGGTGAACTTCGCCGTCGCATCGAGAGCGCGTTCCACGCCGATGATCAGCTTCGTGAAGTCTTGTTCCCCCACGAGAGGATCGTCGATTCCGCTCCCGCCTGTCGTTTCGTTGATCCGGTTGCTCCGGTTCTGCACCACGTCGAGCGCCACCTTGGCGAGCCACTCCGGCGTGGAGAATCCGAATTCCGCTTCGTAGAAGAACTCGTCGTTATAGATGCCGCCGCGCCGACGGAATCCCCAGCTTCCCGTGATATAGAACGGCAGCGGGTAGAGCGATTTTCCCGCCATGAGCCGCAGGTCGGCATCGACTTCACCGTCGCCGAGAGGGGGGGCGCCGTTACCCGGCGTCGTGTCGTAGCCGGTGGGAACTTTGATGTTTCCCTGCACCGAAACCGCGAGCGGCCGGACGAGATGGGCGTAGCGAATCCCCACGGTGAGATCGGCGGGCCCGACGGTGGTCTCGTTGAACTTCTTCGTGCCGCCGTCGATCAACTCCTCCGTCCTCTTCGAGCGGAGGAATTTCACCGGCAGCGTACCGACGAGTGTGAGTCTGCTGAAAAGGCCGTACTCGAGGTACGCCGACACACCCGTGTCGATAAAGCGGCCGTCGGTCAGGTTTTCGCTCCTCGAGAAGAGCGCCGTTTCATTGCCGTCCACGTCGAATTCCGTTGTGGTGGCGAGATAGCTGCCGTAGAGCTTGAAGTAATATCCATCTTTCGGTTGCGTCCAGGCGCCGGCACGCGCCGGTGCGGCGTGCAACGAAAGTGCGATCAAGGCGATCGCCCCCGCGGCCGCGCTTGTGCGTATTCTCATTCGTTCCTCCATCGACCGTCCGGGGACGACCCGCCGGGCGGCGCGCGCGCCCATCGCGCCTCCCGCTCCCGGTAGAAACCGCTGACGCAGGTGAGTCCCGTCGTCCCGGAAAGATGATACCAGAGGTTCTCGGTCCGGTGCTCGTAAAGGATGAAGGTGAAATCGTACGTCGATCCGCTCGCGGCGAGGGTGAGCGTCTTTCCATCTATCGCGCGCCCGCTGCGGCCATGCGCCGGCCAGGGCCGGAAGGGCGTCCGGCATGACGAATGACGCGCAGATCGGGAGCGGGAGAGCCGGCCGCAACTTCTCACCTGCCGGGGGAGGTCGGGGTATATGCGAATCCACTGCTTCCGGAAGTGAGTGGCGGGGATGGGAGGGATCTTACGGCGGAGGCGGCCCGCCGGAGCCGCTTGAAACCGGATCGTCTGCGACTTTCACGACGACGAGGGTCAGGTCGTCCGATGCCGGCGCTCCGCCGGTGAACCGGCGCACCGCTTCGAGCACCGATTCGAGGATTTCCGCGGCGGTCCCGGCACGGCTCGAGCGCACCGCCTCGAGGAGACCTTCTTCGTCGAAGAAGACCGGGTCTTCTTCCTCCTCCGAGCCGGCGGTCACGCCCGCGCGCTCCGCCGGCGCACGCTCCGCCTCGGTGACGCCGTCGGAGTAGAGCACGAGCACATCGCCCGGGTCGAGCCGCTCCTCCGCCTGCGCGTAATCGCTCCCGGGCAGCACGCCGAGAGGGAGCCCCGCCTCGGTCAGCCATCGCTCCGATCCTCCGGCGCCGACCACGAGCGTCGGATTGTGCCCGGCGCATGCGTAGCGCATCAGGCCCGACAGCGGATCGATGACACCGTAGAAGAATGTGACGAACCGTCCCGGCTCCACCTGGTCCGCCACGAGATCGTTCATGTGGGCGAGGCTCTTCGCGGCGCGCGACTCGTGGAGCGCCTCCATTTTCAGCGCGGCGAGCACATTCGACATGAGCAGCGCCGCCGGGACGCTCTTCCCCGAAACATCGCCGATGGCCACGCCGAAAAGACCGCCCGGCAGATCGAGAAAGTAGAAGAGGTCGCCCCCCACTTCCCTGCTCGGAATCGACACTCCCGCCACGTCGAGCCTTTCGGGATGGGGAGGCGACTGCGGAAGGAGCCTCTGCTGAATCTGTCGCGCCATGACGAGATCGGCCTCGAGGCGCTCCTTCTCGATCAGGTCGCGCTGGTGACGCTTCAGGTTCTCTCCCATCTCGTTGAACGCCGCCGATAGCCCCGCCACTTCGTCTTTTCCACGCACCGGCACCTTGTGGTCGAGGTCGCCGCTCCCCAGGCGCTCGGCACCGGCGTATAGGTCGTCGAGATCTTCGATCAGGCCGCTCACGATTCCCCGCCCCGTTCCCACGACGATCCGCATGGCGGTGCCGAAAAGGAAGAGCACCACCAGCAGCACACCGAGAGCGGGGCCCTGCATGAACACGAACGCTTCCTGCCTGAACGATTCACCTAAGATAGATCGAAGAGACGTGGACAAGGTGAGCAGTATGGCGCCGCGCTCCTCTTCGCCGTCATAGTGGAGCCATTCGCCGTGGGGGAAGAAGCTCCTCGAGATCTCACGCGCCTTATCGAGAAAGGTGTCGCCGGATGAACCGGCCGGCGGAGAACCGGACACGACCACGGGCGATGACGTCCACTGCAACGAGGAACCACGGGTGATTCCCGATCCCCGGATCACCGTTTCCGGGAGGGTGCGAAGTTCGATGCCGCACCATACATCTTCCTCCCACGCGGTGAGAAACGGCTCATCGATGACGCGGTATGTCTCCACCGTGACGCGACGCGGCACCTCGTCCGTCCCTTCGACGGACACCTCGCATGCAAGATACAGCCGACCATCCGCCAGGAGCATGCCCGCCGCCGTGTCGTTGCGGGTGCTCCTGAAAAGAGCGTTCGCCACAATCGTATCGGGGAGCGAATCCTCGGGGAGCGACACGGCAACGGCACCACCGGGATCGGTTTCGCGAATCACGAATCGACGATCCTCCGAAAAAGATGGGGTGGTTCCAGGCGGCGGCGCGACCCTGTCCGCACCGGAGATCTCCTCCCCGAGGACCTGCTTCGCGAGTATGCCCGCGGCATCGATATCCCGCTCGATCGTCTCGTCGATCCACCGTCGCGCGAGCGACGATTTGTGTGCGCCCACGCCCATGTAGATCGCCACGAGCGCCGCCGCGAGGGAGAAGATTCCGGGCAGCAGGATGATCAGCGAATAGGTTACCGTGAATCGGCGCTTCAACCGGAGGGCGCGCAGCCGGAGCCTCGGCACCATCAGCTTGTAGAGCGTCACGATCGCCATGGTCCACAGGATCGTCCCGACGGCGAGGATCGCGACGAGTGCGGCGCAGGTGAGCCGGGCGATCCGAAGAGCGAAAGGCGACGCGCCGTCGAGGATATCGATGAACGTCGAAATGGCGAACAGGCCGTTCACGTTGCCGGCGACGGCCGGCTCGAGGGCGATCGGCGCCTGGTAGATAGGAAGGAGGAAGAGAGCGGCGGCGAACGAACCGAGGAAGGCGACGAAGCGGCGGCCGCCGCCGATACGGTCGCACCAGTCGGAACGTACCGCCACGAAAAAGGCGATTGCGATCCCGGCGAACGAGAGACCGGCCACCCCGGCGATGCCGAGAAAGAGGCAGGCGAAGCTCACGGGGAGGAGGGCGCGATCGATCGTTTTCGTGATCAGGCGACTCCACCTGTGAAGGAGCAGGAAGAGGAGTGATAGTCGAAGGATATTGTTCGCCAGGTTGATGAGTATGGCGGCATCGATCGCCCCGGCGGCGCGCTGCTCGTCTCCGGCGACGGCGCCGACGAGGGTATTGATGAAGAAAACGGGCACGAACTGGATGAGCGCGAAGAGGAGAAGACCCGCGGCGTATCTTCCGGGGCGATCCGGCTGCTCGCGCGCCCGCCCTGCGGCGAGCACCGCCATCGATAGGAAGAGCACTCCGGAGATTATGAAGAGAGGGTCGCTCATCGAGCGGATCATACACCACGAAACGGAGGGAAACGAGCGCCTCGATTGACGGCGCCGGGCACGCCGGGGCATATTCGAATCTATGGATCACGAACGTCGCCATGCCGTATGTCCTCTCGATTGCCCCGACACATGCTCTCTCGACGTCACCGTCCGCGACGGCCGCGCAGTGAAGATCGACGCCGGCGCACTCCACCCCGTGACGGGCGGCTTCATCTGCTCGAAGGTGCGCGACTTCGCCCGCCGCCTCTACGGCGCCGAGCGCCTTCTCCATCCGATGAAGCGCACCGGTGCGAAAGGAAGCGGCCGCTTCGAAGAGATCACGTGGGACGAGGCGATCGCGACGATCGCCCGGCGGCTTGAACGGGTGCGCTCCGAGTCGGGGGGGGAGGCGATTCTTCCCTTCTCGTACGGCGGCTCGAACGGTCTGCTTACCGACCGGCTCACCGACGCGGCGTTCTTCCGCCGCCTCGGCGCATCGCGGCTCGATCGCACCGTATGCGCCGCGCCGACAACGGCCGCCGCGACGGCGCTCTACGGCGACATGCCGTGCGCCGATATCACCGACGTCGCCTTCGCCGATCGGATCATCATCTGGGGCGGCAACCCGCGGGCGAGCAACATTCACATCATCCCCTTCTTGAAGGAAGCGAAGGGGAAAGGGGCGAAAATCACTCTCATCGATCCGAGGAAGACGCTTTCCGACAGCCTGGTCGACAGGCACATCGCCGTCTTCCCCGGCACCGACGTGGTGCTCGCCCTGTCGATGATCGCCTGTCTCGAAGAGCGTGGCTCTTTGGATATGAAGTTCCTGGAGGCGAACGCCGCCGGTTTCGAAGAGCTGCTCGCGAAGGCACGAAAGTATCCGCCGGAAAAAGCTGCCGCCGTCACTGGGGTGAACGCCGGGACGATCCGGGAGACGGCGGAGGAGTATGCCGCCGCGCGAAGGGCGATCATCCGGTGCGGATGGGGCGTCGAGAGGAACCGGAACGGTGAGTCGGCGATCGCCGCCATCCTGGCGATTCCGGCGGTGACGGGGCGCTTCGGCCGGCGAGGGGACGGCTACATCCTCTCGACGAGCCGGGGTTACCGGTACGACGGCGAGAAGGCGATCGGCGTGCCGGCGGCGAAGACGCGGCGGCTCAACATGTGCCGCCTGGGCGCCATCCTCGGCGATCCCCCCGTGCCGGCCGACCCGCCGGTCCGCGCGCTGTTCGTCTACAACTGCAATCCCGCCGCCACCATGCCCGACCAGGGAAAAGTGATCGACGGTCTCCTCCGAGAGGATCTCTTCACGATGGTGTCCGACCAGGTGATGACCGACACCGCCCGGTTCGCCGACATCGTCCTCCCGGCGACGACGTTTCTCGAGCACGGCGAGCTGAAGCGAAGCTACGGGTGGTACGGCTACACGTACGCCGGCGCGGCGATCGACCGCTCGGGGGAGGCGAAATCGAACGGCGAGCTGTTCGCCCTTCTCGGACGCGCCTTCGGTTTCGACGACGAGATTTTTTCCCTCAGCGAAGAGGAACGGGTGCGCCGTGTGACCGGCGCCGTCGGCGACCCGGTGCGCGGCAAAATCGACACGGCGGGCGCGGATGCCTCGTCACCCGCGGGAAATCGCCTCGTCTTCGACTTCCCGGGCGAACACCCGGTGCCGTTTCGCACCGTTTTTCCCGGCACCCCGGACGGGAAGATCGATCTCTTCCCCGCTTCGCTCGGCGAGCGCCTCTACGACTACATCGCTCTTGACGACGAGAACTTCCCCCTGGCGCTCATCTCCCCGTCGAGCCCGCGGACGATCTCGTCGACCTTCGGGGAGCGGGAAAAGGGGATCGCCGCGGTGACGATCCACCCCGAAGACGCCGCCGCGCGGAAGATCGCGCAGGGAGACATCGTGCGGGTCCATAACCGGAGAGGATCGGTGGTGCTTCTCGCGAAGCTCTCCGGCGATATAAGGCCCGGCGTCGTGGCGATTCACAAGGGACTCTGGCGGCGGTCGACGATGAACGGTTTCACCGCCAACGTCCTCGCGCCCGGCGACGTTACCACCGTGACGGGCGCGGCCACATTCAACGACGCCCGCGTGGAAGTGGAACCGTTCGATGCCGACCGGCCGGGAGGGTGACCGCTCCCCTTCGCCGAAGGGGCGCACGCGAGACCGACCGGTCCGGCGCCGTCGATGATCGCGTTTTCCCGTTTCATCGCTTCACTTTCCGTCGGGCGGAGTCGTCTTCGGATCGCTCTCCCCGGCCGGCTTGTCCTTCTTCTTTCCTCCGCCGAAGAGCATGTCGAGCGCCCCCTGGATCGAACCGCCCCCGCCGATGGCGTCGAGGATCGAGCCGAGGCCGGCGCGTGACGCGGTTTTCTTCATATCATAAGAGACTTCCGGCTTCTTCGTGTTCCCCTTGATGAGAAGGTCGAGCACGACGCGCCCTTTTTCATCGGCGAATAGAGAGGAAAGGGACGATGTCTTTTCCTTCAGCCGCTCCGACGCACCGGGCGAAAGGGTGGCGGTGATCGCGTAGTCGAGAGAACCGTCGAAGCCGACCGAGCCCGACGCGAGCCATTCGGCGGCGCTGCTCTTCATGGTGACCTCATCGGTGGAGAAACGCCCGTTCTCGACGCGGAAACCGGAGTGGAGGGAGCGGAACTTCTGCTCCTTCAGTTCCCCGATGCCGAGAAGATCGGCGACGCCGTTGATCGCCTCCAGGTTCTTCAACTCGCCGCCCGTGGTGACGGCATTCCCCGACCCGGTCAGGTTCTTCAGAAACGCCTCCGGCTCAAGGCCCCTTCCTTCCCATTTCGATTTCATGTCGAGCGTCCCGTAGAGCACGTTCTTCACCGGGGTGATGCTCGAAAGGAAACGGTTCGCGTCGAGACCCGAAGCATCCACATCGAACCGGAAGAGCGACTCGCGCCGATCGGTGAGATCGACGGTCACGTCGCCGGTGACGGTGCCGCCGTATGCCTCCGCCTCGACATCGCTCAGGCGAACCACGCCGCCCGGGGTGACCCGGAGGTCGCCCTTCACGCCGGTGAGGTGGAGCGGCCCGGAGTCCGCGGTGGCCGCGGAGATCTTCCCATCGATTCCCTCTTCCCTGACATCGAGATCCGATGCGGCATCACGAATGATCACTTCACCGAAGAGCCCGCGCTTTATGGTGAGAGTCATCCGCACAAGTTCGCCGTCGGCGTTGAAGTCGACGGTCACCCCCTCGAGCCGGTTCCCGCCGGTGAGGAGGGTGTCCGCCTTGATCGTGCCGCGACCTCCGAAGCCGGGGATCGGGGGGATGATCGGCACCGGGGGGGCGGTGGAAGAGGCGGTGGCGTTGCCCGCTGCAGTTGTGGCAACTGGGGTTCCGGGCCCGGAGGTGGCGGCCGTGTCGGCGGGCGGGAAGAGTTCGTCGAGATCGAGGAAGGAGGCGCTCACGAAGAGGTTGAAATACCCGCGCATTTGGAAGGGATGGTTGAAACGCAGCATGCCCCGGATCGTCGAGCGCCCCGCCGATAACCGGATCGAATCGACGTCGATCCGCTTTCCGTCGAGTCGCGCCACCGCCGAGAAGGCGCTCACCGGCACCGCCATACCGGGAAACGTCCCGCTCCCGCCGGTGACCGTTACCCTTCCCCCCAGTTCGATGTCATCGGGCGACGCGAGTGGTCCCGCCGCGCGGACGTCGATATCGACACGCCCGCCGAGATCGATCCCCTCGGGCAGCAGCCCGGTACGGGTCACCGCCGCCAGATCGATCGCGCCGCGAAAAGCGCCTTCCACATCGGGCGCCGCGTAGTCGCGAAGTTCCCCGTCGACACGGAGCGTCTCCCCACCGATCTCGGCCGACACCTCCCGCAGCGTCACGCCCTTTTCGGTCGCCTCCACCGCGCCGCGAAGAGTTCGAATCGTCTCGGGAAAGCCGGCGCTCTTCACATCGATGCCGCCGAGGTCGAGCGCGAATCGAAACCGGGGCGGCCCCTCGAAACCGGTGAGTTCCCCCCGAAGAGGAAGCTCCACGCCGCCGAGGGCGACGCGGATCGACTCGATGCTGATCCGCTCCTCTTCCGGGTGGACGGTCAATTCGTGAACGATCCGGACATCCTTCACCTCGCCGGGACCGCCGGCGCGAGCGAGCGCCGCGGAACGGACGACACCGATATCGATCTCCCCTTTCGCCTCGACGAGAGTGCCGCCCCCCGTGACGCGAAGAGAGCTTTCCATGTCGATCTTCTCGACTCCGATCTCTTCCGCGCCCCTCCGATCGATGATATGGATCGAACCATCCCGGATCGTTCCGGCGGAAAGAAGAAATGCGAAATCGCCGGCACCTTTCTTCTTCCGGGGCGGCGCGGTGCGACCGGCGGCGCCGGTGCTTTCTCCCTCGCTGCGCCCGGTTCGCGCGCCGGGGAGAAGGAGCTTCCCATCTTCATCGCGAACGATCGTGATCTCCGGGGAGATCAGCGCCGCGCCCGACATCTCGATCCGCTTCGAAAGGAGCGGCGCGATCCTGAGGGAGAAACGCCCCTCGGCGAGGGAAGCGATCGGTGCATCGGGCAGGATCGACGGGTCGCGGAATTCCAGACCGGTCACGCGGATTCCGGGGGGGAAGATCGAAGGGGAGACGCCGCCGACCGACACTTCCACACCGAGCGCATTCCCCGCCTCGCCGGCGAAAAAAGAGCGCACCCGCTCCGGCGTGGCCACGATCTTCAGCGTCCCATAGAGGAGCGCCACCGCGAAGATCACGCCGAGAAGCACGAATATCAATATACGCTTCAAGTTGATCTCCCCGGACAGGCCGCGCTCTCACGACGGCGGAACAGCCGGATTCCAGTGTCGGTCGGTCGCGGGCGCATGTCAAGCCGGGGCAGGAACGCTTCTCTCCCTTGTAATCCCGGATCGCCCGATCCATACTGGCCGTTGTACTTTCACGCTTCATCGCGGAAACGGCTCTGCTCCACTCCGAGGGGCGCCGCTTCCCGACACGATCCAGGGAGTTCCCGTTCATGCGCATCCTGATCCTCGGCGGTACCCGTTTCCTCGGCCGCGCCATAGTGGAGGCGGCTCACGCCCGGGATCACGACGTCACGCTTTTCCACAGGGGCGAGACGGGCGCGGATCTTTTCCCCGGCGCGAACCGGATCCTCGGAAACCGTGAAACCGATCTTTCCCTTCTCGAAGGGCGCGTCTGGGACGCCGCCGTCGACACGTGCGCTTACCTTCCCCGAATCGTCCGCCTCTCGACGGCCGCCCTCGCCGGCGCCGTTCAACAATACACCTTCATCTCCTCGATTTCGGTGTACGACGACGTGAGTCGCGACGGTGTGGATGAAAGCGCCTCGACGGGCACGATCGAAGACGAGACGATCGAGGAGATCACCGGGGAAACGTACGGTCCGCTCAAGGCGCTCTGCGAGAAGGCGGCGGTCGAAACGATGGATGGAAGGGCGCTCATCATCCGACCCGGGCTGATCGTCGGCCCGAACGATCCGACCGATCGTTTCACCTACTGGCCGTGGCGCGTGTCGCGCGGCGGCGAAGTGCTCGCGCCGGGCACGCCGAACCGGCGGCTCCAATTCATCGATGTGCGCGATCTCGCCGAATGGACCGTCCGGCTGATCGAAGAGGGCGCCACGGGAACATTCAACGCCGCCGGCCCCGCCGAGCGTCCCACCATGGAAGAACTCCTCCGCCTGTCGGCGCGCGTGAGCGGCTCCGACCCGAAAATCACCTGGGTCCCATGGGAGTTCCTCGCCTCGCGGGGCATCGCCGAGTGGTCCGACATGCCTCTTTATGTGGACGAATCGAAGCGGGAGAACGGCGGGTTCTACGCGATCACCAACGACAGGGCTCGCGCGAAGGGACTCACGTTCCGGCCCGTGGAGGAGACGGTGCGCGCCACGCTCGACTGGATCGGTCGCCGGCCGGCCGGCACACCGTGGCGCGCGGGAATCGACGCGGCACGGGAACGGGGGCTGCTCGAAGCGTGGCACCTCGAGAAAGGGGAAACGAAATGATCCGGACGAAGATCGTCTGCACCATCGGGCCGGCATCGCGTCCTCCCGAAATACTCGAGCGGCTCATCCGCGCCGGCATGAACGTGGCGCGCCTCAACTTCTCGCACGGCACCCACGACGAACACGGCAACGTGATCCGCGACGTGAGGGAGATCGCCCGCCGTCTTGACACGTCGGTTGCCGTTCTGCAGGACCTCGCGGGACCGAAGATCCGCACCGGGTCGATGGCGGCCGGCTCGGTTCGCCTCCTCGAAGGGAGCGAATTCACCCTCACTACGAGGCCGGTGGATGGGAATGAACGGGAAGTTTCCGTCACCTATAAAGATCTTCCCGGCGATGTCGCTCCGGGCGACGCGATCTACCTCGCCGACGGCTCTCTTCGTCTCGAAGTGATTGAAATCGACGGCGCCGACATCCGGTGCAAAGTGATCGTCGGCGGATCGCTCTCCTCCCACAAGGGGATCAACCTCCCGGGCAGGACGATCAGTGCACCGAACCTGACGAAGAAGGATGAAGACGACCTCCGGTTCGGACTCGAAGAGAATGTCGATTATGTGGCGCTCTCCTTCGTGCTGAGCGCCGACGAGATCCGCAACGCCAGGAGATTCATGACCGGTGCGCGCGGCGTGGCGCCGATCATCGCGAAGATCGAGAAATTCGAAGCCCTCGACAATCTCGATGCAATCATCGAAGAGGCGGATGTAATCATGGTCGCCCGGGGAGACCTCGGCGTGGAGATCCCCCTGGAGGAAGTCCCCCGCGTACAGAAACGGATCATCGAAATGACGAACCGCGCCGGAAAGCCGGTGATCACGGCGACACAGATGCTCAAGTCGATGGTGGACAGCCCCAGGCCGACACGCGCCGAAGCGACCGACGTGGCGAATGCGATTCTCGACGGCACCGACGCGGTCATGCTTTCCGAGGAAACGACGGTGGGCCGCTACCCTGTGGAGACGGTGGAAACGATGGCGCGTATCGCCGCCGAGACGGAGCGGATCTTCCCCTTCGACGCATGGGCGAGTCACTACAGCGCCTCCACGGCGCTCGGCACCGATGAAGCTGTGGCGTACTCGGCATGCGACATGGCGAAACGGATCGGCGCGGCGGCGATCCTCACGTGCACCCAGTCGGGAAGCACCACCCGTCTCGTGGCGAAGTACCGTCCCGGCCGGCCGATCATCGCGCTCACGCCGGAGGAAGGAACGCGCCGCCGGCTCGCCCTCGTGTGGGGGTGCCTCCCCCTCTCCATGGAGAGCGGCCTTTCTCTCGAAGCGATCGAGAAGCACGCTACGAAGCTCTCCCTCCGCACCGGCATGGTGAAGCCGGGAGACCACGTCGTGATCACCGCCGGCCTTCCCTTGAGCGAACAGGGGAGGACGAACTTGATCAAGGTATCCACCGCCGGTTCGTGACGGTGACGACCGGCGCGATCAACGTGGTATAATCCGGCCCACCGGTCGTGTGCCACGGGCCCCTTCTTGAAATAATGGAGTTTTCTGATGAAACGAAATCCGCAGCGTTCGATTCTCTTCGCCCTCCCCCTCCTTCTCTTTCTCCCTCTTTCCCTCGTGCAGCCGGTCTCTTCGGTCGAGGCGGGAACTTTCCATTATCCCGAGGCGAGAAGAGGCGACGTAACCGATGACTACCACGGCACTATGGTGGCCGATCCGTACCGCTGGCTCGAGGATCTCGACAGCGACGAGACGCGCCGGTGGGTCGACGAGGAGAGCCGGCTCACAGAGGAGTATCTCGCGAAAATCCCGGCGAGGGAGGAGGTCCGCGAATCGCTGACGAAAAGGTGGAACTACGTCCGCTACGGCGCTCCTCTTCGCGCGGGTGGGCGGTACTTTTTTCGGAAGAACGACGGGCTTCAGAACCAATCCGTCATGTACGTCCAGGACACCCCCGGCGGTGAGGCGAAGGTCGCCATCGACCCGAACCTCTTTTCCGAAGACGGCACGGTGGCGCTCAGCTACCTTTCGGTCAGCCACGACGGTCGTTACATCGCCTACGGCCGGGCGGCGAGCGGCTCCGACTGGGAGACGATTCACGTGCGCGATCTTTCCACCTGTGAGGATCTTCCCGACCGTCTCGAATGGATCAAGTTCGTCCCCGCCACGTGGGCGGCCGACGGCGAAGGCTTCTACTACTGCCGCTACGACGCTCCCTCCGAGGGCGCCACGTACGAAGAGACGAACCGCTTTCCGAAAATCTACTACCATGCGCTCGGTACGGAGCAGTCCGCCGACGTGCTCATCCACGAGCGGCCCGACGCGCCCGAACTCGGCTTCGAGCCCCAAGTTTCCGATGACGGCCGCTTTCTCGTCATCTCCGTCTGGCAGGGTTCGGACGAGCGGACGCGAATTCACTACATCGATCTGGAAAAAGAACCGATGAAGGTGATCCGCCTGCTCGACGATTTCGACGCGGCGTATAAGTACGTCGGCAACACGGGAACGGTGTTCTACTTTCTCACCGATCTCGATGCGCCGAACAAGAGGATCATCGCCGTCGACATCGAACATCCCCAGAGGGAACGATGGCGTGAACTCGTACCGGAGGGGGAAGGTGTCATCAAGGAGGCGGTCGTCGCCGGCGACCGCTTCGTGATCAGTTCCCTCGTCGACGTGAAGGGACGCGTCACCGTGCACCGCCTCGATGGGACGTTCGTCCGCGAGGTTCCTTTGCCCGAAACCGGAAGCGTCAGGAGGCTCACGGGCGAAAGCGCGGGGGGCGACTGCCTCTTCGGCTTCGTCTCCTTCACGCGGCCGTCGACACTTTATCGATTTGATATCGAAACGAATGAACTCAGCGTCCTGAAGGCTTCGGAGATCGGCGTCGATCCGGAAGTGTACGTCACGAAACAGGAGTTCTACGAAAGTCGCGACGGCACGCGGATCCCGATGTTTATCGTGCACCGGAAGGGGATTCCGATGGACGGATCGAACCCGACCTACCTCTACGGCTACGGCGGCTTCAACGTGATCCTCGATCCGGGATTCTCCATCACCAACCTCGAGTGGATCGACCGGGGCGGAATTTACGCCGTTCCGGCGCTGAGAGGGGGCGGCGAATACGGCGCGAAATGGCACGAAGCGGGGATGCTCGCAAACAAGCAGAATGTATTCGACGATTTCATCGCCGCCGCCGAATACCTGATCGATCGAGGATACACGTCGACGCCGAAGCTCGCCATCGGCGGCGCGAGCAACGGCGGTCTTCTGGCGGGCGCGTGCCTCGTGCAGCGGCCCGATCTCTTCGGCGCGGTCTATGTCGGCGTGGGCGTCCTCGACATGCTCCGCTTCCAGAAGTTCACCATCGGCTGGGCGTGGACATCGGATTACGGAAGTTCGGACGACCCGGAACAGTTCAAGTATCTCTACGCGTACTCACCGCTCCACAACGTGAAGCCGGGCGTCGCGTATCCGCCGGTGATGATCGCCACCGCGGACCACGACGACCGCGTGGTGCCGTGCCACTCGTTCAAATTCGCCGCCGCGCTGCAGGCGGCCCAGGCGGGGGAGGCGCCGGTGCTCATCCGGATCACGAAAAAAGCGGGCCACGGCGCGGGCAAACCGACGAGCCTTCGCATCGCCGACGCGACCGACCGCCTGGCGTTCTTCGAGAAGGCTCTCGGGATGGAATAGCACTTCGCGGGGAAGGGGGGCGCCTCGCGGCCGGCACGCGGGCGGCCGATCTCCGGGCGCTACCGGGCGAAGGGACAGATCCCTTCGACACCCATCAACCTGCCGATGCCGGTGAACGTGTTGCCGTAGGCGACGTAATCCTTCCCTTCCTCCTGGATCTGCCGCCAGATCGAGTCGAACGTGCCGTTCACCAGCGTGGCGCCGGTGAAGAGTACCAAGTCGGAACGGTGGATCAACTCGGCGGTGCGCGACCGATCCCACACGTCGACACCCGCGTGCATCCTCCCCGCTTGGGAAGAGACGGCGGCCGCGATCCGGACGCGCTCGGCGCCGAACGTCTCGACGAGCCGTTCGGAAAGGAGCGGATTCAACCCGATCATGCCGACACGAATCCATCCGAAACGCCTAAGGAGTGTCTTCGCGAGATCGGCGCCGCACTGCGCCCGCTCTTCATCGCCGCAGTGAAGAGTGTGCTCGACGAGCTTCACTTCCCTCGCGAGAGCGTTGACGCACGCGACGAAAAGAGCGCGGTTCCGCCCGTCGTCCAGAGGAAGGGCGATCACGTCGCCCACGTTGCCGCGAAACGAGCAGGGGAAGGAACAGACTGACTCGCCGCGCGACGAGGAGAGCGCCGCCTCGACGAGCCACTCCTCCACCACATCCACCTCTCCTGGGGCGAGCGAGAAACAGTCGTGGGGACGCGAGGAGATCTCCACCGGCGAGTCGAGGAGCGTCGTTTCGCCGCCGATGATCGCACGGAGATGATCCCTCGTCTGCTCCAGCGGTGAAATGAAAGTTCCGCTCTCCACGTCTGCCCCACAAAGAAAAGATCCGGACGCACCTCGCCGGGGCGTTCGGACCCACCTCTCCCGACCGGCCCGCGGCGCTCCGCGATCACGACCGATCCGATCGGGCCGTCCCTCGATTCCATTACCTACATAGGTTACGAATCGATCGGGAATGGCGCAAGGCCCCGGACTCGAAAGTCCGGGGCCTCGGAATACGATCGTCGAATCGGTCGGTCCGCGCTAACGAATAAGCACCATCTTCGTGGTGGTCACGTCGCCCCCCGCGCGGAGGTGGGCGAAGTAGACGCCGCCCGCCACCGAACGTCCCTGGTCGTTCCGGCCGTCCCAGGTGGTGGAGAATTCCCCTTCCGGCCGGACGGCGTCGGTCAGCGTGGTGATGAGCCGCCCTGTGGGGTCGTAGACGCCGAGGAAGACGCGGCCCGGAGCGTTCACGCTGTATCGGATCGACGTGGTCGGGTTGAACGGGTTCGGCGCCACGGTGAGCGCCGACGGCAGTACCGGAACGATCTGCGCCACCGTGGTAGCCGCCGGCGACGAGAGGGTGACCACCACCGGGATGTGGTCGGAAGAGTTGTGGATCGCGTCGGCCACCGCCTGCGATACGACGCCGTTCGTCCCCGCGTTGATCGCCTGGTTGAAATGCGCACCGTCGTTGCCGTACGCGACATACGTCGCCGGCAGGAGATCGAGCCAGGTGCCGTCGAGAAGGTCGCCGCTCGCCAATACCTGGTCGAATCGATCGTCCATCCCGCCGTTCGCACCTCCGCCGAACTGAGTGACCCTCGGGCTTTGCGTGTGATAAAGGGCGTACGCCGCGTTGTTGTGCCAGTTTCCCGACTGGTTGATCGGATCGTTCAGCTGCCCGGCGCCGGCCGACAGGAGAAGCTGATACGCCGATTCGGTATTCGTATAGATATTCAGATCGCCGCCCAAAATGAAGGACGTCCCCGCGGGAAGAGCATCGAGATCGGCCCGCAGAATCTGGCATTCCGCAAGGCGCTTCGCCTCGTTCGTGCTTCCGGTGCTCGCTTTCAGGTGAACCGAGTAGATGCGGAACTCATCACCGGTCGAATTGAAGCGCATCTGCCACCAGCCGATATTCCGAAGCGCCGTCGGTAGGATTCCGCTCGACACCTCGGTGAACGAGGCGGTGCGATAGAAGAGCGCGTTGTCGGTGTCGGGACCGTCGACGAATGCCGCGGCACTCCATTGGCCCGGCTCGATCGTATTCAGCACATTCGCGAGATAGCTGTTCACCCCCGCCTGGCTCAGTATCTCCTGGACGAGCAGCATATCGGGCCCGATGTCGGTGAGCACCGTCCGGAATTCGGGATCCCGTGCGGCGCCGGTGCTTCCCGGATAGTTGAGGATGTTCCAATCCACCAGGGTGATATCTTCGGCGATTCCCGCTCCGCAAAAGAACAGGACAAGGAGAAATCCCGCGATCGATTTACGCATGGTGCAGCTCCCTTTCGGCAATGTCGGGTCAAGATGTAAAGAACATAATACGCATTCATTATAACATACCGCGGTGCAAATAGGCAGTTATTACGGAATCGCCGAGCACCCTAAATCCGTAACGCTCTTTTTTTCAACATTTTACGGCGCGCGGCACGCCCGGGGTCTCCGGCCGGGCCCGATCGATCGAATCCACTCCAATTTTCGTCCCTTCCCGCCGATAGACAGAAAGAAGGAAAACCCTGGCGTATTCGCTTTGTCACGGAGGTAGGGCCATGCCGCGATATCCGCACATTCTCCTCGTCACCGCCGCCGCGCTGCTTCTCGGTGGCTGCTCGACCCACTACTCGTCGCTCAACTACGAGGAGTTCTCCGACTTCGACGTTCGCACCGGATCGATCGACGCCGTGAAGGTCGGCGTCGTGAAGGGAGAACACCGGGGCCCGATCTGGGAGGGGTGCGAATACGCCACGAGGCCCGCCGTGTGGCGGATGATCAACGCGGCGAAGGAAATCAACGCGAACGCCATCGGCGACATCCAGTGGCGCGACGGGAGCGGCCCGCGCCCCCGGTGCAAGAAACACTGGTGGCTCATCGTCTTCCCTCCCGCCTACATCACGCCGCTCTTCATGGATGCGGAAGTGCAGGCCACGGCATACCGCGTGGAGGAAGAGGAGATCGGCCTCTACGCGATCCCGGAAGAGGGAACTGAGCTCGCCATGCTCGTCGATAGGATCATCGACGAAACACGCCGATGAAGGAATGCCGGCCCGAAGTGACATTCCAATGAAACCGAGCTATATTCAATGCGGAGCGATGAGCCCGCCGTGTACCGGTGGAGCGCGGGGTGGATCGGGGGTCGGTTCAGGCGGGAGCGGATCACCCCTTGGGGAAAGTTCGGTGGCCTGTCCTTACCTGCACGAGGCGAAGCGGTCGTCGTACGCGGCGAGGGTCCGCACATGCGAATCCCCGTCGTGCCTCCGCCACCCCTTCCTGCCCACGCTGGGAGAACTTCGGAATCGTTGTCTCGCTGAGCGCGAGTTCAGCGCCTGCCCCCTTTACAACGACTCCGTGTCCGGCGGGGCGATTCGGCCGTTCGGCGCGTCGCCGCCGGCCGGTGACGAAAAGAAACGGCCCGATACGAACGCGGCCTGGTTCTGAGCGGGAAAGATCGGGTGAAAGAGGGCGCGTCCTGCGCCGTTCCACGCGGAACCGTGCGCGGCGCGAATCAGCTTTCCGAGAGGATTCCGAGGCTGGAGAGCTGGTCGTTCATCCTGGCGGGATCGACCGGTTTGACGAGGTAGCCGTCGCAGCGGCTGTTGAACGCATCCACCACGTGCCGGGAGTCATCGAGGGCAGTGGTCATCACCACGCGGGCCGCGTCATCCTCGCCGAAACCGGAGGCTTCTTCCGCCTCGCGAATCCCGTCGAGCACTTCCTGTCCGCCCATATTGGGCATCATCATATCGAGAAACACCAGGTCGTACGGTTCGCCGTCGCCGAGGGCGGCGCGGAACTGTTCGAGCGCCTCGGCGCCGTCTTCGGCGAGGTGACAGTCTCCGTACCGGGAGAGCATCTTCAACATCATCTTCCGACTGACCAGGTCGTCTTCAGCGATCAGGATCTTCATCGCGTTTTCTCCTCCCGAGCCGTTTCCGTGCGTTCGAGGAGCCGCCGCCGGTGGGCGGTGAGCGTCCGCATGTCGGGATACTTCACCCCGCGTTCCGCTTATCGACCCGGCCGGGCGATCCTGAAGTGGAGGCCGACGCGCGCGGAGCGATCGCGGTTTTGGCCGGGATTTTCCACCGGATCACAGGTAACATCCCGCCATGACACACGATAAGCGCGCCGTCCTCTACGCCCTTGCCGCGGTCCTTGGCTGGTCCACCGTCGCCACCGCCTTCAAGCTCACCCTTCGCGTGACCGATCCGGCGGCAACGCTCTTTTACTCCTCCCTATTTTCGACGATTCTCCTCTTCGCTATCGACGGGGCACGGAGAAACCGCGTGGCGATTCACCCGGTACGTGATTTTCGCAGCGCCGTCCTGCCGTCGGCGCTCAACGGTTTCCTCAATCCGTTTCTCTACTATCTCGTCCTGTTCAAAGCGTATTCCCTCCTCCCGGCACAAGAAGCGCAGCCCCTCAACTATACATGGCCGATCGTGCTCCTCCTTCTTTCGGCGCCGATGCTCGGCCATCGCCTCCGCGTGCGCGACATCGCCTCCTCGGCGATCAGCTTCGCCGGCGTCCTCGTCATCGCCGGTCGCGGCGACTTCTCCGCGGTACGCGTCACGAACCTGCCGGGCGCCCTGCTCGCCCTCGGCAGCTCGGTGATCTGGGCGTTCTACTGGCTGCGGAATATGAAAGACCAAAGGGAGATCGCGCCGAAGCTGGCGCTCAACTTCTTCTTCGGATTTCTTTATGTATCTATTTATCTCGCCTTGCGGGGATGCCGGCCTCCGTTCACCGCCGCCGCACTCGCCGGCTGCGCCTGGATCGGTATCTTCGAGATGGGATTCACCTTCTTCGTCTGGATGAAGGCGATCGGCCTCGCCCGGCGACCCGCGGTGGTGAGCAACCTCGTTTTTCTCGCGCCCTTCCTTTCGCTCATTCCGATCCACTTCGTCGTGGGGGAGAAGATCCTCCCCTCTTCCGTCGCCGGCCTCTCGCTCATCGTCGCGGGAATCCTCGCGGGGAAAAGAAACGCGGCACCACGATTCGGAATCCGTAACCAGGCACCTTGTTTCCCGTGGAGAAGGAATCGGGCCACGGTCCGGAAGACGTGATCCGCCCTGTACTTACGCGCCCGATCGTGTTATAATCGCACTATCATGAGAATTCGAATTCCCGTGGCGCTGGCCGCACTGCTGGTGTGGCCTGTTCTGATATCGGCCCACGGCGCCCTCAGTGAACAAATTGCGAAGATTTCGGACGATATCGGTCGATCGCCGGAAAACGCGCGTCTCTACCTGAGGCGGGGGGCGCTCTACTCGTATCATCTCGAGGAGGACGCCGCCGAGAAGGACTACCGGCATGCCCTCGCCCTCGATTCCGACTTGTACGAGTGTCATCTCGCCCTGGGCGAGCTTTACCTGAAAGAGAATCGCGCCTCCGAAGCGCTTGTCGAGGCGGATCGGTACATCGAGCGGGACGATAAACGGGGCGATGCGTGGCTCGTGCGCGCGAGGGCGCTCCGATCGCTCGGGCGATCGTCGGAGGCGATCGAAGCGTACGACCGGGCGCTCGCCACGCTGTCGCGCCCCGTGCCCACCCATTACATCGAACGCGCCGAGCTCGAGCTGTCCCTCGGACCGGGACATCGCGACGAGGCGCTCCGGGGACTCGACGAGGGGATCCGCCGCTTCGGCCCGGTGGTCACCCTCGAGACGCCGGCGATCGACCTCGAATTGGCGGCGGGCCGCTACGACGAAGCGCTCGAAAGGCTCGATGCCATGGACAGCCAGTATATTCTGAAGGCCGATATCGACGAGAAGCGCGGCGCCATTCTCGCCCTCGCCGGGCGGCGGATGGAGGCCGCTTCCGCATACAGCGAGGCGCTCGCCTCGATCGCATCGCTCCCCCTCGCGAAAAGATCCGCTCCCAAGTCGATGAAAGCCGAAAGGCGCATCCTGAGGGAGCTCGAAAGAATCGACCGCGCTCCCGAGGGGAAAGGACGAATCGCCCAATGTATAAGCGAATTCTAGCCGCCGGACTCGTTCTCATGCTGTCCGCCGCCGCCGTGGAGGCGGCGATGACCGTCGCCGTGCCGAGAGAGTCGTCGTGGAAATATGACGACACCGGCGCCGATCTCGGCACCGCGTGGAGAGACACCCTCTTCGACGACAGCGGCTGGGCGGCGGGGCCGGGACCGCTCGGATATATCGAGTACTACATCAACACAACCGTCTCGTTCGGAGGCGACCCGGCCAACAAGAACGTCACCACCTATTTCAGGATCCCCTTCGACGTTTCGGTGAATCCCGCCACCGTTCAGAGCCTTTGGCTCCACGCCAATTTCGATGATGGATATGTGGCCTATATCAACGGCGTCGAAGTGACGCGTCAGTCGATGCCGAGCGGCGCCGTGACGTACTCCACCTGGGCGCTCTCCCACGAGGGGGGCGCATACGAGGCGGTCGATCTCTCGGCGTCCATTCCCCTTCTCAAGAACGGCACGAACATTCTCGCCGTGGAAGCGCATCAGGTGAACGGATCGAGCAGCGACCTCGTTTGGGACGCCGAACTGAGATACTCCGCCGACCCCGCCATTCCGACACGCGGGCCGTATCTCCAAGTGGGAACACCGACGAGCATGACTGTGAGATGGCGCACCGATGTGGCCACCGACAGCCGCGTGCGCTACGGATCCGCGCCCGGAAGCCTGGTGAACAGCGTGACCGACGCCACGGCGACGACGGAACATGAGCTGACGATCAGCGGCCTCACCCCCGCAACCACGTATTACTATGCGTATGGAACGACATCGTACGACCTCGCGGGGGACGACGCGAACCACCACTTCAAGACATCCCCTCCGCCCGGCACGCAGACGCCGATCCGAATCTGGATCATCGGCGATTCGGGGTCGGCGAACGGGAACGCGACGAACGTCCGAAACGCCTATAAGAACTATCCGGGCTCGGCGAACACCGATGTTTGGCTCATGCTCGGCGACAACGCCTACAACGCCGGAACCGACGCGGAATACCAGGCGGGCGTGTTCGACATGTACCCCGATCTTCTGAAGAAGTTCGTTGTGTGGCCGACGCGGGGAAATCACGACCAGCTTTACACGGGAGCGAACAACGACTACTACGATATCTTCACCCTTCCCACGGCGGGGGAGGCGGGAGGGCTCGCGTCGGGCGACGAAGCGTACTACTCGTTTGACTACGGAAACATTCATTTCATCTGTCTCGATTCTCAAGGTTCGAACCCGGTGATCGGCGGGGCGATGATGAACTGGCTCACCGCCGATCTCGCCGCCACGACGCAGGACTGGACTATCGCGTTCTGGCATCATCCGCCGTACACGAAAGGATCCCACGACTCCGACAACACGTTCGACAGCGGCGGTAGAATGTATCAGATGCGAAATAATGCGCTGAGGGTGCTTGACGATGCCGGGTGCGATCTCGTTCTGGGGGGACACAGCCACGCGTACGAACGATCGTTCCTCCTCGAAGGCCATTACGGCTTTTCCAGCTCATTGCAGGACACCAACAAGATCGATGCCGGGGACGGCAAGGTGGGAAGCGGCGGACCGTATGTGAAACCGACCCTCGGGGCGGGACCGCACGAAGGCGTCGTTTACGCCGTGGCGGGAAGCTCGTCGAAGATCGGGGGCGGCTCGCTCAACCACCCGGTGATGATCACGTCGCTCAACAAGCTCGGTTCCCTCGTGCTCGACGTCGACGCCGACCGGCTCGACGCCCATTTCATCGACGATCTCGGCGCCGTACTCGACGAGTTCACCATCATCAAGGGGATCACCACGGGCGTGGCGACCGGTGAAGCGATGCCGACACGCGCCTTCTTCGGTTTCGATCCCCACTCGCGAAACCCGGTGGCCGAAGGGTCGCCCATCGCCTTCCTCATCCCCGCGGCGGGAAGAGCGAGCGTGTCGATCCACGACGTTTCCGGACGACTCGTGCGCGAACTGGTGGACGAGCAGCTCGACGCCGGCGAGCACATCGTCACGTGGGACGGGCGAAACTCGAACGGGCGCGGTGTCGCGCCTGGAACGTACTTCAGCGTGCTCCGCTTCGACGGCGAAATGAGAAGCCGAAAGATCACCTTCGTGCGGTAGAAGCGAAGGGGAGTCGAACCGCGACGTCGGAAGCGCCGGGCGGCGATCGAGTGTCCGGCGCTTCGCCGATCATCGAAGAAGGGTCATCTTCCGCGAAAGCCGCTCCCCCGAAGACACGAGGCGATAGAAGTAGACGCCGTTTGGTGCCCGCCGGCCGGCTTCGTCCCTGCCGTCCCACACCACCTCGTGCTCACCGGGGGAAAGCGATCGATCGACGAGCGTCTTCACCCGCCGGCCCGCCACATCGATCACATCGAGAACGGCCCTCCCGGGCGCGCCCAGGGAAAAGAGAATCCTCGTTTCGCCGCGTGCCGGGTTCGGTGCGTTCGCGCCGAGGGTGAGGGAAAGCCGGGCGGAGGGCGACGACGTGCCCGAGCCGACCGCCGCAGCCGTCACGCCCGTGGCGGCTGAAAGATCGTACGACCACGTGGAGCGGCCGTATGTGGCGGCGTAGAGCACCGGGCCGCTCCCGTTGTCGGCGATGTCGAGGTCGGTCACCACTTCGCCGACGGGAATCGCGGTGCCGAGGGCGGACCACGAGGCGCCGAGATCGGCGGTGACGTAGACACCGACATCGGTGGCGACATAAAGCACCGATGGGTCGGCGGGATCAACGACGAGGTCGTTCACCGGCGCGTCGGGGAGATTGCCGGAAATGTCGCTCCACGTACCGCCGTGATTCGTCGTGCGGAAGACGTGGGCGAGGGGATCGTCGTCGCGCAGTCCCGAGAGGGTGACGTACGCGATCGCCCCGTTCGACCGGTCGACCGCCACACGGCTGATCCAGCGGACGGGAAGGCCGGAGGAGATCGGCGTGTATGTTCCGCCGTGGTCGGTGGTGACCCATACATTGCCGTCGTCCGTTCCGATATAAACCGTCGCCGAATCGGAGGGCGCCACGGCGATGGTGGTGATCGTGCCGAAGGTGACGCCGTTCGTCCCGGGGTTGCCGTTCGTGAGGTCACCGCTGATCGCCGTCCACGACGAGGCGGAGTTCGTCGAACGATAGAGGCGGTTCGCGCCGTAGTAGAGCGTCGTCTGAGCCTTCCCGGCGCTCGACGGGTCGATCACCACCGGGGTGGACCAGTTCTTCCGGTCGGAACCGGAGATTCCGCTCATGGCGTACGAGAACGATACGCCGTTGTCGACCGACTTGTAGAGATTCCCATACTGGTACTCCAGGTAGATCGTGTTCGCATCGTTCGGATCGATGTTCACATAGTGGCCGTCGCCGCCGAAGAGTGTTTCCCATCCCGCCGGAAGCCCGACAGGTGTCCGATTGGTGCCGTTGTCCTGTGTCCCGCCGTACACTTTCCACGGCTCGGCGCCATCCACATCGATCGTGTAAAACTGGGTGATCGGCATGTTCCCGATGAAGTCCCAAACGCCGCCGCCGTCGGCGCTCCGGTAAAGCCCGCCGTCGTTTCCCTTGAGAATCAGGTTCGGGTTCGAAGGGGAGAACCACTGCGCGTGGTGGTCGGCGTGCATGATCCCCCCGGTGTCGAAGAAGTTGTTGCCGCCGTCGGTGGAACGATACAGGTAGATGCCGTCGGCCCATAGATCCGCCGGGTCGGTGGGCGCCACATAGATCCGCCCGAACCACCAACCATACGAGGAGTAGAACGAACCGAGACCGCCCGCCGAGCGTGTCGACCAGTGGTCGCCGCCGTCGGTCGAGCGGTAGAGGCCGAGGAAATAACCGATCTCATCGGCGAAAATCGCATACACCGTCGCCGGGTTCGACGGCGAGACCGCCACTCCGATCCTTCCGAGAGGCGTCGCGCCTCCCGGAAGTCCGGATGTCAGTTTCGTCCAGGTCGCACCGCCGTCGACGGAGCGGTAGAGGCCGCTCGTCACGCCGCCGTACACGCGCGTGTCGGGCTTTCGGATCCTCTCCCACATGGCGGCGAAGATGCGGCTCGGGTTCGCCGGATCGATGGCGAGGTCGATACAACCGGTTGAATCCGACACATAAAGCACTTTCGTCCATGTGGCGCCCGCGTCGGTCGAGCGATAGACGCCCCGTTCGGAGTTCTTCGAAAAGAGATTACCCGCCGCGGCGACGAATACGTTCGACGCATTCAACGGGTCGACGACGATCCGCCCGATATAGCGGGATGCGCCAAGTCCGACGTTCGTCCACGTCGCTCCGCCGTCGGTCGTCTTCCACACGCCGTCGCCGCCGTACGCCACACTCCCGCCGCCCGGGTTCGCCTCGCCCGTACCGACATAGACGGTATTCGCATCGGTCGGATCGAGGGCGAGCGCGCCGATGGAAGGAGAACCGTAGCCGTCGAAGATCGACGACCAGTTCGTCCCACCGTCGGTGCTCTTCCAGACGCCGCCCGACGCCGACGCCGCGTAGATCGTGTTCGCGTCGAGCGGGTCGGCCGCCACGTCGGTGATCCGCCCGCCGATGTTCTCCGGTCCGAGGGCCGCCCAGTCGGTGGCGGCGGTCTTTCCCGGCGCGAGGGCCGCTTCCGCACGGAGACGACGCGCATCCTCCACTGCCGCGAGCCGCGCGGCCGGGCTGATCCTTCCCGTGGGCCAGGCGCGCTGCATGAAGAACCAGTCGTTCGGCGCGGCGGGACCTTTCGGCGGAGCGAATCCAGACGTGGCGCGGGAGGAATCGGGGGCGAAAAGCGCGAGAAGCGCCGCACCGCCGAAGAGCAGAAGAAGGCCGGCCCCGACGAGGGCCGGTATCCGGAGACACCGTTCCATGGGGTTCATCAGATTCTCCTGGCGGGAGCGCTTTCAGCAATAGAAGATCGATTTCATTATAACAGATCGGCCGGCGGCGTTGCAACCCGACGACGACGCGGGGAAGGGGAACACGGGGTGAACCGCCCGTGGCGCCCCTACGTAGCGAAGGTCACCACGAAAGTCGCCCCTCCCCCTTCCGTCTCCTCGTAGCGCACGCCGCCTCCCTGCGCTTCGGCGAGACGACGCACGAGAACGAGACCGAGACCGAGTCCCGACCGGGCGCGTCCCCCTCCACCCTCCACCCTTTCGAACGACCGGAAGAGGCGTGGCTTCATCGCGTCGGAAACACCGGACCCGTGGTCGACAACACGAAGCTCGGCGCCGGCCGCCGTCCGGACAAGATCGATTTCGACCGCGCGATTCGCGCTCCGGCGGGTGAACTTCCCGGCGTTGTCGAGGAGGTTCTGCACGATATGGAAGAAGGCGTCCCGATCGAACCGGACGGGCGGCAAACCGGGCTCGATGTTCAGGCGCACCGACGCGCCCTGTGACTCGAGCGCCGGGCGGAGTACGGCGACACACTCGTCGAGCGCCTCGCCGGGATCGCCGCGCTCCACGTTGAGCGAGAACCCTCCCCGTTCGAGACGGGAGTAATCGAGCACATTCGCCACCACCCGTCCGAGACGCCTCGCCTCGGACGCGATATGCGCCGCGTACTCCCCGCGCTTTGCGTCGTCGCCGAGCCCCTGGGAAAGCATATCGCTGTACAGCTGCATCCCGGCGAGAGGGGTTCTCAACTCGTGGGCGGCGGCGGCGGCGAACTGGGAGCGCTCCATCGAGAGACGCACCGTCTGGCGGACGAGGAGGATCACGAAAAGCCCCGCGAGCACGGCCGCTCCCGTGGTCCATGTGAAGAGGATCCGGAAACGTCGTACCAGGGCGTTTCCCTCGCCGGCGGCGCGCTTCACTGCGTCAGTGGCGTTCACATGGACGATCCAGTTCACGCCGTCGAGAGGCACGCCCGCGATGACATCATCGGGCGGAAGGTCTCCCCGCGCCGATCCGGGAAGGAACTCGGCGGGAAGATACGCGCCCTCCATCGATTTCGTCACCCCGGCGGCGGAGACGATGAACCCTTGGATCACCAAGCCGGCGGGGGTCTCCATCTCACGAAGGGCGACGAGTGAAGGATCGCCGTCGATCTCGACGACGTGCCAGGTGAACCGCGGAACCTCGACATCGACGAGCATCGTCCCACCTCCGCTCCCCGCCTGCGCCCGTGCGGAAACCTTCTGTGTCGCCGACGGCCGCGCGCAACTCGGGTCGGACGCCTCGGCGGCGCGGATTCGCTCCACCGATCGCCGGATCGCCCCGATCGACTGCTCGAGTCGCTCCCGGATCGCGCCTTGCCGTTCGAGCCATTCGTCGCCGTGATGTGCATCGCCGTTCCGCGCGCCGGCGAGTGTCGGCATGGTGAGCGTCCCGGCCGGATCGATCTGGAAATGGGCCTCCACCATCTCCTCCTCCGGACCGACGGCGAGCGGAGAAAGGGTCAACGATTGACATTCGCACCTGCTGTTCGGGTCGTGGTAGGCGTGGTGGTATTGGTACACCGGGCGGCGCGACTCCACGTCGAGAATGACATCGAGCCGCCCGGCGATCCGTTCGGCGAGACTGGTGGCGGTCTGCATCGCCTTGAATCGCGTGAGTCGCACCGACTGTTCCGCCTCGAGACGCGCCGAACGTGAACCGGCGAAATACCACGCCGCGCACGGCACGGTGATCGCCACCGCGGTGAGCATCACGGCGAGAGCGGTGACCCCCGGGCGGATTCTCACGGCTCGCCCCACGCGTAACCGATGCCTTTCACGGTGACCACGATGCGCGGCGACGACGGATCTTGCTCGATCTTCGAACGGAGATTCGCGATCGTCATGTCCACCGTCCTCGTCGGGAGATCTCCCGGTGCCCGCCAGACCTGTTCAAGAAGCTCGGAGCGGGTGACCCCCCTTTTCCTGTGGCGATGAAGAAGCCGTAGGATCGCCGCCTCCCTCGCGGTGAGCGGGCGCTCGTCGTCGTCCCGACGGGCGACGCACCGTCCGAGGTCGAGGCGGCAACCGTCGATCTCCAGTTCCTCGGCGTCGCCCGCCGCGGAGGTGAGACGTCTTTCCGCCGACGCGATCCGCGCGAGCAGCTCGCGCGCACCGAAGGGTTTCGTCACGTAGTCGTCCGCCCCGGCGCCGAGACCCTTCACCTTGTTGTCTTCCGACCCGCGCGCGGTGAGCATCACGATGAACAGATCGGGCCGCGCCGCGCGGATCGAGCGGCAGACATCGATTCCGCTGCCGCCGGGAAGCATCACGTCGAGAAGAATGAGGTCGAAGCGGTCCGAACAGCCCGCCTCGGTCGCCGAGTCGGCGTCGGCGACCGATTCGACGTCGTGCCCTTCCCCCCGGACGAGATCCTCCAGCGCGGAGCGTAAAGCCGGCTCGTCTTCCACCACGAGGATTCTCATCGACGGTCCGTCCGGTCAGGGGAGGGAAACATGGTACGAATCATACCGGAAAGAGCGCTTTTGTCCGGCGTCTTTCTGCCGATCCTAGGGGTATGAACCGCCGCCGGAACGGAAACAGCGATGACCTCACCCGAAGGGTGGCTCTCGTCCACGGCGAGGCGGACCATTCGGTCGAAGGTGACCGGATGGCGCTCACCGCGGCGCGCGTCCTGGCCGACGCGGGGCGACACGTCACGGTCGTCGTCCCGAAGGGACGCGCCTTCGAGCGCGCCGCCCGGGACGAACGGCTCGCCGTCGTCCCCCTTTCGTGCGCCCCTCCCGACAGCACGTTGCCGTGGGAATCGATCACGCGGATCGGAGGCGCGTGCGGTGTATTCTGGGGCAACCGGATTCAGCTCGTCCACTGCACGACCCCCCTTCCGGTGCCGTCGGTGCTCCCCGCCGCCAGAATGCTGAAGATCCCCGTCGTCGCCGGAATACATGCCGTCACCTCCGACGCCCGGATCGACAGGAGCCTTTGCCGGTTCACCGATCTTCTCATGCCCTCCACGAAGATCGCGAAGGAGTGGATCACCCGTTACCTCCGCGGTAAGAAGACGAGCACCGTGCGGCGTGTCGCCTTCGTTCCCCCCTCCCTTCCCATGCCGAGCGACGGCGTCGCCGGCCGCGCCGAAGTGCTCCGGAAGAAGTTCGCTGCCACACGGGACGACGTGGTGGTTGCCATGGCGGGAGAACCGAACCCAGGCGCCGGGTGCGACCTCCTTCTCGAGGCGACCGCCGTGATCGCGCAGCGGGGCCTCCACCCGCCGGTGTGGATCTCGTGCGGCCCATCACGACGCGCGGCGGAGTATTGCGAGTCCCTCGCCGTTCTCGCCGAGGAACTCGGTGTGGGAGCGCAAGTGCATTTCCCCGGCGCCGATGTCGACAGGGAAACGCTCTTCGCGGCGGCGGATATCGTCGCCGTACCTTCGCGCATCGACCCGATCGGGCTCACCGCCGGTGAAGCGATGCTCGGAGGGGCGGCGGTGATCGTCTCCGGTACGGGGGGACTTCCGGAACGTGTGGAACACGGTGTCACGGGACTCGTCGTTCCTCCCATCGACCCCACCGCCCTCGGCGACGGCATCTTCCGCCTCCTCGTCGATCTCGATCTGCGCTCTTCGCTCTCCGAATCAGGAAAAGAGTTTGCTCTTCGGTATTACAGAAATGATTCGTTCTGCAATAAGCTCCTCGAAGCCCATCGATTCGTGTCGGGCGGGACATCCGACCGTTCCGGAGCACCTCCCGGCGAGATCATCCCCCCTTCGGCCCCGACGCCTTCACGATCTGATCGAAGCCGTGACGGGGAATATACCGCTCCACTTTCGTGAAGTGATTCTCCAGGAACCGGGCCACAGGTCGCGTCGGATCGGCACCGTGCACGCCGATCCACCAGCGAAAAAGCGGATCGGCGAAGCGAAGAGCGTTCTTCATCGGATGAAAGTCGAGAACCACGAGCGTCCCGTCCGGTGTGAGAGAATCCTTCATGTTGAGAAGCGCCTCCTCCCATCGATCGACGAGGGAGAGGGCGTAGGCGCACAGCACTCTGTTCGCCTTCAGGCCGAAGACGGTTTCCACGAAATCACCGTGGATCAGCGTCGCTTCCGGGTAGCGCCGACGCGCCTTCGCAAGCATGCCGCCCGACGCGTCGATCCCGGTGATCGAACCGCACCCCGCGTGATAGAGATGCTCGAAATTGAGACCGGTGCCGCACCCGAACTCGACGACCGACTTCCCCTTTCCCACGTCGAGATGGCGGACCGCACTCTTCCGGTCACGAAGAAAGTGACGTCGCGAAAAGTCGTACACCCACGCCTGGGAATCGAAATAGCGCTCCGCACGATCCGCTTTCATCGGCGTCGCGCTTGCCGGCGGGTCGTGGAATATCGTTTCATTTCCAATCGCCTCCCCTTGTACGCCGCGTCAGGCAAGACATCGGCCTCGCCCCCAGAATAGCCCCTCCGTCATGCACGGAATAGGCCTTTCCCTCCCCTCGTGGCGCCTCTTCCCCCCTTCGATTGACCGGGGAGCGCACCCGCGCTACTGTCTGATTATGAAGCAGTACGCCCTCATCGGAATACGGGCGTCGCTCCTCGTCGCACTGCTCTTGGCATGGAGCTGTTCGCGCGGCGGCGGAGGGAAGGTGGAGGAGCCGACGACCGACTCTCCCTCCATGTGCGCCGTGACGCCCGAAGAGGCGGTTCGCCGCGGCGGCACGATCCGGATCGCCCTTCCCGGCGGGATCGATCGCACCGCCATCCCCTTTCCCCCCGGCGAGGGGGCGCGCCTCTTCTGCAGGAATCTCTACGAAACGCTCACCGAAAGGACATGCGAGGGGAAGGTGATGCCTGCGATCGCGCGGCACTGGAGCGGCCCCGACTCGTCGGGCGCATGGACCGTGACGATCGACGGCGACACCCGTTTCTGGAGCGGCGAAGTGGTTCGCGCCGTCGATGTGGCGAAGTCGTGGGAGGGCACGGCGAAGCGTCTTTCCACCGCCGGCGTGGCGAGTCCGTGGGACTGGTTTCCCGCCGGCGAGGGGGGAATCCGCGCCGTCGATGATTCGACGCTCGTCATCGATCCGGGTATCGACGGTATCGACCTTCCCGTGATCCTCTCCCACCCCGCCTTCGCCGTCACCGGGCCGCCGGTGAAAGGGGCGCTTCCCGAGGGAACCGGCCCGTGGAGGATCGCCGAAGGGGCGAAGCGGGGGAAATCGCTGATCCCTTGCGTCCGGAATCCTTATAGCCGCGTCGATCCGGCCGGCGCGGACACTCTTCTCTTCGACGTGCGCCGCCCCGGCTCGGACCTTCGCGATCTTCCCTTCGATCAGCTCGATCTCGTGGTGATGCGCGACGGCGGTGCCGTGGATTACGCCGCCACCCTCCCCTGGTTCACCGATACCGCGCTCCCGTGGAATCGGACGGTCTTTCTTCTTCTCGCCGATTCGAAATACCTCGCGCGCCTTGAAAAGGCGTTCGCCGGCTACCCGTTCCGCGAAAGCGTCGCGCGGGACGTCGCCGAGGCGGACGCGAGACCGATCGAACCGGAAGAGGCGGAGAAGTTCGAGCGTATTGCGTGCCCTGCCGAGAAGAACGGTCCCGCCGCCGATCCCCCTTTGGAGAACGGGACCGCGTACGTCTTGTATCCGAAGGGGAGCACAGGGGCATCGAGCATCGCTTCGCGCGTGGCGGCGATCGCCCGCTCCCCCGTGTGCAGCTTGGTCGGCGTCACCGCCGCCGGCGCATCGGCCGGGCGGCTCCGGCGCTCCCCCGAAGGCACCGCCCTGGCGGCGGTCCTTCCGGTGGATGCGCCCCTGAGGGACGGCTGTTCGGCCCGCGCTTCGCTGAGTCGAAGAGTCCCCTGGATCGTCGAGGAAAGGCCGGAAAGCGGCCGATCCCCAGCGGTCCTTCCCCTCGTCGAGAGCCGTGCCCATCTCTTTGCCCGCAAAGGATTAGCGGGCATCTCCGTCGATTACAGAGGAACGATTCTTCTCGCGAAGGCGGGGTGGCGGGCGGAAGCGGCGCTGCCGTGAGCATCCGCCTCCAGATCTTCATTTCTTCCCTTCTCGTGGTGCTCATCCCGATCGGCTTTCTCGCCTGGGTCTTCCGGGGTGAAATGACCACGCGCGCCGAGGAGCAGTACGAAGAGAAAGTCGAGGCGCTCCTCACCGTGATCGAGGACGATTTCGCCTCGAGAACGGCAAGCATCGCATCACGACTGGCGGCGCTCAAGGGGGCGATCCGCGACGACAACCGTTTCCGTCTCGCCATGGCGGGCGACGAGAGCGAGCGGGCGTACCTCCTCGACTACGCTTCACGGGCGAAGGAGCTGATGGGTTTCGATCTCCTCCAGATCCAGGACGAATCGGGGCGGATCGTCAGCTCGGGGCACTACCGGAACGAGTTTGACCGCATCGAGCGTTCGCTGCCGGTCACGCTGTCGAAGGTAAGCGGCGGCTCGGCGCTCGTCACGGGACGCAAACCGAGCGGATCGTTTCTCGCCCTCGCCGCCGCGGAGCGCGTCCGGCTCGGAAGCAGCAGGCTTTTTCTTGTCGGCGGTTTTCGCGTGGACGGCGCCTTTCTCGGGAGTCTCGTTCCCGACGCCGACATGGCCGCCGCGCTCCTCGTGCCGGGCCGCCCGGTCCTTTCGGGACCGAACTGCGAAGAGCTGATTCCCGAAACGGCACGGACGCCGCCCGGCAAGAACGCGCGGGCGCGCGGAAAGAGCCGATCGACGGCCAACTCGACGGCGAGCGATTCCCCGGATTCCACCGACGCCGACTCGATCGCCGCCGGAGATAGCCCCGCCGCAAGCGGTTCCGACACCCTCACCGCCCCGATCGCCTTCACGCGGGAGATCACCATACCGATGATCAGCGCCGACGGGAAAAAGGTGAACGAGGTGCGCCTCGTGGTGGCCCACGACCGCCGCCAACTCGACGCCATGCTTCACCGGCTCGGGCGATTGCTGCGCATCGCCGTCGGCCTTTCCGCGGCGTGCGCCTTCCTGCTCGCGCTGTGGATGTCGGCACGCGTGAGCCGCCCGATCCGCCGGCTCGCGGAGAAAGCGGCCACCATCGATCTCGACCGTCTCGACGCCCATTTCGAAAGCCGCCGCCGCGACGAAGTGGGCGCGCTGAGCCGCCTTCTCGGCGAGATGACCGGTCGCCTCCGCGCGAGCACCGTCCGCTTACGCGACACCGAGCGGCGCGCCACCCTCGGCGAGATCGCCCGCCAGGTGAACCACGATCTTCGAAACGGCCTGACGCCGATTCGTAATGTCTTCCGCCATCTCGTCGAAGTGGCCCGCGACGATCCCGCTTCCCTCCCCGCCATTCTGGACGAGCGCCGGGGCACGATCGATTCAGGTTTGAATTATCTCGAAGATCTGTCCAAGAGCTATTCGCGCCTCTCCACGAAGGGAGGGAGATCGCCGTGCGACCTGAACGACGTGATCCGCGACCTGGTGGGGGCGCTTTCGGGCGGCGAAGTGCAGTTCATCTGCGAACTCGACGGCGATCTCCCCGGCGTGAGAGCGGACGTCACCGGCCTTCGCCGCATCGTGGAGAACCTGGTGCGCAACGGGATGGAGAGCCTCCCTTCCGGCGAAGGGTCGATCCTGATCCGAACGGAGAGCGGCGGAGCGGAAGAGGGAGAACCGTTCGTCACGTTGAGCGTGAAAGATAATGGATGCGGCATGGACGCTGAAAAGCAAGAAAGGATCTTCGATCATTTCTTCACCTACAAGGAAGGGGGCACCGGTTTGGGACTTTCCATCGTCCGGCGTCTCGTCACCGATTTCGAAGGCACAATTGATGTGAAGAGCGCCCCGGGAAAAGGTACGCTCTTCACGGTGACATTCCCGGCCGCATCGAGGCCGGCGGAGGAAGGGGAGCGATGAACCGCATTCTGATCGTCGAAGACGTTCCCGCGCTGCACGAGCAGTACTCGTACGACCTGAACCGGCTCGGCGGTTACGAAACGGTCACCGCCGCCACGGGAGGCGAGGCGCTCCGCAAGGTGGAGGAGGAGCGGTTCGACTGTATCATCCTCGATCTCGAGCTGCCCGGCGTCGACGGCTTCGAAGTGCTGAAAACGCTCCAATCCGACCGGATCGACGTCCCCGTGATCGTCTATACCGGCACGGGAAACTACGACCGGTGCGTGCGCGCCGTGAAACTCGGCGCTTTCAGCTTCATCGACAAGGCGGAGCCGATCGAAAGGGTTGTACGCGAAGTGGAGAACGCCCTCGAAAGGACGCGTCTCCGGCGGGAAGTCTCCTCCCTCCGGAACCGTCTCGGCGGGGAGACGCCCCTTCTCGGGTCGAGTCCGGTCATGAACACGCTGCGCGAAAAGATCGCCCGTGTCGCTCCCGTGCCGAGCGCGCTCCTCATCGTCGGCGAGAGTGGGAGCGGCAAGGAGCTGGTGGCGCGGGAGGTGCACCGCCTCGGCCGCAACGGTGACGGGCCGTTTCTCGCGGTGAACTCGGCGGCGCTTCCCGACAACCTGGTGGAAAGCGAGCTGTTCGGCCACGAGCGCGGAGCGTTCACCGGCGCCGACCGCCTGCGGAAGGGCGCCTTCGAAGCGGCGTCGGGGGGGACGCTCTTCCTCGACGAAGTGGGGGAACTGCCGGCGGCGGCGCAGGCGAAACTCCTTCGCGTGCTCGAGGAGAGCACCGTCACACGGGTCGGATCGAACCGACCGATCAGCGTGGAGACCCGGGTGGTGGCCGCCACGAACCGCGATCTCGATGCGGAAGTGGATGCGAAACAATTCCGTCGTGATCTCCTTTATCGCCTCAATGTCCACCAGATCCGCGTGCCACCGCTCCGAGAGCATCTCGACGACGTGCCCGAGCTGGTGGAACACTTCCTCACCGTCACGTGCGAGCGGTTCCACATGCGGCGGAAAGAGATCGCCCCCGAAGTGACCGCCGACCTCGCGCGCTGCCGGTGGGAGAAGAACAATGTGCGCGAGTTGAGAAACATGGTGGAGCGGCTCGTCATCGCGAGCGACGGTGACCGGATCGAACGGCGCGATATTCCCGACACCTTCGCCGCGGGGGCGAAAAAGCGCGCACTGACGGCGGAAGGATCGTTCCTGGAGAGAAAGAAGAACGCCGAGAAACAGATCATCGAAGAGGCGCTCGAGCAGAACCAGTGGCACATCACCCGCACCGCACAGGCGCTCGGACTCGCCGACCATTCAAGCCTTCACAAGATCATGAAACGTCACGGCATCCGGAACCGCAGGAGGTCCTCATAAGACTTTCGCGGGTGCGTCTCCATCGGTGCGCTTCAGCGGAACAACCTCTTGACCTCTCCCGATAACGCCGGCCCACGCTTCTCTCCCCTCGTGTTTCCGCAGACTATCCGAACGTGTAGCACCGGACACGATTCACTCTTCATTCAGCGAATAGTGCAAGCGACCATCCGATCGTAACCGTTTCTTGAGCAATGCGTTATGAAGCACCCGGCGCTTCCGGCCCGTCTCTTGCCTTTCCTTCGGGCATCACGACCCCTTTACGGAAGGAGAAAACGATGACCGGAACACAATGGCAGGAGAATCGGGGTAACCGGCTCGGGTTCCTGGGGGCGACATTCCTGAGCGTCGTCTTTCTCGGCGCGTTGATCGTGATCGGCCTTACGATCGCGTCGGGCGGATCGAACGATGAAAAGAAGATCGTCACCATCGCCGAACCCGCCGGGCGGCATGTCGACGCCGCGCGCCCGGCACCGGTGAAGACGATGCGCGGCGATGAAGAAGCGATCGCAGAAGAGGGCCCCCCCGCCCCGGCCGCTCCGGGTGAGTCGGCCGAGATCACCGCCGACAAGGGGGCGTCGTCGTCGAGTGAAGAGAAGCCGATCTCGCCGGCAGTGACCGCCCCCGTCTCGTGGGACGAGGCAAAGGAAGCGTTCCACGATGAAGAGTACTCCCGGGCGGCCGATCTCTTCACGCGCTACGCCGAAGATCACCCCTCGAGCCCGTGGGGGTTCTACATGCTCGGCCTGGCGCAGTCGCGTCTCGATGACTACGACGGCGCCGCCATCGCCTTCGAGAAGGCGATCGACGTCGACTCGAACCACGTGAAAGCGCTGATCAACTACGCACGCACGCTGATCGAACTCGGCCGCGCCGAAGAGGCGCTCGCGCCGGTGCGACGGGCGATCGAACTCGACGGCGAAAACGTCCAGGCGTGGCGTGTTCTCGGAAGGACGGCGCATACCCTCGGGTACGCCGAGGAAGCGATCGACGCGTACACCGAGGCGCTCTCACACGACGACGACGACACTTGGTCGCTCAACAATCTCGGTCTCGTGCTGATCGAAAGCGGCCGATTCGAGGAAGCTCTCGGACCGCTGGCGCGCGCGGTCTCCCTCGACGACTCCGCCGCCCTCTTCCGGAACAACCTCGGCATCGCCCTCGAGCGGACCGGTCACCCGGGCCAGGCGGCCGAGGCGTTCGCACGGGCCGTCGCACTCGACGGAGCCTACGAAAAGGCGGCGGTGAACCTCGCGAGGGTGGAGCCGTTCGCCGCGGAAGACGCCGGCAACGCGCCGGTCGATCTCGAAGCGATCGCCGCTTCATGGCGCGCGAAGCACGTCGAAGCGGAAGTGGCGAGCACGACGAACTGAACCGTCGCCGCGACGGTTCGCAGCCGAAAGGAAAGGAGAAGCGCCGGAAGAAACGGAGTAGATAGAAGGGTCGACGAAAGGGGCCGCCGAAATATCGGCGACCCCATCGTCATGCTATTCGACTTTTTCCCGCGCCGCGCCGGCCGGTCGGCCGGCGACGAGGCCGACCTCTTCTACCGGCCCGTTCCCAGGAAGGCGGGAAGCGCGTCGAGCGCCGCGAGACCGCTCTTGGTGAAGCGCGGTATTGCGCTTCGCTTCCCGTGGGGCGGCACGAAACCGAGGCCCGGCGCCTGTTCGAAGCCGGTGACGTTCGACACCGACGAGATGTCCACCGTGGGAATCGTCTCGCCGTACGTCGAGTTGAGCGCCTCGATGAAGACATTCGCCACCTTGGCGTAGCCCTTCTCGCTCGGATGGATCCCGTCGAGACCGAACGCGCTGTTCACGTTCTGTCCCGCCTCGCTCCAGGCGAAGAGCCGGTTCAACTCCGCCGGGTCGGTACCGAGCGATGCGAGCGCCCCGGCCATGTCGGCGAGCGCCCACCCCCGGGCCGCCGCCTCCGAAGCGATGTGCGAATTGTAGGCGTCGATCACATCGGTCACCGCCGCCGCCTCCGCCGTGGTGAGCGTCATCGTGCTCGGAAGCGACGCCGTCCCCAGGCCGTATGGCGCGGGAAGATACGTCGCGTCGAGAATCGAACCGGCGGGAAGAAGGATATACGCCACATCCTCTTCGTCGGTCTCCCACGGAATGGTCGTCCCCATGGTATCGATCACCTGGCCGAGGGGAACGGTGGTGAAGTAGGGCGTCGTCGGGATGCCGGGGATGTTCGCCACCGCCACCTCGCGGGCGCCGATCGTCTCCACCGAATCGAAGACCGCATCGACGAGCGCTTCCCAGGTCGCCGACGGCGTGATGTTCTGGCCCACCACCGGGTCGCCGCCCGTGGCGCCGCCGAGAATATCGTTCGAACCGATCCAGAGGGTCATCACCTCGGGGTGAAGCGACTTCACCTGGTCGAACTGCGTCGTTCCTCCCGGCGGAAGACCGCCGTTCCTCAAGATCATGTCGAAGAAACCGTTCGGCTGTCCCGCCGCCGCCCCCTGGCTCGTCTCCGCACTCGTGGCGTTCAGCACATCCCATGTGGTCGCCCCGGGAACGCCCATGTTGTCGTACGGCACCGGATAGGTCGAGTTGGCGAGCAGCGCGAGAGGGTTCGCCACCGTGTCCACCGTGACCGCCCCTGTTTCATCGACGTAAAGAGCGCTCCCGCTCGGGCCGATGCCGGGCGACGAAATCGTCGGCTGCGCCACGTCGGCCCACCCCGCCTGCTTCACGATCAGCCTTGCGAAGCTGGCGTTCTGGCCTCCCTCGATCAGCCCGCCGTTCATGAAGCCCGCCGTCAAGCTGTTCCCGAGAGCGGCGAAATGAACGGGAAACACATTGCCCGTCGCCGTGGGCGCGGACGGGTCATCGGCGGAGCATCCCGCCAGGGTAAGCGCCGCGATCAGGAGACCGAGCGCGATCCGCTTATGAAATGAACGCATGGCTCTTCCTCCTTCCTAGAAGTGGTATGTCGCGCCGACGCTCGGGATGTGGGCCACCGAGTCGTACGAACCATCGAAACCGTCGTAGCTGTGTCCCACACCGTCCACCACGGTGGAGCGCTCGTCGAAATTGACCAGCATGTACGCCGCCGTCAACTCGAAGTGTTCCGCCGTGTAGGTGAAACCGAAGCTGTAGTCGATCCTATCCGCATCGGGAAGGATCGGACTCACGCTTCCCACCGGCTGGGGCGAGTTGTCGATGACAAGACCGGCCATGCCGCGCAGCGAAGGCGTGATCTGGTACTCTCCGCCGAATCGCCACGCCTGCCCGTCGGTGTAGTCCTCACGAAGCTGTTCGCTCAACGTGTCGGTGTCCGACGCGAGTTCGAGATTCACATTGCGAAAACTGCTCCAGTCGAACCAGACGAAGTCCGCCATGAGCGCCAGATTCTCCGTCGCCTGGATCCGCGCACCCGTCGAAACGATCGCCGGGAAGTTCAGTTTTCCCGAAACGTCCATCCTGTCGTACGCCGCAACGAGGGGCGCCACCGCATCGTCGATCGAGCTGACGCCCGTCATGATCTGGGTGAAGCTCGCACCCTCGTTCTCGAACTCGTTTGTCACGCCTCCCTTGTAGTTGATGCCGAAATTCATTTTCTCGGTCGGCTTCCAGAGAATCGCCGCCGAGGCGCTCGCCGCCCAGTTCGCCGAGCCGTCGAGCTTCACATTCATGATATTGAGAGCGTCGTTATTCGTCCCGAACGGCTGGGTGGCGATATTCTCGAGGGTTAAACTTGTCTTGACGAAGTTCGCTCCCACCGACATGGCGAACGACGGTTCCGGAGAATAGGTGATCACAGGGCTGAAGTAGAGTCCTTGGATCTGGGAGTTCGTCGCCACCGACCGGCCGGAGAACGTATCTTGGTTCTGCCACTCCACACCGAGACCGAAGGGGGTGAAGAAGCCGAATCCTCCCGACCAGTGTTCGTCGCGCCGGTAAGTGATGTACGCGCCGGAAGGGAAGAAGATATTGTCTTTCGTCTCCCCCGTCGCGTCGCCGGGATAGAGCCTCTCCGTCACGCCGCTCGCCCGGGCGAACTTGTTGTTCGGGAAAGTGGGCGATACGTTGAGCGACACTTCCCATCCGCGATGGAGGAAGGCTGTGCCCGCCGGGTTGTAGAAAATCGCCGACGGGTCGTCCGCGGTGGCGGTGAACGCGCCGCCGAGCGCCGTGGCCCGCCCACCCATTTCGTAAATGTTGAATCCCCCCGCCATCGCGACCAGGGGCGTCGCGAGGAGGAGTGCCGATACGATCAAGCCTCTCAGCCGCCTCAAGTGAACCTCCCTTTCTTCGCCCCGCGCTTCTACCGAATCGATGTTCGCGCCGGGCATCCTCTGGTTGTTCATCAGATCGACTCAGTCCTTCCGGGAGACGAGCCGGAAAAGATCTCTTTTCATTCCATCGTTGATCGGATGATCGCCGATCCAGATCAGGAAGAGCGCGGTGGAAAGCTCCGGGTTGTTGATCACCCCGGCCTCCTCGCCGTTGAACCGGATCACCAGACCGGTCGCCGGAAGCCAAGTGAGGGTCACCACGTCTCCCTTTTCGCACTTCCTTTCGAAAAGGGCGAGGAACTTCTCCTCGTCCTCCTTCAGGCTCTCCTTCCGATCGTCGGGAATCGTCTTCTTGAGATCGTCGCGGAACGCGTCGATGATCTTGTCTCCACCCACGCCGCGCCGGAAATGGAGCTCGATGTGCGCCGCGTACTCGGTCTGCGAAGCGAGTTCCTTCGACTCTCCATCGAGAGAGGCGTTTTCATCGGCGTAGAGAACGCCTTCGTACACTTTGATCCTGAACTTCGTCCTGAGACCCGAACCGAGGGCGTTCAGACTCCACGTCTTCTCGCCGTCCCGGATGGTAAGGGTTGTCGGGAAATGAAGTTCGGACACCTTTCCCTCGAATGTCTCCTCGCCCGGCTCGAAAACAAGCGTTCCGGCGAACGTGGCGGAGGGTGAACCGGCGAAAGCGAGAAGTGAAAGGAGAAAGATCGACAGTAAAAGTGTTGGGGGGACGAATTGCGGAAGCGCGGCCTTGCGGCGGCTCCGTGCGGGCAGCGGATTCATGAGGCCCTCCTGTACGAAACATGGTTCCCCGATTGCAGGCCCTATGATGGTCATACGGGGGACATTTGTAAAGCGTATATTACACGCTTCGTTCCGGGGATTCCGGGCGTTGCAAGACACGCGGGAAGGGAGGGCGGGACGAGACGCCCGGCGGCGCTACGCTTCTTCTTCGTTCAACCGATGGGTCGCCCGCCGCCAGAGCGCGAGCCCCCCGTCGCCGGTGATCGGCGCCGGGTTCCCGCCGATCACGCAGTTGTACCGTTCGAAATCGGTGATGCCCGCCTCTCGAAGAACCTCCTCGTCGAGGAGGGCCTTGCCGGTACACGATTCGGCGTCGCGGGCGAGAAGGGCGAGAAGAGCGTCGGTGACGATCTGCGGCTTCCGCCAAAGCGCGGGCGCGCCGAGCCGATGGTTGATCGTCGCCTGCGACTCGATGAGCGTCGCGGGCCACAAAGCGTTCACCGCGATCCGGTCGTCCTTCACCTCACCCGCGAGACCGTGGGCGATCATCGTCATGGAGAACTTCGACAGGAAGTACGCCACCTTGCCCGAAAGAAAACGAAGATCCACCGGCGGAGAGAAGAAGACGATATGCCCCCCTCCGCGGACTTTCATAAGGGGAAGACATTCCCGGGCGGCGATGAACGCGGCGCGGGCGTTGACGTCCATCACCAGATCGAATCGCTTCGTCGGGGTTTCCGCCACGCCCTTCCAGAAGAGCGCGCCGGCGTTGTGAACGAGGATGTCGACGCCGCCGAGTCTTTCCGCGGCGGCGCTCACCGCCGCGCGGATCGCCTCTTCCGAGCGGACGTCGGTTTTCACGGCGATCGCCGTGCCGCCGATCGCCTCGATCGCCTCGCGCGTTTCGTGGATCGAGCCGGGAAGACCGGCGCGCGCTTTCTCGCTCCGGGCGGCGCAACAGACGGCGGCGCCCGACCGGGCGAGGGCGAGCGCCACGTCCTTGCCGATGCCGCGACTCGCGCCGGTGACGATGGCGACCTTCCCGGCGAGGTCGACCGTGACGGCGGGCGACGGATCGCTCATCGGAAGGGGTACGCCTCCTGCTCGATCACGAAGCCGGCGAGGGTGCGCCCCGCTTCCACGAGGTTCACCGGCTGGCGGCGCATCAGCTTGCGGATCATCGACATCATGCTCCGAAGCTCCTCGCCCGATGCGGTGGCGGCCAGCACGAGCCGCGCGCGGCTCTCCACCACCTCGATCCCCTCGGCGACGGCGATCCTGACGGCGGCGGCGCGCGCGGCGATCTCCTCGGCGCTTCGTTCCCCTTCGAGCCGGAGCGTCCGGAGATAGACCGACTGCATGGCGAATGTCCGGATCACCATGTCGGCGATCCACGCGAGAATCTCCTGCTGGTCCTGGAGCGTGGCGAGATACTTCTGCGCCGCCACGCCGGCGGTGAACAACGTGATCTTCCTCGCGTTGTCGATCACCGCCCGCTCGTCTCCGAGGAGGCCTTCGGGCGTCTCTCGCGAAACCCGCCTCGACATCAGCTCGTCGGTGATCTTCTTGATCTCCGGCATGAGGGGGAGGTCGCCGTCCATGGCGCGCTTGAGAAGCGTGCCGGTGACGATCATCCGGTTGATCTCGTTCGTCCCTTCCCAGATCCGGTTGATCCTCGAGTCGCGGTACGCCCCCTCGACGGGATACTCATGAACGTAGCCGTAGCCGCCGTGGACCTGGAGCATTTCATCGACGATCCACTCGAGCGCCTCGCTCCCGTAGATCTTGTTCACCGAACACTCGACGGCCATCTCCTGGAGGGCACCCACCGTCGCTTTCGCCGTATCGGTCTCGCCCGCCTCTTTCGACGCGGCGATGTGGCGGTCGATCAGGTCGGCGGTGCGGTAGACCATTGACTCGGTGCAGTAGATCCGCATCGCCGCACCGGCGATCTTTTGGCGGATGAGCCCGAAGTCGGCGATCGGTTTGCCGAACTGGTGGCGCTCCTTCGCGTAACGGACGCCGTCGGCGATGACCCGCTTCATCCCGCCGAGCACGGCGGGGCTCAGCTTGAGCCGACCGATGTTGAGCACGTTGAACGCGATCTTATGCCCCTTCCCCACTTCGCCGAGCACGTTTTCCGCCGGTACCTCGACCCCTTCCATGATCACCTGGCACGTCGACGATCCCTTGAGACCCATCTTCTCCTCTTCGGGCCCGGTCGAAAGCCCCGCCATGTCCCGCTCGAGGATAAAGCAGGTGAATTTCTCGCCGTCCACTTTGGCGAAGACGATGAACAAATCGGCGAAGCCGGCGTTGGTGATGAACTGCTTCGTGCCGTCGAGCACGTAGACCTTCCTCTCCTCGTTCCACTTCGCCGTCGACTTCGCACTCAGCGCGTCGGTGCCGCTCTCCGGTTCGGTGAGGGCGTACGCGGTGATCGTCCCGCCCGTCATGATCCCTTCGAGATACTTTTCGCGCTGCGCGTCGGTTCCAAAGTAGATGATCGGCAGACCGCCGATCCCCGCCTGCACAAGCGCGGCCGGCGTGAACGAGCCGCCGAGACCGAGCCGCTCGGCGATCCGCATGGTCACCTTCTTGCTCACGCCGAGGCCGTCCATCTCCTCCGGAACGTCGGCCATGAAGATGCCCAGCTCGCCCAGCTCGCCCAGCAGCCCCTTGAGAAGCCCTTCTTTCTGAGCGTTGATCTCCTCCATGCGGGGCTGAACCTTTTCGACGACGAACTTTTCCACCGTGTCGCCGATCATCTCGTCTTCCTGATCGAAATGTTCCGGCACGAACACACTCGACGGATCGAGTTCCTCCACGAGGAACGACCCGCTGCACACTTTCTTTTCCGACGGATCACTCACAGGTTCAACCTCCCGCCCTTTCGAAGAGCCCGGCGGCGCCCATGCCTCCGCCGATGCACATGCTCACGATTCCGTAACGGCTTCCCCGGCGCTTCATCTCGTGAAGAAGCGTGGCGGTCAGCTTGGCGCCCGTGGCGCCGAGGGGATGACCGAGGGCGATGGCGCCGCCGTTGACGTTCACCTTCTCCTCGGGGATACCGAGTTCTCGAATGATATAAAGCGATTGCGACGCGAACGCCTCGTTGATCTCGAAAAGGTCGATGTCGTCGATTTTCAGATTCTTCTTCGCCAGGAGTTTCGGGATCGCCTCCACCGGGCCGATGCCCATCAGGTCGGGCGGCACGCCCGCCACGGCGTAGCCAGCGAAGCGCGCCAGGGGCTCGACGCCGATTTTTGCCGCCTTCGCACGGCTCGTCACGAGCACGGCGCCGGCGCCGTCGCTCATCTGCGAGCTGTTCCCCGCCGTCACCGTCCCTTTCACCTTGAACACCGGCTTCAGCGACGCGAGTTTCTCGAGCGTCGAATCGGCGCGGGGGCCCTCGTCGGTGTCGAAGACCTTCTCGGCGACTACCATCTCGCCGTTCTTCCCGGGGGAGCCGACCCGCACGGTGAGCGGCACGATCTCATCGCGGAAGCGGCCGCTTTCGACGGCGTCGACCGCCCTCATGTTGCTCTGATGGGCGAAGCGATCCTGATCCTCGCGGCTGATGCCGAACTGATCCGCCACCTTCTCCGCCGTCAACCCCATGTTGAGGTAGGCGGCCGGCATTTCACGCACCAAGTCGGGGTTCGGCAAAAAACGATCCCCTCCCATCGGGACGAGACTCATCGATTCCGCGCCGCCGGCGAGAATGGCCGACGCGTCGCCGAGGGCGATCCTGTCCGCCGCGAGCGCCGTCGACTGGAGACCGCTTGAGCAGAAGCGGTTGATCGTCATGGCGGGCACGGTGTACGGAATCCCCGCGCGAAGCGCGGCGGTGCGCGCCATGTTCATCCCCTGGGTCCCCTCGGGAAAGGCGCAGCCGATGATCACGTCGTCGAGATCGGCCGGGTCGAGATCGCCGGCGCGGCGAAGCGCCTCTTCCATCGCCGCCACCGCCATGTCGTCGGCGCGCGTTTCCTTCAGCGTCCCCCGCGGCGCCTTCCCCACGGCGGTGCGGACGGCGCTCACGATGACCGGTTCGTTCCTGTCGCTCATGATTCCTCCCTCGTCAATTCCGCAGCGGCTTGCCTGTCTTGAGAATGTGTTCCATCCGGGCCTGTGTCCGCGGATCGCCGCACAGGCTCATGAACGCCTCGCGCTCGAGGTCGAGAAGGTATTGCTCGCTCACGCGGCGCGCGCCGCTCAGTTCGCCGCCGCAGAGGATCACGGCGAGCTTGTCGCCCACGACGCCGTCGTACTCGGTGATGAAACCCGCTTCGGCCATGTTGAAAAGGCCGGTGCGGATCGCGGCGAGGCCGGGGGCGCCGATCACGCGGATGTCGTCACGCGGGCGGCCCGGCGTGAAGCCGGCGAGATCGAGGGCGAGCACCGTTCTTTTCGCCTCGTCGATCAGGTAGTCGCCGTTGATCACCGTGCGGTCTTCGGCGGCGAGGAAGCCGAACTCCTTCGCCTCGTCGCCGCTGGTGGCGACCTTCGCCATGCCGACGGTCTCGAAGATCCTCCGCACGAGCGGGAAGAGATCGACCGCCGCGTCTTCGGGAACGCTCTCGTCGATTCGCCGGATCAGCTCCTTGCATCCCCCGCCCGCAGGGATGACGCCGGCGCCCACCTCGACGAGCCCGATGTACGTTTCCGCCGCGGCGCACACGCGGTTCGCCGCGAGGGTCACCTCGCAGCCGCCGCCGAGGGTGAGACCGTGGGGCGCCGTCACCACAGGCCGCTCGCTGTAACGGATGCGCTGGTTCACCTTCTGGAACCGGTCTGCCATCCACTCCACCTCGTCGAAGTTGTCGTCGTCGATTTCGTTGAGCACCAGGAGGAGATTCGCCCCGACGCTGAAGTTGTCGGCGTTGTTGCCGATCACCAGGCCCCGCCAGTTCTTCTCCACCTCGTCGAGACTCCTGTCGATCATCTCGATGATCCCGGGACCGATGGTGTTCATCTTCGTGCGGAACTCGAGGCACGCCACGTCGTCGCCGATGTCGATGAGCGACGCATCGGGATCGTCGATCACCGTCTTTTGCCGTTCCTTCATGTCGGCGAGGATGAGAATCCTCGGGTTCACCGGCACCGGCTCGTGCTTCCCGGCGGCCGGGTCGAAGAAGAGTTTCGCGCCCTCTTCCTTCCGGTAGAACGACTCGCCCCCGGAATCGAGAAGCGCCTTCGCCACCGGCGGAATCGCCGCGCCCGACGCTTCCATCATCTCGCACGTCTTCCGAACGCCGAGGGCGTCCCAGATCTGGAACGGGCCGAGTTCCCAGCCGAATCCCCAGCGGAGCGCGTTGTCGACGCTCACGATGTCGTCGCAGATCTCGGGAAGCGCGTTGGCGGCATAGCGTAGCGTGGCGAGAAGGTTCTCCCGGAGGAATTCGCCCGCCCGGTCGTTCGCCGAAACGAGGGTGCGGATCCTCTCGCCGGCATCATCGATCGTCTTCGCCATCTCGAGCGAGGGGAACGCCGCCTTCGGCTGCGGCACATATTTCATCGTGTCGGGATCGAGAACGTGGATTTCCTTCTTCCCGTCGATGACGACCTTCTTATAGAAACCCTGGCCGCTTTTCGATCCGAGCCACCCCTTCTCGATCATGGCGGACACGAAATCGGGCGGGGCGAAAAGCTCGCGCTCCGGGTCGCCCGGAAGGTTCTCGTGCATGTTTCGCGCCACGTGGATGAGCGTGTCGAGGCCGACGAGATCGGCGGTGCGGAAGGTGGCGCTCTTCGGGCGGCCGATCGCCTTGCCGGTGAGCTTGTCCACCTCGACGATGTTGTATTTCTTCTCCCGCATCAGGTTCACCGCGTGGAACATGGCGTACGCGCCGATCCGGTTCGCCACGAAGTTCGGGCTGTCCTTCGCCAGGACGATCCCCTTGCCGAGCACGTCCTCGCCGATGCGCGCCATCGCCGCGGTCACCGCCGGATCGGTCTCGGGCGCAGGGACGATCTCGAGAAGCTTGAGATAGCGCGGCGGATTGAAGAAATGGGTCACCAGGAAGCGGCCGCGTCTTTCGGGGGGGAGACTCTTCGAGAGAACGCCGACCGAAAGTCCGGACGTGTTGGTGGTGAGCACCGCCCCCTCCTTCAGGTGCGGCGTGATCTTCTCGAAGAGCTGCTTCTTGATCTCCAGGTTTTCCACAACCACTTCCACGACCCAGTCGGCGTCGGTGAGCTTCTCGAGATCGTCGTCGAGATTCCCCACGGTGATCCGCTTCGCGTTCTTTCTCACATAAAACGACGCGGGACGGCTCTTGAGCGCTCTTTCGAGGCCTTTCCGGGCGAAGCGGTTCGCCACGATCGGGTCATCCGGGCCGAGGCCGAGCTTCTTCTCCTCGTCCGTCGCCTTGTCCGGCCTGATATCGAGAAGCAGGCACTTGATGCCGGCGTTGGCGAAATGGGCGGCGATGGCGCTCCCCATCACGCCCGCCCCGATGACGGCCGCCTTCCGGATGCGGATATCTTCCGACATGAATCAATCCCCCCCTGACGCGCGCGCCCGGAAGCCGCTCCAGCGTGCCCCCACCGCGCGCGTAATCATCTGGTGAAAACCGTCCCGCATCGACATCAGCTCATACTTGTGTCGCGAGAGGACCCAGGACGTTACGATTTCATCGAGTCCGCCGAAAATCAGTTTCCGGGCGAGCCGCACATCGATGTCGGGGGCGATCTCGCCCGCCTCCTTCCCCTCGATCAGGATCGTGTCGATCAGGTCGAAATAGTCGAGCAGCACCGGAAGGATGCCGTCGCGGATCTGGGGATTCACTTCGCGAAGATGGATCTGGAAGACCGCGGCCACCTCGTGGTCGGCCTCGAAGAAACGAAGATGCCGCTCGATCAGCTTCCCGAGTCGCGCCGGCGCGCCGTGAACGGCGAGCACTTCCTCCTTCGCCTCACGGATATAGTCGCCGAGAAAACGCTGGAAGAGGGCGATGATCAGCTCTTCCTTTTTCCGGAAATACAGGTAAATCGTGCCGGTGGCGATGCCGGCTTCTTCGGCGATCGTCGAAATGCTGCTCCCGTGGTAGCCGTGGCGGGCGAACACGGAGATCGCCGCCCGCAGAATCCGTAATTCCTTGTCATTGCCCGGCTTGGAAGCCATCATCCCCTCCGGCGCGACCGGTTCGAAGACCCGGAACTCATGAGGGAGTACCCTGAATGAACGTTCATTCAGTCGATACACCCAATATGTCCCAGGATCGGCCCGATGTCAACTCTTCTTGAGGAGGGGAGCAAACAGGTGCCGCCATGACCGTTCCGGCGGGGCAAAGGTCAAGAGCAAGATAGACATGTTTTTCTATTAAATATCGACAGACGGAAATCTTCGCAGAAAGTCTGTTCCACCACGAAGGTCTGATCTTCAACCCGGAAATGTAATTGACGGGGAAACCACATTCCCGGTATAATGGAAATCCCAGGCGCGCCGGATCGAACCCGCATCGAAGGTCCTCCCGGCCGGCCGCGCCGTTGCCGGAAGCTCGAACAAAGAGGAGGTCGTGATGCGGTTTCTCTCTCCCCCACTTACCTGTCTGATCGTCGCTTTTCTCCT
>JAJRWB010000042.1 GCA_024276995.1 Candidatus Eiseniibacteriota bacterium | reverse complement strand
CGTGAAGGTGTGGCACGATGAAGGGTCAGGCAAGCGAAAACGGCGATCCATCCCAGTCTCCTCATGACCGCCCCTCTCGCTGGTTCGGGAAATGGAACACTTCGATACCGGTGGTTGTCGTGAAGTCCAGGTATGCGGGTCTCGGGTGGCGCTGCGTGCCGACGAAAAGGAAATCCCCTTCGAACTGGAGACCTTCCAGACGCGTTTCGGCGAGTGGTTTCGCGAAGGCACTCCCGCGGCTGTCGAGGACCACGACGGACATCGTCTGTCCCCCCGGATGATTGGAGGTGGTTTCGAGGGCCACATACGCTCCATCTTCGCTGACCGCTGCCGTAGTCGTGAGGCGGCTCGTTTCATAGGTCCAGAGGAGTTTCGGGTCGAAAGGGTTGGATGAATCGTAGTAGAAGACCTTTCCGTAACCGCCCTGGAGCACGACGAATCGGTTTCCATCGTCCGAGTAATAGCGGGTACCCTTGACGATTACGTCTAGAACTTTCGTGGAGCCGTCGCGCAGGTCGATCGCGATGGTCTCGGTGTTTCGCTGAGGTTCATTCCGGTCGAGGATCAGCGTTTCCCCCGAGGACGTAAGAAAGGGCTGGCTGTAGCTGTAGTCGGAAAACGATTTCTCTTCAAACACCAACGTGCCGTCGAACTTGAACACGACGATCTTTTCGCGGTGTCCGTCGGTCGCGATAAGCGCCAGGCGCTCAGAAACCTTTGACATTACCGGTCCGAACGTCCGCCAGTCGTAGCTTCTGCGGACGATTTGAGTTCCCGGCGGCGCACCTGCCGTGGCATCAAAAAAGAGGGTCGTCTTTTCCGCATGGAGAACGCCATAGTGACCGTCCGCCGAACGTTCCCAGCCGAGAATCTGTTGGTTACGGCTTTCTGCGAGATCCACGAAACGGACAGGAATGTGCAACGATACTTTGCGGGCGGTATCATCGTCGGGGAGAGCGAGGTAAGTGTACTTTCGGCCGCTCGGATCGACGCCTGCGCGTCCCGGCATGATAAAACTGAGAGCCGGTTTCCGGAGCGAGCCGTCTGGGTTCACGACGAGGGGCGCAGCTTTGCTGACAACACGACGCCACTCCCCCTCCGACAGATCCTCCACTTTTCGGACCAACAGATTCTGAACGGGAAAACTCGTTCCCGACAGCTTTCCCGAGACCACCGCAAACTCGTTTGTCGTGAGCTGAGCGGCGTCCTCCTTGATTACCACGCTCCAGACAAGTTCGCCCATGGCGAACGAGGGCGAAAAAAATGGCTGAAGAAAAAACAGGAGGAAGAGGGCCGCCACGAGAGCGTGACGAACGAAGAACTTCGCTATCGGGACTTCCTCTTCGGCAATGCCGGGATGCGGCATATCAGGAGTGGAGAATATCCGGAACACACGGTGGATCTGCATGAGGGTTCCTCCTTCTGTTTTCGTTCGTGCTCATCGCAGCACGATCAGTTCTTGCACGATCCGCTCGCTGGGATGTTTCCCTTCGTCGTCCGATTGCACGCGCAGGAAATAGACGCCGGGCGAAACGGGTCGGCCATTCGCATCGCGACCATCCCATGAATGTATGAGCGAAATCTTGAAGTGGCATCGAGTTGCCGCAGAAGCGTTACATGTTCGTTCCGAACCAGAAAAATCATCTCGAACCGTGGTGTGGCCGGTGGCTCGACCAGGGCGCTCCCCCGGTGATTTCCTGAGGCGTTCGGCGAGATGTGAAGTACCATGAAGCAGACATGTTTGCCACGCCATGGCCTCGACGCGATCACAAGTGCCCGGCCTGATCCAACAGCTCCGGATTCTCGCCCGCATAGAGAGTCGTTCCATCGAACTCGAAGACGAGGAGGCGCTCGTGGATCAAGCCGTTCGAGCGAAATCGCCGCGATCCGCTCGGGATTATCGGAAAGGACGGCACCGAAGGTGCGGCGCGTATCGGTGGTCTTGATTCTCATGTCGGTTCTTCCGGAGGCGGGCGTAATTAGAAATAGTGTCTGGAACTCGGTTTGTACCACCGCCCGCGATCCGTCCGCGGAAGATTCCCAGCCTAAAACAGGTTGATTCCGAAAGGCCTCCGGGGCGATGCCGGGCTTTTCCCGGGAGACGCGCTCGGGACTCACGAACACGAGAGATGACGCGGCAAGCGTACCGTCCGGGCGCACAGGGAGGAGCGCCACACGGATGCGAAGGTTCGTCCCACCACCATCCGGGCCGTAAGTCGACTTGTCCACGAGTCTTCTTACGCGAAGTGTTCCAAGCGGAAAGGAGCGGGGCGTCTTCTCCGCGGGATCCAGGAGTAGAGGAAACCTGCTTCGCGCGAGTGTCGCGCCTTTTCCTTCGATCCTGACGCTCCAGACGAGTTCGCCGATCGCGAATGCAGGCGAAGAAAACACCTGGAGGAAGAGCAGGAGCAAAAGCGCCGGCGCAAGAGCGGTACGAATGATGGACTTTACACGGATCATCTTTTCCATGCGAGCCTCTGTTACAACGATGTCGGGACACGTCGCATCACATAGTGATTATCACTATCGCAATATTCGTACCGATCGGCAAAGGACGGGTCTATCGGTTTCCAGAGCAAGGGATTGGGAAGGCCGCGCACTTGAAACGAAGACAGAGAAAACGGAGGAAAGTCCGGTTTCGGGAAAAAGAATTTTTTCACCGGCGAGAATGCCGCAATCGGTCTCTGTCGGGAGGGTTACAGAAGAAGGCGTGGGGCGCCTCACTTGCGGCGAAGTGAGGGAAGTTCATAACAGACTGAATATCATGTCGTTGTAGCGAAAGAATATTTTCAGAAAGCCAAAGGAGTTGGGCCGCATGAATTCCCGTATCTCACAATCTCGGTGCTGCAAAGAATCCCGAGGCAACAACATCCGGGAGTACCCGCAAGAGCGAGGATAATTCGCCATTGTGGGAAGAATCACCGCGCGGCTGAACGGAAATGTTGCCTGACGAGCACCGCCCGAACTCTCGTGCCTGCTTCTGATTCCTGAGGAGCCGCGCCAATGGTCAGCCGGAGCGTCGCCGCGTCCTCCGCCCCGAAACCGAACAGCAAAAGAAGGCCAAGCAATGGAACGGTTCGGCGAAACGCGCTTCCTCTGCTCAAGATTGTCGACCTCCCAAGGGTCTACATCATGTGATTCTTCAGGAAGTCCTGCACCTCGGGGAGGCCCCCCTGGAGGACGAGGTAGCCGTCGTGCGGTTCGCGCTCGGTGATCTCCCCCGCCACGGAGGTGAGCATGATCTTCTTCACCTCGTCGAGATCGTCGGTCTGACCGAGCGCCCAGCCGAGCTTGATGTATGCAGCTTCTGGGAGCATGTTGTCGCACGGCACGACGCCGAGGTCCATGATCTCGCGGCCCGTCTCGTAGACATACATCTGCACGAACCCCCAGAGCGTCTGCACCGTCATGTAGAGGGCGACCCCGCGATCGTGGGCGCGACGGAGCGCGTCGTAAAGCGGACGGTTCACGTGGCCGAGACCGGTGCCGGCGATGACGATGCCGCGATAGCCGTTGTCGACGAGAGAGTCGATGATGTCGGGCTTCATGTTCGGGTAGTAGTAGACCATGGTGACCTTCTCTTCGAACGCGGGAACGATGCGGACGGCGCGCCCGGCGCGTTTCCGGTAAACGCCTTCGCGCAGCGGGCGGAGCGAGTCGGGCGTCACCGTGGCGAGGGGAATGTCGCCGATGGTGCGGAACGTGGAGCGGTAGCTCGAGTGCATCTTGCGCACCCGCGTCCCGCGGTGGAGGAGGTTGTACGAGTCGCTCGTCGGGCCGAACATGCAGACCATCACCTCGGCGATTTCGCCGTGCGCCGCTGCGTATGCCGCCGAGCGGAGATTGAACGCGGCGTCCGACGACGGGCGATCGCTCGAGCGTTGCGAACCGACCATCACGATCGGCACGGGCGAGTCCTGCACCATGTAGGAGAGCGCCGCGGCGGTGTGGTGCATCGTGTCGGTGCCGTGACCGATCATGATCCCCGCGACCCCCTTTTCGATTTCCCTGCCGATCGCTTCGGCGAGGGCGATATACTGTTTCGGCCCCATGTTCTCACTGAAAATGCCGAACAGTTTTTCCGTGTGCAGGTTGCACACGTCCGCCAGCTCCGGCACCGCGCCGTACAGTTCGCCCGGCGTGAACGCGGGGATCACCGCGCCGGTGCGGTAATCGAGGCGCGACGCGATCGTCCCCCCCGTGCCGAGGAGCGTCACATTCGGGTTGCTGTCGTCGTAGGGGAACTCCTGCTCGGGGATCCGGTAGTGCGCTTCCTTCACGCCGCGCACGGTCATCGATACGATTCGGTCGGCGCGGATGCCGATGTTGTAGCCGGTGCGCATCTTGAGCACGATGTGCTCGGCGTCGGCCGTTTCGGCGCGCGGCAGAATGATGCCCGAGAAGACGCCGCCGGTGGTTTCCATCTCGACATCGCTCCACACGCGGGCGCCGCACTCTTTCAGCTTGTCGAGCGCGGGCGGGCGGTAGCCTTTATACGGATTGTCCTGCATGACGGGGCTCCGGGGTCAAGGCGAGTTCTATTCGAATGCTTCCTGCAGCTCATCCAGCACCTTCTGTTCCGCATCGGAAATTTTGCTGCCGAGCCCGAGAATGCCGCCCGTCTCCTCGGCGACCGCGCGGGCGTGGCCGAGGATCGAGTCGCGAAGCGCGATGCGCAGGTGATCGTCCAGGCCGTGTGACAGCGCGCCGGCATAGTCTTTCCACGCTTCGAGAAGACAATCGTCCGGCTTCTCGTCGAGCCACGACTCGAGGAGCGCGCGGCCGGGGGTGTCGCCGGCGACGCCGTACTTCTCCGCCGCCTCGAGAATCGCCTTCCGTTCCTTCTCGTCGAGCCGCCGGTCGGCCCACGCCACCTCCACGAGTGGGACCAGCGAGAGCGCCGCGAGGGTATCCGGCTCGATCCGGATGGCGATCAGCCGGCGGATCACCTCCTTGTCCTCGATGCCCGACGCCTCGAACATCTTTTCCTCCAGTTCGCGCTCCGCCTTCTCCCGCCGCCGCTTCTCCCGGAGACTCTTCGCGTACTGATCGACGAACATCTTTTCCTTTGCATTATATTCGGCGTCGAATTTCCTCTGGCTCATCGTTTCCTTCCTGGTCCTTTCGTCGTGGGGCCGGGCGCGTGGCAGGCACCGGGCCGGGCAGGGCTGATGGGGGTTATTGTAGCGTGAAGCGGGATAAGGGGCCAGAGGGAATGGAGGGGGGAAATCACGGAATTCCTCTTGGATGGGAAATCGTTCCCCCCCCCCTCAAAAAACCCTGGACAGCATTAACCCTACTATATTAGTGTTTTCCCGTACCCATCAGATCCTCCGGGCGAGGCCCATCAAGCGGGAGGTTAAGCCATGAAATAATCCCCGATCGCCGGGGTTCCTTAAGCAGATCGTTGTCCAGGTAAACCGTTCCCGGGGGAGTATCATGGAAAAGATGCCTTCTCTGTGGCAGGCGATGGAACAGAAGGGATACTCGCGCAGGGAATTCCTTCAGTTCTGCAGTTTCGCCGCCGCGCTCGCCGGAATCGAGGCGTCCGGAATCGGATCGGTGGTCGAGGCTTTCGAGACGAAGCACCGGCCGCCGGTGGTGTGGCTCCACTTCCAGGAGTGCACCTGCTGCAGTGAATCGTTCATCCGCTCATCGCACCCGATCGTCGCCGACGTTCTTCTCGACACCCTTTCGCTCGACTACTCCGAAACGCTCCAGGCGGCCGCCGGCCATCAGGCGGAAAAGTGTCTCCGCGACACGATGACGAAGTACGCGGGCGAGTATATTCTCCTCGTCGAGGGTTCGGTGCCGATGCTCGACGACGGCATCTACTGCACCATCGGCGGGCGCTCCGCGAACGACATCTTGCAGGAGACGGCGAAGGACGCCGCGGCGATCATCGCGTGGGGAAGCTGCGCGTCGAACGGCTGTATCCAAAGTGCCGACCCGAACCCGACGAACGCCACGCCGATCCACAAGCTCGTCGACAAGCCGGTGATCAACGTGCCCGGCTGCCCGCCGATCGCCGACGTGATGACCGGCGTGGTCACCCACATCCTCGTCTTCGGGCGGATTCCCGAACTCGACAGCCAGGGACGGCCGAAAGAGTTCTACGGGCGCCGCGTGCACGACACGTGCTATCGCCGGCCGTACTATGACGCCGGGATGTTTGTCGAGGCGTGGGACGACGAGAAAGCGCGCAAAGGCTTCTGTCTCTACAAGATGGGTTGCCGCGGTCCGGTGACGTACAACGCCTGCTCGGTGACCCGCTGGAACGAGGGAACGAGCTACCCGATCCAGTCGGGACACGGCTGCATCGGATGCAGCGAAAACAATTTCTGGGACAACGGGCCGTTTTACCGGCACCTCGCTTCGTTCCCCGGCTTCGGCATCGAGTCGACCGCCGACAGGGTCGGCACGGCGGTCGGTATCGCCGCGGCGGCCGGCGTGGCGGCCCACGCGATCACCACGAACATCCGCAAGCGGAAGCTGATCGACGAGACGATGGACGAGTCGGCGGAAGCGAAACGAAAAGGGGGTGATGCCTGATGGCCAGAATCGTTGTCGATCCGGTGACCCGCATCGAAGGGCATCTGCGCATCGAGGCGACCGTGGAAGACGGCGTCATCACCGACGCGTATTCCGCCGGCACGATGGTGCGCGGTTTCGAGAAGATCCTCAAAGGGCGAGATCCGCGCGATGCGTGGGCGTTTACCGAGCGCGCGTGCGGCGTGTGCACCACCGTTCACGCCCTCGCCAGCGTGCGCACCGTGGAGGATGCTCTGGGCATCTCGGTGCCGCGAAACGCCGAACTGATCCGCAACCTGATGTTTTGCACACAGATGGTGCAGGACCACGTCGTTCACTTCTATCACCTCCACGCCCTCGACTGGGTCGATGTGGTGAGCTGTCTATCGGCCGATCCGAAGGAAACATCGCGTATCGCGAAGTCGATCTCGCCTTGGCCGAAAACATCTCCCGCCTATTTCGCGGCGGTTCAAAACCGGCTCAAGACGTTCGTCGAGTCGGGCCAGCTCGGCATCTTCGCCAACGGCTACTGGGGACACCCGGCATACAAGCTCCCCGCCGAGGTGAACCTCCTCGCCGTCGCACATTATCTCGAGGCGCTCGAATGGCAGAAGGAACTGGTCAAGATCCACGCCATCTTCGGCGGGAAGAACCCCCACCCGAACTACCTGGTGGGCGGCGTTCCCTGCTCGATCAACACCGAGGAAGTGGGCACGATCAACACCGAGCGACTGAACCACGTGGGAAGCCTGATCAACGAGGCGATCACTTTCGTCGAGCAGGTGTATATCCCTGATCTCCTCGCGGTGGCGCCGTTCTATCTCGATTGGGCGTCGGTGGGCGGCGGTCTGCCGAATTACCTCTGTTACGGCGATCTTCCGACGAAGAGCTACGCCGAGATCGATTCGTTCAAGTTCCCGCGCGGCGCGATTCTCGATCGCAACCTCGCCGAAGTGCATGAGGTGAACGGTCGTGACGCGGAGGAGATCAAGGAGTACGTCGCCCATTCTTGGTACAGGTACGAAAGGGGCGACGAAGCGGGCCTTCACCCGTGGGACGGCGAGACCGAGTTCGACTACACCGGGCCGAAACCGCCGTATGAACAGTTGGATGTCGAAGGAAAATACTCGTGGTTGAAGACGCCGCGGTGGAAGGATCACCCGATGGAGGTGGGACCGTTGTCGCGCATGCTCGTGGCGTACGCGAGCGGGCATACCGACGTGCAGGAGCTGGTGAACGAGACGCTCGGCCGGCTCGACGCCCCCGTGACCGCGCTCTTCTCGACCCTCGGCCGCACGGCGGCGCGCGGTCTCGAGACGAAGCTCGTCGTGCATTGGATGAAGGAGTTTTACGACGCACTCATCGCGAACGTGAAGGCGGGACAGACGCGCACGTTCAACGACGAGAAATGGGATCCGTCCACCTGGCCCGCCACGGCAGAGGGAGTCGGCATGACCGAGGCGCCCCGCGGCGCGCTCGCCCACTGGATCCGCATCTCGGGCGGTAAGATCGACAACTACCAACTTGTGGTGCCGACCACGTGGAACGGTTCGCCCCGGGACGCGAAAGGGCGGCGGTCCGCTTTCGAGGCGTCGCTCATCGGAACGCCGGTGGCGAATATCGACCAGCCCCTCGAGATCTTGAGGACGATCCACTCGTTCGACCCGTGCATCGCGTGCGCGGTGCATCTGTACGATCCCGACGGGAAACATGTTCACCAGGTCAACGTCTGCTAGGAGGTTCGCCATGGCCACTGCGGCGGAAACACCGGGATACCGGCGGATCTATGTCTGGGAGTTCCCGGTCCGGCTCTACCACTGGGTGAACGCGATCTGTGTCGTTCTTCTCGCGGCGACGGGATTCCTGATCGGCTCGCCCATTGCGATCGTGCATTCCACCGAGGCGTACCAGCAGTATTGGTTCGGCATCGTGCGCTTCACCCATTTCGTGACGGCATTCATTTTCTTCTTCAACTTCCTTGTCCGGATCTACTGGGGATTCGCCGGGAACCGCTACGCCCGGTGGGACCGATTCATTCCCACCTCGGGCGCGAAGGTGAAGGAGATCTTCGAGGTCCTGCGCGTCGACATTCTCCAGATGAAGCTGAAAGGGAGGCTCTGGATCGGTCACAATGCACTTGCCGGACTGATCTACTTTCTCACGTTTTTCGTCTTTCTCTTCCAGTCGATCACCGGGTTCGCGCTCTACTCGAGCATGAGTTCGTCCTTCCTGCCCGGGCTCTTCGCGTGGATCGTTCCCGTTATGGGAGGCGACTTCGCTGTGCGGCAGTGGCACCACGTTTTCATGTGGTTCTTCGTCGTATTCGCCATCATCCATGTCTACCTCGTGTTCTATCACGACTATGTCGAAGGCCGGGGAACGACGTCGTCGATGGTGGGTGGGTGGAAGTTCGAGCGGAGGGACGTTCTTGACGAGAGAGTCGGGCACAACGATCATCGGGATCGGTAATCTTCTGATGGGCGATGAGGGTGTGGGGGTGCACGTGATCCGCCATCTCGAAAGGACCGCCCCTCCGCCGCCGGGGACGGAGTATCTCGACGGCGGAACCGGGGGGCTTCACCTGCTTGAGCCGCTCCAGGCGCGCACGCGCACGGTGATCATCGACGCCACGGCGGACGGGCGGCCGCCCGGCACGGTGCGCCGTCTTACCCCCCGCTTTTCGAGCGACTACCCGGCGACGCTCACCGCCCACGACATCGGACTGAAAGACCTTCTCGACGCCGCGTATATTCTGGGCGACCCGCCCGACGTCACGCTCTTCGCGGTATCGATCACGCTTCCCTCGAAGCTCGGAACGGAGCTGTCCGACCCGATCGCCGCGGTGGTTCCCGGCATGGCGGAAAGAGTGCTGAACGAACTCGACTGAATCGCGAGAGAGGGCGGCGCGGATCTACCGATTCTTGCAAGGCCCCGGGCTTTGCGCCCGGGGCCGGATGCCGACCGTTGTGGAAGACAAGGTTCGGCGCTTCGTGACGGGACTCACCTTAGAAGAATCATCTTCTCCGTGGTTCTGAAGTCGCCCGCCTCGATCCGGGCGAAGTAGATCCCCGAAGGAACATCTTCTCCGTTTCGATCGGTTCCGTTCCAGGCGGCCGCATATTCCCCCGCTCCGTGATGGCCATCCGCCAGGGTGGCGAGTCTGCGTCCGGCGGCATCGTACACGGTGATCGTCACGTCCGCCGGTCTCGGCACGACGTAGCGGATCGAGGCGGTCGGGTTGAACGGGTTCGGCGTGACCGGCCCGAAGACGAACCGCCCGGGAAGGGCCTCCGGTACCGAGGTCGCCGGGTCGAGGGTAACCACGCCGTCGATATGCTGCTCCGGGGTGACGAACGAGAATCCGGCGTCGATATCGGGATGGCAGGTGTAGCAGTTGAAATCCTGTGCGTGGGGTGCGCCCGGCGGGAGCGAATGGCACGTTCCGCACGACGCCTGGCCCGATCCGACGGAGGTCCACGTCGGTGTGGCGCCGCCGCCGATCAGCGTGGCGCCATGGCAGTAAACATTTGAGCAGGTCGCACCGTCCCACACCGGTACGGCGCCGTCGGCGGTCGCCAGGGCGCCCCACGTCAGCTCGGCGGGGAGCGCCGTGTCATAATGGCCCGGGTCGGATGGCTGGGCGGGCACGATATGGCACTCGGTGCAGGCGACCTGCGCGTGCCAGGTGGATGTCGCCAGGTGGCTCTGGTGCGCGCCGACGCCGGTGAACGTCGTCGCCGAATTCCCCTGGGTGTCGACCGGCGGCGCGGGGTCGGATCCCGATCCGTGGCACAACGTGCATGTTTGCGCGAAAACGGCGGGAATCGCCGCGACCGAAACGAGAAGGCAGAGAAGCAGGCACAGCGTCCTCATGAGATCCTCCAGGTGTGGGCCGGGGCGTTCCTGTAACGGGCTGGAGCTTATAATATAACATGGGACTATGTTTTTGGCAAGGAGGAAAGAGCGCCGGGCGGCGGACACGAGTCGGCCGGAAGATAAGGGGGCCGGCGCAACCCCCGCCGCGCCGGCCCCTGGAAGCGAAACCGTCTCTCGCCCCCTTCTACCCCCATTTTCCCTTGTTCATGTGGCCTTGCATCTCGGTCATCGAGAGTTTCATGATCTCGTATTAATGGCCGAGGGTCTTCTGGAAGACTTTCACGCAACCGGGGTCGAGGTCGTCGGCGATGCCGTCCCGGCAGACCTGTTCGATCTCGCGGCCCAGGCCGATGAGGCGCGCATGAAGGGTGTTCGTGTGGCGTGACCGCTCCACGAGTTCGGCGGCGACGTCATCGAGGAGGGTGAACACCTTCGCCGGTGCGCCGCACTTCGGGCAATTCTCCGGCGGCTCATCACCGTCGTGAATGTAACCGCAAGCGCATTTCCACTTCTTTTTCATCATCGATCCCCTCTTTTGTTCCGGACAGGACGATTTCATCGGGGAAGGCCTTCGGGCGGCCACGGGCCGGCCCCCCTTCACCGCCTCCGGCGGGATCCCCATGGAGAGACTATTTCCATCCCGGCTCGTGTGCAAGAGGCTTATCCCCTCCTCCTCCCCCATTCGCATCATAATGTATTATATTTCCTTCTGGCTATATCCGGCGGCGGGGCGATGCACTCCCCGGCAATCGGATCACAGGCGCAATCATCGGAAGGAGAGAATCGACGGAAGGAGAGAATCGACGGCCGACTATCTACTCGTGCGGCACAAGGTCAGGGATTTTTCGGAATGGAAATCGGGATACGAAGAGCATCTACCGAAGCGGAAGGAGGCGGGGCTCAAAGAGAAGCATGTTCTCCGGAGCGGAAACGATTCGAACGAGGTGGTCGCTCTTTTCGAGGTGAGCGATCGCGATCGGGCGAAGGCGTTCACCGAATCGACGGAACTTCGCGAGGTCATGCAGAAAGTGGGCGTCATCGACAAGCCGGATATCTATTTCCTGAGCGACTGATGCCATCGTTCGTGCGGGAGGCCGGGAGGGCGCCCACCCCGGTCTCCCCTTATCCCAGGTTCCTCTCCGCGATCTTGCGCGCCGCGCTGTCCGTGTCGATCCCCTCCGCATCGGCGAGGGCAAACACCTCCCGCACCGTATCCGCCACGCCGCGCAATCGTTCGGCCGCCTCCTCTTTCGTCCACCCCATCGCCTCGATGCCGGTGATCGCCATGGCGCCCCCGACGCTCACCACATAGTCGGGTGCGTAGAGGATGCCCCGTTGCCGGAGCCTCTCCGCGTCCGCCCGTTCGGCGAGCTGGTTGTTCGCCGCGCCGGCGATCGCCCGGCAGCGGAGGCGTGGAATCGTCTTGCCGTCGAGTACGCCGCCGAGGGCGCACGGCGCGAGGATGTCACACTCGGTGTTGAACAGGTCGTCCGGCTGAATGAAGGGAACGCCCCGTCCGTCGCGGAATCGCATCACCGTTTCGGGATTCACGTCGCTGAAGAGCACATCGGCGCCCGCGTCGAGCAGCAGATCGATCAGTCTTCCGCCGACACTCCCCGCCCCCTGGACGAGGACTCTTCTTCCCGCGAGTGATCCGCTCCCGAAGGTGGCCTCGCACACCGCCTCCATTCCGCAGAAGAGACCGAACGCCGTGGCGGGCGCGGAGTCGCCGGCCCCGCCCCGGTCCGGCGTGCGGCAGAAGATATAGGGCGCGCCGGTTTCGGCGATAATGTCCATGTCCTTGGGAGAGGTGCCGACGTCCGGTCCGGTCTGGAATGCGCCGCGCAGGCTTCGAACGAGATCGCCGTACCGAAGGAGGAGCTTGTCACGACCGGTCCGATCGAAATCGTCCGGCAGGGCGATCACCGCCTTGCCGCCCCCTCGTGGGAATCGTGGTACGGCGTACTTGAGCGTCATCGCTTCCGAGAGAAGAAGGGCGTCTCGCAGACCCTCGCGCGGCTTGGAATAGTGTTTCATCCTCGTGCCGCCGGTGGCGGGACCGAGACGGGTCGAATGAACGGCGACGAAGATCCACGCGCCCGATTCACGATCGTACCGGACGACCACGTGCTCGCCGTCCCACGTTTTGATCAGATCGTGCATCGTCCGCGCGCAGTTTCGCAGCGAGCCGTCAGGCGAGCGAGGACTGTCTGGGCACGGGTGACACACACCCCCGCCGACAAGCCGGCGAACACTCCTAACTCCTCCACCTACATCCTCTCGATGATCGCCTCTCCGAATCCCGAGCAGGAAACCTCGTTCACCCCTTCACGCCCCTCACGTTTCATCAGGCGGGCGAGGTCGTACGTCACCTGCGCGTCGCAGATCGACTTCTCCATGCCGGCGAGAATCCGGTCCGCCGCCTCGTTCCACCCCATGTGGTTGAGCATCATCACCGCCGAGAGGATGATCGATCCGGGATTCACCTTGTCCATGCCGGTGTATTTCGGCGCCGTTCCGTGGGTCGCCTCGAACAGGGCGATGTCGTTCGACATGTTCGCCCCCGGCCCGAGCCCGAGCCCCCCGACGAGGGCGATCGCCGCGTCGGAGAGGAAGTCACCGTTCAGGTTCGGCAGAACGAGGACGCTGTACTCATCGGGCCGCGTCTGGATTTGCTGGAAGATCGAGTCGGCGATCCGGTCCTTGAGGAGGATTTTCCCTTCGGGCATCTTCCCGTCGAACTCGTCCCACAGTTTCTTCTCGGTAACGATCTTGTCGCCGAATTCGCGCTCGGCGAGTTCATAGCCCCACTTGGCGAACGATCCCTCGGTGAACTTCATGATGTTCCCCTTGTGGACGATCGTCACCGACGGGAGATTCTGCGAGATCGCCCATTCGAGCGCCTTGCGGACGATCCGCTCCGTGCCGAACGTGGAGATCGGCTTCACGCCGATGCCGGAGTCGGAACGGATCTCGCGGCCGTCCTTTTCCTTGATGAGAGCGATGATCGCCTTCGCCATCTCGCCGCCCGCTTCGTAGTCGTAGCCGGCGTAGACATCCTCGGTGTTCTCGCGGAAAAGGATGAAGTCGACCTTGTCGGCGTACTTGTTCGGCGCGGGCACCCCCTCGAAGTAGCGCACCGGGCGGACGCAGGCGAACAGGTCGAGCCGCTGGCGGAAGCGGACGTTGATCGACCGGAAGCGGTCGCACACGCTGTCCTCCGTGCCGCACTGGTCGCACTTCCCGCCGTGGTACTGCTGGTGGGCGCAGTTCAAGCAGACGTGGGTCTCCTCGCCGATCGGCGTGGTGAACGGCCCCTTGATGGCGATCCGAAGGTGACGGATCGCCTCGACCGTTTCGTCGGGGAACTCGCTGCCGTAATGCCGGAGCCCCTCGAGGCCGGCGTAGAGAGGGCACCAGGCGATGGCGCGATCACCCCCGTATGCTTTCGACACGGCGGCGTCGACCACCTTCTGCATCACCGGCGTGATGTCGATGCCGATACCGTCCCCCCGGAGCACGCCGATAATCGGTCGGCTTCCGATGACCAGTTTCTCCTTTTCGTATCGGATCAAGTCCCCCTCGGGGACGCGCACTTCCTTGAATTCCATCGTTCACTTCCTCTGGTTCGGGATCATTTCGAGCCGGGCTTGAATCGATAGATCAGGATACGGGATTGCGCGCCGTGGCGCAAGGGGGGCGCCGCGTTTCGCCTTGCCGCTCGAGCCTTCTGTCGAGGGAGTGCTTGCAATGCACGGCGGCGGCGGATATTTTCCGGGAGAAAGGGGAGTCGCCATAGCGATGAAGAAGCATTATCTCTTCTGGTTCGGCATGGTTGCCGGTTTCTTCCTGATCGTCTGGCTCCTCCGTTCGATACTCCTCCCTTTCGTTCTCGGCATCGCCATCGCCTGGTTCCTCGACCCGCTCGTATCGAAGATGATCCGCCGCCGTATTCCGCGGATGCTCTGCTCCATCGCGACGCTTGTTGTATTATTCGGCATTCTCGTGGCGGTCGGTCTTCTCGTCGTCCCTCTCGTGGCGGACCAGGTGTCGGTGTTCGTCGCCCATCTCCCGGGTTACTACGCGCAGGGACTCGAACTGGTCCGTCCTTTAGTCGACCGCGCCGCCGCCCTCGCCGGTGCCGGCTCGCCCGAGCGGTTGCAGCAGACCGGCATCGACGGGGCGAAGAAGCTCGCCTCCCTCGCCGGAAACGCGGCGCTCGGCGTACTCCAGGGGGGCGTGTCGCTGCTGAGCTTGATCTCGCTCCTGGCGATCACGCCTCTCGTGGCGTTTTATCTCCTCGTCCAGTGGCCTGATCTCGTATCGCGCATCGACGGCTACCTCCCGCGCCGTCACGCGGAGACGATCCGCCTCCTCGCGGGCCGGGTCGATTCGGTCCTCAAGGGATTCGTCAACGGCTCGGTGGTGGTCGTTGTGTCGCTCAGCCTGTTCTATGCCGTCGCCCTTTCGATCATGGGGTTGCAGTACGGCCTGACAATCGGCCTCATCGCGGGGATCGCCTCGTTCATACCGTACTTGGGAACCGCCTTCGGACTCCTGGCCGCCGTCGGTGTGGCGCTCTTCCAGTTCTGGCCGAGCGTCGTCATGCCGATCGTGGCACTCGTCATCTTCGTCACCGGCCAGCTCGCGGCCGACTACGTCCTCACGCCGCGCATCATGGGAGACCGGGTGCACCTCCATCCGCTCTGGGTGATCTTCGGTATCTTCGCATTCAGCGCCCTTTTCGGTTTCATCGGTATGATCATCGCCGTGCCGATCACCGCCGTGATCGGCGTACTCGTCCGGTTCTTCATGAAACGGTACGAGGAATCGGACGTCTACATCGGGAAGTGACGGCCGCCTACCGCACGACGACGAGCCGTCTCGTCGCCGGCGCGCCGTCACCCGCTCGGAGTGTGGCGAAATACGTTCCCGACGATACGGGCCGTCCGCCGTCGGATCGACCGTTCCATACCACTTCATGTGCTCCGGCGGCCATCGCCTCGCCGTCGATGAGGGTGGCCACGGAGGCGCCGCGCACGTCGTAGAGCGACAGGTGGACGGACGCGCGCGCACCGAGCACGAAGGAAATCACCGTCGCCGGGTTGAACGGGTTCGGGCGACAGGGTGCGAGGAAAGGGGTCTTGCCGGCGTCCCCCGATTCGTTGCCGGTCCCACCGTTTCCCGGCGCGACCCGCATCCCGGTAGGTGAACCATCGGCGAAGACATCGACCTCGTTCGACCAGGCGCTTTCGTTGTCGGCGCTGTCGTACGCCACCGCCACGACGTACACCCAGGCGTCATCCGGCAGGCCGTGAAGGGGCGCAGAGGCGGTTAGCGAATCGTTCCATCCTTCCACCGGGTTTTCCACCGTTACGTGAAACCGCCGGACATATTCGGCGATCTCCCCGAACGTGGCGATCCAGACACCGCCGTCGGAGACGATCTCGTCGATCGCCCAGTCGACGTGTGCCGAGTCCCAGTCGGCAAGGGTGTGGTCGTACCAGTCGGCCCATTCGCCGTCCTCTTTCCAGGCCGCAATCCGGTTGCGCACCCACTGCCGGCAGAATGCTTCTGAAGAATCGTTCTTCGTCCGTCCCCATGTGACCGGCACCTGGTACGTATTCACGCGATCGAGATAGTTGAGGGATACGGGGCTTCGATCGGGATACGTTCCGCCGTTCGAGCCGTTCCGCGCCGCAAGATATCCCGCTTCCATCAGCGCGTTCATCTCTCTTTGGTCATGAGCGTGGTACGGATAGGCGAGGGAGCGGCACTCATAGGAGGGAGACGCGATCAGGGCTTCGATTTCCGCTTAGGCTTCGCTGATTTCATAGATCATGGTGGTCGAGTCGCACCCCCGCGACGTGAGAAGTGTGGCGGGCGAACCGGCGATTTCGACGGGTGGGCTTGCGGTCAGTTTGTCGGAGAGACAGACGCCCGACTCGCAGGGGTAGGAGTCCAGAGTGCATTCGTACGCCGGCAGGGAGTCGAGGTAGGCGACGAGCTGGTAAAGGTAGCGCACTTCCGCATCCGCCAGCTGGATCTCGACATCTTCTTCCATGCCGTTCAGCACTGTTCGAAGGGTGTCGTCCTCCACCTCGACGACACACGAGCCGGCCGTATCCACATAAGTGAGTGTGAGGGCCGTGTTCCGGACAAGCGCCTTGTGATCCTCTGTATGGGATCCCACTTCGTGGCCGTGGGCGTGGAGGGTTTCTACTTCCGCCGCGGTAAGATGGTCGTCCCATCCAAACCGGAGCGGCATGACGAATGCCGTGAACGGAACGCCATGATTATCGAACACATTCATGTAAACGAGGTTATCGTCGGTTCCGTCATCGGTGGAAAAGGTGAACGCCGCCGGGTAGCCGTTCCAGTCGGTCATGGAAGGGTGTGTCCCGGGGGTGAGGGAGTACTTCAGCCGATAGCCGCGGGCGGAAGGATCGGGGGAAACATCCCAGCGAAACCTCGCCCACCCGTCGCCCGTATCGACCACCTCGAGGTTGGAGGGAGGAGCGACGGCGTCGCCGGGGCGTGGACAGAGGGAAAGCAGAAAAACGATCGAAACGATCCGGGTTGCGGCCATTATGGCACCTCCTGCTCTTGGCGAGGAAAACGGGGGCGTGTTCGGCGTGTTTTCGCCGGCCGGAATATTCGAGCATATAGGTTGTGAGGACGGAGATCAAGACCTAAAAGGTCTAGGTAGCATTATACAGGTGGGTTGTAATCGTGGGGCCGGGCCGGATCCGGTTGTCGAAGCGGGGAATTGTTGATAGATTAGCGGAGGGAAGTGTCTGCGGCCGCGGTTTCCGTGGACCACCCCTTCCCTGAAGGAGGGGATTGATGACTACCCTTCGTAAGGTAACGGCACGCCCCTTTCCGAAGGTCGCCCTTTTTCTGATTCCTATTTCCGCCGCACTGATCATCGCCTGTGACGGCGGCTCGACGGAAAGCCCTCCCGACAACGAATCCGCCGACAGCCGTCCTCCAGGCCGCGTGGTCGATTTGAAGGCGTCGGCTTCATCGACAAGCACCGTGCGACTCTGGTGGAGCGCTCCCGCCGACAGCGGAGGCGCCGGGCGGGCATGCGAATACGATCTCCGTTACTCCACCGGCCGGCTCGACTCGACAAGCTGGGATTCGGCGACACCCGCCGAGGACGAGCCCCTACCCGGCGCGCCGGGGAGCGTCGATTCGATGACCGCCGGCGGGCTCACCGCCGGGGAGAAGTATTTTTTCGCGATCCGTTCGGCGGACAGCGCCGGGAATTGGTCCGATATCTCGGCGAATGCCGTCGGCGTCCTTCCCTCCGACACGGGCTTCACGGTTTCGATGTGCGGCGTTCTGGTCTTCGGAGTCGAGTGCGTTTTCCTGGAGACGGAAACGGGCGGGCTTGTCGAGCTCTCGAATCTCGGCTCGTTCGTCATCGGGGATACGGTGTTCGTCTTCGGTACATGGGATCCCCACTGCATCTCTATCTGCATGCAGGGTGGCGGATGTCTCAGGGGGAACAGCATCTCGCGATGCGCTCTTCCCGAAAGGGATTATCGGGGTACTTGGGACTGGGTGGCCGCCACCGGCGGAATCGCCGGCGTCACGCTGACACCCGAGTCGGAAGGGTATAACGAACGGCTCGAACTCGATTCCTCGAGGGAGTATCGCTATTGGAGGGCGGACACGCTCCTCGCGAGGAATTTCTACAGGATTCTCCCGCCGGGCGACATCGTGGAATTCCCGTGGAGCCCCTTCGAAGTCGATATCCAGGATGTGACGATCTCATCCGACACTCTCCGCCTCCACGGGCATGAGTGCGCCGACTGCCTCGAGAGAACTTTCGTCCGCTCCGGCCAGAAACGAGCCCGTTGACTCGCCGAATTTGGCAGGCTCGCTCGGCGGGAGAAGCGGCGGCGATCATCGCCCGCACCCTGCCGTTCACTCTCTTGATGCCGATCGCCATCCTCGCAACGGCGGCCATATCCAACACGCTGGTTCATCCGATGAGCAGCGTAATGCTGGACAAGTGGGGAATCGGGCTCGTCGATCTCAAGCATGGAGCGGTGGTGAGGCTCTTCACCGCGGCTTTGCAGATCCTGAAGCCGTATATGGGAATTTCCATCATCGGGATGCTGCTCCTGTTCGTGGGGGCGTGCGAGTATCGCCTGGGAACGCGACGCACCCTCGTTGCGTTCGTATCGGGACATCTGGCCGGCTTCCTCTTCGCGCCGCTGCTTCTCGGT
>JAJRWB010000041.1 GCA_024276995.1 Candidatus Eiseniibacteriota bacterium | reverse complement strand
CCCACTCGAGAGGATGGACCGGTTTTCGCCCTCGAACAGCGTCTTTCCCCGTGGCCGGCTACACAATGCACCGGCCTCCCGGCCATCTGTTCAGATTGACCGAAATGAGCGTTCAGATTGAGCGAAATCAGTGTTCAGATTCCCGAAATAGGCGTTCAGATTGGATCGAAATCAGTGTTCAGATTCGTGCGCAGTAGGCACCCGGCTTTCCTGGAGATCTCGCGTAGTGCCCTCGGAGCCTTTGCGAGTTCCGGGGACACAATACGAAATTCCTTTGCGTATAACAATAAAGAAAGCCGCCGGAATCACCGGCGGCTCTTTATGGAAATGGTACCGCTACGGGGATTCGAACCCCGGTTACCTGGCTGAGAACCAGGCGTCCTAACCCCTAGACGATAGCGGCACCGTATTCAGGTTGAACAGGTTCGGTGAAGCGCCGGGCGCCTCGCCAGTCATATTAGGAAAAGATCGCCCGGTGCGCAAGGGTTTTCGCCCCCCGTCCCGGCTCCTACGCCCCCCAGAGTGTGTGGGTGTCGACCGGCTTCCCCTGGAGCTTCAGGTAGTAGAAGAGCTGCCCCTTGTGGGCCGCCAAGTGGCCGATCATCCCGTTGAGACGCGGCCCGAGCTTCGTCTCCGACGGGTCCCACGGCGCGGGCGCCGGCTTGTTCTCCAGGTCTTCCTCGGTGACCTGCTCGAGCATGGCGAACGCGACCTGTTTGTCCTCGGCGAGAAGCTTCTTCGCCTCGGCGACGCTCGACGCCGCAGGCATCGTCTCCGCCTTCGGGAGCATATCTTCCGCCGACATGTCGGAGGCATCCATCCCCTCGGGCATCCCCCAATCGCCGGTCACGAACCCCTTGAAGCAGGCGCCGCAGGCGCTCGTCATGTGCTGGAGCAATTGTGCCGTGGTCATCCAGTTGCTCCCCGTCGCCGGCTTCCACGAGAGGTCTTTCTCCTCCACCTTGTCGATGAGACTATCCGACACGGCGTACGTGTACTCCAATTCGTCCGCGAGAAACTCTTTCCAGTTCATCGGCTCTCCATTTCCCCTTGGCCGGCGATGGCCGGCGTTCATCACAGCCTCTTCCTTCTCCCTATCGAAAGATAATGCGCCCGGGCGGCCCGCCGCCACCGGAAGCGCGGAGGTGTTTCGGGAGGCTAACATACCACTACACATTTGTCAAGCATTTCTAGAAGTAGAAGAGCACCAGGTAGACGCCGAGGAGGAACGCGGCCAGAAGGGCGATCGTCCCGGTGGGCCACGTCCTCGACTGGCGCCCGCCGGGGCCGAAGGTGACGCGGGCGGAGTCGATCATGCCGTGGAGAAGGGCGAGACTCGCCGCTGACGCCGCGCCGCGCATTGCGCGCACCGCATAGACCGCGCCGCGCACGACGGCGGGCGCGGCGGTGCGGTAGAACCACTCGATGTCGAGATTGACCGAGCGCAGTTCGGGCGGATAGAGGCCGGTCAGCTTGAGGAAGGTGAACGCCAGCGCCGACCAGAAGAGGAGCTGGCACTGGGAGAGGACATGGGTGATCGTGTACGGCGCGTAATCGGCGCCGTAGGGAAGAAGGGAGTAGAGCGCTTTGGGGTACGAACCGATGAAGATGCAAAGCGCCGCGCCGATTCCCATGGCGATCAGCATGCTGCGCGGCGCCTCCTTGACGCGGATCTTCGCGTCGTGGGAGAAGAAGGCGAAGAAGGGGATCTTGATCCCCGCGTGGTGGAACACGCCCGCCGACGCGAAGAGGAGGACGAACCAGACAACGACGTGGTGCTCTTCGAGAAGCGCCGCCATCACCATCGACTTGCTGACGAAACCGCTGAACAGCGGAAACGCCGAGATCGACGCCGCCCCCACGATGCAAAGCCCGGCGGTCTTCGGCATGCTCTTGTAGAGGCCGCCGAGATCGGAACCGTTGATCCGCCCGGTGCGATAGAGCACCGCCCCCATCGACATGAAGAGGAGTCCCTTGAAGAGGACGTCGTTGAACGCGTGGGCGACGGCGCCGTTCAGCGCGAGCTGCGTGCCGAGCCCGATGCCGCACACCATGAAACCGATCTGGTTGATCATGCTGTAGCTGAGTACGCGGCGCAGGTCGTTCTCGATCACCGCGAAGAAGATCGGAAACGCCGTCATCGCGGCGCCGATGTAAATCAGCATCTCCGTGCCGGGGAAGGCGCGGGCGAGGGCGTAGACAGCGACCTTCGTGGTGAAGGCGCTCAAGAAAACCGCGCCCGCCGGCGTCGCCTCCGGGTAGGCGTCGGTGAGCCAGTTGTGCAGTCCCGGCCAGGCGCACTTGATGCCGATGGCGAGGAAGATCAGCCAAGACGCGAGAGAGCCGAGACCGATGTAGCCGAACTCGAGCGAGCCGGTGTCGTGGTAGTGGACGATGGCGCCCGAAAGGAGGAGCACGCCGGAGACGACGTTGATGACCAGGTAGCGAAGCCCGGCACGCATCGCCCGCGGCGTGCGCCGCGCCCAGATGAGGAAGACCGACGTGATCGCCAGCAGTTCCCAGAAGATGAAAAGGGTGATCAAGTCGCCCGCGAATACCGCGCCAATAGCGCTCCCCGCGTAAAGAATCGCGCTCACCCGCTGCACGGTGTCTCCCGCCCGGTACGCGAAGATCAGCCCGATGAACGCGGCGAGATGGAAGAGATAACCGAACAGGAGGCTCAAACGGTCGACGTGCATCGGGTGGAGCGCATAGGAGAAGAGGGTGACGTTCCAATCGATCCCGGCGTGCAGGTGGAGGATATTCCACGCGCCCACCACCGGAATGAGCACGGCGAGAAACGCCTGCAGCCGGCCGCGCACGAGCGCCACGAGGATCGCCCCGACGAAGAAGATCAGCGCGGGATGAAAACTACTCATCGTCGTCGCCCTCGTAGTAATCTTCTTTTCGCATCAAGAGTTTTCGCATCTCCTTCGCCGCGAGAACGAGGATCACGCACGCCACGAAGCCGTAGAGCGCGTAGAAGCCGGGGATCTTCTCGGGCGAGATCTCCGTGTGCCTGTGATAGAAGAAGTCGAAGGCGAAAAGCCCCGCGCAGAGCGCAACGAGCGTCCGGACCACCCTCTTCACGTTGGCCGGGTTATCGAAGATATGCTTCTTCTCTTCGTTCATCTTCTACCTCACGGCATCGCCAGGGGCGCAAGAAAGTCGTGGATCTGCCCGGCATAGAAAAAGAGCGCGATACAACCGAGCGCCGTGATGCAAAGCGGTACGACACAGAGGATCGGCGCTTCGTGGAGACCGGTGTCCGGCGCCGAACCGTCGGGCGGCCGGAAGAACGCCTGCACCCCCACGGGAACGAGATAGGCGATGTTGAGAAGCGAACTGATCATGAGCACCGCCAGGGGGATCCATTCCTTCGCCTCCACCGCGCCGAGGCCGAGGAACCACTTGCTCCACATCCCGCCCATCGGCGGAAGGCCGATCACGCTGAGCGAAGCGAGAAGGAATGCCGACATGGTGAACGGCATCGCCCGCCCGATGCCGCGCATTTCGCTGATGTTTTTCTTGTGGCTCGCCACGAAGATCGCGCCGGCGCAGAAGAAGAGGGTGATCTTGCCGACGGCGTGCATGGCGATGTGCATGCTCCCGCCGATGATGCTCGACTTCGTGGCGAGCGCCGCGCCGAGCACGATGTACGAGAGTTGGCTAATGGTGGAGTAGGCGAGCCGCGCCTTCAGGTTGTCCTTCGTCATCGCCACGAAGGAGGCGACGAGAATGGTGAAGCACGCCGCGTAGATCAGCCACTCGTTCATGGCGCTCGCCGAGAGGAGATCGATGCCGAAGATATAGATCACGATCTTCATGACGGTGAACACGCCCGTTTTCACCACCGCTACGGCGTGGAGGAGGGCGCTCACCGGCGTGGGCGCCACCATCGCCGCCGGGAGCCAACGGTGGAACGGCATGAGCGCCGCCTTGCCGGTGCCGAAGGCGAAGAGAGCGAGGAGGACGCCGAGGGTGGTCGGATCGGCCTTCCCCGCGAGGATGCCGCCGGGACGGAAGTCGAGCGTGCCGGTAAGGTGCCATGTCCAGAGAATCGCGAAGAGAAGAAAGCAGATCGACGTGCTGAAGAGAATGCCGAGGTAGACGCGGCCCGCCCTCTTCGCTTCTTCCGTGCCGTGGTGGGTGACGAGGGGGTACGTCGAGAGGGTGAGCACTTCGTACGAGATGAAGAGGGTGAGCAGGTTGCCGGAAAAGGCGGCGGAAATCGCGGCGGCGATCGCCACGGCGAAACAGGCGTAGAAGCGGGTCTGGTTCTCCTCGTGATGGCCGCGCATGTAGCCGATCGAGTAGAGGGTCGTCACGATCCACAGGCCCGACGCCACGAGGGCGAAGAGCATGCCGAGCGGCTCGAGGTCGAAGGCGAACGGAACGCCGGGGAAGATTTCCACGATCCGCGCCGCTGGGCGCACGCCGGCGCCGATCACCGGGACGAGCGTCACCACCACAAAGAAGAGCGCTGCGCCGGTAATGAGCGAGATCGCCTCGCGCACGTTCGGCCACCTGCCGAGGAGCGAGACGGCGAGCGCCCCGGCGAGGGGAACGAGGGGAGCGATCACCATGGCGGTCTGGGCGCTCAATGGACGCCTCCGGCCATGAGCATCTCCGCGGCGCGATGCGCGATCCCCGCTGTGGCGCCGGTGAAGATGCCGAAGTAGATCGTCGCCGCCGTGAGCACGCAAAGTGGGATGAGCATCGACAACGGCGCCTCGGTCACCGGGGGCGCGTCTTCGGGGGGCTTCTGGAAGTATGCCACCTCGATGACACGCCAGATGTACACGACAGCGAGGAGAGAGCTGAGAAGGATGAGCGCCGCCACCGGCCACCACCCCTTCTCGAGCGCCGCAAGGATGAGATACCACTTGCTCACGAAACCGACCGTCATCGGCACGCCGATCATGCTCAGGCCCGCGATGGTGAAAGCGAACATGGTGACCGGCATTCGATAGCCGAGGCCGCGGAACTCTTCGAGCTTCGTCCTTTTCATGCGAAGCATGACGCAGCCGACGGCGAGAAAGAGCGCGCCCTTCATCAGCGCATGGTTGAACAGGTGCACGATTCCCCCGGTGAGCCCGTTGACGGAGACGAAGCTGATGCCGAGCACCATGTAACCGATCTGGGCGATACTCGAGTAGGCGAGCATCCTTTTCACATTTCTCTGGAAGATCGCCGCCGTGGACGCGAAGAAAATCCCGAGGAGCGAAAGTGATATGAGCGCGGCCGCCACCGGTGTCGACGCGAAAGCGAACTGCACGCCGTAAACGGTGAAGATGAAGCGAATCATGATATACACCGCCACCTTCGTCCCCGTGGAAGCGATAAAGGCGGTGACCACCGACGGGGCTCGGGTGTAGGCGTTCGGCAACCAAAGGTGAAGGGGGAAGAGCGCCATCTTGATGCTTACGCCGACGGTGAAGAAGGCGAACGCCGTGAGTACCGGCCGCGTGGTCCTCACGGGGGCGAGCCGTTCGGCGAGATCGACCATGTTGAGCGTGCCGGTCATCATGTAGAGAAAGCCGATACCGATCAGGATGAACGTCGAGCCGATGGTGCCCATGACGAGGTACTGGTAGGCCGCGTTGAGCGCCTTCCGGCTTTTGCCGAGGCTGATCAGGATGTACGAAGAGAGCGCCGCCACTTCGAGAAAGACGAACACGTTGAACGCGTCGCCCGTCGCGGCGATGCCGAGAACACCGGTGAGACAGAGCATGTAGGCGCAGTAGAAGAGAGGCTGCCTGTCCCGCGGTATCTCGCTGTCCACGCTCGCCGGAGCGTAAGCCGCCACGATGGCGCCGATCGAGGAGAGAAGTACGAGCACGAAGGCGTTCAGGTAATCGATGCGATACTCGATTCCCCATGGCGGCGCCCAGCCGCCGAGGGCGTACGAGATCGTGCCGTGGGCATGTACGCGAAGGAGGAGAAGCACCGCGATGACGAGCGCACTCCAGCTCGCGAGAAGGGTGATGGCGTACGCCGCCCGCCGGTTTCTCGCGAGCGCGCACAGCGGCGCCGACAGGAGGGGAATCACGACCTGCAGCGCGGGAAGCTGTGTATCGGCGACGAGAGCGGTATCGGGATAGTTCACCGCCGGATATCCTCCGCCTGCACTTCGTCTTCCTCCACGGTGCCATACGCTTCCTTGATGCGCACCACGAGGGCGAGCCCGAGAGCGGTGGTGGACACGCCGACGACGATCGCCGTGAGAATCAGCACGTGGGGAATCGGGTTGGAGTAGACCACATCCTCCTTCCCCGCCATGACGATCGGTGCCGTTCCTCCCTTGATCTTTCCCATGGTGATAAAGAGGAGAAACACCGATGTCTGAAATATATTCAGACCGATCAGTTTCTTCACCATGTTCCCCCTGGAGATCACGGTGTAGAAGCCGGTCATCATCAGAACAATGACGATCCAATAATTATAATGAGAGAAGAGATGGCTCACTTCTTTGCCCGCTCCGCGTAGGTCATGAAAATGGTGAACATCACCGCCGCCACGGTCATCCCCACGCCGAGTTCGATGAGGGCTACACCGAGTTCCTGGGCGTGGTGGGGATCGTGGCGGAGCACGTTGTAATCGAGGAAATTGCCCCCCTTGAAGAGACAGACGACGCCGACGCCGGCGTAGAGCATCAGGCCGATCGCCATGATCGAACTGACCACCGACGAGGGCGCGACGCGGCGCGCCTTGTTCACGCCGAATACGAGGGCATAGAGAATGCAGCCGGCGCCGAAGATCACTCCCGCCTGGAAACCCCCTCCCGGCCCATAGTCGCCGTGAAGCTGCACGTACAGTGCGAAGAGGAGAATATACGGGAGAAGGATCTTCGACACGACCCGTACGATGCTGTGCTCCCTCACTTCTTCTCCTCCCGCTTCGAGCGCTTTCCCCGTTTCAGCAGCAGGAGAACGCCCACGCCGGCGGTGAACACAACCGATGTCTCCCCGAGGGTGTCGTAGCCGCGGTAACTCGCCAGCACCGAAGTGACGATGTTCGGGATTCCCGTTTCGTCGTACGAATCGTTCACGTAGCGGGGCGCCACGTGGTGATGCACGACGTTTGCCGGATCGCCGTACGGCGGCGCGCCGAGAGTGCCGTAGATGAGCGCGGCGCCGGTGGCGAGCACGACGAACAGGGGGAGGAACGACTTGTGGACCGGTTTCTTTTCCGAACGCGTCGTGAGGGCGAGCGTGGCGAGCATGAGCACCGTCGAGATGCCGGCCCCGACGGAGGCCTCGGTGAACGCCACGTCCACCGCGTCGAGTTCCACCATCCAGCACGCCGAAAGGAGACTGTAGATCCCGGAGAGCATCGACGCGGCAAGCAGGTTCTGCTGCCTGATGATCGTGATTCCCGTACCGACGAGCATGGCGAGGATGGAGATGTCGATTATCAGTTCGATCGGTCTTTTCCTCCCGGTCCGGTCAGCGGTTTCATGCCGCTGTGAAACGCCGCCTTCGCCAGCGCGTGCACGGCGGTCGGCCCGGCAATGAGAGAAAAGAGAAAGAGGAGGATCAGCTTCACCGCCACGAGGGTGAGCCCCGCATGGAGAACGAGTCCGAAAAGGACGAGGCCGGCGCCCATGGTGTCGATGATCCCCCCGGCGTGAATACGCGAGTAGAAGTCGGGCATGCGGATCAATCCGACCGCGCCGATGATGCAGAACACCGACCCCGCCGCGAGCGCGACCCAGCTCATCAGATCAAGGATGGCATCGCCGCTCATGCCTCCCCCTCCCCTTCCCCTTCCGCATCCTTGCCGGTGAGATTGCCGTACTGCATCAGCTTCAGCACGGCGATGGTGCCGATAAAATTGAGCAGCGCGTACACGAGGCCGAGGTCGAGAAACTCGGGGCGGCCGGTGAGAAAACCGATGACGGCGATGAAGAGCACCGTCGCCGTGCCGAAAGAGTTCACCGCGAGAATACGATCGTAAAGCGAAGGCCCGGCGAAAGCGCGGAAGAGGGCGAGCGCCATGGTGACGAGCACGCCCGCCATGGCGGCGGCGAACATCAGCGGATCCCCTCGAGGCGGGTGACGCGCCTGTCCATTTCGCCCGTTTCGAGGCCTTCCGCCGCCTCGTCGGTGAGGGCATGTACCGAAATCGTATTCCCCCCCACTTCCACCGACACGGTGCCCGGCGTCATGGTGATCGAGTTCGCGTAGATCACGTGGCCGAGTTCCCGCTTCTGGGTCGCCCTGACGTCGATCATGCGCGGGTTGATCGGGAGGGAGGGCGAAAGGATGACGCGGACCACCTGCAGGTTGGCAATGATCACCTGCCAGGCGAGCCACGGTAGATACGAGAAAAGCCGGAATGAAACGTCCACCGGCGCGCCTTCGTGATCGATCACATCCATCCTGTGGGTGAGCGCCACCACGAGCGCCACGGACAGGACACCGAGTGAAATCAGGAGCGGCTCGAAGTGCCCCGACCAGAGAAGCCAAGTCCCCATGAGCACCACGCCCAGGCTGCAAATGTATTTCATGACCGCGCCGACTCTCCTTCAGGCGGACCGGATAAACTGCGGATATAGTAGCCCGTGGGAGAGTATGGTCAAGAAGAAGATTCGCTCTCCGCCGGTGAAATTCGGATCAGCTGCCTCAGCTTTCCCGATCGTTCGCGTTCGATCTTTTCGCGGTACTCGAAACAGGCGGCGAAGTAGTCGCCGAATTCCGCCTCGAGCTGCCGGGCGAGGAGTTCCTCCACGGCAGGCGTAAAATCCTTCCCCTTCACGATGCGGAAGGTGATCGTCCGATCGTTCTGGATCACTTGGAACTGGCGGATCGTCTCGCCGCGATGCTGCGCTTCCTTGAAGATATAGGAGAAAAACGCGGCGTTGTAGCGCCTCCCTTCCGGGCCGATCACCGTGTCGTATACCCTGCCGTGCACGTTCTTCAACACCGGGAGCGTTCTTCCGCACCGGCACGGCTCGGCGGTCAGCTCGCCGTAGTCGCCCGAGTCGTAGCGAAGGAGCGGCTGCGCGCGGTTGTGAAGCTCGCTCAACAGAAGGCGCCCCTCCCCCGCCGGGCGGATCACGCCGTCGTCGCCGAGCACTTCGACGAAGAGATTCTCGGCGTTGATGTGGAGGCTTCCCTCCTCGCAGTCGTGAGCGATCGACCCCGTTTCGGCACAGCCGTATTCGTCAAACACCGGAGCGCCGAGGCCGGCGACGATTTCCTCGCGCATCCGGGGTGTGAGGATCTCCGCGGTAGTGATCACCGAGCGAAGGCCGGGAAGCGGGATCTTTTCCGCACCGCTTGCGGCGAGATAACGGGCGAACTCGTGGATCACCGACGTGTAGCCGTAAAGGTACGCCGGCTTCCAGCGGCGCAGCGCACGGAGGTACTCTTCGAACGACCGATCGGTATAGTTGAAGGCGCTCAGCCGAACACGGTTCAGCAGCGCGTCGCGGAGCCGGTGCTTCCGTCGCTCCTTCGCCGTAAGGGGCACACCCCAGAAACGCGCCTGCCGCGCGCCGGGCGCGATGCCCGTCCAGCGGTACGCGCGATAGCTCGCCGCCTGTTCGCGCGCCATCGACTCGGCGTCCTTCACGATTCTCGTCGGCTCGCTCGTCGAACCGGACGTCACCTTCACCGTGAGCCGCCCGGCGGCCGCTCGACTTACGAACCGCTCGGGCGCGTCCTTCAGCATCCGCTTCTCGATCACCGGTAGGTCGGCGAACTCGCGTGCTCCGAGATCGCGGTAGAAGGGGATCTCCTTCGCCGCGTACTCCACTAGTGCGGTGAGCTTCTCCCGCTGCCACGCCGCGGTCTCCGCCGCCGGACGGCGCTCGGTTCGGACATATTCGGCGAGATAACGGAACGTCCGCTCCCCACGGATCGCCGCGGCGGCGCGGTAGATCGCCCATCCGAGAAGTTCATGCATCGCCGCACCCCTTGCCGCCGGAAGCATTGCGAACCTGGTCGTCTACCAACCGGAACGCACGGGCCCACTCCTGTTCGAAACGGGGGGCGAATGACTTCATCTCGGCGGCATACCGGCCGCGGTCGGCGAAGAAGCGGTCGAGTGCATCACGATACCCTCCCACGCTGTTCTCGGCGAAGAGCGTGCCCGCCGTGAAGAGGCGCCGCGCCGGCGACGCGTCGACGAGGAGGAGCGGCACGCCCACGGCCACCGCTTCGTACGCCCCGCAAACGAGCACGCTTTCGTCGGTGGTCAGATCGGCGATCAAGTCGGAATTCCCGATCAATCCCTCGAAGAGCCGGTCGGGGAGAAAGCCGGTGAACAAGACCCTCTCCGACTCGAACCGGAGGAGATCGCCCGCCTTTTCGCGCCGGCCTGTAACATAGAGAATAAAATCGCTTTTCGCCGCTTGCGCCCCTTCGATGAACGTCGCGATCGGTTCGTCCCAGTTGAACGTGCTGATCAGCGTGACCACAGGCAGGGCGCCCCGGCGCAACCGTTCCGGCATCGGCGCGGCGTCGATCGACGGGAGACGGTCGGGAAGCACCGCCGGCTCTCCCCCCATCGCCCGGATCGGAGGTGCGAGAGTATCATTGCTCACGATCACAAGGTCGGCGCGCCTCGTTGAGAAACGAACGACCCCTTCGAGAAACCGCTTCCCCGAGCGATGGTAATTCGGCACGGCGTTGTGGGCATCGATGATAAGGACATAGCCGAGAAGCGGTTTCATCAGCGCGGCGAGAAAGGCGAGGAAGATCGAAGGGGATTGTACGAATACGATGCGCGGCTTCGGGCGCGATAGGAGCGCGGCGAACGTCACCGCGGTGCATGCGACGTACCGGAGCAGCCTCGGCAGCGACGCGAAATCGATCGGGCGGTACTCGGCGCCGAATGCGCGCGCCAGCTCCGCGCTTCGACGGTGCCTTTCCCATGCCAGCCAGATACATCTCATGAAGATTCACCTTAGCCGCCGGTGAAAAGGGAAGTCAAACGGGAACAGAGAAGCATTATCGCCGGGGCGGCGATTTTTTTTGTCGGCGGGGCGGTGCCCGTGTACGATCAGCTCCGCAGCGGGTCGAAAACGCCGGGGATCGCGCCTTGAGAGAATCCACGCGGAGAGAATACGACAAGAGCCGCAAGATCGCCGATCACCCCTTCCGGTCGGCATGTTACGCACCGTTCACATCGCTCTATTTCTGGCCCACCGGCGACGTCACGCCCTGCTGCCAAACTCTTCGAAACGGCTTCACCCTGGGCAACGTGGCGACCGACGACCTCGAAGCGATTTGGAACGGGAGGGAAAACCGGAGACTTCGCGATTCCCTCGCGAGATATGATTTTCCCGTTGAATGCGATTTCTGCCGCTGGCAGATCGAAGGGGGCGATCCGCAAGGGGCGTTCGCCACTGTGTTCGATGAGTTCATCCCCCGGAGTCGAGATTCCCGTAAGCCCGTCGCCATGGAATTCTCTATGAGCAATGCGTGCAACTTCGAGTGCATCATGTGCGACGGTTTCAACTCATCGCGTATCCGGCGGCGCCGGGAAAAACTCCCCCCTCTCGAAAAACCGTACGGCGACCGGTTCATGAGCGACTTGGAGAAGTACCTTCCCGGCCTGCGGTGGGCGCATTTCTTCGGAGGCGAACCGTTTCTCTCGCCGGAGAACTACCGTGTGTGGCAGAACCTCGGCAGGGGCGGAGACTCCGGACGAACCCGCGTTCGGATCACAACGAATGGGTCGATCTTCAACGGGAAGGTCGAGGCCGCGCTCGAGGCGATGGCGGCCGATATCGTGATCTCACTCGACGCCGTTTCCCCGGAAGTGCTCGGGCAAGTACGCCTCCATTCGCGCCATGCGAGGCTAATGGAGAATATCCGTCGGTTCAAGAGCTACACCGATCGGAAAGGGACGAGCCTCTCGTTCGCGTATTGTCTCATGGTGCAGACTTGGTTCGAATTCCCCGATCTCCTCCTGTTCGCGGAGAACCTCCGATCAAGGGTGTTCGTGAATACGGTGACCGAACCGGCGGTGTGCAGCGTGTATGCTCTTCCCGCGGAGGAATTGGCGGAAGTCGTCGGGCGATTGGAACGGATGGGGAATCAGATGCACCTTTCCGCAATACTCGGAATCAATCGGGAGGTATGGACGCAGACGCTGAGAGACCTGAAAGCTCATGCCGACACCGGATTGCGGGAGGAACGTGACGGGAAACGCTGACCGGGAGGGATCGACGTCGCATCGGGAACGGCAGGGGCGGGGGCCGTGAAACGCTATCGCCCGATTTCGTACGCCTGCAGCACCCTTCCCGTCGGTCCGTCCTCCACGATTCTCCCCTCCCGCATCAAGATCGCACGATCGCAGAGCTTCGCCGCCGACTCGAGATCGTGGGAAACATAGACGAGCGTCGCCCCGTCCGCCTGGATTCCTCGTATCCGCCCGATACACTTCTTCTGAAATGCCTGGTCGCCCACGGCGAGGACTTCGTCGAGAAGGAGTATGTCCGGCTGAACCGCCATGGCGATGGCGAAGGCGAGTCTTGCCCGCATCCCGGTGGAGTAATACTTGAGGGGGACGCGGATCGAGTCGCCCAGCTCGGCGAACGCGAGAATGTCGGGAATGCTTTCTTCGATCTCCCGGTGCCTCATTCCCATGACCGACGCGCTCAGTCCGATGTTCTCGATCCCCGAGAGCGCCGAGTGGAAGCCAGCCCCCAGCTCGAGCACCGTGGCGAGGCGGCCGTAACGCTCGACACGCCCCGAAGTGGGCGTGTAGATCCCCGCGATGATCCTTAGGAGTGAGCTTTTCCCCGACCCGTTGTCGCCCAGAAGCGCCACCGATTCCCCGCGCGCAATTCGAAGATCGATGCCCGACATCCGGAAGAACTCGTACGTCGCCCGGCTTGGGCGGCCCGTGAGCTTTCGAATGAACCACTCCCGAACCGAACCGTCCCGATGAGAAGAGTAATGGAACGACTTCGACACGCCATCGAGGAGAATCGCATCTTCCGGTTCGGTTCTAGACGATTTCGGCAACGAGACCTCCGTGCTTCCTGTAGACCGCCGCACCCACGATGAAGAAAACCACGGACGAGAGCGTAAGCGCCGCCAGCGACTCGATGGAGGGCATCGTCCCGTGGTAGAGCACCGACTGGTAGCAGACCAGGAGCTGGGCGACCGGATTGAGAAGGAAAACGGTTCGGACCGATTCGGGCACCAGATCGACGGTGTAGAACACCGGGGAGACGTAGAAGAGCGCCATGAGAAGGAGTGGGAGCATATGCTTTACGTCCTCATAATATACGGAGACGACGGCGACGACCAGACTCAGTCCGATAACGAGCATGAGTTGAAGGGCGATCAACACCGGGAGAAGGACGAACGGGAGGGGAATCGACTTGTGATGAAAAAGGAGGAGCACGGTCGTCACGAGAACGATCTCGATGGAGAACTCCACCAGCTTCGAGATCGCTCCGCTGTACACGGTGATTTCCGTCGGGAAAGGGTAGTTCCGAACCAGACCGTCATGTTCTTCGAGCACCTGCGCGGCATGATTCAACGTCTGATTGATGTAATTCCATGCGAAAAACCCGCTCACAAGAAACGCCCAGTAATGTTCGATCGGGATCTTGATAATGTGAGTGAACACGGCGAGCAGGATCGAGAGCATGATGATCGGATTCAGGAGGGTCCACCCGAAGCCGAGTATGGAGGCGCGGTACTTGACGCGGATATTCCGGACCACAAGGTGCACCAGGAAAGCCCGGTACCGCCAGATCCGGGCGGTGCCGCTCCGGAAGGTTTCTCTTGAACCGTTTACTGTCGTCGGACCGGACATTCAAGTCCTCTCCTTCCGAACAGACCACCGACCGGCGCCCGAGCTTCCCTCTTCCCTCCGCCGGCTCAGGAAGCTGAGGAACGCCGACCCATACAGGAAGAACCCCAGATCGATCAATGGTTTCATCCAGGCGGTGACCGGAGACCGGGCGATCGTTTTCGTGAGCGGAATGTGTCCGTTACGAAGAATCGTTCCATCACCGGCGCGGCGCATCGACCTCAGCGCCGAACGCTGATTGGAGATCCGGCCCCTCCCCTCGGCCACCGACCGGATCGAGGACCACCATACACCGGACCATCCCTTCATGACCGAGCCGAAAAGGAGAATCGCCTCGTAAAGAAGAAGGGCCGGAAAGAGAAGCACCAGGGAGCGGGTTTCGTAGTTCTTCAGGATCACCTTCCACCGCCCTTGGAGGAGATGGGGGACGCGGCGGGAGGGGTAGGGCCGTCCCCTTCGGAAGGAGAGTCCGGGCGTTCCATCGCCGTGAAGCACCGCGGCGGAAGGAACGCACAAGATCGTCCAGCCCATGGCGCGGGCGCGCATCCCGAAATCGTGATCTTCATAGTTGAAGATAAATGTCTCGTCGAACGGTTCGCCCCCGTTCCACCGGCTCCGATCGATGTAAAAGCACGCGCTGACCATCGAACCGACCGGTAGAGTCCTTGCCGGGATGGTGGAGACTTCACAGTCGGTGTTGCGCGTAATCATGTGGCCGAGGAAGTGGCTGTCCGCGCCGTCGAAGTGAATCGTATCGGGCGAAGAGGCGTACAGCACCCTGGGCAGGGTGAGGAGAACATGCCGGTCACCGTGGAGACTCCGATGCAGACGGTCCGCCGTTCCGGGCCGCAGGGCGATATCGTTGTCGAGGAAGAGAATCCCGTCGTTCGCCGCGGCGCGGAAGCCGGCGTTGCGCGCCGCGGCGGGGCCGCCGTTCGAGGGAAGAGATATCACCTTCGCCCGCGGGAACTCGCTTCGGAAGATCTCCGCGCTTCGATCGGTGGAGGCGTTGTCCACAAGAAGGAGTTCGTCCGACGGTGAGATCGCTTCCCCCAACGCCGGGAGGGTCATGGGAAAATGCTGTTCCCCATTGCGGTTGATCATGCAGAACGTGATCGGCGGGCGCTCGTACGAAGAGCGGGGAACATGTCCGGTTTTCGGCGCGTCATCTTTTGCCGCCCGTTTCGGCGTCATCGGGCGCAGAGGCGGATCTTCCCTCGAGACGATACGTTTTCGGGAGAGGCGCCCTACCCACGGCGCCGTGAGATAGACGAACCTCGCGAACGGGTTCTTCCCTTCCTTGAAGTGGTCGGGCCAGTACTCGGGCGGGCGGTTGACACCGCCGTCGATCCATGCCTTGTCCGTGTTTTCCGCGTTGATAATCGACCGGTGGCCGCCCGGAAGCACGAGGGGAGGACTCGCCGCGAAAACCACCGCCCGCCTTTTGCGGACCATGTCTTCCACATATGTTCGGTCGATCGCCTTGCGAAGAGGCTTCGCGGCGCGGAGGAGTTTCCCCGCTCCCCGCGGCGTGACACAGTAGGCCGTCGCGCAAAGCGGCGTGAACGGTATAACCGTTCGCGGAGTGATCCGCTTCGCTTTTCTTCGAACGTCGAAGCAACGGAAAAGGAACCAGACATCGAAATCGGACGGGAGGTCGGCGAAGGCGGCGCCGATGCGGTCGGACCACGTGCCGACGGGGCCGGGAATCTCGAAATCGTCCTCGAGGATGAGCGCCCGCGGGATCTTCTTCTCGGCAATATGTTCGAGAAGCGCCGCATGGCTTAGGGCGCACCCGATCTCCCCTTTTCGCGCACTTTCGGAAAAGTGGCCGAGGTCGGTGGAGAGAACCCCTTCCCGCTGGAGCCGGCCGATGACGACATCGTCCAGCTTTTCCCCATCAAACGCCTCCCACCGCGTGACCTCTTTCACGCCGCTTCGCTCGAGCTGTCCTTTCGCCGATGCCCACCGCTTGGTGCACCTTCGCAGGTTGATGACGAACACACTCGAAAACGGCAGTGGTTGTTTCTCTCGCATAGCGCTATCGGCTCATTTCTTCATAGATCCGGTTCTGCCGGACGGCGATGCCGTCCCAGTCGTACTTCGACGCCACCAGCCGCCGCGCTCGTTCGATCATTCCTGCGATCTCGTCCCCTCCACGGGCGGCGCGCACCGCCTCGCCGGCGAACGACTCGTCGTCGTCGCCGATGAGAAGATGCTCCCCGTGGCGCACGTCGAGCCCTTCCGCTCCGATCGACGTGGAGACCACGGGGCGGCCGAGAGCCATCGCCTCGAGGATCTTGAGCCGCGTCCCTCCCCCCGCGCGCAGAGGCACCACGCAGGCCGCGCACTTCTCATACCAGGGAGCCACTTCCTTCACGGCACCGGTGACGTCGACCGATTCGCCCCGCAACCGCCGGACCGCGCGTGAAGGCTCACGCCCGACGATGCGAAAAGTCGCACCGTCGATTCGGCGCCGGATCCGGGGGAGAATCTCCATGGCGAACCGGCGGGCCGCGTCGATGCACGGTTCATAGTTCATATCGCCGATCAGGAGGAACGAAGGGGGAGTTTCCGGATCGCCGAGGGGACGGCACGCGCCGATGTCCGCCCCGTTGGGAACCACAGCGACCTTGCGATCGGCGCCCGCGCGCTCCGTGAGAAGGTCGCGATCGCGATCGCACACCGTGATGCAGCGGTCGAACCGCTTCGTCAGCTCCGGTTCCCAGCGGGAATAGATGAGCCCTCCGAAACGATGCCACCACCCTTTCGATCCCGGGCAGATCGAGGCGAGCTTCGAGAACTGGTCGAAACCGATGTTGTGAAACACGAGGATCTTCCTCGCCGTGCACGTTGCGGGAACGGCGTCGAGATACGACGCCATGAGCGATTCCTCGATCTGTACGACGTCGAATTCCTCGTTCGACAAGAGCTTTCCGATCTTTCGTGCCAGCTCGGCGGATCGCCAGAAGGCGAGTTCCGGCGGCCGTCCCTTCAGCAGGAACGACGCCATGACGGGCAGCCGGCGCGCATACGGCTTCCGGCGCACCCACCCGGTGATCACGTGGCGGCACAGCTTCCGAAGCTCGGGAAGCGCGGCCTTGTCATCGTCGTCCCAGAGGTGACACGCATAGCTCACCTCGTGTTTCCCCGCCGCGACGATCCGGTGAAGGAGATGGTACTGCCTGAGCCGCCCACCCGAGTTGGGGGGCAACGGCACCAGGTTGCTGATGATCAGAATGCGCATGCCGCACCGTTCTTCGCCGCGTCGGCGCGCCGGCGAAGCGCCGTTTCATAGAGTGCTCCGGTCGCCGCGACAACCGACTCTTCCCCATAACCTCCCACCTCGAAATCGCGCCGCGCCTCCCGGGCGAAGCGATCCCGCAGCGCGCCGTCGGCGGCCAGGCGCGCGATGCCCGCGGCGAGCGATTCGGGGGAAGTCGGCTCGACGAGGAGACCGCTTTCCCCATGGCGGATCACTTCCGGGATACCGCCGACCTTCGTCGCCACGATCGGCCGGCCGTACGCCATCGCCTCGATCAGAGTGATCGGAAGCCCCTCGGTACGCGATGGGATAACGATCATGTCGGTCCTTTTCATGAGGGCGGGAAGCTCCGAGGGGAGGAACGATCCGTGGAATCGGATCCGTTTCCCGAGGCCGAGACGGCGGACCTTCTCTTCCAGGCGGGGCCGGGCCGGGCCATCGCCCGCCAGGATCAGCCGCACGGGAACATCGCCGGAGGCGACGATCTCCATCGCATCGACAAGGTCGTCGATTCCCTTCTCCTCTTGCAGCCTGGCGATGCACGTCGCGTTCACCTTCGAGCCGCCGCGCCCTCCCGTCGCGGCGACGTCCACGGGCGACTGCGGCGCTTCGACAATATGGGGAACGATCTCCACCGGCGTGTCGGCGGGTATGAACTCGCGCAGACTCCGTCGGGAACGGTTCGACACGCATGCGATCACCCCCCCTTCGAGAAGCCACTCCGACGCCTCTTTTTCATAGAGCCCGTCCCAGTCGCTCACGGTGCCGTGTTCCGTGTAGACCGTCGCTATACCCCGCTCCCGCGCCCATGGGAGGAGCCACACCTGATCGAGGCGGAAACCATGGACGTGCATCACGTCGGGCGGGAAGAAAAGTCGGCGGACATCGATCAGTTTTTTCAGGAGAACGCGGGAGTAATCGAGATAGACCACGTCGCTCACCCTATCGACCATGTCGCGCCTCGCGCCGGGGTATCCGAACACCTTCCACCAGAGACGCTGGGTGAAGATCAAGGGGGAAAGAAGCGCCCACAAGACGCGGCGGATTCTCCTGCGAAACTCCTTGTTGTGGGCGAACCGGAAAGTCCAGACGGGCGGGCCGATCACGGGGATGCCGGCGGCCTTCAGTTGCCGCGCATAGCAGCTTCCCCGGGGAACCGGCATCTGGCTGAACACGACCACATCGATGCCGTGGCGAACGAGAGCGCACCCCAGGTTCGCCACATGCTGCTCCATCCCCCCGGCCTCGGCGAACCACCACTGAACCAGGTAGACCCGTCGGATCATGGAAATCGAAGATCCTCGGGCGGCGTATGCTCATCCACCCAGTAGCGCGGCAGTTCCAGCTCGGGCGAGCGACGCACCGCCCTGCCGTGCCGCATGGTCACGGCGGCGCGGATCCCGAAGCGACGGAGCATGTCGATCGTCTCTCTTCCATAGTCGTCCCGCCTCCCGTTCGGATAGGCGAACAGGTCGATTTCCCGCCGGGACAAGGCGCCGATCGTTTCGATCGATCCGGCCACCTCCCGCTCCAACTCGGCGGCGGGCAGGAGCGAAAGAATCGTGTGCTTCATGCCGTGACCGCCGAATTCGACAAGACCCGAATCCGCCATCTCCGCAATCTGCGCGGAATTCAACATCCGGAACGGCGAGTCGTCCGTCGGCGGGATCTCCGGCTCCACATCGAGAGCGGCGGCGAGCTGCGAAAGACGCTCTTCCATCTTGGCGTTCGTCTCATATTTCAATTGTTCCTGGACATGGATCGAGGCCGCCGTCCGGCCCTCGGCGGATGAAAGATCGAAAACGCTCCCTTCCCACTCGATCGACCGGTGTTTCGTTCGGGCGAACGAATCGATCACCCTGCAGAACCAGATCGTATCGTCGCTCCCGACGAGAGACGCCACCGGGAATGACGCGGCCGGCACGTTCCGTTCTCGAAGGAGGGGAAAGACTTCGTGATAGAGTCCCGCGAAGCCGTCATCGAAGGTGAGCGCGGCGCACGGTTCGTCGATCCGGCCGCGTCGCAGGAGATCGATCCCCCGGGCCAGGGGAAGCATCCTGTACGAACCGGAGATGATGTCCAATTGCGCGGAAAAAACCTCACCGGTCAGGAAACAGGGATCAGGGATCGGGAGGGGGCGCGCGCAGATGCCGTGGTAGGCGAAAATAGTCAGCGATTTACGAGGACGTTTTTCGACATACCGTCGCAGTCTATGGCGCAGCGAACGAATCATGCGGATCAGGCCCCCGGATACTCCCTCTACTGATCGGCACTTACGACCTCCGCGTAGAGGGCTTCGAACGAAGACGCGATTCGTCGCCAGTCATACCGCTCCGCGCGGGCGCGGGCGCTTTTCGACATCGCATCGAGGGAGTCCGGGTTATCCCGAAGTCGCAGAATCGTCTCTTCCCAGACGGCCGGACAGGCTTGTGCATCGATTCGCACCGCCTCATCGCCGGGCAGATAGTCCCTCACGCCGGGAAGATCGGTCGCTGCCACCGGAACGCCGCAGGCGATCCCTTCGAGCAGGGCGTTGTTCGCCGTGCAATCATGGAGGGGCATCAACAGAAGATCGGCGCTCCTGTAGAGATCTCGAAGTGCTTCATCCGACACGTTCCTGTGGAAGCTCACGTTCGATGGACCGGCGCCCGCTCCGTCGGGCGAAACAAGATGGAATTCCAGGCCGGCACGGCCGCTCATCCGCTTCGCGATCGCCAGAACGATGTCCATGTTTCGCATCCAGCTCCCCACAGTGAGACAACGGAATGCACCGTCTCCGTCGCGGCGCGGGCCGGGCCGGAAAAAATCAATATCCACTCCATGAGGGATAAAGGAAACCGGACAGCCGGGTGCGAGGCGGCGGAAGAAGTCTTCCTGCTCCCTCGACACGACGGTGATTCGGTCGACGGATCGCAGGTTCTCTCCGGTAACGATCTCCTCCAGCCAGGCGGGAGGCTGATGGAACGTCGCCACCACGCGGGGACGATGTCTCAGAAGGCGGTTTTCGCGAAGGAAATCGGGGAGAGGACCGAGGGAGTGTTCTCCGTCGAGATAGTGGACCACATCGATTCGCTTCAACATCGCCTTGAACGAAGTGAGAAGGTCGGCACCCAGATCGATCGACGTGTACCAGTTGACGCACCGTCCTCCCGAGAGCGATTCCGCCAGATCCTTCGAAAACCGATCGAGTTTCCGTGGTTTCTCCGGCTGGAGGGGAACGGTCTGCGTATCGACGGCGATACGGGACGGATCGAGATGGCGGAGAAGCTGGTTGAACCCTGAATAACGCCCCCAGTGACGGTAATGTATGCGAACCGCACGTACGTTGAGGGGAGCCATGGGCATATACACTGATACCAAACGGGAACGGGAGGAAAGGCGCCCGGTTAAGGCTCAGAAATACGTCTCATTGATATAATCGAGGATCTCCTCCTCGCTGGCGCCCTCATTGTACATTCGGTAGGCGACACGGCCTTACTCGTTGCAGGAGCCTCACGTGTAGGGACAGCCGCCCTCGTAACACCACCGGAGTTCCTCGCCGCAGCACGAACATGGCACCTTCAGCACCGCATCCGGGGCATTGGCCAGCAGGAACTCGAAGAGGACTTTGCCGTCCTCATCGGGCAGCTGCGCGGGTGAATCCCCGGGATCTTCGTTGCAGGAGAAAGTCGGGAGAACCAGAAAGGCGAACACGACCAGCGGCAACAATCGGAGAAAGCTCCCGCCGCCCGCCGCCGTTCCCGCAGCTATCCGCACCATGGCAGTCCCCCAATCCCGTTTTCCCGATCGAACTCGCCGGCACGTTCCCCCCAAGAACCGGGCCGAAGGGACAACGTATCCACGACAATATACCATACCACAACCGGCGACAAGGAACGATTCGATCGGCGGCGGTCACGCTACTGCGTATTGATGAGCAGCGGCATCCCGTCCTTACCGATCGGCACGAAATAGTACCGCGTCGACTCGCTGTCGAATGCTTTGTAACGGAGGTAGTTCGGCGTCAGCGTCTTCGTGATAAGTTCCTGAGCCTTCCCCTGGGCGTCCGCCTTCAGGATGATCGACTGCGCTTCCCCCTCCGCTTCGATACGGATCGCATCGCTGTGTCCTCGGGCCCTCGACCGCTCGATCTCCGCGTCCTCCTTTGCGATGGTCAACTCGAATTCCTTCTGCTCCGCCGCCTGCTCCATGGCGAGTTTCTGTGAGATCGACTTGGTGACCCTTTCGTCGAATCGGATATGCTCCACCGACACCGCGCCGATTTCGAACGGCATGTCCCCGAACTCCTTGATCATCCGATCGCGGATATCCGCTTCGATGGTCGGACTTTCGCGGGCGAGATCATTGTGCTCGAAACGCGCGAATTCGGAGCGGACCTGCGTCTTGAAAACGGGACGGATGACATCTTCGTAGTAGTTCTGTCCGATTTCGGTGTGCAGCCGGTATAGCTCCGACTCCAGCGGGCGATAGGTCACCGCCACCGTGGTCGGAACATGGAGATCGTCGGCGGTGAGCACGTCGACATCGACGGTTTCTGTTTTCCAGGTCATGTCGTAGACGACCATCTTGTTCCAGGGCCACTGAAAGTAGAATCCCTCCTCCTTGGTATCTTCCTGGAGACCGGGCTTACCGAACGCGTTATTCGCCAGCCCCCGGGAACCCGCGGGGATCATCGCGCCGCACCCGACGAGCAACGCGCACACTACGATCACGATTATCAGATACTGCACCTTCATGATAAATCCTCCGACCGGAATCCGGTATTACGATGCCCTCCGGCATGTCCGGAATTCCCGGATAGCGGATACGACATCTTTCGATACGGAATACGTACAGGCTGCATATATCTGACCGGACAGAGGGAGATCGTGACACCGGAGCGATCCCGGCGGATCAGGTGCGTCCGAAGGAGAGTGTGGATTTCCGTGCCGAGGGATCATACGAGCCAACCTTATATTTTCTCGATTCTCTCATCTATGATTCAAGATAGTCGCCTTTCGCCAGCCGCGCAAAGGGCGCGAATATGTTCCGGTGTCGTGCCGCAGCAGCCGCCGATGATGTTCGCCCCTGAGGTGATCAGCTCTTCGCCCTTCCGCCGAAAGAAATCGGGCGTCTCTGGGTAGACGACGCCGCGTTCCGCCGCCTCGGGAAGGCCGGCGTTCGACTGCACGAGAATCGGAAGGGTGCCCGCGGCGCGCAGGGCGGCGGTGGCGCGGATCATCGTTTCGATGCCGTTGCCGCAGTTCGTGCCGACGAGGTCGGCGCCCGAGTGCTTGAGTTCGCCCGCCGCGCGTTCGAGCGGCTGTCCCATGAGGGTGAAGAAACCGCGGGGGGTCTCGTCGAAGGTGAGCGTCACGGCGACGGGGATCGACGGGGCGACTTCGCGGGCCGCGCCGAGGGCGAGGAGCGCTTCTTCGAGATCGGTCATCGTCTCGATGAAGACCGCATCGACGCCCTCCGCAGCGAGAACGGCGATCTGCTCGGCGAACGATGCGCGCAAGGCCGATGGTTTTCCATCGCCGTAAGGCTCGAGAAGCTTTCCCGTCGGGCCGACGCTGCCGGCGACGTAGCGGCCGCCCGCGCGGTTGGCCGCACAGCGCGCCGCCTTCACGGCCGCGCGGTTGATCGCTTCCGCCTCGTCCGCCAGCCCGTAGCCGGCGAGCTTCATCGGCGACGCGCCGAAGGTGTTCGTCTCCACGATATCGGCGCCCGCGGCGATGTACTCGGCGGCGATCTCTTCGAGAATATCCGGGTGTTCCAGGTTGAGCGATTCAAGAGTCGCGAGAGTATCGAAACCCTTCGAGAGGATCATCGTCCCCATCGCCCCGTCGGAAACGAGGAGATCGCCGGCGGCGAGGCGCGCGCGGAACGGTTTCATCGTGTCGCTTCGCCGACGAGCTTCGCCACGCGCTCCACGGCGCTCGACGCGTCGAAGCCGTAGGCGTCGGCACCGATCCGCGCGGCGAACTCCTCCGACAGCGGCGCCCCCCCGACGATCACGCGGATCTTCTCGTCAAGGCGGCGTTCCTTCACGAGGCGCACCGCTTTTTCCATGTTCGCCATCGTCGTGGTGAGGAGGGCGGACATGCCGATCACCGAAGCGCCGCTCTCGACCGCCGTATCGACGAAGCGACCGGGTGACACGTCGCTGCCCAGATCGATCACGTCGAAGCCGGCCCCTTTCAGCATGACGCCGACGAGGTTCTTCCCGATGTCGTGCAGGTCGCCTTCGATCGTGCCGATCACCACGCGGCCGAGACCGCGCCCTCCGCCGCCGGTGAGGAGCGGCTTCACGATCTCCATCGCTCCGTTCATCGCCTTCGCCGCCATCAGCACGTCGGGGAGAAAGATCTCGTGTTTCCGGAAGAGCCCGCCCACCACGGTCATCCCCGCGATCAAGCCGTCGTCGACGATTCTTCCCGGGTCGAGCCCCGCGCCGAGCGCCTCGTTCGTCAATTCGATCACCGTTTCGACTTCGCCCTTTTCCAGGGCGGCGGCGATCCGCTCGAGCTGATTCATCGCTCTCCTCCCGCCGCGCCCGGCGGTTCATGCCGGGCGAGGTTCCTTTCGATGTCACGCATCCGGATCAGGCAGCTCTTCCCCTCGCACTCGCTACAGAAGGGAAAATCGTTCTCGAAGCGGTGAAGGGCGGGTGCGCCCGTGACGAGAACGCCCGAGACCGACTTGAGCGGCTCCATCAGGAAGCTCCCCTCCTTGAGCGCCACGCCCGCTTCCGCCGGGCGAAGCGCGGCGAAAAGTTTCGCCTGCCCGCTCACGTGCCAGCCGCAGTAGCCGGGGCTGTACGCAAGCGTGACGGCTGCGGCCGCCCCCCGCCCGTTCCTCCCTGCCACGCTTCCCTCCGTCGCCTCTTCGAGAAGCGCCGCCATTTTCTCGGCGCCGGCCGACGCGAACGAGTCGAGCATCGCCGCCGTCGCGTAGTCACCCTCGCGAAAACGACGGGCGATGTCGTCACAGATCGCATTCCCGAGGGTGGCGGCGAAAAGCTCGAGTCGCGACGCCCGCGGGAAGATCCGCGCCAACGGCGAGTCGGCGGAGTTCCGCCCCTCCCCTTCGTGCACCTTTGCGAACCGGTCCACGCCGATCGTCTCCACCACAGCGTGCGGTCGAGCGGCGTCGAGATAAAGAGCGCCCCCTTCCTCGTAGAGCCGCTCGATCCGCTCCGGCACCTCGCGCCCCTTCGAAATCCCCTGGTATCTCAGCACGACATCCCGGTCGGGGAGTGTCTCGGCGCCCTCCCATTGAACCAGCCGCCTCACATCGTCTCTTCCGGAAGCCGATCCATCCCGGCGGCCGAGGCGGCGAACGTCATGATCGACTTCAGTTCGGCGCGCGCCGAACTGCGCACCGACGACGGCGTCGATTCGGCAAGAAGCGATTCCACCTGTTCGTGGGCACGCTCGGTGAGAGTGCGTCCCCCCTCCTCGAGCCGGCGCGAACGGTTCGCCCTGTCGATCACCGCTCCGGTGAAATAGTGCTCTTCACGCAAGTGCCGGCGGGTGTGCGGCGAAATGAGCAGATGCCCTTCGGCGAGGAGTTCCTCGAACCTCGGAAGCGAAGGGAAATCCTCCCTCGGTTCGATACCGCGGATCATGCGGAACATCATGCCGCACGTTTCGTTGTCGAGAACCAGTTTCTCGAGGGACTGGCAACTTTCGAAATCGATCATTCCCGGGCCCGAGATGTTGTTGATCCCCGCAAGCGAGGCGAGGACGGCGCCCATGGCGCTCTCCTGCCCCGCCTGCGCGTCGATCCGTTTCGCGTCGGTGAGCGCGATGTACGCCTGCGTCGGCATGCCGAGAGACTTCCCGATCTCGTTGTACGCGCAGTCGATCATCATCGTTTCCACCGCGCCCATCGGGGTCGTCTCGTAGCGTACGTCGAAGATCGCCGGCGAACCGCCGTAGAGCACAGGCGAGCCCGGGTTCGCCGCTTGGCCGATCACGACGCCGCTCAGCGTCTCCGCCGTATGCTGGATCAGCGTGCCCACGAGGGTGACCGGCGCCTGGAACCCGGCGAGGGGCATGGCGATGAATTCCACCGGGATCGAGGCGCGCGCGCAGTCGACCACGTTGCGCGACGTCACGTCGCTCCACTTGAGGGGCGACGTGGGGCAGCAGGAAAAGATGGAGAGCGGCTTTTCCGCCAACGCCTCTTCCGAGCCACGCACGGCGACGAGCATCTTCTTCATCACGTCGAAGGCGGCCACGGTAAATGCGCCCGTCACGACCGGCTTGTCGCAGTGGAGCAGACCGAGGTAGAGCCTATAGCTGTCGGACACGATCTCCGGCACGTCGGCGGCGACGATCGCCGTACTCTGCGAGGCGATATGGTCGAGCTTTCCCACGAGGCGGGCGTGGCGGATACAATCCGCCGTCGACGGCTCGCGCGCCTCGCCGCTCTCGTAATCGAGCACACGGATCGCCGCCGAACCGGGCGTGAAATGGACGTTCATGCCGCCGAGGTCGAGCGACTCCGCACCGGTCGCATCGTAAACCTTGAAGGAAGAAGGAACGGTGGCGAGCGCGGCATCGATCATGTCGCCGCCGATGCGGGCACGCTTCGCGGCTCGATCGACGGCGGCGCCGTGTTCGCCGAGCATGTCGAGAATACCCTCGTCGTGGATCTCCACACCGAGCCGCACGAGCAGCTCCCGCGCTTCGGCGATGATACGGTCGAGGAGCGTGTCATCGAGAAATCGAAGAGTCGGTCTCATGGTCCCCCCTTGCCCCGGCGAAAGACCGGCGGGGCGCTGACAGGTCGATTCTAACATGATAGGGTATACGATGTGCACCGTGCGCCACCGGGGAGGAAGGCCAATGAACCGTCTCGACAACAATCGCCCGATCGATCTCGATGCGCTCCGCGACGAGATCGTGGGGAGCGGCTTCCGCTTCCACACGCCGTTCGGCGAGCGGCTGATGGTGTACGCCGACTACACCGCCTCGGGGAGGAACGTCCGGTTCATCGAGCGGTACCTGATGAAGATCCAGGACAGCTACGCCAATACCCACACCGAGGACGACGTCACCGGGCGGAGCACCACCGAGATGCTTCATCAGGCGGAAAGGATCATCAAGCGGACGGTGAACGGCGATGAACGGACACGGATCGTCGCCACCGGCACCGGCGCCACCGGGGCGATCAAGCGATTCCAAGAAATCGCCGGCATCTATATGCCGCCGGCGACGAAGGCGTGGCTGAAGGAACAAGCCGACCGGTTCGGAAAGGAGAACGCTTCGTCCGACCCGGCCGGTTTTCTCGCCTTCATCCACCGGAACCGCCCGGTCGTTTTCGTCGGACCGTATGAACATCACTCGAACGAGATCTCATGGCGCGAATCGATCGCCGAGGTGCACTCGATCGCCCTCGCCGCCGACGGCGGCATCGATCTCGAAGACCTCGAGAGAAAGGTCTCCGACGACGCCTTCGACGGACGACTCAAGATCGGGACATTCTCAGCCGCCTCGAACGTAACCGGTATCAAGACGCCCGTGTACGACGTGGCCCGAATCCTGCACCGCCACGGCGCGCTCGCCTGTTTCGATTTCGCCGCCAGCGCCCCGTACGTCGAGATCGACATGAACCGCGACGATGAATCGTTCTTCGACGCCGTCTTCTTCTCGCCCCACAAGTTCCTCGGCGGCCCCGGCTCGACCGGCGTCCTCCTTTTCAACCGCCGCGTCTACCGCGACGACCTCCCCCCCACGTTTCCGTCGGGCGGCACCGTCGACTACGTCGGCCCCGAATCGCAAGATTACACCGACGACATCGAGGCGCGGGAAAAGGCGGGCACGCCGGGAACGCTGCAGCTTCTGAAGGCGGCGCTCGCCGTGGAACTCAAGGAGGCGATCGGCGTGGAGACGATCGAGACGCGGGAGAAGAAATACGTGGGCGAGGCGATCCGGCGCTTCCGCGCGAACGGGGCGATCGAGATGCTCGGCGCCCCCGATCCCAAGCGACAGATCGGCATCCTCTCGTTCAACATCCGCGACGGCGAAAAATACCTCCACCCGAAGCTCGTCACGCGGCTCCTGAACGATCTTTTCGGCATCCAGTCGAGGGCGGGCTGCTCGTGCGCCGGTCCCTACGGCCATTGCCTCCTCCACATCGGCGCGAAGCTCTCCGAGGAATACAGAAGCGAGATTCGCGAAGGGTACCAGGGGATCAAGCCGGGATGGGTGCGCATCGGGTTCCACTACACGATGGACGAAATCGACGCGGAGTTCATCGTACGGGCCGTCGAGTTTCTCGCGGCGAAAGGGCCTCTCTTCCTTCCGCTCTACCGGTTCGATCTCGCCACGGGAGCGTGGTCCCACGCCGCCGACCGAGCGATACCGGCTCCCGCGCTGGGAATCGACGAAGCGATTCGAAACCGTACCGAAGGCGAGGCCTCACCCACCGTCGCCGACCGTCGCGCGGAATATGAAGGCTATCTCACCGAAGCGGAAGCGATCGCGACGAAGCTCGCCGCGATCGCTTCTTCCGGCGCCGAAAAAACTCTTCCCGGAGAACTCGAAGAACTGAAGTATTTCCGCGTCGTCCACATGGACGGATAAGCGTCGCGCCCGGCGGCGGGCCAGCCTTATCGCAAGAGCACCATCTTCTTCGTCATCCGCTTTTCGCCCGCCTCGAGCCTGTAGAAGTAGATGCCCGACGATGTTTCGCGGCCCCGGTTATCCGTGCCGTTCCACGTAACCCCATGTCTTCCCGAATCGAGAACGCTGTTCACCAGCGTCTTCACGAGCCGACCCGACGGGGAGTACACATTCAAAGACACCCTTTCCTTCGCCGGAATCGTGAAGGAGATGCTCGTGATCGGGTTGAACGGATTCGGCTGGTTCTGCGAGAGTGCATACACCTTCTTCGGCGCGGGGCTTTCCGGCGTGCCCGTCGGGTCGAACGGTTCGTTCAGCATATTCGACAGGATGTACTCCATGTTCGACCGGAGCTGGGTGTGATCCATCCTGTACGGACGCCCGCTCAGAAAGACGAAACGCCCTCCGTCGGCGCGGTTCGTCCCGCCCGCCGCGGGGCGGCGCCACACGCCGGTGCCCTTCGTCCCCGTACCGATCGAAGTGTCCTTGAAGAGCATTTCCGATTCGCCCGTCGCGAAGAGAGTGTCGAACACGTCGGCGAAGCTCTGCGTCCCCGTGAACGTCTGGCTCACCAGCCCGGTGTAGGTCGAGGTGTAGTCGCCGAGGATCAGGTTGTCCGGGGTGTTCCACGTGATGCCGAGATAATCGGTCAGTCCCGAATAGATGAAATCCTGGCCCAGACGGCTCAGGAGCACCACGTTTCCGCCCGCCTCGAGATAATCGAGGATCGATGTGTTCACCCAGTAGAGAAGATCGCCGTTATAATTGTTCCCCACCCACACGACCGTGGAGAACTGTTTCAGCGTATCCGAAGGCACTCCCCCTCCCGTGCCGAGAGGAGCGGGAAGGTTCGCCGGGTAGCCGCCGCTCGGCGCTGTGAAACAGTCCCAGAAGGTGATCGGGTTGTTCCCCCAAAAGACACTGTCGGCATAGGCGTTGTAGATCTCGCTGCCATAGACGTTCCAGTCGACACCGTTCACCACGAGAATCCCGCGGTCGAACGTGGGGTTCACGATCGCCCGTTCCACCGCCTTGAGGATCCACAACGCCTTGTCGAGCCTCACATCGGTCGGTTCGCTGTTCACATGGAGCGTGAAATCCTGCGTGGCGAGGGAATCACGTACCACGAGGGTGGTGTTCCCGCTCGCGAACTGGAAGTAGACGTCGATCGGCATGGTGAAGAGCTGGTTGGTCTGCTTCTGCTCGATGGTGAGCGCCACGTCGTAACCCCCGGACGCGGGCGTGGGGGTCCAGCTGTACGAATAGATCGGGTAGTATTCGCCGTAAATCCATTGCTGGAAGAAAGCATTCAGATCCATGCCCGACACCGACTCGCAGATCGACTGGAACTGCGCCGTCGTGGCGGAACCGTACTGCACGGCGGGATCGGCATAGTATGTCTGGAGGATGTTGAAGAACGTGCTGTCCCCCACCACGTGGCGAAGCATGTGGAGCACCCACGACGCCTTGTTGTACGAGAGGTTGGAATCGAAAATACGATTCCAGTCGGTCAGGTCGCTCACGTAAACCGTTCCCGCCCCGAAATAGCGTGTCGACTTCATCGTCTTCTTGAACGTGCTTCGCCCGTACTGGAACTCGTCCCAGAGCGCTTCGCTGTACGTGGCGAACCCTTCGTTCAGCCAGATATGGTTGAACGTGTTGCACGTGATCATGTCGCCGAACCACTGGTGGGCGAGCTCGTGGGCCACCACCGACTCGTTCCAGAACCCCATGCTCGTCATCGTCTGGTGTTCCATCGCCCCACCCCAGAGGAACTCGGCATGGCCGTATTTCTCGTTCACGAAGGGATACTGCCCGTAGATATCTGAGAAGTGAGTGATCATATCCGCGGTGGGCGCCGATTCGTTCTGGACGGTGGAGAGATGGTTCGCGAACGCGTAGTTGCGGATCTCCATCGAGTCGGTGGGACCGTAATGATACCAGTCGGAAAAGACGACGTACGGATGGATCGCCACGGAGACGAGGTAGGTGGCGATCGGGTACGACTCGTGCCAGTACCACGTCTTCTGGCTCCCGGAAACGGACGTGCTTCTCAGCAGGCCGTTCGATGCAACGGTGAGCGACGTGTCCACGGTGATGCGAAAGTCGATCGAGTCGGGCTTGTCCGCCGCCAAATCCTTGCACGGCCACCAGGAACGCGCACCGTACGGTTCGCTGAGCGACCAGATCATCGGCTTGCCGCTGTAGGTGTCGAACCCGAAGGCGCCCGCAGAAGCGCTCGGCGTGCCGCTGTACGTCACGTCCACGGTGAACGTATCGCCCACGGCGTACGAAGCGTCGAGGGTCACGGTGATCAGGTCGAGAAAATGCGAGAACGCCACCGGCGAACCGTTCATGGTGACCGCCGACACCGTCATGTTGTCGAGCAGGTTGATATCCACCGTGTCGATCGCGCTCCCGGTGGGGGTGGCGCGCATCGACACCGTGCCGCTCACCACCTGGGCGACATGATCCATGGTGAGGTCGAGATCGTAGAAGAGCACATCGTACTCCGCCTGGCTCGCCGCCTGCTTGTCGGCGCCGAGAAACATCTCCATGGCAAACTGCTTCTTTCGGGCCGATTCGATCTCGGCGGCCGTCGGGGCGCCGTCCTCCGGTCCGTTGGCGAGAGCGATGCCTCCGGAAACGGCCCACGGGATGAGCACGAGGAAGGCGGCGAAGAGGACCCTGGAGACAGGGTGGAGCGATTTTCCGGAGGGACACCGGTTCATATTGTTTCTCCTATAGCTGTATCTGCGCACAACGAGACGACCGGGGAGGACACAAAACGGGGGAGTACGGATTCGACCCGTACAGTATACCATCTCCACGCGGCTCCGGCCAGCTCATAAGTAACGTGCTTAATGAACGGCCCGTCACTTCGCGGACGGGCCACGCGCCCGCTTCCGTCGACATGAAGAATAATCTCTCTTTCCGGAAACACTTCTCTTGACAAATCGCTGCGAAACGACCAATATTTAGTAGGGCTTATTGTTTACGGGGGAGGCAGGTGCCTCCCTTAATGTTAGGCGGTGGTAAGCATGACTGACCATGGTTCGTCCAGCAAGAAAACCGGAAAGGCGGCCGATCTCGACGGACTCCTTCGATCGAGCCACATCCTCTCATCCGTGGTGAGGCGCATCCTGGAGGAGGATCTTCTCGCGCAGGTCTCGCCGGCACACATCAGCATCGCCCAGATCCACGCGCTTAAGCTGATCGAGAGAGACGGCGAGCGCCTGGTAAGCGATATCGCGAACTTTCTCGGCGTGAGCGCTCCCGCGGCGAGTCGGAGTCTCGACAGGCTGGTGCGCATGGGATTGCTCAACCGCTCCATTCCGGTGGCGGATCGCAGGACCGCGCCCCTCGAGATCACGGCGGCCGGAAAGAAGCTGCTCGCCGACTACCATGCCGAACGGATCCGCCTTCTCCGGCCGATACTCGACCGGTTCACCAAGGCGGAGCGCGCACAGTTCCGGGACTTCGCCGACCGCCTCGCCTGCGACCTGATCCGGGAAAGCGGAAGCGGCGGCGAGGTGTGCCTCCGTTGCGGCGCCCTTCCCGATTCGGCATGTCCGGTGCGCGACCTCGTCGAAGGGTGCCCATTCGAGAACGGGACCGGCGGGAGCGAAGGTCGGAGCGATCGCTCACGAAAAGAGGCCGTTCTCGGCGCGAAGCGCTGATCGGCGACGGGGTTTCGGGAAAAGACGACGGACGGCCCGGGCGGCGCCTCGTCCGGACGGCTGGGGAGGAGTATCTGGCATGGCCGATGGGAGAGCGAACCGGACCGGTATCGACGTTGAAACGGAAGAGGCGTTTCGCGAACACGCCGAGATCTCGGAGGGGGTCGCCGAATTCGAAAAGTGGCTCGGCCGGTCGGAAGGGGCCGGCGCGGAGTGGGCGGCCCTCCTTTGCGAGCGGCTTCTTCCGCTGGTGAAGATACTGAAATCCCATTTCGCCTCGGAAGAGTGCAGCAACCTGTATGCCGACATGCACATCCGGGCACCCGGCTTCGCAGACGCGGTGGAGCGTCTCTTCGACGAGCATTACGACATGATCCGCGAAATCGAAAGCCTCGTCCGCGCTTCCCGTTCGATCGAGAGCACGTTCGACTGCGATAGGGAGGAACTGACCCGCCGCGCGCGAAGGATCATTTTCGCTCTGCGCCGCCACGAGGCGGAAGAGAACGAGATTCTCTACCAGGCGTGCTGCGACGACGCCGGGAAGGACGAGGCGAAGCGGTAGGGGCGGGATCGTTCGCGCGGGCCGGACAATGATTCGATTAGTTGCCTCCCATGTAACCGAGGGCGCGAAGCCGCTCGCGCGCGGCGGACGGGATTTCTCCCCGCCGTCTCCCCCTGTTCCGCCCCGCCTCGTACTCATCGATGAGCGCCGTGAGAAGCGAGTCCACCGTCGATTCCGTTTCGATAGCCGCCAAATTGTCCCGCTCCCCCGGATCGACCGAAAGATCGTACCATTCGTCCGGCCTCCCTCCCACGCCGCGGATCAGCTTCATCGACCCATATCGCACCGCGGTGAGTCCTCCCGAAAGGGGCGTCTCGGCGAAGTGAACGCCCTGGAAGATCGACTCTTCCGCTCCAGCCGCGGCCGGTAGTGAAGAGCGCTTCTCTGTAAACGCTCCGGAGACGAGCGACGAGAGAAACGATGGAACATCCCCCCCGGGTAGAGGATCGATGGCGCAACGACCGGCATGGGAGCGGCCGTCCCTTCTCCCGTCGAGCGGCTCCTTGACGATGAGCGGCACGCGGATCTGCTCTTCGTAAAGACGCGACGTATGGGTGAGAACGTCGTGGTCGCCCAGCCCTTCTCCGTGATCGGACGTGAGAACGACGCGGGTGTTCCCGTCGAGCCCGAGGCGGCGGAGGGCTTCGAGAAGATCGCCGACGGCGCGGTCGGTGCGCGTAACTTCCGCGGCGTACGCGGCCCGATAATCGCGAAGATCGTCCGTTCCGGCGCGACGCGCGTAGAGAGGAATCTCGACACCGGCGCACGGTACGGAAACGCCTCCAAACTCACCGGCGTCGTAGAGGAGCGGGTATGGATCGGGAGCGTCATAGGGCGCGTGGGGATCGTAGAAGTGCACCCATAAGAAGAAAGGATCGTTCTTCATCGCGGCGAGAAGGGCGATGGCGCGGCGGGTCACCGAGTCGGCGTCTCGTTCCGCCACGTGGTGCGTGCGGTTCCGCAACTTGAGCCGCGCGGTGAGGCGGCCCGGGGAACCGCCGTCGAGAAGCCGTCCGAAAAGTACGCGCGGCGTGATCGCTTCGAAATCATCATCGTAAAACTGGAAACCCCGGTCGAGGCCGAAGTATGAATCGAGGGGGAAGGCCGCCACCACCGCCGCCGTGCGGTAGTCCCGCGCCAGAAACGTCTCTTGGAGAAGAGGTAGACCGGAAGCGGGCACCTGTTCACCGTTGTCGCGCACGCCGTGGTCGCGTGGAGGAAGTCCGCTCAAGAGGGAAGTGTGGCTCGGGAGAGTGATCGGCACGGCGGTACGCGCCGCCGGACGGAGCAATCCCTCCTTCGCGAGGCGGTCGATATTCGGTGTGAGAACATAGGGATTGCCGTAGCAGCCGAGATAGTCGGGTCGGAGCGTGTCGATCGTGATGAGAAGGAGATTGGCGGCGGACCGGGGCGCCTTGGTGCCGGCGACCGCGAGTGGAGAGGAGCGGGGCGCCGGGAGAGCGCGGGTATAGAGAAGGAGCAGCGCGGCGGCGGCAAAGACGAAAAGAGCCGAGCTACGCCCGGGACGACCGGCGGTGAATCGATGAACCAACCGGCCCGCACCAAGAGCGACAAGAGCGGCGACGACAAGGAGAAAGAGTACGCCGGCGACACCCGCCGGGGAGCGGAGGGCATACGCCGGGCCGATCAGCCGGCTCAGCGCGGGAAGGATCGACACGGAAAAGAAGAGGACGGAAAGAAACGTCGCGCCGGAAAGGAAATGTGGGAGCCGTTTCACAACCGCGGCCACCACGAGCGACAGCACGCCGATCACTATCGCGTAAAGCACTACGGCGATAATCGGCGTCCCGATCCTTTCCAGAACATGATCGAAGTGGAACGGCGCGTAAAGCGCCGCCTCCCTCGCCTCCCACAGGCCGAGCAAGGCGCCCGAAGCGATCCCGGCAAGACGGGGATGCCGAGCGTTCTTTGCAGCCGGATCCGTCATGGTGGGACACTACCAGAGCGACACCGCGCGGGGGAAGGGGCGCGAAGAGTGCCCCCCCGATTGACGGAACCGCCCTTCCCCCGTACTCTAAAGAGGAGAGATAGATCGTCATATTCCCCCTCCGCCCGATCCGGTGCCCGGCGGGGGCCCCTTTCGACCCGAACCGCGGAGACGAGGCCTTGGAAGAGCGGCCCCTCTCGCCTGAAATGACCCGCCTCGTCGAGAAGGTCGCCCGCTGGCCCCATGGTCTCGGCTTCCTCAGCCGGGGCGACCTCGAATGCGTCGCCGTCTCCCTCGGCGTCCACCCGTTCGTGGTGGCCGAAGCGCGCGAGAAGCTGCGCGACGAGGCGGGCCGGGCGAAGCTGATCCGCGAAGTACGCCTCGAACGGGAGAGATTGAAGGCGGGCGGTTCGGCGAATGTCGAGGAGGAGATCCTCCCCGCGGAGGAGCCGCCGGCAAGAATCTGCGAGGCGGAAGAGCTGATCCGTGTCGCCTGGAATCACCAGCTCGGCTCGGAGTTTCTGATCAACGCCCCCGTGGAAACGGTGGCGGTCACTTTTGAAGTCCACCCCAGAACGGTTCTGAGGGCGCGCGAGATTCTCGAGGAGTCGAGGAAGCGCTCGCCGGAAAGCGACGGAACCTGACCCGCTCGGCGGAGCGACCGCCCAGGGAGGAGAGAAAGATGGATTCTGGAATCATCGGATACGGCGCCTACGTGCCGCGTCACCGGATCAAGGTCGAACAGATCGCCCGTGTCTGGGGAGCGGACGCGCCTTCCTACAAGCGGGGTCTCATGCTCCGCGAGAAGTCGGTGCCCACCCCCGACCAGGACACGATCACCATGTCGGTGGAGGCATCCCGCCACGCCATCCGCCGGGCGGGTATCGACGCGCAAAAGATCGGCGCGATCTATATCGGGTCGGAGTCGCACCCGTACGCGGTGAAGCCGAGCGGCACCACCGTCGCCGAGGCGATCGGCGCGACACCCGACATCCACTGCGCCGACTTCGAATTCGCCTGCAAGGCGGGGAGCGAAGGGATGTTCGTCGCCATGTCGCTCGTCGAGGCGAACCAGATGGAATACGCCCTCGGTATCGGCGCCGACACGTCGCAGGGCGCGCCGGGCGACGCCCTCGAATACTCCGCTTCGGCGGGCGCCGCGGCGTTCGTCTTCGGCAAGGAGAAACGGATCGCCGAGTGCGAGCACACGTATTCATTCATGACCGACACGCCCGACTTCTGGCGCCGGGAGTACCAGTTCTATCCGCGCCACGCCGGCCGCTTCACCGGCGAGCCGGCCTACTTCAAGCATGTGCTCTCGTGCGCGAAGAAGATCATGGAGCGAAGCGGCACCACGGCGAAGGATTTTCGCTGGGCCGTATTCCACCAGCCGAACGGCAAGTTCCCCATGCGGGCGGCGAAGAAACTCGGCTTCGAAAAGGAGCAGGTCGAGCAGGGGTGGCTCTCGCCGACCCTCGGCAACACGTACAGTGGATCGTCGCCCATGGGACTCTCCGCCATTCTCGACGTCGCCTCGCCCGGCGACCGGATCCTCATGGTGAGCTATGGATCGGGCGCGGGAAGCGACGGCTTCATCTGGAAGGCGACCGACAGGATCAAGGAAGTCCAGGGCCTCGCTCCGCAGACGCGCGAGCAACTCGAAAACGATCCCATTTACATCGACTATGGAACGTACGCGAAGTTCCGCGGCAAGATCCGGAAGCTCGCCAACTGATTGGAGAAGAGACAATGCGCGATGTAGCAGTTATCGGCATAGGAATGAACCGCTGGGGCGAGCTTTGGGAGAAATCGCACCGGCAGATTTGGACGGAGGCGGCTCTCGAGGCGATCGACGACGCCGGCGTCGATCACGTCGACGCGATGTTCGTCGGCTGCATGAGCGGCGGCCTGTTCATGGGGCAGGAACACCTCGGCGCCATGCTCGCCGATCAGCTCGGCATGGGGCCGATTCCCGGGACGCGCGTCGAGTCGGCATGCGCGTCGGGAGGCCTCGCGTTCCGCCAGGCGTACCTCTCGGTGGCGTCGGGGATGCACGACATCGTCCTCGCCAGCGGCTTGGAGAAGATGACCGACGTCGACGGCGGGGCGGCGACGTACGCGCTCTCCACCGCGGCGGACCAAGAGTACGAGTGCTTCCACGGGATCACCTTCCCCGGCCTCTACGCGATGATGGCCCGCGCCCACATGGCGAAGTACGGCACCACCGAGGAGCAGCTCGCCGCGGTGGCGGTGAAGAACCACGAGAACGGATCGAAGAATCCCCTCGCCCAGTTCCCGATGAAGGTGACCGCCGAGCAGGTGATGAACTCGGTTCTCGTGGCCGATCCGCTGAGAATCCTTCATTGCTCGCCGATCACCGACGGCGCGGCGGCGGGGATCCTCGTGCCGCTCGACATGGCGAAAAAGATGAGCGACAAGCCGCTCGTGAAAGTCGCCGCGTCGGCGCAGGCGAGCGACTCGATCGCCCTCCACGACCGCGAGGAGATCACGTGGATCGGCTCGACGGCGAAAGCGGCGGAGGACGCCTACAAACAGGCCGGCTGCACGCCGAAGGAGATCTCGTTCTGCGAGGTTCACGACTGCTTCACCATCGCCGAGATCATGGTGACCGAGGCGCTCGGCTTCTTCGATCGCGGCCAGGGCGGGAAGGCGGCGGAGTCGGGTGAAACCGCGCTCGGCGGCACGATCCCGATCAACCCGTCGGGGGGCTTAAAGTCGAAGGGCCACCCGGTGGGCGCCACCGGCGTCGCCCAGATCCGCGAGCTGGTGATGCAGCTTCGCGGCGAGTGCGGCGAGCGCCAGGTGAAGGACGCCGTACGTGGAATGTCGCAGAACATGGGTGGAACCGGCGCGAGCACGGCGGTCCACATTCTCGAAAGAGTGTAGGAGGTTTACGCCATGATCGGATCGTCACGTTACTGGAGGGAAGTTCCCCAGCGTTACCGATACGAGGCGGCGAAGTGCACGAAGTGCGGCAAGATCTTCTTTCCGCCGAGGCTCGTGTGCAACGGATGCCGCTCGAGAGAGTTCGAGACGGTCACCCTCGCGCAGGAGGGTGTCCTCGAAACATTCACCGTGATCCGCGTCGCCCCCACAGGCTTCGGCGACGAGACGCCGTACGCCGTGGGGATCATCAAGCTCGACGACGGCGTACGGATCACGTCGCAGGTGGTCGACTGCGACGTGGAGAAGCTGAATATCGGCGACCGGCTCCGCCTCGAGTTCCGCAAGGTCCAGGAAGACGGCGAGTCGGGCGTCATCTGCTACGGCTACAAGTTCGTGCCGGCGAACTGATCGCGCGGACGCCGGGCGATTCGCGCCGGCGATCGAACCGATTCGGACAATGAACGGCCCGGGGATCGATCCCCGGGCCGTTCTTCATCGATCGATCCGACTTTCGCACCGCCCGCGGGGAGCCTAGCCGCGCTTCTCCATCGGAACGTATTCGCGCGTATCGTAGCCCGTGTACACCTGCCGCGGACGAGCGATCCGCTGCTCCTCGTCGACGAGCATCTCCTGCCACTGGGCGAGCCAGCCGGCGGTACGCGGAATCGCGAAGAGCACGGGGAACATCGACACCGGGAATCCCATCGCCTGGTAGATGATTCCCGAGTAGAAATCGACGTTCGGATAAAGATTCCGTTTGACGAAGTAGTCGTCCTCGAGGGCGATCTTCTCGAGTTCCAAGGCGATGTCGAGAAGCGGGTTCTTCCCGGTGACCTCGAACACCTTCGGCGCCATCTCCTTGAGGATCTTCGCGCGGGGATCGTAATTCTTGTATACCCTGTGACCGAACCCCATGAGACGGAACTCGCCCGCCTTGGCGCGCTTCACATACTCGCCCACTTTGTCTTTCGACCCGATCTCCCGGAGCATGCGGAGCACCATCTCGTTCGCCCCGCCGTGGAGCGGACCGTAAAGCGCCGCCGCCGCCGCCGCCGTGGAGCAGTACGGATCGGGAAGGGAACTGCCCACGCTCCGCATCGCGTTGGCGCTGCAGTTCTGCTCGTGATCGGCGTGGAGAATGAAGAGTACGTCGAGCACCTTTTCAAGAACCGGGTCGGGCTCGTAGCGCACCTCGGTCATCTTGAAGAGCATATTCAGGAAGTTTCCGCAGTAGCTGAGCTTGTTGTACGGGTAGACGTACGGCAGCCCGACGCTGTGCCGGTAGGCGAACGCCGAGATGGTCGGCATTTTCGCGATCATCCTGTAGATCGACCGGGAACGTTCCTCGGGATCGGTCACATTTCGCGAATCGGGATAGAACGTGGAGAGCGCCGCGATGGTGCTCACCAGGATCCCCATCGGATGGGCGTCGTGATGATAGCCGTCCATGAATTTCTTCACGTTCTCATGGACCATCGTGTGGTTCGTGATGTTCCACGTCCACTCCTCGAGCTGCGAGTCGGTGGGCAGCTCCCCGTGAAGAATCAGGTACGCCACCTCGAGATAGGTGCTCTTCGCCGCGAGTTCCTCGATGGTGTAGCCGCGATAGCGAAGAATCCCCCGCTCGCCGTCGATGAACCCGACGGCGCTCTTGCACGATGCCGTGTTCCCGAAGGCGGGATCGTAGCTGAGCATGCCGAAGTCGTCGTCCGACACCTTGATCTCCCTGAGCTTCATGGCGGGAATGGCGGCGCCGTACTTCGGATACGTGCCGTAGATGATGGGAATCTCGTACGTCTTTCCCGTCCGGTTGTCGGTGATGGTCAGCGTGTCTGGCATCGGAATACCCCCTTCAACATGTATGGCCAGCCGTCTACCGGGACAGCTTCGTGAAAACGAGAGGATGAACGAAGATGATCTACCGTAACCGCATCGCCGGGGGCGCCAATCGCACTTCGGTTTCGGGCGGACGCGGTTCCTGGAGCCGAAAGCCCCGGGGCGCCGATCTCTCTTCTTCATATATTCGCTTCTCGAGGCCGTTTGCGCAAGTAAATGTGGCGCGAATCGTCGGCCCGCCCGGGGAGAAAGGCCGCACCGAACACGGAAGGAGCCTCCGTGGTATAGTTCCACCTGCATGCTTATCGGAGGAGAAATCGCCCGGGAAAGGAGCGTATCGATGCGGGAATCCGCCGTTCTGATCACGGGAGCCAACGGGGAAGTCGGGCACGGCCTCATCCGGGGGCTGTCGGCGAAGAATTCGGCCACCATTATCGCCCTCGACCTCGAGTCTCTCGACGAGAAGCTGCGCCCCCTGTGCGCGGCCTCGTACGTGGGGAGCATTCTCGACGCCCAGCTGATGGAAAGGATCGTCAGCCGGTACCAGCTTCTCGAAATCTTCCATCTCGCCGCGCTTCTTTCCACGCGCGCCGAGTTCACGCCGGAGCGGGCGCACCTGGTGAACGTCGAGGGAACCCACGCGCTGCTGCAGCTCGCCCTTCGCCAGGGAAGCTGGATGGCGAAACCAGTGAAGTTCCTCTTCCCCAGCTCGATCGCCGTCTACGGCCTTCCCGACCTGGAGACGAAGAGGGGAGGCCGGGTGAAGGAGTGGGAATGGACGAAGCCGATTACCATGTACGGCTGTAACAAGCTCTACTGCGAACAGCTCGGCAGGTACTACGCCGACAATTACAGGCAGCTCGCCGCGGAGAGGGCGAAGGTGACCGTCGACTTTCGTTGCCTGCGTTATCCGGGCCTGATCAGCGCCGAAACGCTCCCGCAGGGGGGAACGAGCGACTACGCGCCCGAGATGATCCATGCCGGCGCCCGCGCCGAACCGTACGACTGCTTCGTCCGGGAGGACACGACGATCCCCTTCATGGCGATGCCCGATGCCATCGGAGCGCTCCTCGCCATGGCCGACGCGCCGCCGGAGCGACTCACGAGGCGGGTGTACAATGTGACGAGCTTCTCGCTCACCGCCGGCGAGATTCGGGACCGCGTCGTTTCGGCGTTCCCCGGCGCTCGCATCGACTTCCGGCCCGATGGAAAGAGGCAGAAAATCGTCGACACGTGGCCGGAGGATGTAAACGACGACGCCGCACGGGAGGATTGGAGGTGGACCCCCCGTCTCGATGGAGACACCGCCTTCGGCGACTATCTCGTTCCGGAGATCTCGAAGAGGTATGCCGCCCGTCCGCCCACACCGACCGGCGACTGACCGCCCCCGCCGCAAGCGGAGCAGAGCCGGGCGGAAGGGGCGCCCGCCGAACGCGGGACTCTCCCCCGGGGCGAGAAGGTCAATGAAACGGCAGCGGCTTCCCGTCGCCTCCGGGCCATGGATCATGGCTCGACGTGTAGTGCGCGGGCATTCGCACGGACCGTTCGGCGACGCCGTAGAGCAGCTCGTCGAGGGCGCTCATGGCGATGCGCAGAACGAGGCTGTCCGGGATCAGGCCGCCGACCACCGTGGTGGCGTGGTAGACGAGAAGAGTCCTCCCTCCGCGCACGTTGATCGCCACCCATGCCCCCCTGTTCACCGGCGTATAGATCGCCTCGTTCGCCATCTTCGCCGTCACGCCGGGAACTTTCCCTTCCCTCGCGAGTTTCGAGGCGAGCGCCTCTCCTCCGACGCGCAGGTTCCAGTCGAGTTCCCATGCCTTCCCCCGGGTTTTTTCGTTCACGCGCAGATCGTTTGAAAGATCGACGATCCAGTGGCGATCGGTCACCGGCCAGGGGAGGTCGTAATGCTGGTACCATGAGCTGTTTCCCGTACCGTCGGAGAAGATCCGGTACTCTCGAAGATTCTTCACCGGGAGAAAGTGAGGATCGAGCGCCGCGAGCCAGACATCGTTTCTCGGCTCATCGATCAGGATGTATCCCACGGCGGTTTGCGGGTCGTCGGGTGATCCCGATTTCTGCCGAATCTTCACCACTTCGCCGGCGAGGAGCCTGTCGATCTGCTTCGTCGAAAGGAGTGGCACCTTCCTCGACGTGTACCGGTTGAAGATCCCGAGGGCGGCGCGGATTTCGTTGTGCTAAAGATCGGCGCCGTCCGCCGGGGCGGACGGGGTGGTATGGGCCGGCGCCGACGCGGCCGTAAGAAGGGCCGCTGTCGCGTTCAAAACGAAAGAGCGCCACATGAATCTTCTCCGGATCCCGGGTGGTGAAAGCGAACCTCCGGAAATGAGCATACTTCACAAAAAGCGACCGGGCAAACATTAGAGGGAGACCTCGGCAGAGATATTGACGTCGCCGTCAGTGAAGCGGTTTCGTCCACTCGAAAAGCCGCGTCACGGGACGCATGGTCGCCTCGCGGCAGAAGCGCTCCTCCCGTGAACCGGCGACCACCAGGTCTCCCAGGGGGAGAGGGACGCCGCCCGGCGCGCCGGCGCGGGCGATCGACCGAAGCACCGCCGGCGCGATCGCGGCGGCGCGGCCGTTCGGAAGGACGAGATTCCGGCAACGCACGAGCTTCCCCGTGCGGATCACCCCCGCACCGGCAACCACGCGGCCGTCCTCCTCGATGAGGAACATCGTCATGCCGCCGGTGCGACACTTTCTTCTTTCCAGAAGAACCCATTCCGACGACGGCGACGCATATCCGTCCGGCCGACCGCCGGCCCGCTCCACCATGAGCCTCCGGGCGCGCCAGTCCTCGTCGGTCCGTGCTTCGCGGACACGGAAAACACCGCCGGACGACGGCTCCTCCCGGAGATCACCGGCATCGAGGAGATAACCGATCTCCATCCTTCTCGTGTAACCCGATCGGAGCATCTCCCGCTCGAGACGGCCGTTCTCTTCCTTCATGAGGAAACGGGCCAGCACCGCCCCCACGTTTCGGAGAGACGCTTCGACACCCCGAAGCCAGAGCGCGCAATCGACGTCCACCCGGGACAGGTCGACGCGCTGCACGACGCACCCGCCCGGAAGGCGCTGCAACTCGGGCATCCACGCGAGTTCGGCGCCGTTCATCACCCCCACGGTGGCGGCCATTTCGAAATAGAGCCGGTCGCTCTGAAGGATCTGTTCCGCCAATTCTTCGCCACGGCCGTACAAGATCGCTTTCCTCCCGGTGCTTCGGCACCGCCTATTTTACACGATCATCGGGCGTGGCGCGTTATTCAATGAGATGGTCGACAGCCCCGAAAAGTCGTCTCGTCTTCGATGCGACCCCGACCCGCCATCACCGCGCCGGCATATCGTTCCGCTCTGTTGCCGGCTCATTCCTACGTGTATAATAGAAGATCGACACTCTTATCCGTGGATCTCGGCTCAGCCCGAAAACCATTCTCGACGTTGAGAGCGTCCCGCCGAAAGGAACGGGAGTGAGAGTGACCCGCTCGATGGACAAGGATTCGACCGCCCGCGCCGCGACAGCGCGAGGCGTCGCGTCGGGTGCGGCGATCGGCGTCTTCGCCGGCACGCTGTTCGCTTCGGAGACGCTGTACATCAACCCGTTGATCGTCGGCGCAAGGAACTTCCTCTCGTTCTTCCTTTTCTTCCCCGCTCTCTACGGCGTATTCGGCGCGGCGGCGGGTCTTGCAGGCGGAGTCGTTTCCCATTTCATCGCGCGCCACCGCGGCGGTAGCGCCGTGCGGTTCGCATCGTTCGTTCGGATCTGGTTCGTGGCATTCACTTTCTTCTTCGCCGAAGGGTTCGGACGGTGCTACGGCTGCCACCAGTGGTACAGAACGATCTGGCCGAGTCTGACCATCACGCCGATAGAGAGTTTCGGCTGTTTTCTCACGGTGCTCAGCGCCTCCCTTCTCGCCGGCGCCGCCGCCGCCGCGCTGATCCGACTTCTCCTCCGGCGTTGCGTGGCCGCCGCCGGGAACCCCGAGCGCAGAGCCGTGACGCTCGCCGCACTCTTCCTTCTCGTGCTCGTGATGATCCCGGCGCTTCGAAGTCGCCCGGAATTCACTCCCCCTTCCTACCGGCCGGAATATGCCTCGACGGAAGGATCGAAAGTGCGGCTCGTGATCGTCGACGGCGGCGATTGGGACTTTATCGACCCGCTGCTCGACACCGACAAGCTTCCGAATCTCGCCGCTCTCATCGATCGGGGGGTTCGCGGAGATCTCGGCATCGACATGCCGTGCATCTCGCCCTATCTTTGGACGTGCATCGCCACCGGCGTCTGCGACGACGTGCACGGCCTGTGCGAGTTCTACGGCTACCGCCCCCCCGGTGCGACGAGGCCGATCACCCGCTACCCGGGCGACGGGAACAGCAAGCGGTTCCTCTTCCACCGCCTCGACCGGACGCTCTCCCGGCTCGGCGTCGGCTCCGTGATCTATCCATCCAGCCGACAAAAGACGGTGCCCGTGCTATGGGACTATCTCGGCGACGCCGGCAGGAGTGTCTGCGTTGCGGGATACCGGTACACCTGGCCTCCCGGCGAAGTGAACGGCGCCTTGGTGACCACCAAGCTGGGAGCGGAGAAACGATGGTCACCCACCACATGGCCGCCGGATCTTGAAGACCGCCTCCGCTCCGATTTCCACGACGACGCCGGCGCCGTCACCGCGAAACTGCTCGGCGAACGCCTCGCCGGGACGCCACCGGAAAGGCTCGGCGCGCACAAGGTGAAGGTGGAAAAGGCGAGATACGAAATGAACCGCGACTTCAAGATGACCGCCGCCGCCCGCGCCCTCGTCGACTCGCTCGATCCCGACTTCGCCCTCCTCGGCCTGACAGGTGTCGATGCGAGTGAACACATCTACCTCTTGGAGTACATGCTCGGACACGAACCGAACCGCCCTCCCCTGAGCGGTTACTTCTCGCGGTTCACCGATGAGAAGGCGATCAACGACATGAAAGAGACGATCCCGAAGGTGTACGCCGTGTTCGACAGCCTCCTCGGGGTGATCACGAACGACGCGACGGACGACGAAATGGTGATGGTCGTTTCCGACCACGGTCACGACCTCGACGGGAGCGGCCACCGCTTCGGACCGGAAGGGATCCTCGTGATGGCGGGGGGACCGGTGAAGAGAGGTGCGACCATCGATTCCGCCACCGTATTCGACGTTCTCCCCACGGTGCTTCACGTCCTCGGCGTTCCCGTTCCGATCGGCATCCGGGGACGTGTCCTCACCGAGGTCTTTCGCGAAGAGTCTCTCGAACGGAACGAAGTCCGTTTCATCTCACCGGACAACGGCGGGGAAAAGGTATTCAACGGCGGCGACGATCTCCCCGAATTGGACGACGAGGAACTTAGGAAACTGAAGGCCCTCGGCTACATCGACTGACCCGGCCCGGGGCCGGAACGATTCAAGATCGCTCCGCCTCACGCCCCGCCCGTCGCCAGGAGCCACGCCTGGGCGACGACGAAACAGACGAAGAAACCGAGAGCGAGAGGGATGAGAACGGAGACCCATGTCCATTTCGCACTCTTCGTTTCCCTGTAGATCGTGTAGATCGTCGTGGAACACGGGTTGTGGAGGAGGCTGAAGAGGAGGAGGTTCACCGCCGTGAGAAGCGTCCAGCCGCCGGCGCGGAGCAGCGCCCCCGTGTCTTCCATGCTGCTCATTTCGAACATCACGCCGGCGCCCGAACCGACGCCGGAGAGTTTCGTCGTGAGCACGGTGAGCATGAGCACCGTCGGGATGACGATCTCATTCGCCGGGATGGCGACGACATAGGCGAGAAGGATGACGCCGTTCAGTCCGATCACGGCGCCAAGGGGATCGAAGAAGCGGATCAGGTGTTCCGCCACGGTGATTCCCCCGACGGTTACATTCGATACGAGCCAGATCGCGAGTCCGGCGGGGGCTGCGAAGACGATCGCCCGCCAGAGGACGTAGATCGTCCTGTCGATCAACGATGTATAAAGAGTCTGTACGATCTGGGGCGGCCGGTACGGCGGCAGCTCGAGGCTGAATGCCGACGCCTCGCCGCGGAGCACGGTGCGGGAGAGCGCCCACGACACGACGAACGTCATGAAGATGCCGAACACGGCGACGCCGACCACGGTGGCGGCGGAAACGAGACTCGCCAGGCGGGGCGGCGCCAGAGCGCCGATGAAGATCACCGCCACCAGGATCTGCGTCGGCCATCTTCCGTTGCAAAGGGAGAAGTTGTTCGTGATAATGGCGATCAGTCGCTCCCGGGGACTGTCGATCACCCGCGCGGCGATCACCCCCGCGGCGTTGCATCCGAAACCCATGCTCATGGTGAGCGCCTGCTTCCCGTGCGCGCTGGCGCGGCGGAAGAGGCCGTCGAGGTTGAACGCCACCCTCGGAAGGTAGCCGAAGTCTTCGAGGATGGTGAAAAGGGGAAAGAAGATCGCCATGGGAGGAAGCATGACGCTCACCACCCATGCCACGGCGAGGTAGACACCGTCGATGAGCGCGCCGGCGAGCCACCAAGGGAGGCCGATCGCCGAGGCGGCACCCTTGAGAAGGGGATGGATTTTCCCAAGGAACAGGTCGGCGAGAAGACCGGATGGATAGTTCGCGCCGATCACCGTGAGCCAGAGTACGACGGCGAGCATGAGGAACATGATCGGGAATCCCCACAGCCGGCTCGTCAGCACCTGGTCGATCTTCCTGTCGAGATCGAACATCGGCTTTTCGCCCTCGCGACTGACCGCCCGGTGCGCGATCTGTGTGGCATCGGCGTAGAGCGTTTCCATCAGCGTGTCGTGGAACGATGTCCCCACTTTCCATCGCACCGATTCGGCGAGGGTGAGAAGTTCCTCCGTCACGGCGGTGTCGGACGGGTCGGGTGCATCGCTCTTTCCATCGCCTCCCCCCACCGCGACGATCCGGCCGAGTTCGCCCGAACGGATTGCGCCGGCGAGTCTCACATCCCCTTCGAGAAGACGCATCGCCACCCATCGGCCGTTCGGGACGTCGGGAAAGACGGTCTCGATTCTCTTCGCAAGCGCGCCGAGCGATTTCTTCAGCTCCTCCGGCTCCCTTCGCGAACGGCGGGGGGAGCATCGATACTCTCCCGACGCCACGTCGCCGATCGCCCCGAGCAGTTCGTCGATCCCCTCGCCGTGACGCGCCGCCGTGGGAATCACGGGGATTCCGAGATCGCGGGAGAGGGCGCGCGTGTCGAGGGTCAACCGGTGACGGCGCGCCTCGTCGATCAGGTTGACGCACAGCACGCACCGGTCGGTGATCTCGAGGATCTGGAGAACAAGATTGAGATTCCGCTCGAGACAGGTGGCGTCCACCACCACCACGGTGACGTCGGGACGACCGAAGAGGATGAAATCGCGGGCGATCTCCTCGTCACGGCTTTCGGAAAGGAGCGAGTACGTGCCGGGAAGATCGATCAGCTTGTAGCGGGCGCCGCCGGTGGAGTAGCCCCCCTCGGCGCGACCGACCGTTTTCCCCGGCCAGTTGCCCGTGTGCTGGCGAAGACCGGTCAGCCGATTAAACACGGTGCTCTTTCCCGTGTTCGGATTACCCGCCAGGGCGACGACGTAGTCCCACTTTTCCATGTCCACGCCGAGACGAACCAGGTTCGCCTTATTGTGGACGGGACACGTTTCGCAGGCGCGCCCAGCGCCGCTTCTCGCCGGCGCGGCCGGTGCCGTTCGCCTTCCGTCGCCCGCCGTCATGCCGCCTCGCCGGGACGGCTGATGTGGATCATTTCAGCCTGCTCTTTTCGAAGGGCGACAAGGGTGCCGCGCACGCCGTACGCCGTCGGATCGCCCGACGCGCTTCTCATGCGCGCCTCGATCACCGTGCCGGGGAGGATGCCCAGATCCATCAGCCGTCGCCGCTGCCTGCCGCGGCACGCGCGCACGATGCGGATCACCTCCCCTTTCTCTCCCGGCCTGAGGGATGCGAGGGTTTCCACCGGTCCCGGTTCGATCTCCTCCTCGGGAAGGGTGACCACCGAGATATTCGCCGCCACCACCGGGGCGAGGCGGTGCTCCTCGCCGTCCGCCAGGAAGAGGATCCGCTCGGGCGACGTTTCGAGAATGCGGATCCCCATGCCGAGGTAGAGCCCTTCCGCCACGAGCTGGGCGTACACCTCGGCCGGCTCGTCCTCGAGGTGGATGATCCGTCCCGGCTTCCCGGCGGGAAGATCGGAGAGGGGCGTTCCCTCCTGCGAAGGGAGGTCCCCTTCGCTCGTGGGGATCGGATCGCCGTGGGGATCGTAGAGCGGGTTTCCGAGACGGGCGGTGAGAAGCGCCTCCTGCTCGGCGGTGAGATGGTGCTCCCTCTCCTCGGCGAGATCGTGCCATTCAAGCTCGCCCACACCGGTTTCCTCGGCGAGGTAGCGCTCGTACAGCCTGTGGAGACGGATCACCCGGAGGGCGTCGGCCCGTCCGGCGGAGGTGAGACTCAGTTCGCCCCCTTTCCGTTCGACCAGGCCGAGCGCCTCGACGCGCGCGATGAGCGCCGCCGCCTCGCCGTCATTCATCCCGAGCGTGCCGGCGAGGCTCTGCACGGTGGGCGGACGCCCCTGGTATTCGGCTTCGTGGAAATGCTTCAGCGCGTCCTCGATCCGTACGCGAAGGGTCATCTTCGACTGCTGCCGCCAGCGCCGGAAGAGCCCTTTCCGCGGGCGGAAGAGAACTGCTGCGAGCGCGGCGAAGAGGGCGATCGCGCCGAGCGAAACGCGTGGGTCTATCATATTGAAGAAACTATAGCCGTTGGTGACCACTAGCAAGCGGTATCGGCACGGCATGCACGACAAAGAAGTGTTTCAGGCGAAAAGGTGGTCGGGCCGGGGGTCCGAGAGGGCAAGCTCCCCCAAGTTTAAGCACCTCCGAACCACCCGACCCTGTCAAACGACCGGATCCTTCGATCGAGCCGGCTGCGGTGTCCGCTTCACCGGCCCATCGGTGAGTGTCGCCGATCGGCGGGATCTTACACGGGACGGCTGGGACGGCCGGGCAGCGGAGCGCCCGAATCGACCGCGTGGTGGACACGCCGCGGTTCTACCGTTATCCTTCCGTAATCCTTTCCGTGGCGCAGTGCGCCCGTACATGGAGGCTTCCGACCGATGAGCACACCCGATCCGAAACCGCCCATCGACTTCATCCGGGCGATCATCGAGCAGGACCGCGAGACGGGAAAACATGGCGGTCGGATCCAGACCCGGTTTCCTCCCGAACCGAACGGCCACCTCCATATCGGCCATGCCAAGGCGATCTGCCTCAATTTCGGCGTCGCCGCCGAGTACGGCGGGCTGTGCAATCTCCGCTTCGACGACACGAATCCCGTGAAGGAGGAAGCGGAACACGCCGAAGCGATCATGCGGGACATCCGGTGGCTCGGCTTCGACTGGGAAGACCGCCTCCATTACGCGTCGGATTACTTCGAACAGCTCTACGAATGGGCGGTGAAGCTGATCCGCGATGGAAAGGCGTATGTCGACGACCTGAGCGCCGAGGAGATCCGCGAATACAGGGGGACGCTCACCGAGCCTGGCCGGGAAAGCCCCTTCCGCGATCGCCCGGTGGAGGAGAATCTCGATCTCTTCGAGCGGATGCGCGCCGGCGAGTTCGCCGACGGCGAGAAGGTGCTCCGTGCGAAGATCGACATGGCCTCGCCCAATCTGAATCTCCGCGACCCGGTGATGTACAGGATCCTCCACACGGCGCACCACAGGACGGGCGACAAGTGGTGCATCTACCCGACGTACGACTGGACCCACGGCCAATCCGACTCGATCGAGCGGATCACCCACTCCCTCTGCTCCCTCGAGTTCGAAAATCATAGGCCCCTCTACGACTGGTACCTCGACCAGCTCGGCATCTTCCACCCGAGGCAGATCGAGTTCGCCCGGCTGCACCTGTCGTACATGGTCTTGAGCAAGCGCAAGCATATCCGACTGATCGAAAGCGGCGCGGTGAGCGGCTGGGACGACCCACGGATGCCGACCCTCGCCGGACTCCGGCGGCGGGGCTACACCCCCGGCGCGATCCGCACATTCTGCGACCGGATCGGCCTCGCCAAGAGGGAGAGTGTCGTCGATATCGCCCTGCTCGAGCATTGCCTGCGCGAAGAGCTGAACCGGACGTCGCCGAGAGTGATGGCCGTTCTAAGGCCGCTCCGAGTGGTGATCGAAAACTACCCCGACGGGAAGAGCGAACCGCTCGACTGCGTGAACAACCCGGAAGACCCGTCGGCCGGGACGCGAAAGGTTCCCTTCTCGAAAGTGCTTTACATCGAGCGCGGCGACTTCATGGAAGATCCGCCGAAGAAGTTCTTCCGTCTCGCCCCGGGCCGCGAGGTGCGCCTCCGCTATGCCTATTTTCTCACGTGCCGCGAGGCGGTGCGCGATGAAAACGGGGAGATCGTCGAGCTTCGCTGCACCTACGACCCGGAGACCCGGGGGGGCGACGCCCCCGACGGCCGCAAGGTGAAGGCGACCCTCCACTGGGTGTCGGCCGACCATGCCGTCGACGCCGAGGTGAGGCTCTACAATCACCTCTTCGTCCGGGAGGATCCGGACGATGTCGCGGAGGGCGGAGACTTTCTCGACAACGTGAACCCCGATTCCCTCGAAGTGCTCACCGGCTGCAAGGTCGAGCCGGGGCTCGCCTCGGCGAAGGGATCGGACCGGTTCCAGTTCGAACGGCTCGGCTATTTCTGCGTCGACCCGGTCGACTCGAGGCCGGGAGCGCTCGTCTTCAACCGGACCGTGACCCTGCGCGACACGTGGGCGCGAATCCAGAAAGCGAGCGGCGGCGGAACGAAAACGAGGGGGCGTTGATGGCGCGCGACGTTCCGATGAACGCTACGTTGGTGAAGCGTTTCGATATGCACCATTCGCTCATGATCATCCGAGTGGTGCCCGACGGCCCCCTCTTCTCGTTCGAGCCGGGACAGTACACCGTGCTCGGTCTCCCCGGCTCGGCGGAGCGGGTGGAGTTCAGCGACCGGGAAGACAAGCCGCCGCCGCCCGACAAGCTCATCCGCCGGGCGTACTCGATCAGCTCATCGAGCCGCCAGGGAGAGTATATCGAGTTTTACATCTCCCTCGTCCAGTCGGGAAAGCTCACGCCGCGGCTCTTCCAGCTTGCCGAGGGGGATCGCCTCTGGCTCGGCCATAAGGCGACAGGCCACTTCACCCTCGACGACGTGATCCCTGAAAACGATCTCCTCATGATCTCCACCGGCACCGGTCTCGCGCCGTTCGTCGCCATGGTTCGCACCGCGTTGCACTGTGATACGGGACGGCACTTCGTCGTGATCCACGGGGCACGTTACTCGTGGGATCTCGGCTACCGGTCGGAATTCGAAGCCCTCGACCGGTGCTGTTCGAACCTGACGTACATCCCCACCGTGACGCGCGTCGAGAAGGACACGAGTTGGAAGGGCCACGCCGGACGGGTCCACACGGTGCTCGAAGACGGCCTTCTCGAAGAGCGAGCCGGCTTCGGGCTCGACCCGGCCCGGCTGAGCGTCTTCCTCTGCGGCAACCCCGCGATGGTCGACCAGATGCAGGTCCTCCTCGAGGGAAAAGGCTTCACCCTGCACACGAAAAAGGAGCAGGGAAACCTTCACGTCGAGAAGTACTGGTAAGAATCACGCGATCCTGTCCCACCGGTTCCCGTGAAAGCCCCCCCCTGCCGACAGGAATCTCCCCCCTCCTTTGCGTCCCCGTGCGACACGACGATAAAAAAGGAGAAGCGGCACGTGTCTCAACGTGGAGGACCCCGGTATGGATACGACGAAACTGAAAACCCATTTCGCACCGCCCGAAAGAGCGGACGAGGCGGCGGTGATCGCCGACTACGAGAGGATCCGGTCAAACGAAGAGATCGTCGCTCTTCTCCACGGGTTCCCGGAGCCGGCGGTGATCTTGAACGACAACCGCCAGGTGGTGATGGCGAACGACAAGATGGAGACGCTTCTCGGGAAGAGCGCTCCGGAGATGATCGGTGGACGGCCGGGAGAGCTGGTCGGATGCATTCACGCGTGGGAAGAGGAGGCGGGGTGCGGAACGTCCCACTCATGCCGCTACTGCGGCGCGGGCCGGGCGATCGCCACGTGCGTCGAAGCACGTGATACGCAGGTGCAGGAATGTCGCATCGCCACGGGAGAGGACGGCTCGACCGCCCTCGATCTGAAGGTGTGGACGCGGTCGATCCATGTGGGCGGGCGGCGGTTCACCGTCTTCGCCATACGGGACACGTCGGACGAGAAACGCCGCGCCGTTCTCGAGCGGCTCTTCTTCCACGATATCATCAACTCCGCCGGGGGACTCCGGGGGCTTCTCGAACTTGTCGAAGGGGAAGGAAACGGCGATGACGCCGAGCTGATCGACGACGCCCGCCGGCTTTCGGCCCAACTCGTCGAGGAGATCCAGGCGCAGAAAGATCTCGCTGCCGCAGAACGGGGAGAACTGGAGGTGCGGCTCCGCGAATGCGACGCCGCAGCGCTGATCCGCGATGCGATCGCCGCCTACGCCCATCATGATGTGGCGAGCGGAAAGTCGATCCGCCTGGAAGGAAAACCGGAAGGGAAGGTGCGGACCGATCCCGTTCTCCTCGGTCGGATCCTGGGCAACCTGGTGAAAAACGCTCTCGAAGCGAGCGACCGGGGCGACGCGGTGACCGTCTCCTTCCGGAACGGGAACGAACCGTCGTTCTCCGTCCACAACCGAACCGTCATGCCGGAAAACGTCCGCCTCCAAGTATTCAAGCGTTCCTTCAGCACGAAGGGAACGCCCGGCAGGGGAATCGGCACGTGGAGCGTGAAACTCCTCACCGAGCGCTACCTCGACGGCCGCGTCGAATTCCGGTCGGTCGCGGGAGAAGGAACGACGTTCACCGTAACGCTGCCCGCTGCGGAGTGAATTCCCGCCGGCAAACAGCCTTTCTTCCTATTCCACCAGGCAGACCAGCGCCAGTTGGGCGTTGATCCTCTCCAAGTGCTCCATGAAACGGGCGAAGCTCCGCCAGTCGACAATATGCCCTTCCGCCGCGAGGATCAATTCATTCATAATTGAACATTCATCCCGAAAGCCGGCCGCTGCTTCGAGCAACGCCGCGCGCGCCTTCTTGTCGAAGGGCGATCCCCCTTCCCCCGCGGCAGGAAGGAACGCCTCCACGGATGCGGCCAGCCGCTTGCGAAACGTTTCGAACTCGGCCGGCTTGTACCCGTCGTCCCGCAACCGGTACGCCATGGCGAGGGAGTGTTCCCCGTTGATCCCTTCGAGGAGCTTCCCCTCGTCATCGACCAGCCCGCCGGCAAGATACTCGGAAGGGCGGATATCCGCCTTGAACGTATTCATCGATCGTCCCTCCTACTGAATCGTCGTGCGGAGCCGACCGGTGCCCGCCATGAAATTGGTGTTTCCGTTCACGATCGCCTTCCGGGTGACCCATTTCGTCTGCCCGGTCCACGGATCGGACACGAGGAAACGCTGATTGCTGCCGCTTCCCCGAACGTCGGTGACCAGCAATGCATGGGCGCCGCCGCCGTTCCAGGCGACCTCGATCGGCACATCGACACCGGAGCGGAGCAGCCGCTCCATCCGGTTGAGCGCCTGGGTCCTCGCCGCCTTCGTGTTCGCCACGGCACTCCGCGAGTAGGTGCGGTTCGTGTACGGGCTGACGGCGTCGTTCATCGCGTCCTGCCCCCATACGCCGCGCCCCCCAGCCTGTCCGCGGGCCACCGCGATGCCCCCGTGTCTCGTCAATATGCCGCGCTGCTCCGCCCCGGCGGTCGAGTTCGTCGCGGTGCTGTGGATCGCCTGGTTGTGGAGGTGGTCCGCGTAGATCGGATCGACCTCCGCCCTGGCGATTTGCGCCGTCGTGGGCGCACATGAATCGTTGAAGCGTTGCTGCAGCCCCTCGGCCTGTGCATCGCCGTCGATGTCCATCACCGTCGACCGGTTGATCAGCCGAGTCCGGTTCTGCCCCCGGATACGGGCGGCGAAGTTCTCGATCTGCGACGTCGCCGAATGAGGGAGGTCCGCCATCATCCGAAGCCTGTCGAGGATCCCCGGATGGTCATACGCCTTTTGTCTTGCGGCGAGGGCCTTCAAGATAAGGCCCCGCTCGGTCTGAGCGTCGCTTCCGCGGCCCCCTCCGCGCCCCGCTTGGTCGAGGACGTGGCGGATCCGCGCATACTCGTTCGGCGGCATGCCCGCCAGCGTGTCGGCCGCCCGGAGCGCCTGCGTCTCCCCCATGATTCCCTCGCGCCCCTGGCTCGAGTTCGTCCTCGCCCGGCCGACCGCCATGGTCAGATCTCTCGTGACCTCCGGGGTGATTCGGCCCGGGTGTGCCGCCCGCCGTCCCGCCAGGCCGTTATAGGTTCTAAGAGCCCGGTCCGGGTTCTTCGTGTTCAGGAGATCGCCGACGAGCTTCGCTTCCCGGTCGAACCGGCCCGACGGCGTTTTCGCGAGGTTCCCCGCGAGTTCGGCGGCTTCCTTCAGGCTCAGCCCCGCCTTCCGCGCACGCGCCGTGAGAAGATCGATCCGCTGGCGTCTCGTCGGCGGCTTCGTGACCGTGGCGGGATCCCTCATCATCGACTTGGCGGTGTTTTCCTTCATCTTCAGCTCCGCCATCCGGCCGTTCATCTCCGCCTTCGTGGCTTTCGCGGAATGGACGTTTCCCTCCTCTTTCATGACGGCGATCTTCTGTTTCGCACAGGCCTTCTCGAGCGCAGCCGTCGTCTTCGGCCCGGCGATGCCGTCCGCGTTCATCCCGTTCGCTTTCTGGAAGCTCTTAACGGCGGCCGTCGTTTTCGGCCCGTAGATCCCGTCCTCGTTCAACTTTTTCCCGTCGGTGAGGAAATTGAGACTCTTTTGAATCCCGACGGTGATCTCCTTCTTGGGCGGCGCCGCGGGGGGCGGCTCCACTTGCCCCGCTTTCGTTCCCTTGACTTTCATCCGATCCTCCCGGCGTGGAAGAAATGGGTTGTTGGTTCGATGCCGACTTATCGCAGGAATCGCTTCGATGTTGCGCGAAAAGGAAATAGAGAGAAGACGGGCGTTTCAGTCGGTATCCATCCGGCCGAGGAGTCGCGCCCGGGCATAGTCGTTCCAGGAAGGATCGAGTTCGATCGCACCGAGAAGTTCCTTCAGCTCTTCGAACCCGGCATCGACTCGATCGATCTTTCCGAGACTCTTCAGGCGGTCGATCTCGGCGGCGAAGATTCCCTCCAGCAAATCGTCCGCCACACAGACGAAATCGTTTTCATCGCGAAAATCCTGTTTCCCCTCCGGAAGGGCGCGGTACCGCGCCACGATCTCCGCCCTGGCGGCCTGGAGATCGCGAAGCTTCACCCGGAAAGGAGCCTTGCCGGCGGCGATTTCGAGAAGGCGGCGGGCACCCTCGCCAAGAAGCGGATCGGCGTCGATCCGCTTCAGACAGTCGGCGGCGCCTTCCTGGTGGGGGAAAAGCTGCTTGGCGGGCATGTCGGCCCTCCTCTCCACGTTGCAGGACAGGAGCAGGATCGCGAACAGCACGAAGACGCGGATTCTCATGACGATCCCCTACACCTGATTGTAGCCCCCTTTCTTCGAAATCGCAATTATCCCGGGATGTCGGCGCGTCGCCCCCCTTGCACGATCCCCTCTCTTGTGCGACCTTGTGGAGAAAGGCCCGCGGCCGGAATAATCCCCGGATTCTCTACAACTACAGCCTCACGGGAGGGATCTCATGAACCTGTCGGAAAGACTCGAAAACGCGGCGGTCATCGGCGCCGCGGGGAAGATGGGGAGCGGTATCGCCCTTCTTCTCACGAAAGAGCTCGCCCGGATGAAGCTCTCCCCCGAAGGGCAGGGGAAAGTCTACCGCCTTGCGCTGATCGACGTGAGCGAGAAGGCGCTCGACGGCCTCCTCGGCTATGTCCGGAGCCAGGTCCACAAGATGGCGGAAAATAGCGTCGGCGAGCTTCGTGTCCTCTTCGCCGACCGTGCCGATCTCGTGGAGAACGGCGAGATGATCGAGGAATTCGTCGGCCAGGCGATGTCCGTCCTTCGTCCTTCCACCGATCTGAACGGCGCCGCGGGCGCGAGGATCGTGTTCGAGGCGGTGTTCGAGGACGAGGACCTGAAGATCGATCTTCTCGGTCGTGTGCGGGAACACGTCGATCCCGACGCGTGGTATATGACGAACACGTCGTCGATCCCCATCGGGGGCCTCGACCGGAAGCTCGAGCTGAACGGCAGGATCGTCGGCTTCCACTTCTACAACCCGCCGGCGGTGCAGAAGTTGCTCGAGATGATCACCACCTATACCACGCTTCCTGAGCTGAAGGAAGCGGGCCTCGAGCTGGCGAAACGCCTCGGCAAGAAGGTGGTCCCGGCGAACGATATCGCCGGCTTCATCGGGAACGGTCATTTCATCCGCGACGGGCTCCACGCGATCGGCGCGGCGGAGAGGCTGCGCGAGGGCGGCGAGTGGGCCGGCGCGCTCTACAAAATGAACCGTGTCAGCCAGGATTGGCTTGTCCGGCCGATGGGAATCTTACAGCTTATCGATTACGTCGGCGTCGACGTGTTCCGGTGCATCCTCGAGGTGATGAACCGGTACCTCCCCGATCGGGGACTCCACTGTGATTTCATCGACATTCTCGCGGAGAGGAAGATCCTCGGCGGGCAGAACCCGAATGGATCGCAAAAGGACGGGATCCTGCGGTACGAAAAGGGGAGATCGGTCGCGGTGTACGATCCGGAGAGGGGCGACTATGTCGCCTTCGATCCGAACGGGTGGACCGGCGAGGCGGATAGACAACTCGGAGCGCTTCCGGACGGCTTTCGCCCGTGGAAGGCACTCGTCCGCGACCGGAAGAAGGACGAGGCGCTGGCGGCGCACTTCTCCGCGCTGCGCGTGTCGGAGAGCGAGGGCGCGAAGCTCGCCATGGAGTACCTGAAGACATCGAAGGCGATCGGCGAGGCGCTCGTGAAAGACGGCGTGGCGAACAGCGCCGGCGACGTGAACGCCGTTCTGACCAACGGCTTCTTCCACCTGTACGGCCCGATCAACGAATACACCGGGTGAGATCCTGGAGGTGACGAAAATGAAAAAGCTGCGTAAGAAGATATTCGGATGCGCACCCGCCCACACGGTGTTCTTCGGTCCGGGTCGCAAGGAGTTCCATCCGAAAAAGCCTCGCCCCGGAATCGAACACTACATTCTCGAGGCGGCGAAAGATTCCGTCGCCCAGGTGAAGAACCCCGGCGCCCTCGACCAGGGGGTCGTCGGCAACTTCATGGCGGCGCGGTTCAACCGGCAGGCCCATCTCGGCGCGCTTCTGCCCGAAGCGTGCGGCGAGCTGCTCCACAAGCCGTGTATGCGCGTGGAGGGTGCCTGCGGATCGGGAGGGCTCGCGGTGATCGCCGCGGCGAACGCGATTCTCTCCGATATGGCGGACGCGGTTCTCGTGGTAGGCGTGGAAGTGCAAAACACGGTGAAGGCGATGTACGGCGCCGACATCCTCGCCGGCGCGGGACATTACAGCCGGCAGCGGAAGGACGGGCACGTCTACTTCTTCCCCGATCTATTCTCGCGGCGCGCGGGGGCGTACTATGAGAAGTACGGCAGGGAAGACACCCGTCGCGCCATGGCCGAGTGGTACGCCCAAGCGATCGAGAACGCGAGGCGGAATCCGAAGGCCCAGGAGTTCCACAACGCCGATCCCGATCCGCGCGCCACGGCGATGACCGAACCGAACGCGAAGGCGTTTCTCGAACATATCAACGTGTTCGACTGCTCCAAGGTGAGCGACGGCGCGTCCGCCGTGATCCTCGCATCCGAGGAGGGTCTCGCGAACCTCGGCGTGGCGAAGAGCGACGCCGCCGAGTTCGCCGCCGTCGCCCAGTGCGAGGGGAATCTCGCCCGCGACCCGGAAGATCCGGCACGCCTCGATACCACCGCGGCGGTCGCGTCGAAAGCGCTCGCCATGGCGGGGGCGAAACCGTCCGACCTCGGGTTGCTCGAGGTGCACGACTGCTTCACCATCACCGGCCTCCTCGCACTCGAGGCGATCGGCCTCGCAGAACCGGGACGCGCCGCACCCTACCTGCTCGACGGGAAGGCGCGCTTCGACGGGGAGTGTCCCGTGAACGCCACCGGCGGTCTGATCGGCTTCGGCCATCCCACCGGCGCCACCGGCGTCCGCCAGGTGGGCGACATGGTGATGCAGCTCACCGGCAAGGCGCTCGACTGCCAGGTGAAGATCGGCGACGCGAGGCCGTACGCCATGTCGATCAACATGGGAGGCGACGACAAGACGCTCGTATCGTTCGTCCTGCGCGCGACATAGCCCGCGAATCGGGCCGGCGCCGGCGCGGAACTTCAGTCGTTTTTCGCGCCGGCGTCGATCCACGCCGCGATCCGGTCGATATCGTCGGTCGAAAGCGCCGCTCTTCCTAGGGGCATCCGGCTCCCGGTGGACGCGTCGCCGGCGACTTTGAGATAGAGGGCGCTCGCCGCCGAATTCCCCGGCTCGACGCGATCGATGCCGTACGCCGAGGCGACGTCGACGAGATTACCGTATGCCGACCCGGAGGCGAGGGACATCGGCGCCCCTCCGCCCGGGTGGCAGCCCGCATCGACACAGCTCGGCGTCAAGATTTCATCCCGGATCTCGGTGAACGTCGCCACCGGAGTTTCCTCGATCGGCCCGCCGCCTTCGGTGAAGCCGATATCGGTGAATGCCGTGCTATGGCTGAACGAAAGGACGAGCCCGGAAGAGGTGCCGGCGCCGGCCAGGCGCCAGGCGTGATCGACGGGAGGAGCGTCATAGCCGCCGCTCCCGTTCAGGTCGGCGTAGAAGTCGACGCTGTATTCCATGCCGTCCGCGATGATTCCGGGGATAGTGATCGTCATCGCCGCAGCCGGAACCGCCCCGAGCCGGTACTGTCCCACCGTGGCGCCGCTTTCCGTTTCGATCACCCTCAATTCGAAGAGCTGTCCCACGTGGGGATCGAGCCCGCTGAGATCGAGCGTGAAGTCGCCCCCTTCCACGGGCGGCGTCGCGCCGATATCCGTGAATGTCGTGTTATGGGTGAACTCCTCTGCAACGTTCCCGCTCGCCGGGAGTGCGATCCTCCACGCGTGATCGATGGGCGGCGCGTCGTATGAACCGCTGCCGTTCAGGTCGGCGTAGAAGTCGAGATCAAAAGTCCCCTCGGGCACTCCGTCGGGCACGAAGAGGCCATACTCCGCCGCGGGAAGAGGGTCGAGAACGAACCGGGCCTCCACACCACCCGTCCGGGCGTTCTTGCCCGACGTGCCGCCCGCCACGGTCAGCACGAGGAGCCGCCCCACGTGGGGATCCATGCCGCGCAGCGTCAACGAGAAATCCCTGAAGGCGGCGTCGCCGCCACCGTCGCCCGGCCCGGCCGGGTTTCCGTCGTCGCCGCACCCGACGGCGACAAGGAGAAGAGAAACAGAACTGACGATCAATATAGACATACGAACCATATAGGAACGGGTCATTCGAGTCTCCTCTCGATCAGGTGTCCTGTAACGGGTATCGCCCCCGAGAGGGAGCGAAGACGGGCAGGGGGGAAACCGCCTCGTCTGAGTAAAGGTAGTCAGGGGAGGGTGCGCGACGCAACACGTCGCCTCGCCGTGATCCGCGGCGGCGATTGGGCTATACTCAAGAAGAACAGGAAAGGAGTTCCAGCCCGATGACAACCGACGGAACGCCACCCGGCAAGATCCATCCGACGCTTCGCACATCGTCGCACACGCCTGTGGTGTCCGCCGGAAAAGTCGAGCCGTGCTCCCTGGTCATCTTCGGAATCACCGGAGACCTGGCGGAACGGAAGCTCATTCCCGCGCTCTACCATCTCGAGAAGGAGGGCTCGCTCCCCGATTGCCTCCCCCTCATCGGCGTGGGGCGGCGCGACTTGTCGGGTGACGGCCTCGCGAACAGCCTCCGCGAAAAGGTGTCTCTCTTTTCGGGCACGAAAGCGCAAGGCGATGTCTGGAAGTGCCTCGTTTCAGGCTTTCAATATGTGCGCGGCGATTTCGACAACGCCGATACGTACCGAGCCCTCGGCGAGACGCTCGCCGAGCTCGAGCGGGAGAAGGGGACAGGCGGCAACCGGCTCTTCTATCTCGCCACACCGCCCGGGCTCTTCCCGGTGATCGTTCGGAACCTGAGCGACGCCGACCTGCTCCACCGATCGGGCCGCCGCGGCGAGGGGCCGTGGTCGCGGGTGATCATCGAAAAGCCGTTCGGCCGCGATCTCGAGAGCGCGAAGGAATTGAATCGGCTCGTCGGTGGGGTGCTGCGCGAGGACCAGACGTTCCGCATCGATCACTATCTCGGCAAGGAAACGGTGCAGAATATACTTACTTTCCGGTTCGGCAATTCGATTTTCGAGCCGATCTGGAACCGGAAGTATATCGATCACGTGCAGATCACCGCGGCGGAGGAGATCGGTGTCGAAGGGAGAGGGGCGTTCTACGACAACACCGGCGTCCTCCGCGACATCATCCAGAACCACCTCCTGCAGGTTCTCGCCCTGTGCGCCATGGAACCGCCCGTGTCGTTCAAAGCGGACGAGATTCGCGACGAGAAAGTCCAGGTGCTCCGCTCGCTCCGTCCCTTCTGGCCGGACGATATGGGAAAGGCCGTCTTGTTCGGGCAGTACGACGGCTACCGGGAGAATGACGGGGTGGCCCGCGATTCGAGAACGCCCACGTTCACCGCGCTGCGGGTGCTCATCGATAACTGGCGGTGGCAGGGAGTTCCGTTCTACCTTCGCGCCGGGAAGAAACTGACGAGCCGCGTCACCGAGGTTGCGATCCATTTCCAGAGGATTCCCTTCTGCTTGTTCGGCCACGAAGGGGTCTGCCGGCAGATCGACCCGAATGTTCTCGTGCTCCGGATCCAGCCCGACGAGGGTATCTGCCTTTGCTTCGCGTCGAAGATTCCGGGCGACGACATCAAGGTGGCAACGGTGAAGATGGACATGTCGTACAGCGAGACGTTTCAACAGAGGGTGGGCGACGCCTACGAGCGCCTGATCCTCGACTGCATGAGGGGGGACGCTACGCTTTTCGCACGAAAGGATGAAGTGGAAAGAAGCTGGGAATTCGTGACGCCTCTCCTGGACACGTGGGAATCGGGTACCGAAAGACCGTGCACGTATGCGCCGGGGAGCGACGGACCGGTCGAGGCGGACCGGTTGATCGGCGCCGACGGCCGGATTTGGCGGGCGCTGAAGTGAGCGACGCGCGGAACCGTGTTATCGTTTCGTGCGCCGGCGACGCCTTCGCCGGAACCGCGGCGGATATGTTGGCCGACATGGCGCGCTCCGCCGTTCGAGAGCGCGGCAGGTGTTTCATCGCCCTTTCCGGGGGAACGACACCCGAACCGGTCTACCGCCGCCTCCGGGATGGAGAGATGATCGGGTCGTTTCCATGGGAGGAAACCGACTTCTTTCTGAGCGATGAACGGGATGTCCCACGGGACCATCCCGAGAGCAACTACGCGATGATCCGCCGCTCTCTCTTCCCCGGGAAAACCGCCCCGCCCGGCAATCTGCACGGTGTTCCGGAAGACGGCGATCGCAACGAGAGGGCGGCGGCCTACGGGCGCGAGCTTCCCGGCGCGGTGGATCTTCTCCTCCTCGGTATCGGGACCGATGGTCACACGGCATCCCTCTTTCCCGGTTCCCCGGCACTAATCGAGAAGGAGCGGCGTTTTGTCGCGGTGAAAACCGATGCCGACCCGCCATGGCGGTTCACCATCACGCCGCCGGTGATCCGGTCGGCCCGAAGAGTGGTCGTTCTCGCCCGGGGGAAGAACAAGGCGAATAAGGTCGCCGAAGTGCTCTCTCCCGAAACGACGACGGAAAGAGTGCCGGCGCGCCTCGCCCGCCGGGGATGGTGGCTGCTCGATGAACCGGCGGCGGCAGATCTTCCTCCATTGCTCACAGAAGGGAACGAGCGATGAAACACGGCGATATCGGCGTCGTGGGCATCGGCGTCATGGGGGCGAATCTCGCCCTCAATTTCGAGGATCACGGCTTTCGCGTGAGCCTTTTCGATAGGGACCGCGCGAAGGTGGAGCGGTGCGCGGCCCAATCGAATCATGACGCCCTGTTCGGCGCGACGACGACGGAGGAATTCGTCCGCTCCCTCGACACGCCGCGGCGGATTCTCGTCATGGTGCCCGCCGGGAAGGCGGTCGACAGCGTGATCGAATCGCTTCTCCCTTTTCTCGAAGAGGGGGACATCCTCGTCGACGGCGGCAACTCGCGCTTCCAAGAGACCCGCCGGAGAGAAAGAGAGCTCGCCCACCGTGCGATCCGTTTCGTCGGCATGGGAATCTCCGGCGGCGAGGAGGGCGCTCGGCACGGCCCCTCCCTCATGCCCGGCGGCGATCGGGCGGCTTGGGAGCGGCTTCGCCCGATGCTCGAGAAGATCGCGGCGAAGACGGAAGCGGGGCCCTGCGTGACCCATGTCGGCGCCGACGGGGCGGGCCACTTCGTCAAGATGGTCCACAACGGCATCGAGTACGGGGACATGCAGATTATCGCCGAGACGTACGACGTCCTCCGCAGGGGTCTTTGCATGAGGAGCGGCGAAATCGCCTCGGTCTTCGAGAGCTGGAACGGTGGCGACCTCGAATCGTTTCTCGTGGAAATCAGCGCCGTCGTGCTTCGCCAGCGGGATGAAATCACCGGCAGGCCGCTTGTGGAGGCGATCCTCGACAAGGCGGGACAGAAAGGGACGGGCCGGTGGACCGCCGAGGCGGCACTCGAGCTGGCCGTTCCGGTTCCCACCCTCGCCGCGGCGGTGGACGCCAGAGTTCTTTCGAGTATGAAGGATGAGCGTCTCCGCGCCGCCGACGCTCTCGGGCCGCCTGATATCGAACCGTTCGAAGGGGATCGCTCCGAATGGATCGACGCGGTGGGCGATGCGTTTTACGCTTCGAGAATCTGTTCGTACGCCCAGGGGATGAGCCTCATCGCCGCCGCGGCGCGCCGGTACGAATGGCGCGTCGACCTCGCCGAGGTGGCGCGAATCTGGAAAGGGGGGTGCATCATCAGGGCACGGCTGCTCGATACGATCCGCGAAGCGTATCTCTCCGCCGAAGAGCCGCCGAATCTGCTCATGAACATGACGATCGGGAAGACCGTCCGCCGCCGAAGGGAACGGTGGGGACGAGTCGTCGCCGGGGCGATCCGGCGGGGAATCCCCCTGCCCGCCGTCGGCGCGAGCCTGATGTACTTCGACAGTTACCGTTCCCCCCGCCTGCCGCAGAATCTCACACAGGCCCAGCGGGACGCCTTCGGCGCGCACACGTACGTCCTTCTCGATGACCCCGAGGGGAAACCGGTCCACACCGACTGGCTCGCCGGCAGGGAGGATTGAGCGCACCTCCCCGGGCCCGCCGCCGCGTGGACGCACAAACATAACGCGTCTATTTTCAACAGGATAAACCTGCCCACGCCCGCCACACCCCCGGCAGGGAAAACCCGTAAGCTGCGAAATGATAAAGCGTTAGTGGGACGATGCCGATATTCATGGAAACCGCGATACCCACCGGACGGACACCTGTGCCCGCCGGGACGCAAGGAGATGATCCATGAAATCGGCCCGCACGTTCCTCGCCGTCGTTTCCCTCCTCGCCTTATTCTCACCGGCGGCGGCGGCGGACGACCTGACGACGCTATCCCTCGACGAGCTGATGAACATCGAGGTGGTGTCCGCGTCGAAATATCCCCAGAGTCTTCTCGAATCACCGTCGGCGATTTCGATCATCACCAGCGAGGAGATCGAGTATTCGCCCGCCCAGAATATACCGGAACTCCTCCAGTACGTGGTCGGCATGGACGGCTATACGAAAACGTATACCGACATGGACGTGGCGGCGCGCGGTTTCGCCTACGACGAGACGCCGAAAATGCTCGTGGCGATCGACGGGCAGACGGTGAACGTCGTGCCGTACGGCGGAATGCAGTGGCCCACCCTCCCACTGGCGATGAGGGACATAGAGAGAATCGAAGTGGTCCGGGGGTCGGCGTCCTCCCTTTACGGCGCCGACGCCCTCGTCGGGGTGATCAATATCATCACCAGGGACGCGAAGTCGCGCACCACCGATGCAGCAATGAGTTACGGCGAGCGCGGGGCGGGGCTGTTCGGCGCGCAGGTGACGAAGAGACTCGAGGGAGGGTGGAATATCGCCGTGGGCGGCAGCTTCACCCAGACCGAATCGAAGGGAGACGCCGAGACCCCCGATGCCGAGACGGTGGCGCCAAATTACGGGCTCAAGGACTGGGCGAACGTCTATATGGGAACATTCCGTCTCGACTATGATGAAGACAATATCGCCTTCAGCAGCGTGGGCGGCTATTCGTCGGACAGGGAAGGATACAACCCGAGTCCCGGCGACAACAGCATCGACAAATCGGAAAAGCAAACGTTCTATGTGAACAACCAACTCACACGGCGAATCGGTGCGGACAGATTCCTCGTGCGCATGGCGTACAGGAACCTCGGCCAGGAAAACTGGAAGTGGAATGGAGAGGAATACGTCTACAAGTATAAGGTGGAGAAAGGCGGCGCTCTCGACGTGGAGACGCAGTACATTCTCAGCCGCTTCGAACACAGCACTTTTGTCGGAGGCGTGAGCAGTTCCTACCTCGAGGCGAGCCGCGACATCGCCAATGAGACGCCGTATGTCTATGATGAAAACGATCGTCTCTACTCGGCGTTCCTCCAAGAGGAACTGCGTCTCTTCCATAACCGTATCGGCATCACCGTCGGCGGACGGTTCGACAAATGGGACTCCCTCGACGGGGTCATCTCGCCGAAGGCCGCCCTCAACGTATGGGCCGTCCCGTCGCTCATGAACATCCGTATCAGCGCCGGGTCGTCCTTCCGCAGGCCGGCGTTCGACGAGAACTATTACTACGTCGCCTGGCCGGGCGGTTGGTTCAAGGGATCGGCGATCGGCGCCGTCACCGAGGGAGGCGAGACGATCGACGGGAAGCTCCTCGAGCCGGAGAGGCTGCTCGCCTACGAGGCGGGCATGCGCCTCACGCCGGGGGAGGCGACGTTAATCGACATCGAGGGGTTTCGCCACGAAGTGGAGAACAACGTCGGCTACATCGTGTACGAATCGACCGACGAATCACTGAACCTCGGCTTCGGGAACACGGGTGACAAGGTCACCGTGTCGGGCGTGGAGACGGAAGTGAAAAGATATTTCACCCCTCGCGTCTCGGCGTTTCTGAATTACACTTACCAGCAGGCTCGGATTCTCGGTAACGACGGCGTCGAGCAGGAATGGAAGAACGCGCCGAATCACAAGGTGAGCGGCGGCTTCCGGTACCTTGGAAACGTCAACCTGGACACCCGCTTCCGCTACGTCTCCTCCGTGGCGTACCAGGAAATCACCTCCGTGCCGGTGGATGACTACTGGACTATCGACGTGGCGGCATCGAAGGAGTTCGACGGCGGTATCACGGCGAAAGTTTCGATTCAGAATCTGCTCGACAAGGACCGGTATGAATACCCGATGTACACCACCATCAAGCGGAAGATCTCGATGGCGCTTGGGTACGACTTCCAGTAGGACGACCGCGCGGTTTTTCACGACCCTCTTCCGCCCGCCCCGGAAGAGGGTTGTCGTTTGTCGCCGGGCGCTTCGTCTCCTTCTTCTCCTCCTCCTCGTCGCGGCGACGCTTCCATCGTGCGACGGCAAAGCGCCCATGCCGACGAGAATGCGCGTGGCGCTCATCGGTCTCGACGGCGCCGACTTCGACCTGATCGAACCGTGGCTCGACGAAGGGCTCCTCCCGAATCTCGCCCGGATGCGCGCCGAAGGTTATTCCGCCACGCTCCGCTCGGTGATCCCTCCCCTCTCCGCGCCCGCATGGACGAGCGCCGTCACCGGCGTCAACCCCGGTCGCCACGGCATTTTCGACTTCGAACTCGTCGACCGCGAACGCTTCCGCACCGTCCCCGCCACGGCGCTCGACCGGAGGGCGAAAGGCGTGTGGGAGTATCTCACCGAATCGAATCGCCGGTCGGTGGTGATCACCGTTCCTCTCACCACACCACCCGACTCGATCGACGGTGTCATGATCGGCGGCTTCCCTTACGTGGAGAAGACCGGTTTCACCAGCCCGGCCGGCCTCGAAGATGATCTGAGCGGCTGGCGGCTCGACCGTTACGGCGAGTCGCTCCCTCCCGGCGGCGAAGAGGCGTTTCTCGCGAACCTGATCGCCACGAGGGAAGCGCGTTTCCGCGAGGCGATCGCTCGTTTTCGACAAGACGATTGGGAGCTGTTCTGGTGCGTCTTCATGGGACTTGACAAGACGCAGCACTTCTTCTGGAAATTCATGGATCCGGGAAACCGCACGATCGACGACGATCTCAAGGCACGCTTCGGAAACGCGATCCGCGATTTCTGGATCCGCATCGACGAGATGATCGGCGAGTTCGCCGACGCGGCCGACGACGGCACGGTGCTCATCATCCTTTCCGACCACGGTTTCCGGCGCGTCGACCGGGACCTGCCCGTGCTCCGCTGGCTTTGCGAGGAAGGCTACTGCGACAGCGATCCGCGCCGGTCGAGAGTCCTTTACTTCACCAATCTCGGCGGGCGGATGACGATCAACACGCGGGGCGTCTTTCCCGAAGGGGTGGTCGAACCGGGCCGGGAGTATGATGCGCTCGTCGAGGAGCTGAAGAGAAAGCTCCTGGCACTGCGCGACGACGCCACGGGCGCGATTGTCGTGAAGAATGTCTATCACAGGAGCGAGATCTACGACGGCCCTGCGCTCGACGACGCCCCCGATCTCCTCTTCGAACCGGCGGGACACTACTTCTTCTCACGGTGGTCCGACAAGGAGGGCGGCTCTCTCTTCCGTCCTCCGTCGTACACCTTCTCGGCGTACCACGACGACGAGGGGATACTCATCCTTCGCGGGCCCCATGTGAAAAAGGGTGTCCGGGGGAAGGAGGAGAGACTTCTCGACATCGCCCCCACGGTGCTCCGCCTTCTCGGCGAGGTGATTCCCCGGGAGATGGACGGCGTCGCGATGACCTCCCCGTTCGACGAAACACTTGCATCGGCGGCGCCCCTGCGACCGGGAAAACGATCGACACGAAGAGAGGTGGACCGGGGCGCGGCCTCGAACAAGGCGGAGAGGATGGAGGCACTCCCCTATCTGCGCTGAGGGCCGGAAGGAAGCGGGGCGGCACGCTCTTCGAGCATGGCGATCCGGTTGCGCGCGCGCTCGATGTAGACGCCCAACCGGCGCGCCCGGGCGATGCGAAGCACATCGCGCCACGCGCCGACCGCATCCGTCGTGCGTCCTGATTTTTCGTACGCCACCGCCAGGTTGTTGAACGACGAAATATAATCCGGATTCTCCGCGATGGCCGCGCGATACGTTCGAATCGCCTCGTCCCAGCGCTCCAGTTCGCTGTAACGGTTCGCCAGGTTGTACCTGGCCACCGAGAGATCCTCCTCCACCACCTCCCGGTTCACCGCGGGGAACGATACGACGAGCAGCGAGACGGCGAGGACGATACGCGCCGCATCGCGCCCGCGGGCAAGCCGGACGATCGTGACCGCGCCGTGGGCCGCGAAGAGGATCATCACCGGGACGGCGCTCACCCTGTAGCGGGAAAGCACGATGAGAAGAAGCGCCTAGAGGAGATGGACACCGATGACGATATGAAGCGGCGCGAGTTCTCTCCATCGTCCCAAAGCGGCGAAGAAGCCGACGAGCGCGAGGGGAAGCATGACGCCGAACGTAAGCAGCGGGAGGCGAAGAACCGCCGAGAACTCCTTGGCGAGAGTGACGGGACGATTATTCCAGACCTCGGCGGCATTGAAGAAGAGATCGAGCTTGCGAAGTTCCAGCGCGGCCCACCGGCCCGGCTTCTCCCGGATGAAGCGGAAACCCTCGCTCACCCAGAAGCGGGTCAGTTCCGACGGACCGAGGCGGCGGCCGGTGAGGCGGTCGGCCAGAGCGGAGTATGTTTCGTACTGTTCCAGCGGATCGTCCGCGAAGGTGCGTTCGAAAATGGCGGGCACGTGGAAGGTCCCGTCGGCGTCCGGGTTGTTTCCCGTGTAAAACGACATCCCGCCGGCGGCGTTCACCAGGATCGGTTCTCCCGTGACGACGAGGTTCCGCAGCGTGGCGGGCATGATCACCGCCGCCACGGCGAGGGAGAAGAACGCACCGAGCCGAACACGTGCGTGAAACGTCCCGATCGGCGTGCGAAGCATCATCCAGGCGAGAAGGGGCGGGCCGATGAGAAGGGAGTTTTCCCTCGCCAGGACGCAAAGCCCCAGGAGCGCCCCTGCGATCGAAAACGTCGCACCGCCGGGCGAGTCGACCGCCCGGTACGCCGCGATCAGCAAGAGCAGCACGAGGGGCGCGAGAAGATTCACGATCATCAGCGTGCCGCCGTAGAAGACGAGCATCGAACAGCACGCCGCGGCGATTCCCGCGACGAGACCGGCGGCGCGGGAGAAGAGCCTCGTGCCGAGGTAGTACACGAAAACACACAGCAACGATCCGAGCACACACTGGAGAAGTTTCACCAGCGGGATCGACGGCCCGGCGGCCTTGTACACGAGGGCGAGGAAGTACGGATAGAGCGGTCCGAGAATGAACGGACCCGTGCCGAGAAGATCGCCGCCGAGAATCCGCAGCGCCCACTGGTGGTAGATCCTCGGATCGACCGACGGCAGTTCGAAAAAGGGGTCGTGCGCGCGGATCTCCATGAAGTGGGCGAGGCGGATCGCAAGCGCGAGAAGGAATACGCCTCCCGCGGCAATGCGGTCCATGTGCCGGCGAGATGAATGCGTCGAGTCGGCCATGGAGGGATTATACGGAGATCTGTTTCCCCCGGGCACCGTTTTCCCGTCGCGACGGGATCGATGTCGAGCTTCGGTGAACTGGACCGATCTTTGCATCATATGATAAGATTCATGTATTCGACCAGTTCAGGAGCTGTCGGCCGGACGACGACTTCTTCACATGACACTGTCGACCCGGCGGCCATTCCCCGATGAGAGGGGACGGGTGCGAGAAGAATGAGCGTTCGCAAACCGGAAAAGGGAAGCCGCGGGAGCGCCGCGTTCATCATCCTGTTTCTTTTCGTTCTCTCCGGCGCCGCGGGTCTCGTTTACGAGATCATCTGGACCCGCATGCTCTCCCTCGTCTTCGGGAACACGGTGTACGCGGCGAGCACCGTGGTCTCTTCCTTCATGGGCGGCCTCGCTCTCGGCAGTTACCTATCGGGGAAGCTGATCGACAAGCGAAGCGACGTCCTTCGGATCTACGCTTTCCTCGAAGCGGGCATCGCGCTGTTCGCCATCCTCATGCCGTTCATTCTCGACGGTCTCAACCTCTTCTACGGGCACCTCTTTCGCAGTCTCGGCGAGCGACCCACACCGTTCTTTATCGCACGCTTCCTTCTCTCCTTCCTCCTTCTCATCGCACCGAGCATGCTCATGGGCGCGACGCTCCCCGTTTTGACCCGCTTCTTCGCTACCGAGAGGAAACGGATCGGCCGCCAGGTCGCGAATCTTTACGCATTGAACACCTTCGGGGCGACCCTCGGGTGCTTCGCCGCCGGCTTCTTCCTCATCGAGAAGCTGGGCGTCACGGCCAGCAATTACGCCGCCGCCGGCACCAGTCTCGTCGTCGCCGTGCTGATCTTTCTCACCGCCCGCACACTACCGCCGATGGGGCGAACAAGAAGCGACGCGGACTCTCCGAACACACGACAGGGGGCCGGGGAAGAGCGATCCGGCGCGACACGGGGAGGCTGGGACTACTCCTCCCGGATCCGAAACATCGTTCTCGCCGGCACCGCGCTCGCGGGTTTCGCGTCCCTCGCCTACGAAGTTCTCTGGACGCGCGTGATCGTCTATATCGTCACCGCCAGCATCGAGGCGTTCGCCGTAGTGCTCACCACGTTCCTGGCGGGCATCGCCATCGGCAGCCTCCTCGTTGCACGGTGGGTCGATCGATGGAAGAGACCGGTCGCCCTCCTCGGCATGGTGGAGATCGCCATCGGACTCGCGGCGGTCGCTTCGATTCCGCTCATGGCGAACCTCTACAAGCTTCCGGCATTCTTCCTGCCCCATCTCCCGACCGGATTCTGGGGAGGTACGGCGATGAAATTCATCGCCGCGGCCTTCGTCATGGCGGTGCCGACGCTCCTGATGGGCGCGGCGTTTCCGATCGCCACGCGATGCTTCATCCGTGACACGAACCACGCGGGAAGCGGTGTCGGTCGACTCTACGCCATGAACACCCTCGGCGCGGTGGCCGGTTCGGCGATCGCCGGTTTCGTCATCCTCCCGCTCATGGGAGCCCAACACGGAATCCTCGCGGTGGCCGCCCTCAACATCGTGATCGGCCTCGTTCTCTATGCCGCCGAACCGGGCCGGCCCGTAGCGGGCGCTGCAACGGCCGCACTCGTCGGGGCGGCCGGCGTCCTTGCCGGCGTCTTCCTCGTGCCCGCCAACGCGTTTCACAAACTCTTCAACCAGTCCCGCTCCCAGACCGAGATGATCTACTGCAGCGAAGGGGTGACCGCCACGGTGACGGTCCACCGGTTCCCGGCGGGAACGAACCTCCAGGATGACCTGCGGGTGATCTGCACGAACGGCGTCGACGTGGCGGGCACCGATTACATGCTGCGAACGACGCAGCTCCTCCAGGGGCACCTCCCCCTCCTTTTTCACAAGCCTTCCCCCAGGGTGATGCAGGTCGGCTTCGGCAGCGGAGAGACGGCACGGGTGGTCCTTCTCGAGGGCGCGGCGAGCCTCGACGTGATCGAGATCTGCGAGGGGCTGATGCGCGCCGCCCCGTACTTCGCCGATATCAACGAGCACTCGTACGAAGATCCGCGAACCCGCGTGATCATCATGGACGCGAAGAACTATGCCCTTTTGACGGGTGAAACATATGACATCATCATGAACGACTCGATCCACCCGCGGGTCAGCGGGAACGCCAGCCTCTACACGGTGGACTATTTCGCCGACTGTCGCCGCCGCATCGCACCGGGGGGATTCATGTCGAGCTGGTTCCCCGTCTACGGAATGCGCGAAGAGGAGATGAAGATGATCCTCCGCTCCTTCCAGACGGTGTTCCCCCACGCTACGCTTTGGATGGCACACAACGTGGTGAACCGGCACGCGCAGCTCCTCGCCCCGGTGGACGATACGCCGCTCACCATCGACTTCCAGGATTTCTACAGACGGATCAACGATCCGGCGATCCAGAAGGACCTGGTGATCATGGACGCCGAGAACCCCTACTTCTTCCTGAACAGCCTCGTGATGGACGAGGACGCCATGCGGGAATACACCGAAGGAGCGAAGCTGAACACCGACGACCATCCGCTCCTCGAGTACATCACTCCGAAGTTCACCGAAGCGGACGAACTCGGCTGGGCGACACTTCTCGAATCGATGCTTCCCTACCGATCGGACGTGAGAAACCTCCTTTACGATCTTCCCACCGATTCGCTCGAACGGGAGGAAACGCTTGAAAAACTCGGCCGGTACTACGAAAGCAACGAGTACGCCCTCCGGGGGATGATCAAGGGACTCCGCGGCGATCCGACTTCGCGCGAAGAGTTCGACAAGGCCGAGGAGATCTGCCCCGAACATCCCGCGGTCCGCCTTGCGCGGGAGCGTCGCGAGCGGATGCTCGAGCAGCAGGAACAGCTGGCGATGCAAAATCCAGACGACCCGCGCGCCTTGACCGGCCTCGCCCGCACTTATTGGCGGAACGGTCGTCTCGAGGAGGCGGCGCGGAAGATGGACGCCGCGGCACGCCTCGCGCCCGATGACGCGGGCATCGCCCGGTGGCAGGGTGATCTCCGGCATGCCCTCGCAGACGACCGGCGCGCCGTCGAAAGTTACAGGCGCGCCCTCGAGTTGGCGCCGGAAAGGAGCGCCGCTCTCCTCGGGCTCGCCGTTTCACTCGAGGCGATGGGCGATCTCGACGGTGCCGCCGACGCCTGCGCGAAGGCGGCCGACATCACCGGCGACCGAAGCGACGTCCTGCTCAGGCTCGGACTTCTCGAGGAGAAGAGGGGGCGCGTGGACGACGCCGCCGAGGCGTACCGCGCGGCGCTGGAAAAGGATCCCCTTTCGGTGGATGCGCTGAATTTCCTCGCCGTTCTCGAAGGGGGACGGGGGAACCTCGCCGAGGCGGAATCTCTCTGCCGGCGGGCAATCGCCGCCGCCCCGAAGAACTCCGAGGCGTACAACAATCTCGCCTGGATGTTCGGGGAAAAGAATACAAACCTCGACGAGGCGCTCGATCTCGCGAAACGCGCCGTGGAACTCGACCCGTCGGCGTCACGGTTCGACACGCTCGCGTGGGTGCATTACAAGCGAAACGAAACGGTGGAGGCGAAAGAGGCGATCCTGAAGGCGATCGATCTCGCCCCGGAGAATGAAACGTACGTCAAGCGTCTCGCCACGATCGAACTCGCTACGAATACATCTCGCGCAGACAAGTAGGCGACGGCCTTACCTCAGAAGGGTCAGTTTCCGGTTCACCCGGGTCGATCCCTCCGTCTCGAGCGTGGCGAGGTAGATTCCGCTCGCCAGCGACCGGTTCGAGTCGTCCCTCCCATTCCACTCCACTTCATGGCTGCCGCCGTCGATTATGCCGTCCATGAGGGTCCGCACCAGCCTGCCGGCGGCCGTATAGATCGACAGATTCACCTTGCCGCGCGACGCCGTTTCGAAACGGATGACCGTCACCGGGTTGAATGGATTGGGAAGACTCTCCAGCCGGCGTGCGGAGGGCGGCGGAGGTGCATCGCCCACCACGCCTGTCGGCTCGCCCATGAAGAGCGTCACCGGAAGCGCGTGGGGCGAGGCCGGGTCGTTCGACGTGAAGAGCACGTCGTCCGTATACATGCCGGCGGAGAGCCCCACGGAATCGAGAAGAACCGAGAAGAGGAGCGAGTCGCCCGGGGCGATGGAAGCGGAAAGAGGTGTCACACTCAACCAGCTTTCGCTCCACGCTGCGCCGTCGACATTCAACGGCAGGGGGCCGTCATTGCATACATATAGTATTTCCCTCCGTTCGGTGGGAAGGAGCGCGAGCGCCGCGGGGATGTCGATCAGCCCGGCGCCGGCGTAGTTGTCCCTGCCGGGCGACGCGGGCGCGGCGGCGATATCCAAGGTCGAGCTTTCGAGGGCGCGAGCGAGATCGGACGGCGTCGCCCCGGGGCTCGCCTGGAGCAAAATGGCGCACGCACCGGCGACCTGGGGCGTCGCCATGCTCGTGCCGTCGTATGAAACGTACGCGGCGGGCGGCGTAGTGCTCGTGATCTGTTCGCCCGGCGCGGCCACGTCGGGCTTCACCAGTCCGGGAGGATACGGGTAGTCGTTGAAGCCGTACGCCGACGGGTCGATGTTCCACTCGGTCGGCCCGTGGCTCGAGTAGGTCCACGGCTCGTCGGCGGCAGTGGTCGCCCCGACGGAGATCACCGCCGTGTGGCCAGCGGTGCCGTACCACGGGTCGGGGGAATCGGCGGGCGAGGCGATATCCGCCGGCACGGGAAGATGACCGCCCGCGTTGTCGCCGTTCCCGGCGGCGCACACCCACGGGATCCCCGCCGCGAGAAGGACCGTCGCGTTGTACCGATTCCCCTCCCTCAGGTCGCTCGTCGCATTGATCCAGCCTGCCGAGAGCGAGAGAAGATCGGCGCCGTTGTCCATGGCGAACTGGAGCGCTTCGGCGAGATCGGTGAACGTGCCGGGCATGCAGCGGAGGAGCATCAGCTTCGCGCCGGGCGCCACGCCGGTGATCGTTCCCGACGTGCCGTCCCCGACGATCAGTCCCGCCGTGTGGGTGCCGTGATAGAACTGCGTATCGCCGTCGTACGGGTCGTTATCTTCATCGACGGCATCGTAACCGTGGTTCGGCCAAGCGGGCGACCCGTCCCACAGGTGACCCGCGAGGTCGGGGTGGTCGTATGCCGCACCGCTGTCGAGATGACCGATCACGATTCCCGTACCGTCGTAGCCGAGAGCCCACGCCGAGTCGACCCCCGTTCGCGCCAGATGCCACGCCGCCGCCAAGATGCGGCGGTTCCTATCGGCGCCATTGCCGCCGGCGAGCATCATCGGCTCGAGGGGACGATCATCGAGCCAGAGGCGCGCCACCGATGGATTGCGCGATAGGGCGTCCACGGCGGCGGCGTTCATGCGGGCCGAAAACACGCCGGTCATCCAGAGCGCTTCCGGCTCGGTCATCGACCCGGCGGCGACGAGAGCGTTCCACACGCCGCGAAGTACGCGGCGGTTCTTCTCCGACTCGACGCGAAGCGCCGACCTCACGGCGTCCCTCCTGTCGGGAAGTGCGGCGCCGGAGAGCCGCCCGGTAAGGGCGGGGACATCCACCCTCTCGGCGGGAACGAGGATCACCCGGCGCATCGCGTTGCCGTCGCTCATCACGCTTTCCTTCAGGCGCGGACCGACCGCCTCCATTCTCGTTTCGCGGCGTACGGGAGGATCGGCGGCCAGCCGCATCGCCCCGGCTCGCCCGAGAGGGGGCGCCGAAAAGATGTGGGTGATCCCGTTCGGGTTGAAGCGGAGCGCCGGGTCGCCGTCGATGAAGATGAGCGTGTCGGCATGGCTGTTGTCCCCTTCGTCGGTCTCGCCCACCTCGAAAAGAGGGTCGATGTCGAAGGCGAGAACGTGCGGCCCCGCCCCGACGATCACCGGATGATCCTCCACCGTGACATAGCTGTTCACAGGGACTCCTCCCTGCATGGTCCACGACGCGTCGAGTGCGCCGTCCACGGTGAACCGCACCTGGAAATCGACGGCGATGTCGGAAAGGCCGCCGTTGATGAAGGCGAAGCTGACGAACGTCGTATCGTTCGCTTTCAGATAGCCGGTAACCCGGTCGCCCCGCGCCATCCCGGCCACGAGCGGTCCCCCCCACCCCGCCGGCGTGAACGGCGCCAAGTTCGGCTCTGTGGTTCGTTCACTCGTATAGACATTCAGTCCCTGGGTGGGAAAATCGCGCCGGTCGATCCATGCGGCATGGATCAAGCTGTCGCCGAACACGCCGAACGCCGAGTGGAAGGTGGGATCGAGGTTTTGTTGGTCGGAGACGGTTTCGATCGCCCCCCAAAAGTCGGGGTGACCGAAGCCGCCCGCCTGGCGGGAGACGAGTTCGAACTGATCTCCGCCGGGAAGGGCGTCGAGCCAAAGGCACCCGACGACGCCTCCCTTCGTGAAGATCGCCGGACCGACGCTCTGGTACGTGTCGGCCACCATCTCGAAGGGACCGTACACGCTGGTCAGGCCGTCCCATGAATACGAGTAGATGATATCGCCGTCCACGTTGCCGAGGCCGTCGTCGAAATCGAGCTGGTAGGCGATGTAGACGTTCTCCGCCTGGTTCGCCACCACGGGGAAACGACAGTCCATGGCGGTCCAGGCGGTGAGGCTGAAAGCGTTCAGGAAGGAGCCGGAAAGGTTGTCCGCCACGGCGAGGATTTCCATTTCACCGGTATAGTAATCTTGCTCGGCGTTGATAAAATAGCACGTCGCCCCCTTGAGCGCCACGTCGGGCCAGTAATCGTTGTAGCCGTCGGGGAGGAAGTAGTCGTACTGCACCGTCACTCCTCCGTCGGTGCTGTACATCCAGATCAGCGTCCACTCGTAGGCGAGCAGATCGTAATTCATCGTGTACCACGCCGCGGCGATGAACACCTTCCCATTCGTCCCCTGGCGCTTCACCGCGATGCTCGGCGTGGCGCACGTCTCTCCCACACTCAGTCCCTTCACCCACGCCCAGAGCGTCGGATCGTCGGTGTTCGTCGTCTTCGCCCTGAGAATGTATCCGTCGGCGCGGATCCAGGTGACGAGAAGATACCCCCCCGCGTCGACGGCGATCTCCGGGTGGTATTCATCCTGAACGAACGAAGGCATCTCCCACACCTGCCAGGTGGCGCCGTTGTCGGTGCTCCTGGCGATATGGATGTCGCGGTCGGTGCCGCCGAGATCGGTCGCCTCGAAGACGGCGTAGAGATTCGCGCTCACCGGGCTTGCGACGATGGAGACATACTCGTCGTCCATGTTCGTCGCATCGGCGAGAAGATGATCGGCGTTCCACGGGAGGGCGGCGGCGGTCTGTTTGCCGGCGGCGGCGGTCGGGCGGTTGAGCGCCCCTCCCCTCGCGGTCAGCCGGCCGAGATCGGTGAGCCGCTCGCGGATCGCTTCGCCGGGCATGCCCGCCGGGAGGGCCGAACGACCGGTCGCTTCCGCAGTGAGGTCGATATCCTCGAACGACCCGCGACGCTTCGCCGCATCCGGCGCGGACCGCCATGATTTCCGAAAGCGGCCCGTGGTCGCGATTCTTCCCGGCGGCGGAACGACGCGGCCGAGGTCGACTTCCTTCGCCGATGTCGCCGCCCGGCCCGGTGCGATCCTTCCGACAGGCGCGACCGACTTCACCGGCGGGCGCATCTCGATGGCGGACGCGGCCGCTCCCGTCGCGGCGACCGCGAGGAGAAGAATCGAGGCGGTGAAACACCGGACCGTTGCGCGAAATCGCGTTTTCTTCATACGGCCTCTTTCGGAAAATTCGGGCGAAACGGCGTCACGAGACACGAAACTTCATATCCAATGATACCATATTCGATCAGCCGTACGGCGCACCGATCGACGGTCGATAGGGCCGAACACAGCTCGATCCGTTCGAAAACGGACAAGCGCGATATTCCGAATCGAAGTCGAGAGATAAGAGCGAAAAAACGGCGTATCCAACGGTTTGACTGAAAAGGGTGATCCCCGCCGGCACGGGTGCCCGGGGCGACCCTATCGCCGCGCCGATTTTTTCTTCCCGCCGGCAATCACCTCTTCGAGCACCCCTTCATAACGGTCGATCATCGTATCGAGGGAGAACTGCCTTCGCGCGGCGCGAGCGACATCGGCCAGCGGCGCGCCGAGCCGGCTTCCCCGATCGAGGGCGGCGGCGATGGCCCGTCTGTCGGTGGGATCGACAGTGAAAATAGCGTCGTCCCTTTCGAACGGAGGGAGCGAGTATCTCCGCGAAACGAGCACGGGGCACCCCGTGGAGAGTGCCTCCAGAATGACGAGGGGAAGCCCCTCGGAGCCGGTGCCCGCCTGCACGACCAGGTCGCTCGCGCACATCGTTTCGAGCACGGTGTCGTGATCGACGGCGCCGAGAAAGCGGACGCCCGCGAGCCGCCTTCTCCGCACGATACGATGGAGCACCCTCTCCTCTCTTCCCGAACCGGCGATGGCGACGACGAGGCCCTTCTTCTTCATGTCGGCGTATGCTTCAAGGATCGTTCGAACACCCTTTCCCGGCGTCAGGCGGCAGGCGATGAAGAGGAGGCGCCCGTCCGGCGGGACGCCCAGTTTCGCCCTCGTCACCGTCCGATCGATCCGTGCGGCGCGCTCGCATGCGTCGGTGTCGATCCCGTTCGGGATTTCGATGATTCTCGATGTATCAAGAAACCGGTACGGACGGGCATGAAGATAGCCCACCACCGCCGGTCCGACGGCGACGATCGTGTCGTATGCGGGCATCATCCTCCTGTCGACGCGAAGATAGGCATCGAGCCTCAGGATCGCCCGCGGGTCGAGATTCGCCAGCTTGGTGGTCATTTCGTTCCACGCGCACCCGTGGCACTGGAAGACCGCCGGGACTTCGCGGTGGCGCGCCACGATCGGGTTCGCGCCGGAGCTGATCGAAAGGATCGCGTCGGGCGGCGCACTTCTCGCCGCCGACCACGAGACGAGGCCGCGCGTGAAAGCGCCCGAGTACCGGCCCGGCCGCGCGTCGAGTGCGTACACCCTCACCCCCTCGGGAAAGCCGGGATCGTTCGCCAGCTTGGTGGTAACGAGATCGATCTTCCAGCCGCGCCGTGCGAGACCCGACACCGTGTCGAACGCGACGCGCTCCATCCCGCCGTTTTGATGCACGGGGAGCGAGCGGGTGACCATCCAGAGAGTCCCTCTCGGTTTCATCATCCCTTCCTCGAAAGGCTCGCCGCCACCGCGCGTCGCAGATCGCCAAGAGACAAAAGCACGATCCCCCAAAAAAGAAGAGCGAGAGGAATCTGCCAGAGGAGCGACGGGGGATCGACTCCGGAGAAACGGCGTGCGGCGCGCGCACCGACTACGTAGAGCGGGGCGGCGGCGAGGGGAATCAGAATCGCCTTCATCGCGAGGAGCCGTTCCGGCTTCAGTTTCCACAAATAATAGGTAAACGAAAGGAGTGAACCGGCGCCGAGACCGAGGCCGATGATGAGGACACCAAGGCGCCGGTAGAAAAGCAGGTTGAACGTCACGTTCGCCGCAATGGAAAGCGCCTCGCCGCGAAGAACCGTCGCGTTCGCCATCCGGGCGTTCAGGATTCTCTGGAGGAGGAAACCGGCGCTGAAAAGCCAAAGCGACGCGGAGAATCCGAGGAGCGCCCGCTCGGTCAAGGCGAGGGAGTCGAGGTCGAAAGCCTTACGCATGTAAAGGAGTGCGGCCACGGCGCGGCCGTTCACCAGGAGGAAGGCGGACGCCGGTATAAGGGCGGCCGAGAGGATCCCGAGGAGGAACCCCGCCTTCGAGCGCACTTCCTTTTCGTCGAGCTTCGCGAAGAGAGAAAGCCCGAGGAGGCCGAGAGGAACGGTGAAGAGGAAGTGGATCGTCTCGGTGATGAAGCGCGCGTAATCGACGGTCGCCACGCGGCCCGGTCCGAGGAGGGAGGCTACGTACCTTTCGATCAGGATGTTTCCCTCGATGAGCACCGACAACACGAGCAGCGGGCGCGCCACGCGGTAGAGGCTCAGCCACACTTCGCCGAGAAGGGCGCCGTTGAGACGCCGGCGTGAGGGGAAGAGTCGCTTTCGTGAAAGATGGAACGTGGCGATCGCCGCGAGGACGATATATGCCGCGGTGAAGCCGGCGGCGGCGATCACCGGGCGGCCAAAGCGCGCCGCCAGCAAAATGGCGACGAGCATGCCGAGGTTCTGAAGGCCGGGCCGGAGCGAAGGGATCGTGAAGTCGTTTCGCGCACCGCCGAGCGCACCGAGCACGCTGCAATAGATATAGAAGGGAACGCCGAGCGCCATGACGCGGAGCATTGCCGCGGCGACGGAGGTGCGCTCCGGATCGAAGCCTCGAAGAACGACAGCGATGAGCGCGCCGGCACCGCCGTACAGGGCGATTCCGAGGATCACACCGAAGGCGAGGAACCCGGCGAGAAGAGAGAAGAAGAGGACGCGCGCCTTTTCCATGTCCTCGCGTGCGTAGCGCGCGTAAAGAGGCAGGAAGGAAGTCTGCACGACCCGGGTGGTGAGGAGATGGACGGGCGACAGCGTGAGAGAGAGCGAACCCCGGTACGCGTCCGCCACAACGCCGGTGCCGAAAGAGCGTGCGAGAACGATCTCGCGCAGCGCACCGAGAATCTTGCTCGCCACGCCGCCGCCGCTCAACCGGATATATTGTTTCTTCACGCCTGTCCCTTGACCACGGAAAGCCTACCTGCGCCAGGTACAAGATATGGATTTTCCGATTCCTTGCCGAACAACACAATCAATACCACGGCGTCGCTCTTTGCGCCCGACCGATATTCGTCTGCGTCCTCGTGCGGGAGAGTCGCGAGGTGCTCCATCGAGATTCTCTCGCGGTGCCGACATCTTCGTCGGGGCGATCCGGACCCAACAGGTTCACGGTCTGTTCACAATGTCCGTAACAAGTGCAGATCAGAGAGTCGATACCGAGGATGATTCGCAGATTTCGAATCTTTCTGATCCCGCTTGCACGCCCGCGGCCTTCATCCGGGAAAAGAACTGATCCGATTCTTCGAGAAATCGAAGACCTTTCCTCTCTCGTCCCATCGATCGGCCGACATCTCACAATGGCTTGTCTCTTGCATTCCCCAGTAACCGGGAGAGGAAGACCGGTTCCGCGCAAAACGGGGCGAAACGGATCGAAGAGGGCCGATCGTTGCCGTCCGGTTTCCGGAGAGATTCCGATCGGCCCGCGAACCGACGTCCAGGCACAAAGCCGGTTATCGATAGACAGGAATCACCATGAAACGCATCTTTGTTGCCATCCTGTTTATTCTCACATGCTTAGGACGATCGTACGCGCAAGACGCCAGGCCGCTACCCGATAAATATCCCACCGTTTTTCAACTCCTCAAGCACCGTTTGACCGCCTCCGACTGGGCAAAAATGGAGAAGTTCGATGTTCTGGCATTGCCGAGTTGGGCGTTGCACAGTGCGAATGGGAGCCTCGATTCTCTTCGCGCGATCCGTGAACGAAATCCGGACCTCGTCGTGCTTATGAATGTGAGCTGCGGTTTCAGCTGCGTCAACTGGGGAAGCGAGGAGCGTCTCGGCCTGGATGCGTGGGCCGAGTCGCTGAGCGTGAACAGTGATACGTGGATCCTGAGCGATACCGACGGCGACCGGGTTCTCCTGCAAGAGGAGAGCAGCTGCGACGGGGGGCGACTCAACTTCAGCAACATCAGCATGGCGCGTGCCTATGCCCGATACGTCGCCGGATTCACGACGATTCCATTCGGGGATCTGATCGACGGCTTCCGCCTCGATGAAGTGCATTTCACCGTCTACTGGCTGAACGCCCAGAACCGCTCCATCTTCGTCGACGGTGTCGACTCGCTCGATACGAACCGGGACGGCATCGCGGACAACCCGACGGAACTTGAAGAATGGTGGTCCGCCGGCGTCGACACGTTCATGACGACCCTGCGCCGCCTGGTCGGCGATCGGTACATCACGGTGAACGGCCTTCCTCCCCTGTCGATTTATCCGGTCATCAACGGTCGATTTCACCAGGCTTTTCCGTCGGAGGAGGGCCGCGGATGGGAATTCGGCATGAGCGACCCGGACTACGGGGCACTTGTCGCGGAAGAACTTCACTCGACGTCGCCCGGTTCCATGAATGTTCTCTTTTCGGACAACTACGGCGAAGAGGACGACTTCGATCCCGACAGGCTCTCCACGAAGGACGCGCCCTTCCCTAATCCGGGTCTGGATCGATATCTTCGATTCACGCTTGGTTCGGCGCTTGTCAGCGGAAGCATGTACGCCATGTCGGGGTGGGGCACCGCCGTCGACTGGAAGGATCGCCCTGTTCCCGCCCACTACCAGACCCTCTGGTGGTTCGACGTGTACGACACGCTCCGCACGAATCTCGGCCGCCCGACCGGGCGCTACACCCGGTATCTGGATGACAGGAGGCGGGATTGCCTGGCCCGGCGATACACGGGAGGGATGGTTCGCGTCTATCCCGACCTGAAGAAGGCGATCTTCGATCTTCGTCCCGTGATCGATTCGGTGACGCTTCCATTGCTCGTCCGACCGGGCGACGACATGCCGATTCGATGGTCGGCATTCGATCCGAACGGCTCCGCCCAAAGTCTCGACGTGGCGATCGATCTTTCGCGGGACGGCGGCGCCACGTTCCCCGAACGACTCGGGACCGCCGTCGAGAACGACACACTTTATACATGGATCGCAACAGGTGCCGTCGGCGAGTCGTGCGTCGTGCGGATCACCGCCACCGACAGCAGTGCCCTCGCCGACACGGCATACTCTTCCCCCTTCCTGATCGCCCCGAATGCGGCGGTTTCCGGCGGGAGTGCCGAAATACGCCCCGTCGACTGGATCATCAATCTGCCTGTCGTGGCGTGCACCTTGATGGTCGACCCGCAACTGGCCGACACTGCCGTTGCCGGGTGGAAAACCGCGGACATCGTGATCCCGGGGGAGGCTTCCCTTGCGGCTTTCAGGGATGTGCGCGGGTCCGGAGGATCGTTGCCCGCATCCTACGTCCTTTCCGCCGACACGCTTCATGTTACGCTCGATCAGGAGTTTGCCTCCTCGACACCGGTAACAATCCTGTTCGACATGATCCCCCCGACCGGGATTCCACCCGATTCTCTCCGCTTCGAGGTGGCGCTCCGATCGGAGCTGCCGGGCGACCCCGCCACGTGGTTGGACGGCGGGGACGTGAACCGTTTCGCCGGCGAAGGGGGCGGGCTGGCCGTATCGGCCGGCACCGGGCCGGCGGTGGAAATCACGGTCGCGCCGGCCGAAACATTGCTGACCGCCGGAGACACGCTTCGGTTTGCCGTCACGGCCCACGATACGGCGTCAAACGGCTTGGCCGTCACGCCCGTGTGGTCGATCGGCGATACCCTCGGCGTAATCGACACGGACGGAACATTTCGCGCCATCGCCCCCGGAACGATGACGGTCATCGCCGACTTCGGGCACCTCTCCGATACGGCGGTCGTCACCATCGCGACCGGCGCGCCGGCCACGCTACTTCTCGAGCCCGGAAACGTGGCCGTTGCCGTCGGAAACTCCGCGAATTTTTCCGCCGTGGTTCGGGACGGCAGGGGCAACGTGCTCAACGTGCCGCCCGAATGGTCGGCTACCGATTCGATCGGCACGATCGACGACACGGGCCGCTTCACCGCCACCGGGCGGGGGGCCGGCGTGGTGCGCGCCGGTGTGGGCGATCTATTCGGCACATCGACGGTGGAGGTATTCGATACGCTCACCGAAACGGTCGTGATCCCCGGCGAGCCGGTCATCACAGCGGACAGCACGCTCCGATTCGTGCTGGAGGGGATCACGGCGCTCGGCGATACGATCGAGATGACGGCATCGTGGTCGCTGCTCGGATTGACCGGGCAAATCGATGAGGCCGGCCTATTCACGCCGCTTGACGCCGGATCGGGGATCGTGGTGGCGGAAACCGGCGTGTGGGCGGAATCGACCGCCGTCACCGTCATCGCGGGGGCGCCCGCCACGCTGATCCTCACGGGCGCCGAATCGCTCGCGGCGGGAGATACGCTTCCTGTCGGCGCCGCATTGTACGACCGAAAGGGGAACATCGCCGGAGGGGAAATCCGCTTCCGCGCGGAAGGATCGTGCGGCGGAGATTTCACTCCCCCCTTCATCTGCACGACTTCCGGAAACGCATCGATCATCGCCGAATTCGAATCGCTGTCCGACACGCTTCCGGTCGTGGTCGGCCACGCCGAGCCGTCGATCATCATGATCTCGCCGCCGGCGGTGGACCTCGAGGTCGATTCCGTCACCGTATTCACCGTCGAGTCGTTCGATCGCTTCGGAAATCCGGTGCCCGGCGGGTGGTCGTTTTCCACATTCGGCGTGGAAGGGACGATCGACTCGACGGGACGATTCACCGCGAGGACCGCCGGCAGCGGGGGGATCGTCGTTTCGATCGGCGACGCGGCCGATACGGCTCTTGTTACGGTCGAGGCGAATCCGGCTGCGGCGGCGGCGACGTTGCGCATGTACGCCCCGACCGGCGCCTACCGGGCGGCCGACTGGCCCGATCCGTGGCTTCTTGTCATCGATGCCGACGACTCGACCGGCAATCGAAAAAATCCCGATTCGCTTTACGTCACCATCGAGCTTGCCGACCCCTCTCTCGCGGCGGTCGGCTTCCCCTCCTCCCTTGCCGCGGAAGGAGTCTTCCCCGAATCGCTGTACGTGCCGATTGGCCTTCTCGGAGGGTGCGGCGAGATAGTGCTCGATGATTTCACGGCGGGGCGGCGGGTCGCCGAGCCCGACACCGTCCCCTTCGCCACGCCCGACGTGGACGGCAACTTCCGCATCGATCTCGATGATCCGGCCGCATGGCTCCGGAGGATCGAGGAGGGGGACGTCGGCGGGACGTGCGACCTGAACGGCGACGGCGCTATGGACAACGGCGATCTCGACGTGGTCGTCGCGCGCCTGGAAGGCGGTTATGCGAGAGACGAAGCGGCCGAAGGATCCCCGCGCTGGGTCCACCTGGGGAGCAGCCCGGCGGAGTGCCCGGGGGAGAGCCTCTCGTCACGATTCCTCCTTTACGCGGAAGCCCTCGATCCGATCCGGGGGGTCTATCTCTCCTTCGATCTTTCCGATACCACGGCGACGGTGGAGTGGCGCGCGTCCGGGGGCTGGAGTTCTCCCCTCCTCCGGGAGATGAGCGGCGCGCCCGGCGCCGCGGAATGCCTGATCGTGAACGACGGCGTCTTCACGCCCGACGGGGGACCGATCGCCGAGATCGTGGTGTGCGGAGCGACCGAGGAGAGTTGGGCCGTCCGCGGCGCGGGACTCGCGCCGATCGATGCGGATTTCGTCGTCGGCCGGACGATCGCCATCGGCGTCGAGTTCGAGCTCGATGTCGAAGATTCGTCGGGCGTAATCGATACCACCGCCCGCGGCGACTCGGAGGGAATCCCGACGGCGTTCACACTGTTTCCGGGCCGGCCGAATCCCTTCCGCGACAGGACGGTGATCCGCTACGGACTTCCGGTATCGGCGAGCCGAGTCTCCTATTCCGTCTACACGCCGAACGGCAGACTCGTATTGGAGCGAAGCGATCTGCCCCGGGAGGCGGGATTTCACGCCGTCGAATGGGACGGCCGCGACGCCGGCGGCCGTTCGATGTCACCGGGAACATACTTTATCCGGTTCCGCACTCCCACCGACTCGTTCACCCGAAAACTGACTCTCCTGCGTTAGCTTGGAACGGCATTCGTCGAAAGTTCTGGAGCCGTGGGCCATCGGCAGCGAACGCCGATCCGTAGTCGTGATCACCGCGACGCCTTGGGCCGGGGTGGGCTATACTGGGCACGATGCAAGGGAGAGAGCATGAACCTCGTCAACGACGCGGACCGCGACAGATGTCCCTGATCGGATTCCTGCCGGGGCTGCTGGCCGGCGTTCTCTGCGGGCTGTTTTCCACGTGGCTGTTCAGCCGCGACCTGCTCGTGGCGTACGGATACGCCGCCCTCGTCTATGGAATCCTCGGGGGCCTCGGCTCCATGGCCGCCGCCTCGCTCCTCGGCCGCTTCCTCGACAGGGAAAAGACTTTGCTCATCGTATCCACCGTCTGGATCGGCGGTTTCATCCTGTCGGTTGCGGCCTATTGGGGGAATAAGCAGCTCCTCGCGGGCATCCCCTTCCATACGCCCCGCAGTCTCCTCTTCGACGTCGGCGCGGCGATCGCATCCACCCTGGCCGGCCTCGCCCTGGCCCGCGGCATGTTGATCCTCATCCGAATTCGAAAACATGTCTTCCTGCTTCAAGCTCTTCTCCTGCTGATCCCCTCGGCACTTTTCGCGTACGGACTGTTCTCCGCGAGATCGCTGCTCGACTATTTCGCCCGGAATTCCGCGCCGTCGGTTCTTCTCATCTCGATCGATACGCTGCGGGCGGATCATGTCGGAAGCTATGGCTACGATCGGAACACGACGCCCACCCTCGACAGTCTCGCTTCCGCGGGGATACGATTCGATCTCGCGTATTGCCCGCTCCCTTCCAGCGCCCCGTCGCACGCCACCATGCTGACCGGTCTCGGTGTCCCGTCGCACGGCGTCCGCCAGAACGGATTCGCGCTTCCCGATTCGATCCCGACCCTGGCCGAGGCGTTTTCCAGGCACGGATACGCCACCGGAGGTTTCGTCACGAATCCGCTTATCGGGAGGCGATTCGGCTTTGCGCAAGGGTTCGATGTGTTTGTCGAGTCGGGACACATGGAGAAGCTGAACTTCATCACCAACGGCATGCTGAGCCGGACCTTGTTCATCTCCGAGGTCTTCGAGATGCTTCGGTACCGCTTCGGGAAGGGGAGGGACCAGACTCTTTCCGCGACGGAGAGCTGGCTCTCCCGGATCGACGACCGCCCGTTCTTCCTCTTCTTTCACCTGCTCGATCCGCACGCGCCCTATAGCCCTCTCGGCCCTTACCGATCGATGTTCCCGCCCGATGAAGAGAGGATCGCCCCCGGTGATTGGACCGCCCTTGGAAAGAATCGCCGCGTCTTGGCGCGCAAAGTGGCTTTGTATGACGGGGAGATCGCGCAGGCCGACGCGAAGATCCGTGAACTGCTGGAGTCTCTTCGAAAAGTCGGGCGGGACAGGAACCTCATCATCGTGGTAACCGCCGATCACGGCGAGAATCTCGGCGATCACGAACCCTTTTTCAGGCATGAACGGGTTTACGAATCCGTTCTGCGTGTCCCTCTCATCATCTCGTATCCGGGCGAACTTCCGTCCGGGATCGTCGTTCGATCCGCCGTCGAGAACCGGGACATCGCGCCGACCATCCTATCGTTGGCGGGCATACGTTCGGAGGGTCGTCTCGACGGCCGCGACCTCGTACCGATTATGCGCGGGAACGATGCCCCATGGGAAGCAAGCCCCGTCTTCGCCCGGTTCGGCAAGCTGCATTCTCTAAGAGAGGGCGATTCGAAACTGATTTATGACGACACCTCCGGCGAGAGTCGGCTCTTCGACCTTTCGACCGATCCCGGAGAAAGGACCAGCATTTCGACTGAATATCCCGAAGTCGTGAAGAACATGAGGGGAAAGATACTGAGCCAGATCGCGACCTTCGGAGAAGAAGACGCGGCGAACGAGGAGGGGCGGTGGAAGATGGAAAACACCGACCGGGAAACGCGCGAACGCCTTCGCGCCCTCGGGTATCTCAAGTGAGGGGTTTCCTGCGGGGGAGGCGGGGCGGCGATTCAACCGGATAGATCGCGATGGGGCCCTGAATGCCTATCTCTTCGAGAATCTGGTAGGATGCCGGGATGTCTACTATTTAGAAGTGTCTGCTTAACGGGGAAGCTTACGCGACCACATCGAAACGCGAAGGCGAACCGGAGGAGCGAACCGCGGCCGGTCCGGCGATACCGGCGCAGCTGACGGCCACTCCGGGTTCTTCCGTACGTACTCTTTTCCGTTCAGGGATTCCCGGCCGGGGCTCGGGCGCAAAGAGGTGGCTGGGACGCAGGGATTCGAACCCCGATACTACGGTCCAGAGCCGCATGTCCTACCGTTGGACGACGTCCCATCCGGTGGGTAAATATTAGGCGATGGGCGGCGGCGTGTCAACCGCCGGCGGTCGGCGCGGCAAGGCCCTTGTCGTGCCGCCGTCATGCCCCGGCGACGTACGCCTCCGCCGCCTTAAGCCGTTGCACCGTTTTCTCTTGCCCGAGAAGCTCGAAGACGTGGAACATGCTCGGTCCCACGTTCGTGCCGGTAAGCGCCGTGCGGGCGGCGTTGATGATAAGGCCCGGCTTCACGTCGCGCTCGGCGGCGAAGGCGCGCACCGCCTCCTCGACGTGCTCCGCGTCGAACGGCGTGACGCCGCCGAGTCGCCCGGCGAGCGCTTCGAGCAGCCCGGCGAGCCCTTCCTTCCCGAGATTTTTCCGCACCGCCTTCTCTTCCATCTCGAAGTCATCGGAGAAGTACGGCCTCCCGAGGGTGGCGAAATCACAGAGCGTTCGGAAACGCTCCCGCACGAGGTCGATCGCCGAGCGGAACCAGGCGGCCTTTTCCCCGGCGAACTCGTCGCGCCAGATCCCGGCCTCCTCGAGCCGCTCTCTCACAAGAGGGACGAGATCGTCGAGATCCATGGCACTGATGTAACGCCCGTTGATGGCGATCGCCTTCGGATCGGTCCAGTTCCTCTCGTCTCCCCCCCGGTAATCGAAAACGGCGTTCGATTTGTTCACTTTCGAAAGGTCGAATTTTTCGATCAGTTCCTTCATGCCGAGCACTTCGTCTTCCGCGCCGGGCGACCACCCGAGGAGGGCGAGGAAGTTGCAGAACGCCTCGGGCAGGATTCCCTTCTCCCTATAGAAGGGAAGAGAAACGATCTCGCCGTGCTTCCGCTTCGACAGCTTCGACTTGTTCGGCGCGAGGATGAGGGGGAGGTGGCCGAAGCAGGGCACCTCCTTCCCCAGGGCACGGTAGAGGAGAATCTGCTTCGGCGTGTTCGACAGATGATCCTGGCCGCGGATCACGTGGGTGATCCCCATGTCGGCGTCGTCGACGACGACGCTCAGGTTGTAGAGGGGCGACCCGTCGGAGCGGAGGATCACGAAGTCCTCGATGTCGGCGGCCTCCTTCACGTTCGGCCCGTACACCATATCGACGAACTCGATCCGTTCGCCCTCCGGCACGCGGAAGCGGACCACCGACGGCTCGCCCGCCTCCGAGCGCCGCTTCGCGTCGGCGCTTTGCCGGTCGCGGCAACCGCCGGGGCATTTCCACGAGCGCTTCTCCGCCACGGCGCGCGCCTTCTCGGCGGCAAGCTCTTCCGGCGTGCAAAAGCAGCGGTACGCATGGCCCGCACCGAGCAGCTCCGCCGCCGCCGCCTCATGTTTCGGCCTGTTCTTCGCCTGGAAAAACGGCCCTTCATCCCAGTCGAGGCCGAGCCACTTCAGCCCGTCGATGAAATACGATACCGACTCCTCGGTGGAGCGCTCCCGGTCGGTGTCCTCGATACGAAGCACAAACACGCCGCCGCGCTGGCGCGCGTAGATCCAGTTGAAAAGCGCCGTCCTCGCGCCGCCCACGTGAAAATAACCGGTGGGGCTCGGCGCGAAACGGACGCGAACTTGATCGCGATCGCTCATGGTTCCATCCTCCTGAGCGACGAAGCATACCACCGTATGCGCCGAGGCGGCCAGAGATCGCTCCGGCCGGCTCCCGCCCGCCGCCGAGGCTAGAACTCCATCGCCATGCCGCCGACGAAGAGGAAGCCGAACTGGTTCACCGTCTGTCGCTCGGTGTAGTCGTCGTTGTAGCGATACTCGAAAACGTTCCGGCGTCCGTAGAGATTCTGCAGGTCGATGTACCAGACGAGGTTGGCGTCGGCGAAGTTGGTGCGCCGATCGACGCGGAAGTCGAGCTTGTGGTACGCCGGGTAGCGCGAACCGTATGGAGGCTCCTCCCACACCGGCTCCCATTGCCCCGTCCATTCGCTGAAGCGCCGTCCGGCGAGAGGGGTGTACGGAAGACCGCCGAGGTAGCGCCACCGCACCGACGCTTCCCACCGGTCGGAGAAGCGGTAGCCGAATAGAACCGACGCGATCTGCCTGTAATCGTAAGGCCCGTCGGTTTCCCCGTCGAGGGGCGTGCGGATCCTCTGTTTCGACAGGGAATAGCTGGCGTAACCCCACACTTTTCCCTTCATCTTCCTGTGGAGTGTCAGGTCGACGCCGCGCACGTCGCCGGTCCCTTGGGACACGAGAACGGTGGAGGTGTCCGACGCGGACACGAGGTAGTCGTCGTAATCCTTATAGTAGAACTCCGCCTTGCCGAGAACATTTTCCGCGAAGCGGTGCTCCACACCGAGCACATAATGAACGGCATGGTAGTTCTTCGCGCGCCGATTCGCCTCATCGACGGTGAGTTCGTAGTACGGAGGCGTCTGGTAGTAGTCCCCCCACGCACCGTTCAGCGTGGTGGCCGGATCGAGAGTAACGGTGAACGATGCGCGCGGCGCCACGTCGGCGCGCCCGGTGAAATCGAAGCGGTCGTAGCGGACTCCTCCGTCCACCGAAAACCATTCGCTTGCGTCCCATCGCATCGACAGGTAGGCCGCCTGCTTCCATGCCGTCATCTCCTGGTTCACGTCGAGTTGATAGACATACGGAATCGAGTCGTTCGTAATCAGCGATTCGGGGTCGGACGTTGTGTTCATATCGAGGTCGACTTCCTTGAGCGATCCTCCCCAGGAGAGTTCCCATCGACGCGCCGGGCGGGCGACCCATTCCGATTTCAGCGTCGTCTCCGTCTCCCGCGAATCTTGATCCCAGATTCGCACCTCGTCGTCAAATGCCAGGATGTCCCAGTAGTTCGAGGCAAGAGAGAGCGTGGTGGCGGCGGTCATGTGCGATCCGAACAGGGCGCGCCACGTTAGGCCGGCGACCTCCTGGTTTCCGCGGTAGTTCACGTCGCTGGCGCCCTGGGAGTAGGCGTCTCCTTCCTCGACGATATCGATGGCGTCGACGCCGCCGAGAAGAACGGCGGAGAGCTTGTGATTCCGGCTTAGATCGAATACCGCCTTCCCTTGAACGTCGAAGTACCGGGGAACGGCGGTCAGCCCGACGGCGCCGAGGAGGAGTTCCAGGTAGCTTCGCCGGGCCGTGAACATCCACGAGCCCCTTCCGCCTGCGATCGGTCCTTCCACGATTCCCGCCGCGCCCGCCGTGTTCAGATCCGCCTCCCCGGCGAAACGCTCACGGTTTCCCTCGCGGAGCTTGACGGAGAGCACCGACGAGAGCTTGTCGCCGTAACGGACGCCGAATCCGCCGGCGGAAAACTCCACGTCCGAGACGAACTCGGTGTTCACCATGCTGATCGCCCCGCCGGCGCCCCCTTCTTCCGGGAAATGGTTCAAGTTGGGAACCTCCACGTTGTCGATGAGGAAGAGGTTCTCCCACGGCGCGCCGCCCCGAACGATGATCTCCGACGATTGGTCGTTCGATCCGATTCCGGCGAGGGTCTGCACCACGCGAAGCACATCTTCCGAAGCTCCGGGGGCGCGGCGGATTTCCTCGTAGGTGAGCGACGTCGAGCTGGTGCGCGATTCGATCGTTTTGGAAAAGTAGTCGGCGTTGACGCGGATCGGGGCGGCCTCGAAGACGACCGCCTTCAGGGCGATCCGAAGAGGAGTGAGCCGGCCCGATTTCACCACCACGTCGGTCACGGCGGCCGGGGCGTAGCCGATGCGCGACGCGCGGATCTCCCACGCCCCGACCGGGACACCCCGCAGCCGGAACACACCGGCGGAGTCGGCGATCACGCGGTATAACCCGTCCGCCGTCGCGATCTCCGTGTACGCGACAGGCGCGCCGGTGGCCGCGTCCACGACCCGGCCGGTGATGCCGGTGCGCTCGGTCGCCGGCGCCGCCGAGGGGGAGAGTAAGACGAACAAGAAAGGGAGGAACAGGAGAGACGAAAGGAGTCGCCCCCTCGTGGCGCGCGTCCGCGGAGGGAGCACCCGGTGTTTATCGCCCGTAGTAGTCGGCCACATTGCGGTCGGTTTCGTACACCCTGACCCTGTAGAGAGCGGCGCCGCCCGGCCGCTCGCCGAGACGTTCCCAGGCGACGCGGGCGATATTCTCCGCCGTGGGATTCAGGTCGCGGAATTCCTCGATGTCCTCGTTCAGGTTGCGGTGATCGAGATAATCGATCACTTCACGCCGGGCCACATCATCGAGGTCGCCCGCACGGCAGACCTTTCCCGTCCGCTCATCGACGCCGCCCGCCACGGTGATCTCGAGCCGGTAGTTGTGGCCGTGGCCGTTCGGGTTGTTGCACTTTCCGAAACAGGCACGGTTCTCCTCGTCACTCAGCTCCGGGCGGTGCAGCCTGTGCCCGGCGCAGAATCGATACGTCCGCGTCACGTACATCTCTTCTCTCCCGGCACGCAGCTCGACGCGGTAATCCTCCTCTTCCGCGAGAGCGACGGCGTGAAGCGCCTCGCCGTACCGGCTCTCGAGCCGGCGATGGACGTAGAGCGCCAGGTTTTCCAGTGTGGGCGCGTTCTTTCCGAAAAACGGAATATCCCGGTTCAGGAAGACCGCGTCGAGATGGTCCGCCACTTCGCGGCGGAGCACTTCTTTCATCGTATCCAGGTTTTCGACCATGCCGGTGACCGGGTCGATGGCGCCGCGGATCGTCAGGTCGATCAAGTAATCATGGCCGTGAGCACCGGTATGGCCGTACGTCCTTTCCGCTTCGTCGCCGGTCATCGACGGGATATGGAAGTGCCTCGCCGCCGAGAACCCGCTCCGTCTCGTCAAGAACGCTTCAGCCATGAATCCCTCCGCCGGCGCCGCGCGGGCCGGAAGGAACGGTAGCACGGCGCGCTCCGGAAGGTCAACGCGGCGCGGCGGATCCCGCCGTTTCCGCCGGCGTGATAGAATCGCACCCATGATGGAGAGCAAGCTGAAAGGTCCGCGCGGCGAACCGGTCGCCGGCGTCATCCTCGCCGCCGGCCGCTCGAGCCGGATCGGCCGTCCGAAGGCGCTCCTTCCCCTGCCGGGGGGCACGGTGATTTCCAGGCTGATCGGGGCATTCCGCGCCGCCGGAATCGCGCCGATCCATGTCGTTGTCGGATACCGCGGCAGGGAGACCGCCGCCGCGCTCGCCGCCCACGACGATACGGCGTGCGTGCGCATCGTCTGGAACGACCTCCACCCTCTCGGCCAGACCACCTCCCTCCAGGCGGGGATCCGCTCCCTCCCGACCGGCGTCGCCGCCGCCCTCCTCTCCCCCGTGGACTACCCTCTTGTCACCGCCGGCACGATCACCCTCCTTCTCCACGCGTTCCGATCGGATCGGGCCGGAACGATCTTCCTCCCCGCGTGCCGCGGCCGCCGGGGACATCCCTTCCTCGTATCCACAGCCCGCTTCCCCGACTTTCTCGATCTCGCCCCCGGCGAACCGGGAAGAGACGTCGTCCACGCCCGGCCGGACGAGGTGCGGATCGTGGATGTCGATTCCGATTCGATTCATGTGGACATCGATGAACCGGCCGACTACCGCTCCGTCCGAGCAGCACTCCGCCGGACGTAGCGCCGTTCTTCGGGACACATGCGATTTCTTTCCCGAAACGGCAGTATTGATTGACAATTGAGTAATTCCATGGTAATCTACGTATGGAAGTGTGGTGATCTGGGAATTCCCCTCCGAATGCCGGACCGAAAACACCCGGTTTCCTGAGCCGAAATAGAGTCGTACCGTCCGCCTGTAACGGACTTTGGTTGGCGGGGCGGACGGACAGACAAAACGAACGGAGAATTACAGTGATGCTGAAAATGCGATTACTTCCTCTCGTCCTGGCGCTTCTATCGTTTCCCGGTTTTGCCGGCGCACAGCTTGTTGACTTCTACGGCTACACCTGGGATCCGGGAACGACGGGGAACGAACTTCGTCTCGTCGGCAACGTTGACCAGATCTTCGCCCCCCTCGTTTCCGACCCGCTCAACGAGTACACGATTTCCGTCAGGGGCCTTGTTCCCGGCGCCCCCGAGGATCAGGGCGGCGGGTGGGTACACACGATCTACACCGCGGGAGTATTCGAGATCTGGGAGGACAGTTCGCCCGATCTCGCCTATGGGGTCGATCCGCCGAACGCCGTCTCGCCTTCCACGTTCGAGAACGGCACGCTTTACCTGTCCGGGTACTTCACGGCGTTCGAAGTGTTCCGGAACGCCGGGGTGGGTATCGGAAGCTTTCAGGGAAATGTCGAATTCAGCGGAGGCAGCCATATGATCGACCTGATCACCGGCGGATGGACTTTCGGCGGCACGACGGTGAACGCTCCGGGCATGCCGTCGGGGTATATCGAAACGTGGGACGGTATGCTTTATATGAACAGCACCAGCACCGGTAAGTCATCGTGGGGTGAGGTAAAGAATCTCTTCCGCTGACAGGTCCGGTTCGTCTCGAATGCGTTTGTTCGCGCCGTACCGCGAGCGACCTACTCGAGAATGTGAAAATCGAGCTTCGCAAGGAGATTGACGAGGAGCGTCAGCGGCAGGCCGATCACGGCGGTGGGATCTTTCGTGTGGATCTCCCGGAAGAGCGCCGCGCCGAGCCCCTCGGCACGGTACGAGCCGGCACAGTTCAGCACATGCTCCCGCTTGACGTAGTTCGCGATTTCCTCGTCGGTCAATTCGCGCATACGCAGGCGCGACGTATCGAGCGCCGTCTCCACGCGCCCCTCCTCCCCCCCTTCGACCACCGCCAGCCCGGTAAGCAGCCTGTGCTCCTTCCCCGACAGCAGGCGAAGCGAGGCGCGCGCCTTCTCGGAACTCCCCGGCTTGCTGAGGATCCGTCCTTCCACCTCGGGGATCTGGTCCGACCCGATGATGAGCGCCTTCGGAAACTTCATGGCGAGCGACTTCGCTTTGCGCACCGCCAAGTGCACGGCCCTCTCCTCGGCGGAGAGATGATCCGCCCCCTTTTCGTCGCACAGCGGCGCGAGAACGGTGAACGGTATTCCGAGCCTTTCGAGAACCGCCTTCCTGTGGGTCGATGTGGAGGCGAGCACGATTTCTCTCATTTTCCCTGCCCCGCGCAGACGGTTTTCCTCTTGAAAAGATGCGATTGTATCGTCTTTTTGATCCACGGGCCGAGCTTCTCCGCCTCTCCGCCGCCGGCCGTCTCGGGAAGATCGGCGAAGCGGATCTCCGCGCGTGCCGCCACGCGGTGCCCCCCCGCGCTTCCCAGATCGGCAAAACCGCTGCGCGCGATGCGCCCCACGTCGACGCGCGGCCCGTTTCCGCGAAGGATGACCACCGCCTTGCTCCTGTAGGTGCTCGCCACCGCGGCGACGGAGACCCCCTCCACGCCGATGAACGTGTCCGCCAGGATTACCAGGCTGTCGGGAGGAACAGGGCCGTCGAGAAAACAGTAGAGGAACTTTCTTCGCATCTGAATCTTCGACACCGCCCGGCCGATGAGATCGAGGTCGGACTTGGCGATTCTCTCGTCCTCGATCTGCCTGAGGTGCCTCACATTCGCGAGGGGGAGAAGGTACGAATATGCGTTCACGTCCTTGCGTGAAGTCGAGCGGGTCAAACCGTTCGTGTCGGTCTTGATGCCGAAACAGAGCGCCGTCGCCAGAGGCCTCGGAATCGTGATCTTCGCCTGGTAAAGATACTCGGTGAGGATCGTGGCGGTGGCGCCGATCTTCGGCCTCACGTCGCTGTAGTCCGCCTCGAAGGGGGTCACCGCCGGGTGGTGGTCGATGACGATGTTCGCCGGCGGGAGGGCGTACCGATCGAACTGGTCGGGCTGGCCGTCCACGAGGGCGAGCTTCGAAAAAGATCCCTTCTCGACTTTGTCGAACCGCTCGGTCCTGATCTTCAATATCTGGATCATCGCCTTGTTCTCCAGCCTCACGATCTCACCGATGTGGGCGATACGGGTCGACTGCACCTTGCCGGCGAGCAGTTTCTTCAGCGCCCATGCCGACGAAAGGGAATCGGGATCGGGTTTCACAACGACGAGCAGCACGTCGCCGGGGGAAACGCACCGGTACAGCTCGCGCAGATGTCTTGGAATTCGAGCCATGTCCCGTCGATCCGATCCCCGTCCGGCGCGCTTCAGAGCCGGTCCGGGTTGAGCCCCTTCAGTTCGTCCACCACGAACAGGCCGTCCTTTCGGATCAGCGTGTCGTCGAAATAGATCTCCCCGCCGCCGTACGCCGGGGTCTGGATGAGCACCATGTCCCAGTGCACACTCGACGTGTTGCCGTTCGGCGCGTCGTCGTATGAGCTTCCCACAGCCATGTGAAGCGATCCGCCGATCTTCTCATCGAAAAGGATGTCGCACATCGGCCGGGTGATCTTCGGGTTGAACCCGAGGGAGAATTCTCCCACGTAGCGCGACCCGGCGTCGGAATCGAGAATCTTTTCGAGCGCCTCGTCGTTGGACGATGATGAGCCGACCACCTTCCCGTCGCGGAACTCGAGGCGGATGTCGTCGAAAGTCACGCCGTGGTAGATCGTCTTCGCATTGTAGCGGATTACGCCGTTGATACTCTCCTTCACCGGCGCCGTGAAGCACTCGCCGTCGGGAATGTTGTGGCTGCCCGAACAGGGGATCACCGGGATGTCCTTGATCGAGAGGGAAAGATCGGTTTCGCCCGGCCCGACGACCCTCACACGATCGGTGCGGCTCATCAGCTCGACGAGCGGCTTCACCGCCTCGGCCATCTTCGAGTAGTCGACGAGCACCACGTCGAAGTAGAAGTCCTCGAAACGATCGGTGCCCATCTCGGCGAGCTGCGCCATCGAGGGAGTGGGCCACCGGAGAACGCACCAGCGCGTGTTCGGCACGCGGCACTTTCCATGAACGTGGGAGAAGATCCTCTCCTGGTAGATCTTCATCTTCTCGGGTGGCACCTGGGAGAATTCCGTCGTGTTGTGGGCGCCCCTTACGCCGATGTACGCCTGTACCTGTTCCATCTGGAAGCGCTCGACCCGTCCCATCGCCTCGAGCCGCTCCTCCACGGCGGCCACATCGCCCGCCTGGTAGAGATCACGCAGGATCTGGTTATCCTTCCAAAGCACGAGCGGCACTCCTCCCGCTTCGACGGAAGAGTCGATGAGCGCGGAAACAATTTGGCGCGGAACGTCGGTGGCTTCGATCAATATCTTCTCGCCCTTCCGAAGGGCGGTGGAGTGGCCGATGAGCAGATCAGCGAGTTTTCGGATTCTTGGGTCGGTCATTCTTTTCCTCCGGATACTGCGTAAAAGAGCGAGGTCGATCCCGGGATTCTCCAGAGTATAGAGGAATCGATTTCCCCGGGAAAGGATCGTTTTTCGCCCGCCCGCGCGCGGTGGACAGCGGCGCGCGGCGGTGCTAGGTTCGTCGGGTAAGACGGCCGGAAGGAGAGTTCTTCCTTGGACGAGAGGTGTTACGGCGCAGAGGAAATCGGCGAAATCCTCAAGCTCGACGGCGCCGATCCACGGCGACGGCACATCGAGTCGTGCCCGCGCTGCGCGAAGCTCGCCTCGGCATACCGGGATTTCCTCGACGGGAAGGGGAAGTTCCCCGGACCCGACCTCGCCGGTGCGAGGGAAAAGATCCGAAGGGCGATCGCCGGAGACGACGAGGTGGGCATTCCCCTTACCCTTCGTCGAAAGGCCGGGAAGGATGGCGTGAAGAAGCGTCTCGCGCAGCCCATTCTTCTCACGGGGGCCGTTCTCGTCCTCGTGTGGGCGTTGATCCAAGTGTGCGACAGAGAGCCGCCGGAAAAGGATATATTCGAAACGATCGCGAGTCCGCCGCTCGAGTCGACCGACCCGCTGGCGCCGCACACGCCGGTGCCGGTGGACAAGGGGGTGCGACTGTCGTGGACCGGTGCGCCCGGCGCGACGTCTTACGGAGTGATCGTCTTTTCCGAAGTGATGAAGGAGATCTTTCGCGCCGACCGCCTCACCGAAACGGAGTGCGTCGTTCAGCGCGACGACCTTCCGGGAAGATCGAAGGGGAAGACGTTCTACTGGCGGGTGGAGATGAAGAAAGCGGATGGCGGGATCGGCCTTTCGCCGGTGGCGGTGTTCACCATGCCGTAGGGCGGTCGAAAGAAGACGGACGGTGCACCGCCTTGTCCGCGCATCTTATTTGGTGGACGTAGGCGGATATTTCTGCTTACTTGAACGGGCGAGGGACACTCAATCATCGATCATTCCCCCACGCCGAATGGAACACGAATCATGGCGGACAGCATATCCGGTGTCATCGAGGTGCAGAAGAACGGCGACGGTTTCCTGAGGAACGTGGCCCGTTCCTTCCAAGTGGAAAAGAGCGACCCTTACGTTCCCGCAAGGCTCGTGAGCGCCAACGCTCTCGTCACCGGTGCGCTCGTCACCGGACCGTCGACCCGGGGGAAGCGGGGCGAGAGGCTCTCCGAGGTGAAATCGGTGAACGGTCTCGCCGTCGACGCCTGGCGCGGCCGGACGCAGTTCAAGCGATTGCAGGCGATCAACCCGGAAAACCGGTTCCGCCTCGGGAAGGGGGGGAACGTCACCATGCGGCTGGTGGAGCTGTTCGCCCCGGTCGGAAGGGGGACGCGCGGTCTGATCGTATCGCCGCCGAAGGCGGGGAAGACGCGCATCCTCGAGGAGCTGGCCATCGCGATCCACGAAGATGCGCCGGACACGCGGGTGGTGGCGGTGCTCGTCGACGAACGACCCGAGGAGGTCACCCACTTCCACCGCCGCGTTCCTGCCGAGGTGCTCGCGAGCAGCAGCGACCAGTCGATCGACGAGCATGTGCGCCTTGCCACGATGTGCATGGCCCAGGTGCGCTGTGAACTCGAGTGCGGCCACGACGTAGTGCTCCTCGTCGACAGCATCACGCGGCTCAGCCGTGCGTTCAACCATCGCCGCTCCAATTCGGGGCGCACCATGACGGGCGGTCTCGATTCGCGCGCCCTCGAGGTGCCGAGACAGTTCTTCGGCATGGCGCGCAACGTGGAGAACGGCGGCTCGGTGACGGTGCTCGCCACGGCGCTCGTCGAAACCGGCTCCCGCCTCGACGACCTGATCTTCGAAGAGTTCAAGGGGACGGGAAACAGCGAGATCGTTCTCAGCCGCGCGCTCGCCGAGAAGAGGGTGTTCCCCGCCATCGATCTCCCCGCCACCGGAACGCGGCGAGAAGAGCTTCTCTATACCGCCGAAGAAATCGGGGCGATCAACCGGCTGCGCCGTCACGCCATGAACCTCCAGCCCGACCAGGCGATCGACTGGATGCTCAAGCTCTTCTCCGAGCATCCGACCAACGAGGCGCTCCTCGCCGGAGTCGACTGAGGGCGCCCCTTCTTGACAGTCGGCGACCCGATCCGATAACGTCAATGAAAACACAAGCTAAGCTCCGCGCGGGAAGCGCCGGACGACGGTGGCCTGGATGCGTCGATTCCGCGGGAGGAAAAGGAGAGTTCCATGGCTCGTATCGTGCGCGGCGGCCTGATCCAGACCGCGAACCCGATTCCGACGGATCAACCCCTCGACAAGATCCGCCAGGCATACATCGACCTCGTCATGCCCTACATCGAAGAAGCGGGAAAGAAGGGTGTACAGATCCTCTGTCTCCAGGAACTCTTCTACGGCCCCTATTTCTGCGCGAGCCAAGACATCCGCTGGTACGATCTCACCGAGAAAGTTCCGGGCGGACCGACGACGAAGCTCTTCCAGGAAATCGCGAAGAAACACGGCATGGTGATCGTCCTTCCGATCTACGAAGAGGAGCGCACCGGCACGTACTACAACACCGCGGCGCTGATCGACGCCGACGGGAAGTATCTTGGCAAATACAGGAAGACCCATATCCCCCATTGCCAACCCGGCTTCTGGGAGAAATTCTATTTCAAGCCGGGAAATCTCGGTTACCCGGTCTGGGATACGGCGATCGGCAAGGTGGGAATCTACATCTGCTACGATCGCCACTTCCCCGAAGGGGCGCGCGCCCTCGGCCTCGGAGGCGCGGAGATCATCTTCAACCCGTCCGCCACCGTGGCGGGGCTCTCCGAGTACCTGTGGGAACTCGAGCAACCGGCGCACGCCGTGGCGAACTGTTACTTCGTGGGCGCCATCAACCGGGTCGGTATGGAAGAGCCGTGGTCGATTGGCGAGTTCTACGGAAAGAGCTACTTCTGCAGCCCCCGGGGAAAGATCGTCGCCCAGGCGTCGCGCGATAAGAGCGAACTGCTCACGGCGGATCTCGATTTCGATGAGATCGCCGAGGTGCGCAAGGTGTGGCAGTTCTACCGCGACCGGCGCCCCGAAATGTACGGCGCCCTCACGAGCCAGCTCGAATCATAAGAGACGGGGCGGCGAATACCGATCGTCCGTGAAACGAATCCGCACGCCAGGAAGGACTTCGAAATGAACCGCGACGAAATCATCCGCAAACAGAAGGAATACATCTGGCCGTCGGTGGCCCACTACTACGCCGATCCGCTCGTCCTCGAGCGGGGCGAGGGGACGAGGCTCTACGACACCGACGGGACGGAGTACCTCGACTTCTTCGGGGGGATTCTCACGGTGAGCGCCGGCCACTGCCGCCCGGAAATCGTGGAGAAAACATCGAGGCAGAGCGCCACGCTCGGGCACACATCGACGCTCTACCCGACCGAACCGCAGGTGGATCTCGCCGAGAAGCTGGCGCAGCTCACGCCGGGGAAGCTCCGGAAGAGCTTCTTCACCAACTCGGGCACCGAGGCGAACGAGACGGCGATCATGATCGCGAAGATCCACACCGACCGGCAGGAAGTGATGGCGTTGAGGCACGGCTACAGCGGCCGATCGGCCTTGGCGATGACCCTCACCGGGCACGCGTCATGGCGCGCGTCGGGCACGCAGATCCTCGGCATCAAGCACGCCCACAACGCCTACTGCTACCGCTGTCCCTTCGGCCTCACCCCTTCATCGTGCGGCACGGCGTGCGCGAAGGACATGGAAGACCTGATCCGCACGTCGACGTCGGGGAAGATCGCCTGTTTCCTCGGTGAACCGGTGCAGGGGGTGGGCGGTTTCATCATTCCGCCGCCCGACTACTTCCGTATCATCTTCGACATCGTGAAGAAGCACGGCGGACTGTTCATCAGCGACGAGGTGCAGACCGGTTTCGCGAGGACGGGGAAGTACTGGTTCGGCATCGAACACTGGGGGATCGAACCCGATATCATGGTGATGGCGAAGGGGATCGCCAACGGCGCGCCCATGGGCGCCACCGTGGCGACGAGCGAGGTGGCCGATTCGTTCACGGGGCTCACCATTTCGACGTACGGCGGGAACCCGGTGTCCGCCACGGCGGCGCTCGCCACCATCGAGGTGCTCGAGAAGTGCGATGCCCCGCGGCGCGTGGAGGCACTCGGCGCACACTTCCTTGGAGGCCTAAAGAAACTCGAGGAGAAACATGATTGGATCGGCGACGTTCGCGGCATCGGCCTGATGCAGGCGATCGAGCTGGTGAAGGATCGCGAGAGCCGCGATCCCTCCCCCGAGGCGGCGGTGCGGCTCTTCGAAGAGACGAAGAAAAGAAGATTGCTCATCGGCAAGGGCGGGCTTTTCGGAAACGTGATCCGTATCACTCCGCCGCTCACGGTGACGAAGGAGGAGATCGACGAGGCGCTCGGGAAGCTCGACGAGTCTTTCGCCGCCATGGCGTAAGATCGAGCCGGCCGGTGGGGGCGAAAACACACGGCGGAAAGGGGAAGGATGCCGAAGAGACGGGACACGATCATCTACAGCCTCGAAGACCGGCCGCCGCTGCCCCGAGCGATCTTGCTCGCCTCGCAGCACGTGCTCACCATGTTCGGCGCCACCGTGTCGGTGCCCCTCCTCCTCGGCCCGGTAATGGGCATGAGCGCCGGCCAGATCGCCACGCTGATCAGCTCGGTGATGCTCTGCTCCGGCTTCGCCACGCTCGTGCAGATCACCATCGGCAGCCGGTTGCCGATCATCCAGGGCGTCTCGTTCTCGTTCCTCGGTCCCTTCTTCGCGATTATCGCCTTCGCCGGCGATCCGAGCCTCTCGATGCGCTATATCGCCGGCGCCATCCTGCTCGGCTCGCTCGTGGAGATGGCGGTCGGCTGGTTCGGCCTCGTCGGCAAGATCCGCAGGGCGCTCTCGCCGGTGGTGATCGGGCCGGTGATCATCCTGATCAGCCTTTCCCTCTTCGAGGTGGGCGCTCCGAAGGCGGGCACCCATTGGCCCGTGGCGCTCACGGTGATCGCGCTGATCATCGTCTTCTCGCAGATCCTCTCGCGCAGGAACGTCATCTTCCGCCTCTTCCCGATCATCCTCGCCATCGCCCTCGGCTACGCGATCGCCCTCGTCGGCTCGCTTGCAGGCCTTTTTCCCGAGGGCCATCCGTCGCACGTCTCCCTCGCCGGCGTGGCGGCGTCACCGTGGTTCAAGCCGTTTGACACGATCCTCTTCCCGTGGGGGATGCCGAAGTTCAGCATCGCCTTCTTCTTCGCCGTCCTGGCGAGCTATCTCGCCTCGATGGTCGAGTCGGTGGGCGATTACCACGCCGTGTCGTACCTGTCGGGCGAAGGGGATCCGACGTCGAAACAGCTGAGCCGCGGCATTGGAAGCGAGGGACTCGGCTGCTTCATCACCGGCTGTCTCGGCGGCTTCGCCAGCACGAGCTATTCGGAGAACATCGGCCTTGTGGGGATCACCGGCGTTGCGTCGCGCTACGTCGTGAAGATCGGAGCGTTCATCCTGATCGGTCTCGGCCTCCTTTCGAAGTTCGGCGCCCTTTGCGCCACCATTCCCGAACCGGTGGTCGGGGCGCTCTACTGCACCCTCTTCGGGCTGATCGCCGGCATCGGCATTCAGCAGATCTCGAAGGCCGATCTCTACTCCGACCGGAACCTGCTCATCATCGGTTTTTCGCTGTTCATGGGGCTCTCGGTGCCGGCGTACTTCAAGGGCGTACCGGCCCTGGGGTATCCGTCGGGGGCGGAGAAGATCGCCGCCGTTTTTCCCCGGGCGATCGCCGACATCATCTCGGCCATCGGCACCACAGGCATGGCGGTGGCCGCCTTCATCGGCATCACCCTCGACAATGTGATCCCGGGCACCGACCGGGAGCGAGGAATCGATTCGAGTACGAATGAATAGAAGCTCGAAAGGAAGAAGATGAAGAGAAGAAACCTGGCGGTCCGATTGACGCCGAAGGAATGGAAGGCGAGGTGGAAGGAAATCCATCCTCCTCTCACCGCGGCGGAGGCACTCGTCGAGGCGAACCGCTGCCTCTACTGCTATGAAGCGCCGTGCATCGGGGAGTGTCCCACCCACATCGATATCCCTTCGTTCATCCGGAAAATCGCCCTCGGCGATCTGCGTGGCGCGGCGCGCACGATCTTGAGCGAGAATCCTCTCGGCGGTTCGTGCGCCCGGGTGTGCCCCACCGAGACGCTCTGCGAAGGGGCGTGTGTTTACAACCGCTGGGGGCGCGAGCCGATCCGGATCGGATTGCTGCAGCGCCGGGCGATCGATCATGTCTTCGACGAGCGGTACGAGCCGATCCCGGCGCAAGAGCGCGAGGATGGCGCCGCGCGCGTCGCCGTGATCGGCGCCGGGCCGGCGGGGCTTTCGTGCGCCGCGGTGCTCGCAAGGCTCGGCCACGCGGTCACCGTGTACGACGGCCGCAAGAGCGCCGGCGGGCTCAACCGTCATGCCATCGCGCTCTACAAGGCGACGCCGAAATACATCGACAGGGAAGTCGCCGCCATCCGGAAGCTCGGGGTGAACATCCGCCGGGAGGTGAAGGTGGGCCGCAAACCGTCCGTGGCCGATCTTCTCGAGAAGTACGATGCCGTCTTCCTCGGTCCCGGCCTCGGGGAGGAGACGCGCCTCAACATTCCGGGCGAGAACCTGAAAGGCGTCTCGGCGGCCCTCGATTTTCTCGACGAACTCCACAACCGGGAGGTCGAAAAAATCCGTGTCGGAAAGAGGGTCGCCGTCATCGGCTGCGGCAACACCGCCATCGATGCGGCGCGCGCGGCGAAGAGGCTCGGCGCGGAGGAAGTGATCGTGCTCTACCGGCGCACGCGGGGCGAGATGCCCGCATACAACCATGAATACGAGGGCGCCCTCGCGGAGGGGATCGAGTTCAGGTGGCTCGTCGCGCCGGTTCGCCTCCTCGGCCGCGCATTCGTCACCGGCGCGCGGTGCGTATCGATGAAGCTCGGCGCGCGTGACCGGTCGGGTCGCCCGAGGCCGGTACCGGTGCGCGGATCGGAGCACACCATCGCGTGCGACCAGGTGATCTACTCGATCGGTCAGCGTTCGGACATCCGCTTTCTCTCCACCATCGAGGGGCTGAAAACCGACCGCCACGGCAGGGTCGTGGTGAAGGGGGAGACGATGGAAACGTCTGTGCCCCGTCTGTTCGCCGGAGGCGATTGCGTGAACGGCGGAAAGGAAGTGGTCAACGCGGTGCAGGACGGAAAGGTCGCCGCACGATCGATTCATACCCTCATCGGGGGGAGTAAGGAGGCTTCCCATGCCTGACCTCACAGCCGACCTCGCCGGAATCCGCTCTCCCAATCCGTTCTGGCTCGCCTCGGGACCGCCGACGAACAGCGAGTACCAGATCGCACGGGCGTTCGACGCCGGGTGGGGCGGCGCCGTTTGGAAAACGGTGGGCGAACCGATCGTGAACGTGTCCTCCCGCTACTCCTCGCTCGACATCGGTACGAGGCGGATGATGGGGTTCAACAACATCGAGCTGATCACCGACAGGACGGTGGAGGACAATCTTCGCGAAGTGGCGTCGATCAAGCGCCGTTATCCCGACCACGCCGTGATCGTCTCCCTCATGGTCGAGCCGAAGCGGGAAACGTGGCACGAATTCGTCAAGATGAGCGAGGACACCGGCGCCGACGGGCTGGAACTCAATTTCGGCTGCCCCCACGGCATGTCGGAACGGGGGATGGGATCGTCGGTGGGCCAAGTCCCGGAGTACACGAAGATGATCACCTCGTGGGTCAAGGAAGTGGCCCGCACGCCGGTGATCGTCAAGCTGACGCCGAACATCACCGATATCACCTTCGCCGCCCGCGCCGCGTACGAGGGGGGCGCCGACGCCGTCTCGCTGATCAACACGATCAACTCGATCACCGGCATCGATCTCGACACGTTCGTTCCCAGGCCGGCGGTGGCGGGAAAGTCGTCCCACGGCGGCTACTGCGGCCCGGCGGTCAAGCCGATCGCCTTGCACATGGTTTCCGCCATCGCCGCCGACGAAGGCGCGCCGATCCCGATTTCGGGAATCGGCGGCATCGAGAGATGGGACGACGCGGCGGAGTTCATCCTCCTGGGCGCGTCGAATGTCCAGGTATGCACCGCGGCGATGCACTATGGTTTTCGCATTGTGGAGGAACTTCGCAGCGGCCTTTCCACCTGGATGGAAGAGAAAGGGTTCGAAACGCTCGACGATTTCCGGGGCCGTTCGGTGAACGCGGTCACCGACTGGGGGAATCTCGACCTGAGCTACAAGATCGTGGCGAGCATCGACTGGAAGAAGTGCATCAACTGCAAGCTCTGCTACATCGCCTGCGAGGACGGCGCCCACCAGTCGATCGAGCTGGTGCGCCGCCGGGGGGAGATGATCCCGAGCATCAAGCAGGACGATTGCGTGGGGTGCAATCTCTGCTCGCTCGTCTGTCCCGTGGACGACTGTATCCACATGGTGGAGCGCGACCCGGGGCGGGGAGATACATGGAAATCGAGGGTGAGCGCCGGGAAGGCGTGAGAGTGCGGAAGAACCGCCGCTACTTTCGTATCGTGAAACTGTCGATCGTGACGCCCGACGTGTCGATCACCTCGGCGTGGAAGAGCGGTCCCGACACGGTGCAATAGACGAAGAAATGCTTCGTCTTCGTGCCGGTCACGAAAGTTCCTTCCGGCAGGTCGTCGAGCACGGGAAACTCCAGTTTCTTCTTCGACCCCCTGTTGATCCGTCCCCCCCCGCCGCCGGCGGTGATGTAGACGGTGGAGCTGTCGGTTTCGCTCCACATCACACCGTCCCGGATCGGCGTGCTTCGCGTGTAGCAGTGCTGGTCGCCGTTGAAAAAGATATCCACACCGGAGTCTTCGATCTCCCGGCAGAACGCCCCGTCGCCTCTTCGCGCTTCGAAGACGTTCTTCCTGCCCGAATACCCCTCCGCCCCGTAGTACGCCCTGTGGCCGAAGCCGAACGTCCAGATCGTCCCGTCTCCCCTTCCGGCGAGGTCCCCGGCGAGCCACTTCCGCTGCTTCGATCCCGGCGTGTTGAGACGGCCGTTCGGCCGACAGCTTCTGTAGCCGCGGAGCGTGGAATCGCTCGCGTCGGAGTTGTTCTCCACGATGAAGAAATGGGCGTTTCCGTGATCGAAGGAGTACCATCCCTTCTCGCCGAACACCGGAAAGACGGAACGGGCGTACTCGAACCCCTCGTAGTCCGCTTCATGGTTTCCGAGCACCGGGTAGAAGCCGATCGATGAATCGAGGAGCGCCGTGTAAGTGAGGAAGGTGTCCTTCGTGGCGTCCCCCGCCTTGTCGAAGGTAGGGGCGATGATCCAGTCACCGCAATGAACGAGGAAATCGGGCCGCCTTTCGTTCAGCATATCAATGATACGTGCATATACCTTCTTTCCCGTCTTCAGCGTTCCTCCCGTGTGGGTATCGCTGATCACGGCGAAAGAAAACGCACCGTACGCCGGCGCGGCGGCGGCGATGAGCGCTTTCCCGGACATGCCGTCGGCGGTGCCCTCCCGGCGCACGGTGCCGCAGCCGGCAAGGAGAAGAAGAAAGTGCGCGAACAGGAGGAAGAACGCCGCCGCGCCCCGTGCGGGGCGACTCGCGTGGAAGAAGAACCCTCTCAAGACGACGGCTTCCTCGACGGGTCGGGATCTTCGTCGTAGTAGTCGATCTGGTCCACCGGCGCCACCACCGATGTCGCGATGTTCGTGAGGTGGCCGGAGACCCGCTTGAAGTAGCGGAACAAGAGAGAATACGCCACGGCGTTCACCCCTCCCTCCTCTCCTTTCAGGTATTTCTCCACCCAGCCGTCACACTCCTTCGCCAGCGGCCCGTTCCTTTCGATCACCGATCGGGCCGCCTCCTCGTCGGACCGTACGAACGCGTGAATCACGGCGTGATAACTTTCGAGAATCTCGTCCCGCATCCGCTGCAGGACGACGAACGCCTCGGATTCCCCTTCTTCAGGCCGGATATGTTCGATCACCTCGTACATATTCTTGCAGTAGTCGCCGATCCTCTCCGCATCCTTGACGACGCTCATCAGGATGAGGCACGCCGCCAGGTCGCCCGACGGGTTCACCGCGAGGTGATTCACGATCCGCCGCCTCACCTTCTGTTGGGCGAGGTTGATTTCGTGATCCCTGTCGTACAGTTCGTCCCGGATCTCCGTGATGTCCTGACCGGTGATCCAGCTGTCGGTCACCTCTTCGAACATCCACCGTCCGTTGCGAAGCATTTTGCGGAAGTTTTTCGTCATCTTGGAGAGCAGCGATTCACCCTGCCAGATTCTTAGAAGCTCTTTGAACATCTCTTCACCCTTTACACGAGGTCGAACAGCAGAACCATGATCAACGGTAATCCGAAGAATACCCCGATCACGTAGACCAGCGCGTACCTTTTCGACTTCACCGCCACCGACGCCAGCCTTCGGGCGAGCGCCGGCGGGAGCGTCCTGAGAAACGGTACGCTTAGGAAAAGAACGGTCCCGGCAAGATTGAACAGGAGGTGCACGAGCGCGATGGCGAGTGCGGCGCTGTTTCCGGTGAGAGCCGCCAGGATCGACGTGATCGTCGTCCCTATGTTCGCGCCCATGGTGATATAGAACACCTGCTGGAGTTGCACCATGTTCGCCGCCAGCAGCGGGACGAGAAACGACGTGGTGATGCTCGACGACTGGACGAAGAACGTGACGAGCATGCCGAGGGTCACCGCGAGAAGAGCGTTTCGCGAGACCCACTTATCGATCACGTTTTCGACGCGGTCGCTCATGATGGTTCGTAGAACCCGCACCAGCCCCGTGAGACTGACGAAGAGAAGGATCAGCGAGATCGTGAGGATCAGCACGCCGGCGACGCTCGGCGCTAGGTGGAGCGTCTGGGTGAACAGTTCCTTCAGCCCCTCCTTCACCGGTTTCACGGCGAGCTTGACGGGGCTGTGAAACGTCCCGCCGCCCGTGGAAATCCCGTAGAGCGCGGAGGAAAGCGCCGTGGCGGTCCTCTGGAGGAAGTGGGTCGAGATTTCGAGAGGGAGGAAGAGGAGAACGAGGATGAAGTTGAAGAAGTCGTGTACCGTCGCGCCGGCGAAGGCCCTCTCGAATTCGTCGTTCCTCGTCACGTGCCCCATGGAGACGAGTGTGTTCGTCACCGTGGTGCCGATGTTCGCCCCCATGATGATCGGCACCGCGCCGGTCACGCTCAACGTTCCGGACGAAACGAGCCCCACGACGAAGGAGGTGGTGAACGACGACGACTGCACGAGCGCGGTGACCAACACGCCGACGAAGAGGCCGATGAACGGATTCGACGTCTGCGTGAAGAGCCATCCGGCGAGACCGGAGCCGAACAGCTTGAAACCGGTGCCGATGAGAGCGATGCTCACCAGGAACGTGTAGAGGAGAAGAAGGACGAGCACCGGGTTGCGGAGCCGACCTGGAATTCGCATCACGTCTCCGTCCGGAAGGCGGGCCGAGCCGCCGGCGAAGCCCTTCCGACATTGGCGTTTCGTTCTGTTTCCAAGGACACCGCGAGAGTAGGTTCGACCCACGCGGCGGTCAAGAGGATTTGTTCTGCGCCCGCGCCTTGTAGGCACCTTTTCTCTCCGCGGCGAGACCTCGCCGGACCAGGCGAGCCAGGTGGGCGAGAACGGAGAGTTCCGCAAGAGGGTGCATCTCCTCGGGCACGTCGGTGTACACTCTTTTCACGATCTCCGGCGGGGCGAGCGGCGAGTCGAGGATCGATGCGAGGATCATCCTCTCCCTTTCGAGCCGGTGCTCGATGCACGCATCGATCCTATCGTTCGGATTCCCCTCGATCTCTCCGTGCCCCGCCACGAGAATCCGCGCGTTGAGCCGCTTCATCCTCACGAGGGAGCGGAGATAGTCGTCCATGTCGCCGTGGGGCGGGGAGATAAGCACCGAACCGTCGCCGAGCACGTTGTCCCCCCCGAAAATAGTCGCCGTCGGTCGCTCGTGAAACGAGAGGTGCCCCGGCGCGTGGCCGGGTGTGTGGAGCACTTCGAGTCTCCGCTCGCAAGGCCCGGCAAGGATGATCTCGTCGCCATCGCTCAAACAGCGGTCGATCCGCACCACACCGCGCAGGAGGAGCGCCGTGGCGGGATGGGCCGCTACGCCGACGCCGGTCGCCTTCCGAAGCGCCTCCGCGCCGCCGACGTGATCGGGATGGTGATGGCTGAGAACGATCTCCTTCAGATGCCTCCCCTCGCGATCGAGGTCGGCGAGCAGATCGAGCAGCGCCTCCTGCTCCTCGGGGAGCGACGACGCGGGGTCGATGATGATCATCTCTCCCTCGCCGAAGAGGATCGTATTCGTGTGCGTCGCCGGAGGGAGGGTGCGGGTCTTCACGGGAAAAAGAATCAGACCGAAGCGGCTTTCGATCCGCCGCGTCGGCACGGCGCGCGCCTGGGGAGGTGCGCACGCCAGGGAGGCCCATTCGTCCGGGCCGCGGCCGTCCCGCAGGGCGCGGAGCATGTTCAACGTGGGCGGCACCATGAGAAGTTCGTGCTCCTTCCACCGGCGCAGCGCCGTGCCGGCGTCGAGCCATTCGCACGACGCCGCCTCGGGCGAGGAGATCTCCACCGGGACGGCGCGTTTCACCGGAACGATATAGAAGAAGGTGTCGTATCGGCGGGTGGAGAATGCGGGGGTGAGCCAGTTTCCGGCGGGCACGAGGCGGGAGGTTCCGAGAATCTCTTTCCGCCCGGCGAGGAGGTCGGCGAACGACAACGTACCTTCGACGAGCCGTTTCCACTCCTCCGGCAGCGAGACAGGATCACCCTCCCCCGCCGTGAGGAGGAGTCCCGTCTCCTCGAATAGCTCCCGGAGCGCCGCAGCCCGCTTTCCGCCGTCTCCCGTGGAATCTGCCGGCAAGGCGGCATCGCCCCGATCGACCACGCCCCCCGGGCATCCGTGAAAACCCCCAAGAAAACGGAGGATCCTCGCCCGTTCCACCATAAGAACCCCGGCGGGACCGGCGAGAATCACCGTCGATGCCGTCCGAGGAGGCCGACTGGCCATTTGCCCCATCTTTCCGGCCATTTCTCCCACCTCTCCTTGCGATGCCCCTCGGGGGACAATTCAATAAATACTGCAAAACTGTCAACTATACTTGCCAGAATAGGCGAAAAGAGCCCCTCTGGAGTTGACGCTTATAACCGGCTGAAATAAACTGCGTTACAACAGAATCTCGCCGGGACCGCATCGGCTGCCAACCGGAGTTGGCCATGCCCATCGTTCCGATGAAACAACGTTCCACCACCCTCCCCGGGGGGGCGCATCAATAACCCGTTCCATCACAATAAGATAGTAACTGTATTCGTTTCCACCCCCCTTTTCTTCCGTCCTGGCACACCGGTTGCAGTAACTACGGGCGAGGCCGAACGGGAGACCGGCCTTTGGTACTGGCCTCGGCATTGCCTTGTGTCGTCACTTACCTCAATGGGGGAGCGTGAGGGGTGGCGACCCGCCGGGGACATGGGGGAACCTTTGGGTTCCCCCTTTTTTTTCGCCCCGGGGAGCGACCGATGCCCCCCGGGACAAGATGAGACGGATCGACTATATTCAATCCCACTGAAAGGTCCGTCAACCGATGAAACCGGGAAAAACCAACAAACCTCCCGCGCCGGAGCTGCGCCGCGCGGTGGACGAGCTGCTCGAATACGATTTCGGCTCCGACCTCGTCCGCTATCTCCGCGCCACCGGGTATGAATATGTGTCGGGCGACATCCAGCTCCGGCTCGCGGCGGAGTTCGGCTTCTGCTACGGCGTCGATCGGGCGGTGGAGTACGCCTTCGCCGCGCGGTACCGCTTCCCCGACAGGCGGATCTACCTCACCGGCGAGATCATCCACAACCCCCGGGTGAACCGTCGTCTCGCAGAGATGGGCTTCCGCTTCCTCCCCGCCGGCGACGCCGGGGAGGCCCGCTACCGCGACCTCGCCGCGGGCGACGTGGTGGTGATCCCCGCATTCGGCGCCGACGCGCGGGAGATGGCGTACCTTCTCGACCGGGGATTCGAAATCGTCGACACCACGTGCGGATCGGTGCTCAACGTGTGGAAGAGGGTGCGGCTCTACGCGGAGCGCGAATTCACCTCGGTGATCCACGGCAAGCACGATCACGAGGAGACGATCGCCACCTGTTCGCAGGTGACCGCGGCGCGTCCCGACGGCGCCTACCTGGTGGTGCGCGATCTCCACGAGGCCGAAGCGCTCGCGGAAATGATCGCCGAAGCCGACTTTTCCGCTTTTTCCGACCTCTTCCCCGCCGCCAGGGCGAGTCGCCGTTTCGAGCCGGAGCGGGATCTGGAAAGGATCGGCCTGGCGAACCAGACGACCATGCTCGAATCGGAATCGAGAACGATCCAGGCCGTGTTGAAGAGCGCCACGGCGCGACGCTACGGCGACGAAGATTTGAACGACCATTTCCTCGCGTTCGATACGATCTGCAGCGCCACCGAAGACCGGCAGAAGGCGGTCGACGATCTGATCGCCGGGGGAGTCGACAGGATGATCGTGATCGGCGGCTTCAACAGCTCGAACACGGGACACCTCCTCGAGATCTCGCTCGGCAGGGTGAGCGCCTATCACATCGAGTCGGCGGAGTGTCTCCTCGACAGGGAGAGGATCCGCGCGAAACCGGAAAACGGCGAACCGGAAATCATGAAAGGATGGCTCCCCGCCGGTCCGCAGGTGGTCGGTATCACCGGGGGAGCGTCGACACCCGATTCGGTGGTCGGCCGGGTGATCAGCCGCGTACTCGAACTGGGCGGCGGAACGCCTCCATCAAGGGAGACGATCCGCGCCACCCTTGAAGGGATATGAATCTCCCGTCGCCCGGCGCCGGCGACCGACGATCATTTCACCTTCGTGTCGAGTGACTTGAGCAGTTCCTCCACCGCCTTGCGGAGCTGCGGGTCATCCCCCGCCATCCAGTCGCTGTAGCTGTTCTCCACGTAGAAGTCCGGCTCCCTCCCGTTGTTCTCGAGATTCTCGCCGTCCACGGTGAAAGCGCCCCACGACGGTTTGCGGAATGTCGAACCGTCCAGGAGCTTCACCTGGCTCGTGCCGATCACGGCGCCCGCCGTCGGGATGCCGACGATCGGACCGAGGCCGAGGCGCCGGAAACCCTCGGCGAAGATCTCCGCGTTCGAATACGAATGGTTGTTGATCAGAAGGGATGTCGGCTTCTCGTACCCGTACGAGCGCATCTTCGTCTCCGAAGTCACCGGCGTGCCGCGGAAATTGCGCATCAAGAAGGGACGGCGCTCGAGGATTCCGAGGATATGAACCGCCACCGATCCCCCGCCGTTGTAGCGCACGTCGATGACGGCACCCTCCTTCTTATCCGCCATAGTGACCAGTTCCTTCCGGAAACGGACGAGATCGGCCGCCCCCATCCCCCGAATATGGAGATAGGCGAGCCGTCCCCCGCTCCACTTGTCCACCATGGCGCGCCGCTCGTTCACCCAGGCCCGATACTTCAGCCGGGTGATCACCGGGCGGGTGACCGGCTTGATCTCCACCGTTCGCCCGCGACGGCCGTCACGGTCGGAAGCGACCTCGATGGTCACGCGGTCGCCTACCTTCCTTTCGAGGAGGGCGAAGAGATTCGTTTCATCGGTCAGGGGAACGCCGTCGACCGAGATGAGATACTCCCCCGGCTCGATGCGCGACTCGTCGAGATCCGCGGGAGAATCGGGAAGCACCGAGGCGACACGGAATCCCCCGCCCGACGCGAGAAGGGGGTAGTCGAGATCGACGCCCAGCTCGCCGGTGAAGTCGCGATGGGCACTTTCCGAGGGGCGGAAATCGAGGTGCGACGCGTCGAGTTCGCCGATCATCATGCGCATGAACGTCTGGAAGTCGCCGCGGGTCCTCACGTAGGGGAGCACGCGGGCATACTTCCCCTTCACACGGTTCCAGTTCACGCCGTGATAGTCGATATCGTAGAACTGGTCTTTGAGAATCGACCAACCCTCGAGGAACATCTGGCGTCTCTCCGCGTCGTGATCCACCTCCATGTCCGCTTCGAAGGAGAGTGTCTTTCCCTTTCCCCCCTCCACACCGACCGACCGGATCTTCCCTCCTTCGAGATACCACACGTCGGCGCCGGCCACCTGGAGATCGGTTTTCGCGGAGGATGTGGTGGTGAGTTGGTTGAGCTTCTTGTCGTCGGAGTCGTCATCCACGGGAAACGACCAGAGATCGAACTTGCCGTTCCCGAGCACGTTGGCCGAAAAGATGAGCAGCTTGCCGTCCTCGGAAAGAACCGGACCGTTCTCGTCGTTCGCGAGATTCGGAAACGCCTGAGCACGAAGATCGATACGATCGAAATCTATCTTCACCGGCTTCACTTCATCGTCCCTTTTCCCTTCGCCGTTTCCTTTCTCCTCCTTGTTCTCCTTCCCGGCCGAATCGTAAAGGCTGTCGAGGAGATCCTCCTCGAACCGGGGCTTCTTCTCCCGGAGACGGATTCGATAGGTGTCGGCCGACTTATTGAAACGCGAAGTAAAATAGATCTCCTCGCCGTCGACCGACCAGATGGGACGATAATTCCAGCCGGCGAGAAAACTCACCGCCTCGTCGGTGTCGTCCTCCACGTTGTGCACCCGGATATCGGTGTGGAAATCCTCGGCATACGCCGTGTAGGCGAGCCATTTCGAATCGGGCGACCACGAGAACTCCATATGGTCTTCGAGGCGAAGATCGAGGAAGCGACCGGCCGCCAGGAGACGCGGCTCGCCTCCGTCGACCGGGAGGAGCATGATCGACTCGTTGCCCCGGTAGAAGGCGATCCACTTCCCGTCGGGCGATGGAAGGGGCCTCGAGTCGTTCGCTTCTCCTGAGGTAAGCGGTTTCTCCTCCACGTCACGGGTGTCGCAGACGAAGAGATCGAGCGCGCCGTTGCGGTCCGACGTGTAGACCACCCTCCTCGAATCGGAAAGCCAACGGACCTGACCTTCCCGCCAAGGCGTGTTCGTGATCCGGCGCGCTTTCCCTCCCTCTCCCGCGGGAACGACGAACAGCTCGCCGTGAACCGCGAAGACGACCTTCTTCCCGTCGGGAGACACGCGGTACTCCGTCGCCCCGGCGCGGTAGACTTCCGGCTCGACCACGCTTTCCTTCGGCTCGGTGGCGCAATGGATCTCCACGCGCTCCGGCTCGCCGATTCCGAGCCTCTTGAACCAGACGTCGAAGCCGCTCGTCCAGACCATCGTCTCGGTGGCGCTCGAGAGGGAAAGCCACGTCACATCGTCGGCGCCGAGCACCTCGCGCACGGCGGCTCCGCCCGTCACGGGCATTCTCCAGATGCCGCGAGGTTCGCCGTCGCCCGACGCGTAGTAGATCATGTTGCCGTCGGCGGAGAAATGGGGCCACAGATCGTGGACCTCGTTCCTCGTGAGCCGTTTCGGTTCGATGCCGTTTGTGCCGAAATCGGCGATGTGAATCTCGGCCGCATCGCTCGAGTGCATATTGCGCCGCCACCATCCGGTGGTACACCGGTTGTCGTTGTAGAGGAGTTTCGTGCCGTCGCTCGAAAGATCGGCGAACGCTTCACGCTCGAGGAAAACACCGCTGATCCGGACCGGCGTTCCTCCGCGGCGGGAAGCGAGCCAGAGATCCTCCGATCCACCCCGCCGGCTTTCGAAGAGAATCATTTCACCGTCGGGCGTCCAGTCGGAGGGGATGTCGGTGTTCGAGTGGAATGTGATCCGCACCGGATCACCCCCCTCCACGGCGACGACGTATACGTCGAAGTTCCCCTCCCGGTCGGAGGCGAAGGCGATCTCGGAGCCGTCGGGAGACCACACCGGCCAGCCGTCGTACGCCACATGATCGGTCAGCCGCCGCGCATCCCCCCCCTTCGCATCCACGACCCAGATGTCCCCGACGTAGGAGAAGGCGATCGTCTTTCCGTCGGGGGAAATCTCCGGCGTGCGCGCGAAAAAGACGGGCTCCCCGGCGGATGCGCCGCCCACGGCACCGAGGAACAGCAGCCATGCCGCCAAGGCGGCACCCGATTTGATTCTCACGTCATATCCCCCTGTAATTATGCACCTTACGGTATGATCCCCTGGGCGAGAAAGCCCCCTTCCGGCCATTCACCCGACAATCGCGGATTACAGCTATAGTGGACAAATGCAAAGAAACTGGATTTTCCTTGCAAGAAACCTCGCTACATGCTAACATATTAACCAGTTTCGATCGAATCCCAACGGGTATGCTCTCGCTGCTCAAGCCTTGCTTTCCGCACCACGACTCAAGAGAGCATACCCTTTTTTCGTCCCCCCGCCCATGGCCCGAGCGGAACCCCCACGCCGACACCCTCCTATATGACTACATTATATTGACTTATACCCACATAAAATGCTATGATTCGCTGGAATTGTCCGAACGGGTAATCTGTTTACAGCCATTGCAGGCCGATGGGCCTCTCCTCCAGCCCATGAAAGGGGTTATTCCTGATGCGTAACCGGATACCGCGATCGATTCGCCCCGTCTCCTTTCTCCTCACCATCTTCCTCCTTCTCCTCCCGGCGCCGACTCTCTCCAAAACGACGACGGAGAACTCCCCGGAACCGTCGAGGATGAAGGCGCGCGGCGCGCCGGCGGAGCAACCGATGCGGACCGACGCCGATTGGCGGTACAGGACCGATCGAACCGGAACCTTCGCCACACGTCTTTACAGGCGCGACTTCAATCATGTCCTGCCCACGAGGATCGGGGACGACCCTGTCGTCGTCGCGCGGGACTTCCTGATGGAGAACGCGGACCGTCTCGGCCTGCAGGCGGCGCGGGCAAAAACCGGCATTAACGATCTGGAAGTGGCGCGATCCCGGCAGAGTTTGAGCGGCCATCATGTAACGTTCCGCCAGACCGTGGGCGGCGTACCCGTCTTCAGGGGCGAGGTGGTCGTGAACATGACCGGCGACAACATGGTCTATTCGGTGCTCAACGATTATAGACGAAATATCTCTCTCGACGTGGCACCGGTGATCGACGCCGTCACCGCGAAGAGAACGGCGCTCGAAACGATCGCCCCTTCGCACCTGATCGGCGATGTGAAGAGCGACCTCTACGTGATGGATATCGAGGGAACGTATCGCCTCGTTCGCCGGGTGACGGTTCCCGCGGACGAGCCGATGGGCGACTGGGTGGTCGTCGTGGACGCGCGCACGGGCGATGTTCTTTCCGTGCACGACCAGGCGATGTACGCCACCGGCACCGGCCAAGTCTTCGACCCCGACCCGATGACGAAGCTGAACGACGACACGCTCACCGATCAGAACGATGCCGACGCGGCGATCCCGGCGGGCGGCTACGATACGCGCACCCTTACCGATCTCGATGCGGCTGTCGGGGGTCTCTACTCGCTCAGCGGAACGTGGGCGTCGATCATCGACAACGAACTGCCCACCGTGGCGCCGCCGACACTCGCCGATCCGAACGCCTTCATCTACACGCGGAATCCGGACGAATTCGAGGCGGTGAACTGCTACTTCCAGATCACAAATATCCAAAGCTACATCCAGAGTCTCGGATTCACGAATGCAAACGCGAGACAGCAACCGATCGATGCCCACGGGCTCAGCGGGGACGACAATTCGCATTACGTTCCTTCCACGGGCAACATCGCATTCGGCGACGGCGGCGTCGATGATGCCGAAGACGCCGACGTGATCATCCACGAGTACGGCCACGCCATCCAGGACAACATCGTTCCGGGCTGGGGCGGCGGGCAGGAAGGCGCCATGGGCGAGGGCTTCGGCGACTACCTCGCCGGGAGCTACAGCTACTCGATCAACCCGCTGTTCCATCCCGACTGGGTGTTCACTTGGGACGGCCACAACTCGTTTTGGGCGGGACGGGTGATGATCGACTCGACGCTCCACTACCCCGAGGACGCGAACGGCGAGGTTCACGCTTCGGGAACGCTCTGGTGCTCCTCCCTGTGGAACCAGTTCAAGGTTCTCGGGCGCGGCGTCGTCGATCCGATCGTGATCGACCACCACTTCGCCCTCACCACGTCGGCAACGATGGCCGACGCGGCGAACGAAGTGATCAATTCCGATATCGCCATCTTCGGGGGCGCCCACGTGCAGACGCTGGTGACGATATTCGGGTACTGGGGGATGGTCGATCCCGCCGCGTTCATCCCGACGATCACCCATACGCCGCTTTCCGACACCGAAGACGGCATCGGCCCGTACACGGTAACCGCCGTGATCACGTCGGTGCAGCCCCTCGACCCGGCGTCGCTCAACGTGATCTACGGCACGGCGGGTAGCTTCACCGACACGCTTCTCATGACGCCCACGGCGAATCCGAACGAGTACAGCGCCGACATCCCCGGGCCGCTGAACAACGTGGACGTCCGGTACTACATCACCGCCGCCGATTCGGGCGGCGGCTCGGCGACCGATCCATCGGGCGCGCCGGCGAGTTTCCACCAATTCCACGTGGGAAGCGATCTCGTTCCGCCGGTGATCGTCCACGGCGTGATTTCCGACTTCCCGTGGATCCGGTGGCCCGCACCGGTGAGCGCCACGGTGACCGACAACCTCGGCGTGAACCCCGACTCCGTTTGGGTCGAGTGGCGGCAGAATACCGTCTCACAGGGGAGGTTCCCCCTCGTCCGCCAAGGCGCGACCGACACCTACTCCGCGTCCTTCCCGTCGGACACCCTTTCGGCGATCATCGGCGATGTGATCGAGTACAAGGTGGTCGCCCGCGATATCTCGACGAACGAGAATATCGCCGCCGATCCCGCCTCGGGATTCCACGCCTTCAAGCTGATCGCCGCCCTCGGCGTGGTGCTCGTTCTCGACGACGACGGCGTGCCGAAGGAAGCGCCCGGAATCAAGGCGGTCAAGGGTCGGCCGGACGAGTTCGCGCCCGAACGCGACCCCTCATCGATCGGCAAGACCGCCGTCGATATCGAAGCGGCGCTCAACGGTCTCGGATATGTCGCCACGACGGAGGCGGCCGCGACGAGCGACCCGCTCACGTGGGGATCGTACAGCTTCCTCGTTTCCACGAGCGGGGCGAACACGTCGCCCGTGGCGGACGCCACCTACCGGACGAACTTGGAGAACTATGTCGCCGGCGGCGGTAAGCTGATCATCGAAGGGGGCGAGGTAGGGTACGACGCGATCAGCTCGCCCGGCTATCCGACGTTCGCCGCGAACGTCCTTCACGGCGGCGGATGGAACGCCGACAACGCGGGGAACTTGAGCGTCGTCGCCGGGCAATCGACCCATCCGATCGTGACGACGCCGAACATACTCACCGGGCCGTTCACCATCGCCTACGCGGGCTACGGCGATGAAGACGCGATCACGCCGGCGGATGCGAGCACCTATGTCGTTCTCGAAACCGCAACCGACCCGGGGAGCGGCGGCGTACTCGTGTACGACGACAATCCTGCGCCGGGGAGCGCGCAGATCGTCTACTTCGCCTTCAATTACTCGGCATTCGCCGATTCGGCCGCGCGCACGCAGCTTCTCGCGAATACGGGCGCTTTCCTTCTTGCTTCGGAGGGAACGGCGTCCGGGTCGATCAGCGGAAGCGTCGATCTCGTGGGGCTTGCCGATGACTCGGGTGCGATCGTCACGGCGGGAGGAGTTTCCGATACCACCGACGCGGCGGGGAGCTACCAGATCAACGGACTCTACGCGGCGACATATACGGTGACCGCCTCGAAGCCCGGTTTCGCAACCGGGACGCAAACCGGCGTGGTCGTCCTCGAGGCACAGAATACGCCGAACATCGACTTCACCCTTTCCCCGATCACCATCGATACGCTCTGCAATGGATCCGCCCTGGTGATCAACGACAACGACACCCTCGCCTCGGCGATCACCATATCCGGTGATCTCACGGTCTCCGATCTCGACGTGTCGGTGGACATCACCCACACATATATCGGCGATCTGAGAGTTCATATCGAATCGCCGGCCGGTACGGTGGTGACACTCCACAACCGGACCGGCAGCGGTACGGACAACATCGTCACCACCTATGACGCGCTCACCGCGCCCGACGGCCCGGGAACGATGGCCGACTTCCTCGGTGAATCGACACTCGGCACGTGGTACCTGTCGATCACCGACAACGCGGCGGGGGACACGGGCAAGCTGAACGGCTGGTGCCTGATCTACACCTACGGAAGCATCTCCACCGAGGTGAACGAGGCGGGCGCTCTTCCCCGATCGTTCGCCCTCGGCCCGAACAGGCCCAACCCGTTCAATCCGGTGACCACCATCGCCTTCGACGTTCCGAGACGCTCACTCGTCCGCTTGGCGATCTACAACGCCAACGGACGGCTCGTTCGCACCCTCGTGAACGGCACCGTCGATGCCGGCGTACGTGAAGCGACATGGGACGGCACGAACGACTCGGGACAGGGTGTTTCGTCGGGCGTCTATTTCGTCCGTATCGAGGCGGGAGATTTCAACAGCACGAGAAAGATCGCGTTGATCCGATAATGTAAATCGCAACGAAGCGGCGGGGGCATCGGCCGCCCCCGCCGCGCCGCATTCGGCACTGTCGAGCCGGGGAGTAGAAGCACAAATGATCAGAAAACCCACATCTCTCCCGGTGGCGTGCGCGCTGCTCGCCGCCCTCGTGATCTTTCCTTCGACGACACCGGCGCTTTCCGACCTGGCGCCTCACACCCTGTGGGTCGCACCGCTCCGGGACGGCGTCACCCTCGAATCGGCATGGAAGGCGGGCGCCGTGGTGCTCGACAGAACACCCGACGCGCTCATCGTGAGCGACCGCGCGTCGGCGGCGGCCCTCGAGTCTCTCGGCGCGACGGTGGATGGGCCGTTTCCGATCGACGGCGCCGGCATCGTGTCGCTCCACTACCTGAAAGAGAAGCGGGGCGTCTTCTCGATGCCCGATGACGCGGCGCTCGCCGCCGCAGGCATCGAGATGATCTGGTCGGGCGGCAGGACGGTCATACTCGCGTCTCGCGGATCGGGCGTTCCGGACGAAACGACCGTCGCCGCAGAGGGGCGCGAGCTGCGAACACTCCCGATCCGCGTCCCGCGCGCGGCGGTGGCGGTCGATCGTTTCAAGGCGCAGGCCACCGTTTTCGAGCCGGTGATCCAGCAGATGGTCGATCTCGTCGACTCCGCGTCCTACATGCAATGGATCGGCAACCTGGCCGGGAGCAACAACCCGGTCACCATCGGCGGCGGGCCGGTGAACCTGACCACCCGCTACACGTCGAACGCCCAGTGCGACACGGTGGAGCGATACGTCTACGAACGCTTCCAGGCGATGGGGTTCACCGACGTGCAGTTCGACCCGTACTCGTTTTCGACGACCAACGCGCGAAACATCGTGGCCACCCTCCCCGGAACGGTGACGCCGAACCTGATCTACGTCATCGGCGGCCACGTTGACTCGCGGGAAGCGACATCACCCCACGACCCGGCGCCCGGCGCGAACGACAACGCCAGCGGCACCGCCGCCGTGCTCGAAGCCGCCCGGATTCTGAAAGATTACCAGTTCGAATCGACGATCAAGTTCATCGCCTTCACCGGCGAGGAGCAGGGTCTTTACGGATCCGCCGACTACGCCGCCCGTGCGGCGGCGAACGGCGACCAGATCCAGGGCGCCGTGATCACCGATATGGTCGCATGGTGGAACAATCAGTACCAGATCGACATCGAGGGGGAGACCGCCTACTCGGCGCTCATGCAGGTGATGGACGACGCATGCGCCCAGTACACAGCGCTGGCGACGAACCAGGTTTTCGGCAGTTGGGGTTCGGACCACGTTTCGTTCCAGAATAACGGTTTTCCCGCGTTCCTCGCCATCGAAAGCGAGTACGGCAGCTATCCGTGCTACCACCAGCTGTGCGACACCACCGAGAACAATGACGGCAACTTCGGCGTCGAGGTGACGAGGGCGATCATCGCCACGGTGGGACATCTCGCCGTGCCTCTCGGCCTCGGGATCAGCCACACGCCGCTGGCGAGCACCGAGGACCAGATCGGGCCGTACGAAGTGATAGCGCAGATCGTCTCGGTCGACCCGCTGATCGCCGACTCCCTGAGGCTTCACTACTCGACCGGCGGGCCGTACGTCGAATCGCTCATGACGGCCACCGGACAACCGGACGAGTTTCACGCGTTCATCCCGGGTCAACCGGCGAATACGACGATCGATTACTACATCACCGCCGCGGACAACGCCGGACGTCACGCCGACTCTCCATCGGGCGCGCCGGCGTCGACCCACTCCTTCAGCATCGGTTCACTGCAGACGGTGCTCTTCGAGGATTTCGAGTCGGGCGGAGCCGGGTGGACCCACGGTGGAACGCAGGATGACTGGCAGCTCGGCGCACCGCAGGGCCTCACAGAAGATCCGTCGGCCGCGTACTCTGGAACGAACGTCTACGGCAACGATCTCACCGGCCTCGGCTCTGCTTCGGGCCGGTACGAGAACAACGCCGATAACTGGCTCCTCTCCCCCACGGTGGACTGCACCGACTACACGGGCGTCACCCTCGCCCTCAGGCGATGGCTCGCCGTGGAGCGCTCTAACGGCGGGCAGTGGGACCACGCCTCGATCGAGGTGAACGGTACGGAAGTGTGGCAGTCCCCTTCGGGAGCGGACCTGAACGATGGGGCGTGGATCGATCAGCAGATCGATATCTCGGCGCTCGCCGACAACAACCCGGCGGTCGCCGTCCGGTTCGTGCTCCACTCCGACGTCTCCGTCACCTTCGGCGGGTGGAATATCGACGACGTGAAAATCACCGGTATCGGGCCGGGTACTCCGACCGGCGTCGCCGGAGTGGCGCCTCCCGCGCGGGTGATCCTCCACGCCAACAGGCCGAACCCGTTCAACCCGCTCACCGTGATCCGCTACGAGATCCCGTTTAGCGACCACGTGGAACTGGCCGTATTCGATGTGCGCGGGCGGCTCGTGCGAAAGCTCATCGACGGCGCCGCCGATGCCGGCGCGCACGAAGTCGTGTGGGACGGCGACGCGGCGACGGGAGACGCCGCAGCGTCGGGAGTCTACTTCTACAGACTTCGGACCGGCGATTTTTCGGAAACGAGGAAGATGCTGCTCGTTCGGTGATCATCGAAAACGGCGCCGCGAATGATCCGTCGCCGACGCCGGCGTCACATTCGATCGAGAAGCTCTTTCCATCGATCCGGTTCCGAGCGGATCGCGGAAAAGACGGGTAGGCGGTTTCCCTCTTCGAAGGCGAGTTCTCCGAATCGACGTAGAACTTCCTTCGCCCCATCCTTCCCCCCCGCGGTTCCGTGTTCCCGGAGAAACCGTGTCGCGATTCGGGTCGCTTCCCCCTTCCCGGCCAGCACTTTCTCGATGCCGCGCCACGGGAACGACCCGGACCTTTTCGGACGGGAAAGCTTCAGGTAATTGAGGACGAAATTGCCCGCATCGAGCGCCCGATCGCCGCTCGTTTCGAAGTACTCCCAGTCGACGACGCCCGAAACCGAATGCCCGCCGACGAGGATATTCCGGGGTCCGAAGTCGCCGTGGGCCGGCACGGTATCCGGCCCGACGGCGAGGACCGATCGAAACGACCGCAGCCAGTTCGAGGCCGCCCGGAAATGGCGGTTCATCCTCTTCCCGCCGCCGAACACCGCCGCGCGGATTTCGCTCGCCATGTTCCGCCCCGGGATTCCGTCGGTGACCACGAGCGCCCTCCCTTCCAACTCACCGACCAGGCGAACCCTCGGAATACCGATCCGGCGGTCGCCGCATCTCGATCGCAGCTCTTCCATCCGTCTCGCCTCGGCGCGAATCGGTTCATCGAAACGCGGATGGTGGGAGAGCTTGGCGACAAGCGATGCGACGACCGCCTCCGGCTCGAGGAGGAAGTAGACGACGGCCTTCGAAGTCGCCTCGACCACCACCCGGCGCCGATCGAGCGAGGGGGGCGAAGACGTGTCGAGTCCGGTCCGTTCGAGAAGCTCGATGATCCGATCGATCATGCCGGTCTCCTCGCGATCATGGCGATGGCCGGCGCGACCGTCCCCTGCATCCCGAGGAAGGCGGCGGCCCGCGCGCCGAAATGTGCGATCTCCTTCGAGATCGAGTTTCGAATGGCGATCCCGTCGAGGAAGAAACGCCACGAGTCGCGCGATTCGAGCGGGAGGAAATAGACGGGCAGGTGATAGTGGGGCGCGGGATAATAGAGGCGGTCCACGATAAATCCGGCGTCGGCGGCCAGGCGGCTCAGGCCGCGGGGGGAGTGGATCGGGACGCGATACGGCCTTCGTCGAACCAGTTTCGAGTAGATATTCGCAGCGGCGAGCGGAAGGAATGTGGCGAAGCGGAGGCCGGAATGCGGATCGGGATGGCCGAGGAGATAGTTGAGACCAAATCGATTCTCGATGGCGAGGTAAAGGTATCCCCCCGGCTTGAGAAGGGAGAGAATGCGCGCGAGGCCGTCGCGCTGCACTTCACGGGGATCGCCTCCCCCGCGGAACTCGGCGAACCACTCCATAACGCCGCATACGACGGCCATGTCGAAATATCCGCCGCGATAAGGGGCGTTGAATACGTCCGCCGCCGCGACGGTAACGTTGTCGAGACGATCCTGCCCGGCCCTGAGGGCGCAAAACGCCGCCCGCTCCCGCGCCGGATCGAAGGCGTACACTTCCGCCGCGTCCAGCGCGAGCGACGCCGTTATGCTCCCCAAGCCACAGCCGACATCGAGCACGCGCCACTCCCGCGTCATCGGCAAGAGCCGCTTGAAATCGCCGCGCCGCTTCTCCTTGTCCACGTACACTTTCCGGTTGTACGCATCGAGCCCGCCGTAGCCCCCGGCGAGCGCCCGGCGCCATCCATCCCTCTCGGCGCGTCGAACGAGTTCCTCCATCTCCGATCGCGGAATCTCTCCCCAGTACTGTTCCTTTCCGGTGAAGTCGACAACGCCACCGTAGCGGCTCCAGGCGGCGCCGCACCGGGCGCAGGAGGGTGAATCGCCCGAAAAGCCAGGGCTTTCGCCGCACGAAGGGCACGCGTAGCCGTGAAATGACGTTTCCATCTTCACATCGATCCTGTCTGATCAGGCCGCCGGATCACGGGAGAACAGAGTGTCACCCATTCTACATGGTCGGCGTCGAAGAGCGAAGGTGCCATGCGGGCCGCGTCGAAAGTCGTTCGAGCATGCGCCTTCCACCGGAAAAACTTCTTTTCTTTTCCAGGGTCCCGTCCTATCGATAGGGCATGAGAGGAACCATCCGGACCTTCCTGGGCAGGGAAATCGATTCGGTTCTCGGCCGGCCGATCGGCCGGAACCTCGCCGGCACGTTCGTCTTGAAAATCGCTTCCGTGATCCTCCTTTTCCTCAACAGCATCGTCATGGCGCGGATTCTCGGGGCCGGAGACTATGGCGTCTACTCGTTCGTGATGGCATGGGTTTCGATCGGAAGCATGGTGGCGCTTTTCGGTCTCGACAGGCTTCTCGTCCGTGAGGTCGCCGCCTTCGTCGCGAAGTCGGAGTGGGGATTGCTGCGCGGGATCCTCGGCTGGTCGAGTCGCCGGGCGCTGCTCCTCTCGATCGCGATCATCGCCTGCGCAACTCCGGTTATCCTTTTCACGCCGATCCGTGAAGGCACGATCGCGCCGGGGGCCTATCTCATCGGCCTCCTCTTCATCCCGGCGGCGGCATTGACCCGCGTCCTTCAATCGGCGATCCAGGGCCTTTGCAGAGTCGTGCCGGGACAAATCCCGGAATTCATCCTCCGGCCGTTCCTGCTGGCCACATCCCTCACCGCGATCCGACTGCTGGCGGGGCCCGGGATCGGAGCGGAGCCGGCTCTCGCGTTGAATGTGGCGGCCATGACCGCTGCGCTCGGGGTGTCGTTCGCCCTGCTGAGGCGATATCTCCCCGAGAAAGTGTCGGAAACGAAGCCCGAATACCGGTCGGCGGACTGGCGTCGGAGCGGGCGGATGCTTCTCTTCCTGAGCGGGATGCATATCCTCAGCTCCAGGACCGACACGGTGATGCTCGGCATCCTCAGGACGCCGGAAGAGGTTGGAGTGTACGCCATCGCGGCGCGGGGAGCATGGTTCGCCTTCCTGGCGCTCGTGTGCGCCAACATCGTCCTCGGTCCGGCGGTTTCCACTCTTTTCGCCGGCGGGGAAATCAGCAGGCTGCAAAGCCTGGTGAGACGCATGTCCCGAGTAACTTTCCTGGTCTCGTTGTTCGTCTGGGGCTTTCTCGTGATGGTGGGCGGTCCATTCCTCGCGGTGTTCGGGCCGGAGTTCCCGGGCGGGTATAGGGCGTTGGTCATCCTGGCGACCGGGTTGCTTCTGTGCACCCAGGCTCCCTCCGGCGGAATTCTCCTCATCATGACGGGCCACGAGAAACGGGCCGCCCGCGGGGCGACATTCGCGGTGATTCTCAACGTCGCGCTCAACGGGATACTCATCCCGCGGTACGGGATCGAGGGCGCGGCCGCCGCGACGGCCGTGAGCAGCCTCTTCCTCAACCTCTACGCGGCCTTCTACGCCGGAAAACTGACCGGCATCGACGCGACGCTGCTCCTCGGATCCGTTTTTCCGCGCGGGAGGAGACGCCGGTGAAATGGGTTGCAGGAGTGATCCGCCGACCGGATGAAGCGATCAGCATGAGAACGGTGCGCGAGTCGATCGCCGCGGGCATGGAACGGCGGGGCGTACGGGTCGTGGACATCGACGAGTGCCGCGTCGCAGACTCGACGGTCGATCTCTTCTGGGATCACCGTGCGTCGGGAGGGCACCCCCCGCTCGCGGTCCTCCAAAAAGCGGCCGCCCCCGTGGTGGTCACGCTTCACGGCGCGCGCGCCTTCTCCCTCCCGGGAAACGAGTACCGGTCGGGCTGGGATGCACGGATCCGCGGTGCCGTCGAACGGCGCCGGCTGCTCCGGGCCTGGAAACGGATCGATACGAGGCGATTTCACTTCATCGCCGTTTCCGATTACTCGAGAAGGGAATTATCCAGCGCCGTGGGTCTCGAAGCCGACCGAATACGAGTGATTCATCACGGAGTCGACCGGAAGATCTTCTACCCCCTCGACGATCGACCGGGGCGAAAAGATCCCTACCTGCTTCATGTCTCCCAATACCAGCCGGTCAAGAATGTGGGGCGGATTGTCGAAGCGTTTTCGAAAATTACCGGAAAAGGCGCGATTCGTTTGCTGCTTGTTCTTCCCGGCTTCGGTGGCACCGTCGATTCGGAGCATGTTACGATTATCCGCGAAAAACTCGACCGGGCGGAACTCGCGCGGATCTATCGCGAAGCGACGGCCTTCGTGTTCCCATCGCTCCATGAAGGATTCGGATTGCCCATTCTCGAAGCGATGGCGTGCGGCTGCCCGGTGATCACGTCGAACACGACCGCCTGCCCCGAAATCGCCGGGAACGCCGCCATCCTCGTCGATCCACGCTCGACGGGAGCGATCCGCAACGCCATGACGCTCCTCGTGAACGACGGCGCCGTGCGCGACTCGATGAGGGAGAAGGGGCTCGAACGCGCCGCGCGATTCGATTGGTCGTCCGCCGCCCGCCGGTACGTCTCGGAGTTCGAGCGGGCGGTGAAAGAATGGAAAGCGCGATGAACCGCCCGCCGATCATCATCATGGGAATGCACCGTTCGGGAACAGCGCTCCTGACCCGTATGCTCGAATCGCTCGGTCTCTTCGTGGGATGGAAGAAGGAGGGCAATCACGAGGCGGTTCTCTTCTTCAACCTGAACAACTGGCTCCTCTCCCAGGCGTCGGCTTCCTGGGACAATCCGTCTCCTTTCGGTTCCCTCCTCGAACGGCCCGACCTGATCGATCCCGTGACCCGATACCTGAAAGGGCATATCGGAACGATCCACGCGGCCTCCTATCTGGGGATTCCCCGGTACATTCTCGACAGATCGGTTTTCCGGATCTCCCGTCCGTGGGGCTGGAAAGATCCGCGCAACACGATCACCCTTCCGGTGTGGTTGCGCCTCTTCCCCGATGCCAGGGTGATCTGCGTGGAAAGACACGGCGTCGACGTGGCGAACAGCCTGAGGGTGAGGCAGGGAGTCATCCTCCGGAAGCGAACGGAACGACTCCGGCGGGGAGGGCCTTCGTACTGGCTCAGGCCGCGGCGCGACGGATTCACCGACTCCCTCCGATGCCGGTCGCTGGAAGGGGGTTTCTCGCTCTGGGAGGAATACATGCGCGAAGGCCGCCGTCACATCGATTCGATCGGCGATTCCGGGCTCGTCGTTCGGTTCGAAGAGCTGCTCCGCGCGCCGGAGGAGATCCTCTCCCGGATCGTTTCGTTCTGCGAACTCGAATGCACCCCCGGAGACCTCGCCTCCGCGGCGGATCTCGCCGATCGCTCGCGGGCTTTCGCCTGGAAGACCGACGACGAGCTGCTCCACTTCGCCCGAACCGTCGCCTCCCGCCTAAAGGTATTCGAATACTAAGGTTACGCGCTCTTTGCTCTTGACCCTGTTCCGGCGCGGTAGTACCGTCGCAACACCATGTCCACAGTCCAATCGATTCGAATCGCTTTCCGCCACAGGCGGCTGATCTTGGCTAATCTCGCCGGGCTGGCGGTGGTGTGCGCCGTGATCAGCCTGGTGCTGCCCAAATGGTACATGGCGAAGGCGAGCATTCTACCCCCGGAAGACACCGGCGGAGATCTTTCGCTGCTCAGCACGATGGTCGCCCAGAACCCCCTGCTGGCGACCTACGTTCAATCGGGCACGCCATCCGAGATCCTCGTTCGCATCATGGAGAGCCGGACGGTTCGCGAAAAGGTGGTCGAAGAGAACGATCTGGAGGAAGTGTACCGCGCCAGCGAATTGGAGACCGCCACCAGGATCCTCGCGAACCGGACTCGCTTCTCGGTCAGCCCCGAAGGGGTGATTTTCGTCGGCGCGCTGGCGAGATCGCCCGAGCGTTCGGCGGCGATCGTGAACAGCTACATCGATGCGCTCGACCGGTTCAACAGGGAACAAAGAACGACGCGGGCCGCCAGGACCCGCTCCTTCATCGAGGGCCGTCTCGAGGAGTCGAAGGCGGAACTCGCGAAGAAAGAGGAGAAACTGCGCGCTTTCGAGGAGGAATACTCGTCGGTGGAGCTGCCGGAGCAGACGAAGGCCGCGATCGAGGCGGCGTCGGACCTCCTCTCCGAGATCACCGACAGGGAGGTCCGCCTCGACGTGCTGCGCGGTGAACTGACCGAAGACCATCCGACCGCGCAGCTCCTGAAAAGAGAGATCCGGGAATTGAAAACGCGTGTGAGGGAGATGATCTCGTCCCAGGTTCAACAAGATTCGGCATCGATCTATGTCGCCCTCCAAGATATTCCGTCCATCAAGATGGAGATGCTGCGGCTCGCCCGCGAGCTTGAAATGGAGAGCAAGCTGTACGCGCTGCTGATCGAGCAGTACGAACAGGCGAGAATCCACGAGGCGAGAGACGTGTCCACCGTCGAGATCCTCGACCGGGCGACGCCTCCGATCCGGCGGGAGAAACCGAAGCGCACTCTCATCGTGCTCGCCGGGGCCGTGCTCGGCGGATTGTCCGGCCTCGCGCTCGCCTTCGCCGCGGAAGGGGGTGGTTCCCGCCCCGGCCCACGGCCGTCCTCCCCGACGGTGGGACACGACATGAGATCGGCTTTCCACTTCTTTCGCGACGTCTTCTCGGACTCTCGTTCGCGGGACCGGAATCGGAAACCGTGATTCTCTCCCCGGCTCAAGGCGGTCGATCGCTCACATGCTGGACCATCTCCCTCGCCGCCCTGGTCCTCGTCCAGGCGGCCGCGGTCCTTCTCGTCTACCACCTTTCCTTCGAACAGCTGGTCATCCTCGGATGTGCGTGTCTGGTGGGACTCCTTTTCCTCATGCCCATTCCGGTCCTTCTCGGAATCTTCATATTCGCGGGCTTCCTTTTTCCCTTCACCGGCCTGAGGCAACGCTTCGTCCTCGGCGGGATGGCGGGGCTCTCCACGGTGATCGTTTTTCGCGACTACTCCAGGCTGGCCCTTCGCTCGCTCCTCTTTCCCGAACGAACCGTAATGGATGTGCCCGTATGCTTCTTCCTGGCGAGCGTGCTCATGGGTATCATCCTGGGGATCGCCGGCGGTGCGACGTTCCGGCAATGGCCCATCGAGGCATTCCCTTATCTCTACATCGGTCTCGTCCCGATCTTCATCCGCTACCTGTGCGACCGAAGCGTGACACTGATTTTCGCGCTCCTGGCGTTGGCGCTTGCGGTCGAATCGTTGTTCGGGATCGTCTATTTCGCGCAGAACGGATTCGTTCGGCTCCTCGACGCCCGGTTTTCGATCTATCCCGGCCTCTGCGCGGTGGTACTCCTCTCCTTCGCCGTGCTCCACACCGGCCGGAAGACGAGAATCGTCTCATCCGCGCTCATCCTGCCGATGATGCTCCAGCTCCTGGCGAGCATGACGCGGGGGTACTGGCTCGGCTTTCTCGCCGGGGGGATCGTCGTGTACATCGCCGCAGCACGGGAGCTCGATCCGCCGGCGTTCCGATCCCTGGCGGCAAAGACTCTCGCCGCGCTGCTCATCACGCTGACGGCGCTCGTGTTCGGCCTCTCCCGGATGGGCGTGGAAGACCCCTTCGGCGCGCTCCTGGAGAGGTTCCTCACGTTTTCGAATCTCGGCCGCGACCTTTCCACGAAGGTAAGGCTGACCGAATGGAAACTGGCGTTCGCGGAGTTCGCCCGCCGGCCGGTCTTCGGAAACGGGTTCGGTTTTCAGCTCAACTTCTTCCACCCGCTCTACATGAAGCGGGAGGGCGGCTGGTGGTTCATCCACAACAACTATCTCCTCCTCCTCGTGAAGATCGGAATCATCGGTCTTGCCGCGTTCTTGTCGATTGTCGTCGTGTATTTCAGGAACGTGCGAAGGGGCATCGCCGATGTCACCAATCCCACCGCGCGCTGTCTCGTCATCGGATTCGCCGCGAATATCGTTCAGTTCCTCGTCATCGCCACGACGAACTTCACTTTCGACAAGGCGCTCAGCATTTCCTATTTCATCTTCGCCCTCGGCGCTTCGCTCGGCATTTTGAGAGACGCCCGCCGGCGCCAAGCGGCGAAGCGGCCCGTTCCGGTCGAGTGAGATGAGCGACGGCGACCGACCGATGCTCACCGTCGGGATCATCAACTTCAACGCCGCCGAATACCTCCGTGCATGCCTTCGCTCCGTCCTATCGGAAACGAAGTCGCTCCGCGCGGAAGTCATCGTTGTGGACAACGATTCATCCGATTCCTCGGCGGAACTCGTCCGCCGCGAGTTCCCCGAAGTCCGTATCATTGAAATGGAAACGAATCGGGGGTATGCCGCCGGCTGCAATCGCGCGTTTCGCGAAGCGCAAGGAGACCTCTTTCTCCTGTTGAACCCGGACGTGGAGGTCCATCCCGGCTGTCTGCGCGGGTTGACGGCGTTTCTCGACAGCCATCCCCGCGCGGGTATCGTCGGACCGACCCTTCTGAACACGGACGGAACGGTGCAGGCCTCGTGCGGATCGTTCCCGACGACGGCGGGGTATTTCTTCGAAGCCACCGGGCTGTACCGCCTCTTTCCGACGAACCGCCGCATCGGCGGTTACCACCTCGGCTACCTCGACTACGGGAAAGAGAACCGGGTCGACGTGCTCCTCGGCGCCTTCCTTCTCATCAGGGGGGAAGTGTACGAGACCCTCGGGGGTATGGACGAGGGTTTCTTCATGTACTCCGAGGAGACCGATCTGTGCCGCCGCGCGCGCGACGAGGGGTGGGAGAGCTGGTACACCCCCACGGGGAGCGCGACCCACCATGGAGGGAAGAGCACGGAACCCCGGGCGATTTCGATGTTCATCGAAAACCATCGAAGCAAGATCCGGTACATGAAGATCCACGGCTCGACCGGAACGGCGCTCGCCGCGAAGGCGATCCTCCTCTTCGGCGTCTTCATCCGCGCCGTCGCCTGGAGCGCACTGACCCTGGTCGAAGCACTCGTCCGGCGCCGCCGAACGGGACGGTCGGCCCGAAGAGCCGTCCTCTTCTGGCGCACCGTCGCCTGGCATCTCGGGTTGAGCCGGTGAAAATACTTTTCCTCACATCGAGATTGCCCTTCCCTCCCGACCGGGGCGACCGCCTCCGGGCATACCACGTTCTCCGTGAACTCGGCGCCGAACATGAAGTGCATCTCGTTTCATTCGTGGATCACCCCGTGGAGGACGACTCCCGGCGCCGGTTGCTCTCCTTCTGCGCGCGCGTCGAGACGGTTCACCTTCCGAAGTGGAACTCGCTCCTGAGGGCCGGCGCCGGGATGCTCTCGTCCGCGCCGCTTCAGGTCCGCTACTACCGCGACGGGAAAATGGCCGGTCTCGTTTCGTCTCTCGGTGGGAAGGGGAGATACGATCTCGTCTACTCGCACCTGTTCCGGATCTTTCCCTATGCCCGCTCGGCGCGGGGCGCGTACTCGCTCCTCGATTTCACCGACGTGGTTTCCCGGGAAGTGGAAGAGTCAAGCTCGCACCGATCGCTCCTTCCCAGGATTCTCTACCGGATGGAGGCGAAGAGAATTCGTCGATTCGAAGCCGCCGCCGTCTCCCGGGCCGATGAATGTTGGGTCATCTCATCGCGGGAGAAGGAACTGCTGACCGATCTCGGCGCGAAGGGAAATATCCGGATCGTACCGAACGGCATCGACGATGAGCTGATCGAGGACGCGGAGATCCCCCGGGAGAGAGGAAGAATCCTCTTCCTCGGCCACCTCGAAGTGTTTCACAACATCGACGCCGCCCGATTCTTCTCGACGAAGATCTTTCCGGAAGTCAAGAAGCGCGCCGGGTCGGACACGGAATTCGTCATCGGGGGAGCGGGATGCACATCGGCGGTTCGACACCTTGAATCGATCGGCGGTGTCGTGGTACACGGCTTCGTCCCCGACCTGAAGAGATTCTACGGCGGGGCGGCGCTCTTCGTGGCGCCCCTTCGCTTCGCCTCCGGCACGCAGAACAAGGCTCTCCAGGCGATGGCCTGCGCGACCCCCTCGATCCTCTCCCCCGATGTGGCGGCGGGGATCGGCGGAACGGCCGGACGGGACTATCTCGTCGCGTCGACGGAGAAGGAATGGATCGACAAGGTCTCCCGGATTCTCGAAGACCCGGACCGCGCACGAACGATCGGCGAGGCGGGGCGGCGATTCGTACGATCCACCTTCTCCTGGGGCGACGTTCGGAAACGGATGCGGGAGATCGCCGAGCGGATCGGGAGATGATCGAATCCGACTTTTTCTCGACTGGGCGGAGTCGTTTTGAGATACTCTGCGCTACCTATGAGAATCGGAAGAACAGCCCCTGATTCGCTTCTCGCGGCGCTGTGCGCCGTTCTCGCGCTGTTGGCCTTCCATGGCGTCGTCGTGTGCGAGGAATCGGCCGCCGAGGCGGGGCTCGGGACGGTCGTGTCCGAAGGACCGGTCGATGCGGGGGAGTACGTCGTGGGACCGGGCGATCAACTCCTGATCGCGATCCTGGGAAAAACGCAGCAGATCCAGACGGTGCCCGTCTCGCCCGAGGGGTACGTTCTCGTGCCGCCGACGGGAGGGATCGACGTCGGGGGGAAAAGCCTCGCCGACGCGAAAACGATCATCCGCCGGACCCTCGGCAGGTACTATCACGACGTCGAGATCCGTGTCGTTCTGGCCGAACTCCGCCGCTTCGAAGTCCATGTGTACGGTGCGATCGAGAATCCGGGCACCTACGTGGTCAACGCCCTCACCCGCGTATCGACGGTGATACAACTCGCCGGCGGACTCGCCGAGGGCGGGTCGCGCCGCTCCATTCGACTTCTTTCCACGGCGGGAGAAACCCGCATCGCCGACCTCGTCCGGTTCGACGTTCTCGGCGAGCGAAAGTGGAACCCTTTTGTCGCCGACGGGGACCTGGTCCAGGTGCCGGTGGTCACGAGGCGGGTGGTGGTGCACGGAAGGGTCGGGCTTCCGGGAACGTATGAATTCGTCGAGGGGGAAAGCCTCGCCGACCTGATCCGCATCTCGGGTGGATTCCTCGATGACGCGATCCGGGAGAATGTCGAGGTCCGCCGCTTTCTCGAGGATGAGCCGTCGCGTACGCGGATGTTCGAGGTCGACTTCACCACAGACCCCCCGGTGAGCGAAGAGACCGATCTCACCGTGCACCCGGAAGATGAAGTCTATGTCCGGGGAGTTCCGAAGTGGCACCTTCACAGGGGAGTCACCATCGAAGGTGAAGTGTACTACCCGGGTGATTACGTCATCGAGGAGGGGAAGGATCATCTCCTCGACCTGATCGAGCGGGCGGGAGGGTTCACGGACGACGCCGATCTCGTGTCGGCCACGCTGACGCGACGCGGTTTCGGCGATGAGGCGATCGACCGGGAATTCAAGAGACTGCAGACGATCCCGGTGGCCGACATGACCGACGATGAATACGCCTACTTCAAGATGCGATCCCGGGAAAACAAGGATCGGGTGGTCACCGACTTCCGATCTCTCTATAAAGATGAAAGCGGCGAGGAGAACATCCTATTGCGCCGGGGGGACCTGATCGAAATCCCGAGACAGACGAAGACGATCACCGTCAGCGGCCAGGCGGTCAACCCGGGCAAAATCCCCTTCGAAGAAGACCGAGACTACCAATACTACATCGAAAGGGCGGGGGGCTTCGCCCGCCGGGCGAACAAGGGGAAAATCCGGATCATCAAGGCCGTCACCGGACAGTGGTTCGACCGCGACGAAACACCTCTCGAGCCGGGGGACACCGTGTGGATCCCCGAGAAATCCCAGCACGATTACTGGGCGTTGTTCAAGGACTTCATGACCATCAGCGCCCAGGTCGCCACGGTGGTGATCGTCATCAACAACGCCGGCAGGTAATGACCGGACCGGCGCCCACCGGAGGCGGTGCGACGCTACGAAGGGAGTCGCCGAAGGACGTCAGCCGCAGCGGGCGATCGCTTTCGCAAGAATCTCATCGAGCCGACCGACGATCCGGTCCCACCCGAACCGCGACTCCACAAGCTCTCTTCCCGCCGCCGCGAGCGCGAAACCGCCGGCACGGTCCCGCAGAACGGACGTCACGCTCTTCGCGAAACGAATCGCATCGTCGGCGATCAGCAGATGGACTCCGTCTTCCACCGGCAGCCCCTCGCAGCCGAGCGACGTGGTCACCACGGGCCGTTCATTCGCGAAAGCCTCGAGTATCTTCAGACGGACCCCTCCCCCCAGGCGCATCGGTACAAGGACGACGGCGTGCTCCCGGACCGTTTCCCCCGGGTCGGCCACGCGGCCGCGCACGTCGACTCCCCGGGATGGCGCGTGAAGATCCGCCATCGCGCCGGTCGGATCATCGCCCGCGAGAGTCAGCGTCGTCCCCGGGGCCGTCGACCGGATCCGGGGAAAGATCTCGCGGACCAGCCACCGCGCGGCATCGCGGTTCGGCTCCCACCGGTAATTGCCCAGAAAGAGGATTCCATTCCGCCGGGTCGGTGGGGGGATGTTCGTGCCGGGCCGGATCGTCGTTCCGGGAGGAAGAATGATCGGGTCGGTAGAAGGGCAGATCGCGCACAGCCCCGATCGGTCCGCCCCGGAGAGCGTCACGACTGTGTCCGACGCGGCGGCGAACTCCCGCTCCATCCAGGTGATTCGAGCGGTCTCGACGGCGGCGATCCACCGGAGAGGCGGTGACAGCTTTCGCGCGTACCGCCGGAAGAGAGAGCTTTCGATATTATGTTCCACCAGCACGATGGGGATTGCCGGCGACTCGCTGCGGATGGCGGGAATCAGGTACGCGCTGAAGAGGGAGTCGAGAAGGATGACGTCCGGATCGAAGTCCCCGACGGCCCGTCTCACCGCCCGCTCCACCGCGGGGAACGTATGCCTGGCCACGCGGAAAGATTCGTTTCTGAAAAGGAAACGGATGGCGGTGGAAACGATTCCCCGGTTCGCCGTCTCCACCGGCAGCTTCCGAATCGCCCGGGGGAGGCGCGCGAAGTTCTCGCCATCGCCCGCTCTCCGCAGCGGCGCGACCAGCGTTACAACGTGACCTCGCTTGGCGAGTCCGACTGCATGATGAAAGGGGACGAGCTTCCCCCCCGAATCGGGAGGAAAGGGAACGAAGGGGGTTGCGTGGAGAATTCGCAGCCTCCTTTCCCCGCGCGATTCTTCCCCCGCCTCCGCCATGTTGCCCCCGCTGTTCTCGTCCGCGCCCGTCCCGCGCGGCCGGCGACGTGCGTTTCATTCCGGCCGGCGGTGCGACAGTGCCGATGATCGCATCGCCCGCCACTCCGTTCAAGGGGCGTCGCCTGTGCCTCCCCCGCTCTTCCGCTTCGCCAAGATCCGCCTCACCGTCGCCGCCTCGTCGATGAAGCCGTTCACCTCCAGCCCGCGCACCAGCGCATCGAGCTGCGTTCCAACGACCTTTCCCCTTACATAGAAAGGAATCGTCGCCATCTCGCGCACCGCCTCCGCCCCCTTTCCCTGGCGAATCAGCGCGACGGCGAGAAGCCGCGAAGCCCGCGGGTCGGCCCTGTCGATACGAAGCGCCTCGCGGAACCACCTTTCCGCGGCGACCGGGTCGTTTCTGCCCAGAAAAACCGTCCCGAGACCCGCTGCGGCGGGGAGGAACCGATCGTCGACGGCGAGGGTTTTCCGGAAGTGTTCCTCTCCTTCCCGGAAGAGGCGGGCGTCGACGGCGGCGAACCCGGCGGCCGCCTGGAGTCTCGCGCTCTCCGGACGGAGACGCGCCGCCTCGCGCGCCGACAGGTACGCCGCGCGAAAATCTCCTTCACCCTTGAAGATCGTGCCGAGCTGTTCATGCATGTAGCTTCTCGAGAAGGGCGCGTTCAACCTCTCTTCCTCCGCCATCGACGCGGCGTGATCAAGCGCCGCCGTGCGATCGTGATTCAACTCGATCCATGCGACGGTCCTCGCGAGGCCGAATGCCACGAGAAAAAGAAGGAGGAAACGCTCGACCGGCGCGCAAAGCGACACCTCCTTTCGCACGCGACCGACGATCAGGAAGATCGCGAGAAGCTGCGCCGGGAGGAAGGGGAACGCCTTCAGATCCCAGTCCCTTGCGAAGCCGAGAGTCGCGTTCATCAAGAAGAAGGGCGCCGCCGTGAGAAGCGTGGCGCCGGCGAGAAGGACGATCTCCGGTTCGCGCCGCCATCCGCGCCGGCGCGCGAGGAAGAGAGGGAGAAGGGGGAGGAGCGGCATGACGAGGATGATCTCGTTCAGCATGTCGATGAAATGGAGCGGCGAGAAGAGGGTGTATGGAAAGCGGATATCCTCCGACGATGCGAGCGGAAGGAAGCGCGCCCCCTGCTCGCCGAAAAGAGCGTGGCGAAGCACCGCCGGGCCGGCGCCGAACAGGGCGAGGAGCACGAGACCGGCAACGACGGCGAGGCCGACGTCGATCACGACGCGCGCCGACGCGCGAGCGATCGTCTCGCCCGACCGCTCCCGGCGTGCGACGACGAGGGCGGCGAGAACCGGGGGGATGAGGACGATCGACGGGACGTACACGCCCACGTTCAGCACGGCGGCGGTGAGGGGAACCGCCCCGGGAAGAGCACCCCGCACGGCGAGGAGGGAAAGATACAGGACGGCGAGGGTGGTCACCCAGGCGATCGGATAGAACTCGATGTAACCGGCATAGGCAAAAAGGGGCGGCTGCACGACGAAGAGCAGGAATCCGATGAGGCGCCGCCGGCCTGCGCCGGCCAGCTCACCGGCGATCAGCCAGGCGAGAATCATGAAGGGGACGCCGAGCAATACGCTTAAGATTTCAAGAGCGTGACCGGGCGCGGCCGCGCCGAACCGGGAGACGACGGCGACGCAGATCGCGTTGGCGAGCGGAGAACTTCGGGAGAAGACGCTTCCGTTCTGCGCCGCGTTTTCGATGAGGATCCCGTCGCCGAGAAAGTGGGTCGTGTCCCGGAAGAACCAAAGGAGCGCCGTGAGCGCCGCGATCACGGCGGCGGCGAACAGGTGCGCGCCGGCGCGGCCGCACACGGGATCACCGAATGAAGACGCTCCCCGCCGGAAAACAAGCGCCGCCGATGCGACAACGAAAGGGAAAACGCCGAGGAGCAACCGTTCCCACAACGGAAGGAACGCGCCCTGGTGGAAACCCCACCAGAAGGCGGATGTCGTCCACGAAGCGGCGAAACAGGTCGCCGCGACGGCGATGATCCAGGCGACCGCCGGTCGCGCCGGGAAGAGGTCGCTTCGAGCGTCCGCGATCGCGCCGGCACTCACGTTCGCGCCTGCGCCCGCGCCGCAGCTCGAAGGACACTGCCCCGGGGGCGACGCGACGGCGCATCTCCGTCGATGACCATGGCGGTACTCCTCCCCTTCATCGCGACGACGCCGTTCTCGCCGGTCCTCTCCCGCTCAGAGCCCGAACATCTCGTTGTAGAGGCCGCGGCTCTTCTCGAGTATGTCCTTGTGCAGGCTGTCGCCATGGCTGTCCATGGTCACCACGCACCCGAAGTTCTTCACCCGGATCCGCCAGAACGCTTCGGGAAGACCGAATTCGGTCTTGTACACATCCTCTACCTCCTCCACGCACCGCGCGATGAGCGACGCGGCGCCCCCGACGGCGTGAAGGTAGACGGCGCCATGCTCCTTGCACGCCGCCAGTGTCTTCTCTCCCATCCCTCCCTTGCCGATCACGGCGCGCACGCCGAGCGCGCCGATCACGCGGCCCTGGTAAGGCTCCTCGCGGATCGAGGTCGTCGGTCCCGCCGCGATGAAGTGCCACTTCCCCCCGTCGTCCTTCCGGACCACCGGACCGCAATGGTAGATCACGCCGTTCGAGAGCACCTCGCCGAGAACCTGTCTCAGCCTTGCGTCCTCTCCCTTCGGCTCTTCGTCGATCCACCGATCGATGATGTACTTGTGGGCCGCGTCGCGCGCCGTAACCATCGTCCCCGAAAGGGACACCATATCGCCCACCTTCAAGGCGCGTATCTCTTCTTCCGTAATCGGAATGCTCAGTTAAGTCATAGCTCACCTCGCCGCCACATACGGTCAGGCTCCTGTGCCGCGCCGCCCAACACATGTAGATTATGGAAACGAAAAAACTGGCGGGTACCCTGTGAGCCTTCGTGATCTTCGCGCCGAGAACGGTGGTTCTCCCGCCGAAGCCCATCGGCCCGACACCGAGGGTGTTCGCCTTTTCCACCATCTCCTTCTCCAAAGCCGCGAGTACCGGATCGGGGCTTTCGTCCGCCAGCGGACGCATCACCTGCTCCTTGGCGAGAGCGTAACCGCTCGACCGGTCGCCGCCGATACACACGCCGAGAACGGCAGGACCGCACCCCAGTCCCTGGGCTCTCACCACGGCGTCGAGTATCACCTTCCGAACACCGTCGAGGTCGCGCCCGGCGGCGAGACCTGCATGGGGGAGCGAATACTGGATCCCCTGGTTCTCGCTTCCGCCCCCTTTCAACATCAGGTCGATGCGGACTTCGTCCTCCTTATCCCATTGCTCGAAATAGACCGCCGGAAAGTGGAGCCCCGTGTTGTCGCCGCTGTTCTCGCCTGTGATGCTGTCCACCGCGTTCGGCCTGAGATAGTTCTTCTTCGTCGCCGCCTTCACCGCCGCGTGAAACGCCTCCTGGAACGGCCGGTCGGGGTAATCCCACGGATGGCGTACATAGAACACGGGTGTCCCCGTGTCCTGGCAGATCGGCGTGACCTTTCGCTTCGCGAGCTTCACGTTGTCGAGAATCGTGAGGAGGGTCGCCTCGGCGGCGGAATCGTCCTCCTCCGCCGCGCGGCCCTTTTCCAGCGCCTCGGTGATGTCCGCCGGCAATTCGGTCGACGCGAGGCGGATCAGTTCCACCACGAGTTTCTCGAGATCGGGTATCGTTTTCATCGCTCTCCTTCCTCCGTCGCCCTGTTCGCTTCCGGTCCCCTCCACCCGCCATGATACACCAAACCCGCTTCGCCCACACCGTAACCGGATGCGCCGTCTTCGGCCGGGCGGTTTTCGTTGAGGTGTTCCGAAACGGGGGGTACAATCGCCCGTGGCGAAAACCGTACGGGGGATCATCGATGCCGCGGCTCTTTCCGATATTCAGCGCCGTTTTTTTCATGGCCGTCGCCGGCGCCGCGGGCCTCGCGTCCGCGCAGGAAGGGACGCTCGTGGTCCACGGAACGGAAGGCGCCACCGTGCGGATAGACGGGAAGATCGCCGGCACGATTCCCCTTTCCCCGCTCAACCTGGCGAAGGGGAAACACTCGATCACCCTTTCGAGGGCGGGCTTTCGATCCGCCGGCGAGCGGGTCTACCTTCGCTCGATCCACGGCGCGACGGTGGTTCTCTACCTGGAGCCGAAAACCAGGAAAGGCGCCGCGCTGAGAAACCTCGCCTTTCCCGGCTGGGGCTCGCTCTACAATGGGAAGCGGCGGGAGGCGCTCGGCTACCTTGCGCTTCAAACGGCGCTCGCCGCGTACGCCATCGACCAGAACCGCCGGTTCGGCGACAACCGGAACGTTTACGACGAGGCGGAATCGCGCTATGCCGCGGCCGTCGGCGCGGCGGAAATCGAAGAAACCCGGGCCGAGCGTGACGCGGCGTACGACGATCTCTCCTCTTCCGAAACGAAACGAAACGGCGCGATCTACGCGGCGGCGATCATACAGCTCCTTTCGGCCGTCGACGGCTGGTACCGTTTCCCCTTCGCCGGGAACGACGGCGCCCGGATCGTGCTGGCTCCTTCGATCGGTGGAGGAGACACCTCGCCGGCGGCCCTGGCGATTCGCTTCCGTTTCTGAACGGTGACAGAAGGTGGTTATGAACCCGGGCAATAAGAGGAAGAGAAGCGGTTTCCGACGTTCGATCCCCGCGCCGCGGCGCACGCTTCTCGTGTTCTGCCTCCTTCTTCTCCCGCCGGCGGCGCTCTTTTTCGCGTGCGATTCGAAGCCGAGCGAACCGGTGGCGGACAACCCTTTCGATCCTCTCAACCCGGATACGGGAGGCGATCCGTTCAATCTCACCGCCGTGTACCAGGACGGCGGCGTGTCACTCGGGTGGAACGAAATCGCCGTTCCCGGACTCGCTGGGTTCACCCTTTTCCGCATGTCGGACCGGGAGAGCGTATTCGCGCGACTCGACAGCGCGGACGCCGATGCGATCCAGTGGAAGGACACCGCCCCCGCTTACTTCACATTCTCCACGTACCGGATCGCCGCCATCGGAGCGTCGGGCGCCGAATCGGACACCGCCGGGCGCGGCATCGACACGGTGACCGTGCCGCCGCACATCGCGGTGTCGGGCGGTTCGTCGGTCAGGCGAAGAGAGATCACCCTTCGCATCCTCGCCGAGGATGCCGATTCGATGATCGTCTCCGTCGATTCTCTTCTCTCCGGCGCCACATGGGAAGCGTATGCCGAAGAGAAGCCGTGGACGCTCGACGCTTCTTTCGACACGATCACCTTCTATGCCGCCGTCATGCGCGCGGGGGAAGGGCCGTCCGACACGGTGAGCAACTTCGCCGCCCCCGTCCGGCCGTCCGGGGCGATCGAACTCGCCGGCGGAGATTCGATCGTCGCCCTCTCGTTGCTCGATGTTCGGGTGACGTCGGGGGTGGTCGACACGATTCTTATCAGCGAAGACACCCTCTACGGCGATTCCGGCGACGTGATCATCCTGATCGACCCGGCCGACTCGGTCGACAAGATCGACACGTTGTTCCAGTGGCAGTTCGACGATACTCCCACGGCAAAAACGCTTCACGCCCGGTTCGCCAACGCCTTCGGCGCCGAAACGGCCGCCGACACGGTGCTTCCCGACTCGCTCCTCGACGTCAGCGTCGTCCTGGCGAACGGGGAGACCACGACCGACGTGTGCGTGTTCACCGCCGCTCTTCACGCCAACGCGACGCTGATGAATTATCAGCCGGGCTTCCCCGCCGACGGATGGGAACCGTACGACAGTTCGTTCGTGGTGATCCTTCCCGACACGACGGCGGGAGATTTCATCTTCGAAGTGCAGTTCTCGAACGACTTCTTCAGCACGGCCCCCGTGCCGGCAAGGGACACGATCACCTTCGCGCCGCGTGAACTGGCGCTCGTGATCACGTCCCCCGCGCCGCCGGAGACGACGATCACCACGGTGAGCGACACGACCATCGATACCGAGCCGGAAATCCCGGACACCACCATCACAAGCCGGCAGGATACATCCGTCTCGTACGACACTTTCGCCGGGGGCGATTCGATCGAGGTGGAAGGCTCCCTCGTGTCGCAGTCATGCGTATCGAAACCCGATTCGGTCGATGTCGTCGTGGGCGATCTCATCGGCGGCCGGGTGAAGGGGGGCGGGTCGTGGTCGTACACGGGGGTGATCGACGAGGGATTGAGCGATACCACGGTGGTCGACGTCATCGCCGCCGGCACCGACCGAAAAGGGGCGACCGCCGCCGACACGGTGGCCGTGCGGATTGTGCCCGCCGCGGCGGAACAACCTTCCCGGCGGACCGACGAATAGACGGCCGGGCGCGGAATCTCTCCCGCGCCCGGCGTTCCCGAACCGCTTTGGAGGGCAGAGCACAAGCGGGCGGGATTCGAACACTCTTTGTGAAAGGGGGATACCGATGTCGGGCGGGATGGCAGGCTGCTCCCTTTGCGATCAAAGTAGCCGCCCCATGGCGACGTGTCAAATAAAAAAGGATTTCACCTCTTTTCCGAGGTATGATCGTCGTCGTTCCCCGTCAGGCCGGGAAGGACACATGCAAGACGATCCCCTCTTACATTGCAAGGAATAAATATGATGCCGATCCGAATTCTCATCGCCGCTTTTCTTCTGCTTCCCTCTGTCGGAGCCCACGCCGGATCGCCGCCCGACACCGCGGCGAACGACGACTTCAGGAAAGCCGAGTGGGAGTGGCGGGCGCGGCGCATCGCGCGCCAGGGGGAGATCGAAGCGGCGAAGATCCCGTCCCACCTTCCGGTGTACGACGTCTACCATTACGCCATCGACGTCAAGCTCGACCCGGCGGATTCCTCCCTCGCCGGGGTGGTGGAAGTCCACGCCCGCTCGCTCGTCGACACGCTCTCGAAGATCACCCTCGACCTCGTGCAGGAACTGCCCGTCGATTCGGTCACCGGCGACGCGGCCGGTTTCGTCCACGCCGACAGCCTGATCACCGTCACCCTCGACAAGACGTACACCTCGGGCGAGTCGTTCATGGTGAGAGTCGTCTACGGCGGCCAGGCGGTATCGTTCAAGGGCATGGGGATGAACTTCCGGCTCCACGGCGACGAGCCTCTCATCTTCTCCATGGGAGAACCGTTCTTCGCGAGCTACTGGTGGCCGTGCAAGGACGTGCCGTGGGACAAGGCCGACTCGTCGCGCGTGACGATCCGTGTTCCCGCAACGATGACCGGCGTTTCGAACGGCGTACTCGTCGCAGTCGACTCGGTCACCACGCCCGGGTGGAAGAGTTATGAATGGATCACCCGCCACCCGATCCCGCCGTACCTCATCTCGGTGGCCGCCACGAATTACGTCCGCCTCGAGGACAGCTACGTGACGAAGGAAGGGAACGTCGTGCCGCTCGAGAATTATGTTTACCCGGAAGACGCCCTCTTCGGGGAATCGACGTTCGCCCTCCTTCCCGGGATGATGGCCACCGCGGAGAATCTTTTCGGTGCGTACCCGTTTTCCGATGAAAAGTACGGCCATGCCGAAGTGCGCGGCGCGGGAGCGATGGAGCACAACACGATCACGAGCTGGGGCCACGCGCTGATCTCTCCGAACCGGGGGGGGGACGACATCGTGATGCACGAACTGGCGCACCAGTGGTGGGGCGATCTCGTGACGTGCGCCGATTGGCCCGACCTGTGGCTGAACGAAGGGTTCGCCACCTTCGTCGAAGGCCTCCGCCGCGAGGCGTGGTTCGGCGGCAAATCGCTCTCCAACTTCATGAGAGATCTCGAGGAGTCGTCCTTCGAGGCGATCTATTCACCCTATATCCAGCGGGTGCCCGACCTCGACAGCCTTTTCACGGCGCCCTACTTCCGCGCGGTCTACCACCGCGGCGCGTGGGCGCTTCACCAGCTCAGGCGCACCGTGGGCGACTCGCTCTTCTTCGCCTCCCTCGACCGCCACATGGAGGACGCCCTCGCCCGGGGGGGGTTCGCCGATACCGAACAGTTCCGCGCCTCGTGCGAGGCGGTGACCGGTCTCGACCTCGACTACTTCTGGGACCAGTGGATCTACGGCACGGGGGGACCGACGTTCATCGTCGATCCTTACGCCGGCGCGTCGGGCGAATCGCTCTGGGTGCGCCTCACCCAGGCGCACGCCGACTCGATCTCCCCTTTCATCGCCCCCGTCGATCTTCGCGTTTTTCTCGCCGATGGAAACGACACGACGATCACCGTGCGGACTTCGGGCGCGCCGGCGGACACGTTCTTCTTCCATCTCGCGGCCGGTGCGGAGAGTCTCGCCTACGATCCCGACGAGTGGCTCCTCGACGGCGGCTTCTTCCCCTTCGGCGAGGTCGATCCCGACTCGGTGCTCGTCGTCGACGAAACGAACGGCGTAAAACTGAAGTGGATCGTCAAGAACAGCTTCGCCACCGGTGTGAACCTCTATCGCGCGATGTCGGCGGCCGGTCCGTGGGAGAAGATGAACCGTGCGCCCCTTGCCGCCGCCGCGGGAGAGTACGACGCGGGCGCGCCATCCGATTATCGATACTTCCGTTTGCGCACCCTGTCCGATTCGCTGCCGGGCTACGAATCGATGCCGTCGGCGGTCGTCGAGGCGGCCACGCCGTCGGAGTACGCGCTCCTATTCGGCGACGACACATTCGCCGGTTCGACGAACCCATATCTTCTCACGTCGGGCGAACCGTACAAGATCCGTTTCAATCTTCCCGTGTCGGGAGAGGTGCGGATCGAGATCTACAGCATCGCCGGACGTTTGGTACGCACCGCGTACGACGGCGAATTCTCCGCCGGGTTCTCGCGACTCGTCGAGTGGGACGGAAGGAACGACTCGGGCGACACCGTCGCGCCGGGGATCTACTTCCTCAAGCTCGTATCGGGCGCCTTCGAGGCTAGCCGGAAGTTCGTGGTGCTTCAGTAGAGACGTCGAGCCGCCCGTCGACGGCGTCGACCACGATCGTCCCCCCCGCACCGAGGTCGCCGGCGATGAGCGAGCGCCCGATCCGGCTCTCCAGCTCATGCTGGATGTAACGCTTGAGCGGCCGCGCACCGTAAACGGGATCGAACCCCTCCTTGGCGATCAACTCTCGTCCGTTCTCGGTGATGCTGAGGCCGATCTTCCGCTCCGCCAGTCGTTCGCGCAGCTCCCCCGTCATGAGGTCAACGATCTGTTCGATCTCGGCGAGGGTGAGCGGCCTGAAAAGGACGACGTCGTCGACGCGGTTGAGGAACTCGGGGCGGAAGTGCCTCCGCAGCTCGCCCATCACGGCGTCGCGCGCCTTCTCGTCGATCCCCCCGGCGTCGTCGACGCCCTCGAGAAGGAAGTGGGAACCGATGTTCGACGTCATGATGATCACCGTGTTCTTGAAATCGACCGTCCGTCCCTGGGCGTCGGTGGCGCGGCCGTCGTCGAGGATCTGGAGAAGCACGTTGAACACATCGCGATGCGCCTTTTCGATTTCATCGAAGAGAAGCACGGCGTACGGCTTTCGCCGCACCGCCTCGGTGAGCTGACCACCCTCTTCATAACCGACGTAGCCGGGGGGCGCGCCGATGAGCCGCGATACGGCGTGTTTCTCCATGTACTCGCTCATGTCGATGCGCACCATGTTCTCCTCGGTGTCGAAGAGCGCGCGGGCGAGCGTCTTCGCCAGCTCGGTCTTCCCCACGCCGGTGGGACCGAGGAAGATGAACGACCCGATCGGACGGCGCGGATCCTTGATGCCCGAGCGCGAGCGGATCACCGCGTCCGCCACGAGCCGTACCGCCTCGTCCTGTCCGATCACCCTCTCGTGAAGAATCTCATCGAGCCTGAGGAGCTTCTCCCGCTCTCCCTCGACGAGGCGGTTCACCGGGATGCCGGTCCAGTTCGAGACGATCCCCGCCACCGTCTCCTCGTCCACTTCCTCGGTGAGAAGTCTCTCGCCCCCTTCACCCGATTCCGATTCCTCCTCGTACTCCTTCAGCCGCCGCTCGATTTCGGGCAGCTTTCCATGTTCCAACTCCGCCACGCGGTTCAAGTCGTACGCCCTTTTCGCCTTCTCGATTTCGAGACGCACCTTCTCCGCTTCCTCGCGCAGGTTGCGCTCCTTCGCGATCTCCTCCTTCTCCGCCTCCCACCGGACGCGCATGGCGTCTTCCTTCGAGCGGAGTTCGGCGAGTTCCTTCCTGAGCGCCTCGAGTCGATCGCGGCTGGCGCGGTCCTTCTCCTTCGCGAGCGCCGCGTCCTCGATTTCGAGCTGCATCACCCGGCGCGTCACTTCGTCGAGTTCGGCGGGCATCGAGTCGATCTCGGTGCGGAGCATGGCGCACGCCTCGTCGACGAGGTCGATCGCCTTGTCGGGGAGGAAGCGGTCGCTGATGTAGCGGTTCGACAGGACCACCGCCGACACGAGGGCGCCGTCCTTGATCCGAACACCGTGAAACAGCTCGAACCGTTCCTTCAGGCCTCGAAGAATCGAGATGCTGTCCTCCACCGACGGGGCGTCGACCAGCACCGGCTGGAAGCGCCGCTCCAAGGCGGCGTCCTTTTCGATATACCTGCGATGCTCGTCGAGGGTGGTGGCGCCGATACAGTGCAGCTCGCCGCGGGCGAGCATCGGCTTGAGCATGTTCCCCGCGTCGGTCGACCCTTCCGTCTTCCCGGCACCGACGATGTTGTGGATCTCGTCGATGAACAGGAGAATCCGCCCGTCGCTCTTCTTGATATCGCCGAGCACCGCCTTCAACCGCTCTTCGAATTCGCCGCGGAACTTCGCCCCCGAAATGAGCGCGCCGAGATCGAGAGAGAAGATCGACCGGTCCTTCATCCACTCGGGCACGTCGCCCCGCACGATCCTCTGGGCGAGTCCCTCGACAATGGCGGTCTTCCCCACTCCCGGTTCGCCGATGAGCACCGGGTTGTTCTTCGTCTTGCGCGAGAGGATCCGGATCACCCGGCGGATCTCACTGTCCCTGCCGATCACCGGGTCGAGCTTCCCCTTCTTCGCCTGGTCGACGAGGTCGATGCCGTACTTGGCGAGAGAATCGTACGCCCCCTCCGGCGTGGCGCTCGTGACGCGCTGGTTGCCGCGCACGTCGGTGAGCGCCTTGAGGAAGCCGTTGCGGTCCACGCCGGCGTTTCGGAGGATTTCGCCCGGGCCGGCGGCGGAGCGATCGTCGATGAGTGCGAGGCCGAGATGCTCCACCGACACATACTCGTCTTTCAGACGCTTCGCCTCGTCCACGGCACCGAGGAGGATCTTGTTCAGCCTCCGGCTCACGTAGATCTTTCCCGCCTCGGTACCCGGGCCGGAGACGCTCGGGAGCTTATCGAGGGCGCTCTTCGCCTCGGCCGCCACCTGCTCCACAGAAACGCCCATCTTGCGGAGAAGACCGGGAAAGAGCCCACCCTCCTGTTCGAGAAGGGCGGCGAAAAGATGGATGCCGTCCACTTCCGAATGGCCGCGACGCACCATCATCTCGTGCGCAGCGGAAATCACTTCCTGCGATTTTTCCGTATATCGATTCATATCCATAGCTTTATCTCCTCGTCTCAAACCAGTGGATCGCTCCTTCGAGATCGTCGAATTCCCCTTCGATCTGCGCCTCGAAAGCGAGGGCGAGAATCCTTCCCATTTCGGGTCCCGGCGCGACATCCCTTTCGAGCAGGTGGCGCCCCATCAGGATCGGCTTCGGACCGCTTTCGGCCACCTCCAGCTCGCGCGCCCGTTCGAGGAGCCAGTCACCCGCCCGGTAGATCCGCGCCAGGGCGTCGGGCGTCGTCCGACCGTAGTGATCGGAGCGGGAGAGGCGGACGAGTCGCTCGATCGGGATCTTCGTGGCGAGCCGGCGGATCGCCGCGGGACCGGCGCTTCCCTTCCGGAGCATGTGCGGTCTCAGGTGGTACACCACGAGGGCCGCCACGTCATCGATGAGCTGCTTCTCCCGCGTCAGCCTCCCGAGAAAGGAACGGGCCGGCGCTTCGCCGAGCGCTTCATGGTTCATCGACCGGATCCGGCCGTCTTCAAACTTCGTTGTGGCCGGCTTCCCGAAGTCGTGACAGAGCGCCGCGAACATCAGCACCTGGTCCTCGTACCGATCGCCCGTCTTCAGCTCCGCTGCGGCGTCCGTTACGAGGAGCGTGTGGACCCAGACGTCCCCTTCCGGGTGCCATTCGTATTCCTGTTCACAACCGATGAGCGCCTCGAGTTCCGGGAAAAAGCGGACCGCCCCGACGATGCGCATCGTCTGAAAGGCCACCGACGGGAAGTGCGGCTGGAGGAGCATGCCGGAGAACTCTTCGAAGAGCCGTTCGGCCGGAAGCTCGGAAAGATCGAGAGTGCGGCAGAGTGCGGCGGTCTTCTTCTCCACGTGGAAGAGGAAGCGCGCGGCGAAGCGACAGACCCGGAGGACGCGCAGGGGATCCTCTCCGAAGTGGTCTTCGTCGACGGCGCGGAGCATCCTCTCGTCGAGGTCCTTCCGGCCGCCGTGGGGATCGAGGATTTCGCCGGTGAGAAGATCCTCCGCCATCGCGTTGATCGTCAGGTCCCTCCGGCGCGACGCCTCTTCGTACGACATCGACGGATCGGAATCGATATGGAACCCCTTGTGGCCGGCGGCGGTCTTCGTCTCCCGTCGCGGAAGCGACACGTCGAGACCGCCCACCTTGAGCACGCCGAACGCCTTTCCCACGAGGTCGACACGCCCGAAGGAGGAAAGGATCTCGACAAGACGGCGCGACTCGACGCCGAACACCTCGAGGTCGACATCCTCGCGCTCGATGCCGAGGAGCCGGTCGCGCACATACCCCCCCACGGCGAGGGCGCGCCCGCCTGCGCCGCGCACCGCCCGGCTGATTTCGACCGCCAGGTCGAGATGTCCGCGCTGTTCTTTCTTCTCATTCATGATTCGATCCGTCGCCTCCGCCGGGAAGCGCCCCGGCATTGCCGCCAGTATAAACGATTTTTCGGCGTTGGGATCGGATAGGTGGGGTGCGATGGGTGGCCGGTACGATCGGCGCAAGGGGCCGATCGGTCGGTTGGAAGCGGCGGAACGCCGCACATCTTCCAGGAATGTGAGAGCCCCCCTCTTTCCGAAAACCCCTCCGCCCCGGTGAATTCGGCTATAATCAACCGATCATGACCGGCATGTGGAACAGATTCTTCGGAGGCGGAGCGGACAAGCTCTTCGAAACGGCGGAGGCGCTCGGCCGGGACGAGTGCTGGCCCGAGGCGATCTCGACGGTGGAGAAGGCTCTCGGGCGGCTGCCGGAGAACGATCGCGAGGGCCGCGCGCGGGGAGAGAAACTCCTGGCGGAACTCACTTCCAATTACAAGGAACACCTCGTGGACGCCATTGCGACTCTCGAAGGCGACGGCGACCTCGACGATGCACGGGAACTGCTCGACATCGCCCTTTCGTTCGCGGCGGATGACGCGGAAAAGGCGCGGTTCGAGACACTCCTTTGGCGGCCGAACGGGCTGGCCCGCACGCCGGCAATCGCGGCGGGAGAAGCGGCGGCGACCACGCCCGGAAGCGAGACGGCGTCGGATATTCGCGCGAAGAGGGCGAGCGTCGATCACCGCGACGACGACCTGATCACCGCACTCACCGACTCGTATACCGAACCGCTCGAGGAGGCGGAAAAGGAGGCGATCTTCGCGCGGCCCGTGAAGTTCCGGCGGGGTTTCGTCCTATGGAGCGAAGGGCGGTTCGAGGACGCCGCCGAGCTGCTCGGAGAGTTTATCGAGAACGCCCCCCACGATCCGTACGGGCTCCTCTTTCTCGGGCTCGCCCGCGCGGGATCGGGGGCGAAAGAAGAGGGCGTCAAGCTGCTCGGCGAAGCGATCCGGAGCGAGCCTTCCCTCGTTCTTGCCACCCTTTCGAGGGGCATCATCCTGAAGGATCTCGATCGCCCCCGGGAGGCGGCCGACATGCTCGGCAAACTGTGCGACATCGTGCTGCAATACCCCGACCGGTTCGGCCCGAGGCGGCGCGCCGACGTGCTTGTCCACACGATCGACGCCCTCCTCTCGGCGGACGATGCGGCGGAGGCGGAAAAACTCTACCGGAAGGTGCGCGGCGAAAAGCTCCTCGACGGCGATCTTTCTCTCGAAGCGCGGATCGCCGAGGGGCTCGGCGACCATGACACGGCGGCGGCCGTCTGGGAGGTGTTCCTCGATCCCCAGGGAGTGGGCGGCACGATTGTCGGCCACGGCACGGCGCGGCGAGGTCCCGAACCGGCCGACTTCGAGAGGGCGGCCGACTTCTTCGGCCGCATCGGTGAATGGAAGAAGGCGGCGACCTTCTACGAAAAGGGGGCGCTCGCCCTCACACGCGCCGCGCAGACGACGAGCGAACCGATCCCCCTCGACGAATTGCTTCGCATGCGAAAGAAACTCGCCTTCGCGCTGATCGCCATGGGAAAAGAGGAAGACGCGGAGAGGATTGCCGAGGAGATGGAGCGGATCGACCCGGTGCCGGCGGAAGCGGTGGAGATCAGGGCGAAACTGGGAGGTTAGGCCGCCGACGGCCCGATCGGATCGCCCGGTGCGCATGGCTCGCTCCACGCGCCGCGCTCGCGGATCAGGTGGACCAACCTCTCCACGGCATCTCCTTCCGGCACGTTCTTCATCACCTTCTCGCGCCCGACATACAAATCGATCTTCCCGGGACCGCTTCCGACATAACCGAAGTCGGCGTCCGCCATCTCGCCCGGACCGTTCACGATACACCCCATGACGGCCACCTTCACATTCTTGAGATGGGAAGTTCGATTCCGGATCGCGCCGGTAACCTCGTCGAGATCGAAGAGCGTCCTGCCGCACGACGGGCACGAGATATATTCGATGCGGATCAGTCGCCTGCGCGTCGCCTGGAGGAGGCGCCAGGCGCGCTCGGCCGCCGCGTCGCTTCCCGCGCCGGGTGCGGCGCGCACGGCGACCGCGTGGCCGATGCCGTCGAGGAGAGGGGGCGACAAGGCGATCACGTCGGCGAGAACGTCTTCTTCCCCGCCCATGACGAGAAGGTGAGGCCAGCGGAGCTTCCGTCTCGCAAGGGCCATCTCGAGGGCGGGAGCCGTGTCGATCGGAAGCGCGCCGGCGGCCGCGACGAGCGCCCCCTTGTCGAAGGCGCCGGGCATCGCGTCGAGGAGATCATCGAGGAGCGCCCCGAACGTGCGACCGGGCGTGTCGCCGGCGCGACCCGGGGAGGCGGTGGTGGAGAGGGTGACCACCGGGACCGTTCCCGAACCGGCGATCGCTTTCGCCGCGTCGCTCCAGGCGGCGCTCGATGCGCAATCGCCCCGGTCGAAAACGAACCAGACGGCGTCCGCTCCTTTCTGTGCAAGCCGCACGATGTCCGCCGCCGTGCGCGCGACGTGCAGAACGCCCTTCCCGGGCGCCGCGCCGCGCCGAGGCTCTTCCCCAACCCCTTCGCCGGCGATCACGATGTCGGGCGGCTCGCCCGCTTCGAAGCCGGCGCCCGGGCCCTCTTCCGATCTATCCGCGCCTCCTCGCGCCGGCCGTGCCACGAGCGGCGCGAGCACCGCCACCGGCGCATCTCCGCCGACGATCGACGGACCGATGCGAACCGCCTCGGTCTCTCTTCCCCTCACGACGCCCGGCCGCCCCGAGGCACGTCGCATCCCCCGCATGACACCGGCCGCATCGAGAATCCTCCGCGCCGCGGGTATCTCGGTCGCCGGATCGCCGGTGAGCGACACGCGGATCGTGTCTCCAATCCCCTCGGCCAGGAGTGTTCCGATACCCGACGCCGACCGGAGAAGCCCTTCGTCGCCCATCCCCGCCTCGGTGACGCCCACATGGAGCGGCGTACGCCATCCGGCCCGGTCCGCCCTCTGTGCAAAAAGCCGGTTCGCCGCCACCGTCACCGCCGGGATCGACGACTTGAGCGAGACGACCACGTCCCGAAAGCCGTGCGTTTCGCACACCGCCACGTACTCGAGGGCCGATTCGACCATCCCTTCCGGGGAATCGCCGTAGCGGCTCGTCATCCTTTCCGAGAGCGATCCGTGATTGACGCCGACACGGAGAGCGACGCGATGCTCCTTGAGCGTCTCCACGAGACGGCCGAATATCTCGGCCACCCGCGCGGCGCCCTCTTCGAACGTGACGCCGCCCAGATTCTTCCCCGGACGATCGACGAAGTTCCCCGGGTTGACGCGCACCTTCTCCACCACGGCGGCCACGCGCTGCGCCGCGTTCGGCGTGTAATGGATGTCCGCCACGAGAGGAACATCGCACCCTTCGCCCCGCACGCGCTCGCGGATTCTCGCCATCGCGTCGGCCGCCTTCATCGACGGCACGGTGAGACGGACGATCGACGCGCCCGCCGTGGCGAGGCGGATCACCTCCGCCGACGAGGCGGCCACATCGTTCGTATCGGAAACGGTCATCGACTGGATGGCGATCGGGTGGTCGCCGCCGATGACGACGCCGCCGATTCTCACTTCGGTCGTTTTTCGCCGCTCGCTCAAGGACCACCCTCCTTCCTCCCATCAATATAGGGTGAAACGGGGCGAATCGTGATACAAATGCAAGGTGAAATCGGAAGGAGGCCGTCCTTGAAGAATCAGCAGTTCCGCGATCCCGCCATCCGCGTGGTGCTTCTCCCGAAAGACACGAACGGATACGGCACGATTTTCGGTGGGATCATACTGTCGTACATCGACCAAGCGGCGGCGGTGGCCGCCAAGAGGATGACGAAACACAGCATCGTCACCGTTTCGATGAAGGAAGTGATCTTTCGCCAGCCGGTCTACGTGGGCGACCTCGTCTCCCTCTATGCCGAGGTGACCGCCACGGGCACCACGTCGATCACCACGAAGGTGCTCGTCGAGGCGGAGCGGGCGAGGGAACCACACGATACCCACGCCGTCACCGAAGCGGAAGTGGTGTTCGTCGCCGTCGACAAGACGGGCAAGCCGGTGCCGATCGCATGACGGGGCGGGGAGAAGACCGCTCTTCCGTGTGGATCTGACGCGCCGCCGTGTCTCTTCGCCCCACGTCGCGCGCAGAGGTGCCGGCCGCGCTTGTTCGCGCCGTCTCACGCCGCCGCTCCAAACCGCTCCGGGAAAACGAATTGAAGGAAGTCGTGCCGGCGCGTTCCTTTCGGCACGGTGGTTGCCTTTCCAAGGGACAGAAGCACCGCCCGATGGAAGGAGGCAACCGATGCAGAAGCGAAACCGATTCGCCGTGATGATCGCCCTTCCGGTGATCGCCCTCTCCTTTTCGACAACGCGCGCACAAGCCGATTTCCGCCTGGTCATCGGCGCCGACGTACTTCGGTTCGTTGCCGGCGAAATCCTCGACGCGTCGTGCCGCGGGCCGTATCTGTCGGCAGGACATACCGCACCGGCGACATCGTTTTTCGAGATCGGAATCTCCGGAAGCTACCACGAAGCGCTCGACGGATACGGCTGGTGGAACTTTGAGCCTTCCGTCGGCGTCGACGTCTGGTTCCCGATTGTCGACCATTCATGGCGTCCGTACTTGAACGGTCACTGGATCTACACGAACCGCGGAATCACATGGGTCTCCTACGAGCCATGGGGATGGCTACCCCATCATTACGGTAGATGGGTCCATTTCGGCTCACGCGGGTGGGGCTGGATTCCGGGATACGACTACGCGCCCGCATGGGTCACGTGGGGCGTGGTCGACGGCTATGTCGGCTGGGCGCCGCTCCCGCCCGCGACCTTCCGCTATGAAAGCCGCATCTCGTATTCGTTCGGCGGCGACCGTTGGGCTTACGGTTACGACAACCGTCACGGTTATGATCGGAGCGGCGTCGGCTTCGACCTTTGGATCTTCGTGGAGAATCGCTACTTCTACGACACGCCGGTGTGCGGCCGCGCACTGCCGGTCGACCGGTCGCGGCGCTTCTTCACCACCCGGCGGGTACTCCCCGCCGGCACGCGGCTCGACATCGATTACGTGAGAAAGATCTCGCCCCGGCGGGTGAGCGCCGTCTCGATGGAACGGTCGGTCTACCGCGTCGGTAGGAGAAAGATGGAGCGATACCGGCCGGTGGGACAAAAAGCGAAGATCCGCGCAGGGAGGAGCAGGGCGGTCGGGCTCGCGTCGTTCTCGCGCGCTTCCGGTTCGACGCTGAAGAGAGTCACCCGCCACGACGCGGCGAAGGCGAAGCGCGGTCACTCATCGGAACGAAGCAACGGGAAAACGTCCGGGCGGCACGATCATCGCAAGGCGAAACGGCGCTGAACGTACGGCGCGGTGAGAGCCGATCGGCGGTCCGCGTTCTTACGCGAACAGATCGGTGCTGAAGTAGCGTTCCCCGCGATCGCACACGACGATCACCACGTTTCCCTTCTCCATTCGCGACGCGACCTGCACCGCGGCGTGCAGGTTCGCGCCCGACGAGATCCCGGCGATGAGCCCTTCCTCGCGGGCGAGCCGGCGCGCGGCGACGATCGCGTCGGTATCGCCGACCCCGATGGTGCCGGAAAGCAGCGAGCGGTCGTAGATCGGCGGCTGGTACGCCTCCGAGCCGTGCTTCAACCCGTCGATCCGGCTCGGCGTGCCCGCAGGCTCCACCGCGTGGATCGCCGCTTCCACTCCATGGTCACGGCAGTAGCGGGCGAAGCCCATCAGGCACCCGCCCGTCCCGAAGCCGGTGACGAAAGCGTCGACCTTCCCGTCGAGCGCCTCGACGATCTCCCGGCCGGTGCCGTGGTAGTGGGCGAGCACGTTGTCCTCGTTCTCGTTCTGGTCGATGTAGAAGTATTTCTCCGGCTCGGCGGCGGCGAGTTCCTTGGCGGCGAAAATATGGCTGTCCGGATTGTCCTTCGATGTGAGCACCACCTCGGCGCCCCAATAGGAAAGCATCTTCCGCCGCTCGATCGTCTTGCGCTCCGACATGAACAGCTTCAGCGCGTATCCCTTCGCCGCCGCCACCATGCCGAGGGCGATCCCCGTGTTGCCGCTCGTCGCCTCGATGATCGTCATGCCCGGTTTCAGCTCCCCCCTCTTCTCCGCCTCGGTGATCATCCGAAGGGCGATCCGATCCTTGAGGGAGCCGGTGGGGTTGAGCAGTTCCAGTTTCGCGAAGATATGGACGGCCCGATCGGTGCCCGTCTTCTTCAGCTCGATGAGCGGCGTGTTCCCCACATGATCCAGGATGTTCATCGACAGACCTCTTTTCCGAAAGAAGGGGATGAAAAACGGTTCCCATTCCAGGGAATTATACGGCACGTCGGGCGTTTCGGCCGGAAAGAAATCGGGCGCGAACCGACGGGGACGGGGCGACAGGCGGGGATGTCAGTTGATGCTGAACATCTCCTTTTCGATGGCGAGCGTCTCTTCGACGGTGTTGAAGATCAGGTCGAGTTGTCCCGGATCGACATCGAGCATCGCCGTGGCGTCGGTGAACGACAAGTCGAGGTCGGGTCTCTTCTCCGGGCCGATCTCGAGCTTCACGCAGATCAGGTTCGCCAGGCTGACCACCGCGCAGAGATGGGGATCGAGGACGGCGCTCTTCGGGGCGTGGTGAAGCCGCACCGTCTCCTCCAATCCGCCGGAGAGCTTCCACTTGTTCACCACCAGGGCGCCGAGTTCGCTGTGGTCGAAGCCGAGCTTTTCCATTTCCGTTTCGTGGAACGTCGTCTCCGGGTTGTTGTACACATGTTCCACGATTTCCTGGTACTCGTCGCCGAGCGTCTTGTCGAGCACCGGCTTTCCGATATCGTGGATCAGCCCCGCCACGAACGCCTGCTCCGTCTCGCGGTAGCCGCTTTCCCGGGCGAGGAGTCTCGACGCGAGCGCCACGGCGAGGGAGTGCTCCCAGAGAATCTTCTCCTTGAAACAGGAATTCTTCGACCGGAAGAGCGACTCCGTCGACGCCGCCACCACGAGGGAGCGGAGCGTGCGAAGACCGAGGATCGGGATCGCCTGGCTGAGTGTGCCGATCCTGTGGCGCACACCGAAGAGCGCCGAGTTGGAGATCTTGAGCACCTTCGCCGTCATCGCCTGGTCGCGGAGAATCACCCGTTCCAGATCTTCGGCGCACGTATCGGGATCGGCGACGAGACGCATCACGTGGGAAGCTACCGCGGGGAGGGCGGGTAGATCGCCCGCGCTTCTCGTGATCCGGTCGATCCGCTGCTCCAACTCGACTCCTTCCGTGAAGATCCGTCGTCCATACCGATTTTCGGCAGCGACGACGATGCGCTTACAGGAACGGCGGGGACTGGAGCGGACAATCGTCGAAACCGGTCCGCCCGCGCCTCTTCCCCCCGCCGCTTCGCCGGGAACGAACGATTTTCGCTGGTTCGGCGGCTGCGGATCGGGGAAAATAGTACGGTGCGGGTCCGGATCGGAGGCATTGTTGAAACACCGGTCGACGTTTACCGGAAACGGGGCGCTTTTCTACGTTCTTCTCTCCGCCGGTCTCCTGGCGTTCTCCCTCTTCGCCATACGGACGATTCCGTGGGAGACGAGTTACGACTACTGGGAACTCGCCGCATCGGTGCGCGAGGCATCTCTTCACCCACTCCACCCGACGAACCCGATCATCGATCTTCCCGGTAACACGTCCCCCCGTTTCACGCCGTACATTTTCTTCTGGGGATCGGTGATGCGCATCACCGGGCTGGACGTCTTCCGTGTTCTCGAGCTGGCGGCGGCGGTGAATCTCCTTCTTTTCGTAACCGGCCTATGGCGCTTCGTCACGAAGGAAATCGGAAACGGCTCTCTTCCAGCCGTCGCGCTTCTCGTCATGCTCCTCGTGTGGGGTCGATCGTGGAACTGGACGAACGCGTATCACCTTGAACTCTTCCCGATCGTGCTTTCTTACTACGGCACATTCGCCTTCGCCCTATCCCTCCACGTTCTCCGCCTCGTGTCGGACTGGCTGGAAAGGGGAGGACACATGCGGGGAACGCTCTTCGCGCTGCTCGCGGTGACGCTCTTCATCACCCATCCGATCACCGGTGTCTTCTGTTTCGCCGCCGTGTTCGCCCTCCCCGAAGCGCGACGAAACACGAGACGTGCCGCCCTTTTCCTCGTCGTACCGGCCGCGGCGTTCCTCGCCACTTTCGCTTGGCCCTGGTTCGACTACTGGACCATCTTCACACGGGGGACGCGGAGCAGCTGGTTCAACACCCCTCTTTTCCGCCACCAGGTGAGCGGCCTCGGCACGGCGCTCTACGGAGTTCCCGCGGCGATCCACCTCGCATGGAACCGGGGAAAATCGCTCCCTCTCGCGGGAATCGTCATCTGCGCCGCCATCTACTTCTTCTCCCTCGCCGCCGGCGTGGCGATCGGGGGAAGGTTCATTCTCTACGGCGCGCTCTTCCTCCACCTCGCCATCGCGGCGACTCTTCACAACACATGGCGTTCGCGCCGCCGGTGGCTCGTGGCACCGATGATCGTGCTTCTCCTTCCCGCCGTCACGAGCCGCGTGTCGGGGATCCGCGCCCATGCCGGCAGGATCTCCTTCGACGGCGCCGGAGCCGGGCGGGTCGGTCCGGCCGGGGAATACCTCTTCCTCCGTCCATTGCTGCATGAAGGCGATATCGTTCTTTCGGAAAAGGGGATGCTCGTCATCCCGGCGCTGACCGGGGCGCGCAGCGTCACGACGAAGCCGAACCCGCTGATCATCGGCGAAGCACAAAGACGACGTTCCGCCGGGGAGCGATTCTTCGATCCGGCAACCGCGTCGTGGGAGCGAAGAGAGATTCTCGCCGAGTACGGCGTTACCCACGTCCTGCTCGACATAGGGCGAGACGGTGAAAGGGCCGGCGCGATCCGGGCCGACCTGGAAGGGGCGCAAGGTGGAGGCGTCGAAACGGGGTGTGGAGAACCGGTCGGCCGAAATGGGAGTCTGCTCCTCTACGCCGTTACGCCCGCGCTAACGGAAACACCGGGCGGCGTGAACTGACGGGCGGGGGAAGACTCACCTGATGAGCACGATCTTTCGCACCACCGCATCGCCGTTCGAGACGAGCCTTGCGAAATAGACCCCCGAAGCGACATCGCGCCCGGCGCGATCCT
>JAJRWB010000040.1 GCA_024276995.1 Candidatus Eiseniibacteriota bacterium | reverse complement strand
TCGTAGTACGAACCGGCGAAGCGGATCTCCGGCGCCACCGGCACCGCGCGAAGCGCGTCGGCCACCGCGTCGTAGGTCGACACCGTGGTGGCGCTCGCGTACTGGGGATACAAGGGAAGGACGAGCACCTTACGGCAGCCCGCCCCGCAAAGCTCGTCGAGGCCGGAGCGGATCGACGGTTCGCCGTAGCGCATCCCAAGAGCGATGTGGAAGGAGTCGCCCATCGCTCTTTCCAACTCTGCGCCGATCGCCGCGCGCTGTTGTCTTGATATCGAAAGGAGAGGGGACCCCTCGTCGGTCCAGATCTTCCTGTATTTGGCGGCCGATTTCGCCGGGCGCGTGCGTAGGATCACGCCGTGGAGGATCAGCCACCAGAGGGGGCGATTCACGTCGACAATGCGCCGATCGGAGAGGAACTGGGCGAGGTATCGCCGCAGTGCCGGCGCCGTCGGCGCGCTCGGAGTGCCCAGATTGCTCAGGAGAATCCCGATCATGACCCGTGCACCCTGGCGACGAGCCACGCGGCGAGGGAGATACCGATGGCGAGTGTCACCGCCGAGGCGATTCCCCTCCCGAGGAAAGCGCCGAAACCGGCGCGCACCCCTTCGCCCGTCGACGCACCGCGGCTCCACTCGAGGAGGGGCGCGCCCAGCGCGGTGCCGGCGAACGAACCGATCAGCGTGCCGACTACGGGGAGAACCGCCGTGCCCGCCACGCCGCCGGCGATCCCGCCGACGAGCGCGCCCGCCACGCCCCATTTCGTCGCCCCGTAGCGCCCCGCCACGATCGGCCCGAGAAGCCCCTCGATGATCTCCCCCGCCAGGGCGGCGCCGGCGAAAAGGGCGATCGCCCCCCAGCCGACCAGCGCGAACTTCGTCACGAGCGCCAGGACGAGCGCCAGGGCGAGGATCGCGAAGTTCCCGGGCAACCCGATCGGGATCGCCACGAGCGAGACGAGAAGCGCCGCGTCGAGCAGTACGATTCCCGCCACGCGCAGCATCGTTCCGGCAATCTCCGCCATGGCGACCTTTCTCCTCCCTCTTCGACGATGCTATGAACATTCCCGGTGAGGAGCAAGGGATTCCGGCGGACAATGGCGTCTTGCGCCGGTGCGTCCCGGGGCGTACTCTCTATTAGGAGCAGCAGGAAAGTGAGGATCCCGGTCATCCCCGTCGCCGGGGATATTACGTTTTCAGAATCAGATTCCGAGGGGGGTATGTGGTTATGGCCAGTTCGCCTGCCGCGATGGAAAGGTCGCGATCCCGATCCGGCGAGAACGCCGCCGATCGGAGAACGATGACCACCATCGACGCCAATGAAGCCGTGGGGGATGTCGCCTACCGAATCAACGAAGTGATTTCCATCTATCCGATCACACCGGCGTCGCCGATGGGCGAATGGTCCGACGCGTGGATGGCGATGGACAAGCCGAATATCTGGAACACGGTGCCCGACGTGGTCGAGATGCAGAGCGAGGCGGGCGCGGCGGGCGCCGTTCACGGCGCGCTCCAAACCGGCTCGCTCACCACCACGTTCACCGCTTCCCAGGGACTTCTCCTGATGATCCCGAATCTCTTCAAGATCGCCGGGGAGCTGACGCCCACGGTCATTCACGTGGCCGCCCGCACCGTGGCGACCCACGCGCTTTCGATTTTCGGAGATCACAGCGACGTCATGGCGGCGCGTACCACCGGCTTCGGCATGCTCGCCTCCTCCTCGGTGCAGGAAGCCCACGATTTCACCCTCATCTCCCACGCGGCGAGCCTCGAGTCGAGCATCCCGTTCATCCACTTCTTCGACGGTTTCCGCACGTCCCACGAGATCCAGAAGATCGAGCGCCTCGACGACGACGTTCTCCACGCCATGATCACCGACGACCTCGTCCGGCGCCACCGGCACCGCGCCCTTTCGCCCGACAGGCCGGTAATCCGCGGCACGGCGCAGAACCCGGACGTCTTCTTCCAGGCCCGCGAGACGGTGAACCCGTACTACGACGCGTGCGCCGACAAGACCGAGGCGGCGATGGATCGCTTCGCCGAGCTGACCGGGCGGCGTTACCACCCGTTCGACTACCATGGCGCGCCCGACGCCGACAGGGTGATCGTGCTCATGGGCTCGGGTGCCGACGCCACCCACGAGACGGTCGATTACATGAACGGTCACGGCGAAAAAGTGGGCGTTATCAAGGTACGACTCTACCGTCCTTTCGACGTAAAGCGTTTCATCGACTCGATCCCTCCGTCGGTGAAATCGATCGCCGTTCTCGACAGGACGAAGGAGCCGGGGAGCGCCGGCGAACCGCTCTACGTCGACTGCGTCACCGCGCTTCATGAAACAGGCAAACAGCTCCGCACCGTGGGCGGGCGCTACGGGCTCTCTTCGAAGGAGTTCACCCCCGCCATGGTGAAGGGGATTTTCGACAACCTCGCCCTCGAAAGCCCGAAGAATCACTTCACCGTGGGCATCCACGACGACGTGACCCATACGAGCATCGACTACGACCCCTCGTTCTCCACCGAACCGGACACGGTGATCCGCGCCCTCTTCTACGGCCTCGGGTCGGACGGCACGGTGGGGGCCAACAAGAACACGATCAAGATCATCGGCGGCGAAACGGAGAACAACGCGCAGGGCTACTTCGTTTACGACTCGAAGAAGGCGGGGGCGGTCACCGTTTCCCACCTCCGGTTCGGACCCGACCCGATCCGTTCGTCGTACCTGGTGAACCGGGCGAGCTTCGTGGCATGCCACCAGCAGGTGTTTCTCGAAACGTACGACATGCTCGCCAACCTCGACGACGGGGGGACGTTCCTCCTGAACACGTCGTGGAGCGCCGAGGAGGTGTGGAACCATCTTCCCGGGCGGGTGCAGCGCGCGCTCATCGAAAAGAAAGCGAAGTTCTATATTATCGACGGCTACAAGGTCGCCCACGAGAGCGGCATGGGACGGCGGATCAACACGGTGATGCAGGTCTGTTTCTTCGCCATTTCGGGCGTGCTGCCGAGGGACGAGGCGATCGAGAAGATCAAGGGCGCCATTCAGAAAACATACGGCGCCAAGGGCGACGAGATCGTGAAGATGAACTTCCGCGCCGTGGACAACACGCTCGCCCATCTCCACGAGGTGGAGATCCCGGCCGAGGCGACCGGCAACGGCAATCTCCTCGGCGTGCTCCCCGACAGCGCGCCCGAGTTCGTGAAGAACGTCACCGCACCGATCATCGCCGGCAAGGGGGACGACCTTCCGGTGAGCGCCATGCCGTGCGACGGCACGTTTCCGTCGGGCACCACGAAGTGGGAGAAGAGGAACATCGCCCTCGAGATTCCCGTGTGGGACCCGGAGGTGTGCATCCAGTGCGCCAAGTGCGCCATCGTCTGCCCCCACGGCGTGATCCGCATCAAGTCGTGCGACCCCTCGTTCCTCGAAGGCGCGCCGGCGACGTTCAAATCGATCGACATCAAGGACAAGGGATTCGCCGGGCAGAAATACCTCCTCCAGGTGGCGCCGGAAGACTGCACCGGCTGCGGTGTGTGCGTCGACATCTGCCCCGCAAAGAACAAGAAGGAGACGAGGCTCAAGGCGATCAACATGGCGCCCCAGCCCCCGATCCGCGAGGCGGAGAAAGAGAACTGGGAGTTCTTCCTCACCCTTCCCGAGGTCGACCGCCTCGCGCTCAAGAGCAACACGATCCGGCAGCAGCAGATGCAACAGCCGCTCTTCGAGTTCTCGGGCGCGTGCGCCGGTTGCGGTGAGACGCCTTACCTCAAGCTGATGTCGCAACTCTTCGGCGACCGGGCGCTCATCGCGAACGCCACCGGTTGCTCGTCGATCTACGGGGGGAACCTTCCCACTACGCCATGGACGGTAAACCATGAGGGGCGCGGCCCCGCGTGGTCGAACTCCCTTTTCGAAGACAACGCGGAGTTCGGTCTCGGCTTCCGCCTTTCGGTCGACAAACAGACCGAAATGGCGCGCGAGCTGGTCGCGGAGATGGCGGTGCGCATCGGGGAGAACCTGGCGAAGGAGATCCTCGAAGCGGAGCAGAAAGACGAAGCGGATATTCATGAGCAGCGCCAGAGAGTCGCCGCGCTCAAGGAGAAGCTGAAGGAGATCGACTCGCCCGATGCGGCGAGACTCCTCGACCTGGCGGACATGCTCTGTCGAAAGAGCGTCTGGATCGTCGGCGGCGACGGGTGGGCATACGACATCGGCTTCGGCGGCCTCGATCACGTGCTCGCCAGCGGGAGGAACGTGAACATCCTGGTGCTCGACACGGAGGTCTACTCCAACACGGGCGGCCAGACATCGAAGTCGACGCCCCTCGCGGCGGTGGCGAAGTTCTCCGCCGGCGGGAAACGGACGGCGAAGAAGGATCTGGGCGCCATTGCCATGACGTACGGCAATGTCTACGTGGCGAGCGTCGCCATGGGCGCCCGGGACGAGCACACGCTCAAGGCGTTCATCGAGGCGGAGCGGTACGACGGCCCGTCGATCATCATCGCCTACTCGCAGTGCATCGCCCACGGCATCGACATGGCGCGGGGGATGCAGAATCAGAAGGCCGCGGTGCAAAGCGGGCAGTGGCTCCTCTACCGGTACAACCCGGAAAGGGCGGCGGCGGGCGAGAACCCGCTCCAGCTCGACTCGAGAGCGCCGAAACTTCCCCTCTCCGAATACCTGCGCATGGAGAACCGCTTCAAGATGCTGCAGAAGAGCAGGCCCGCCGACGCGGAGCGGCTCTGGAAGGAGATCCAGGCAGGCGTGAACGAGCGCTGGAAAAAGTACGAATACCTTTCGCGGAAGGAGGGGTAGTCATGGATCTGAGCACCACCTACCTCGGTCTCAAACTGCGCACGCCGATCGTGCCGTCCGCCTCTCCCCTCTCGGAGACGCTCGACGGCGCGAAGCGACTCGAGGACGCCGGCGCCTCGGCGATCGTCCTCAGTTCCGTCTTCGAAGAGCAACTCGCCCACGAGCAGCTCGAGATGGAACACCACCTTACGCACGGCACGGAGAGCTACGCCGAGGCGACCTCCTACTTCCCCGATACGCAGCTGGGCGACTTGGGGCCGGAAACGTGCCTCGACCATATCCGCAAGGTGAAAAGCGCCGTCGACGTGCCGGTGATCGCCAGTTTGAACGGCACCACGCCGGGCGGTTGGACGAGTTTCGCCACATGGATGGAACAGGCGGGCGCCGATGCCGTGGAACTGAATCTTTACAACATCCCCACCGATCCCGACCAGCCGGCCGAGGAGATCGAGAAGGGGTACGAAGAGATCCTCTGCGCCGTGAAAGGGGCGGTGAATATCCCGGTGGCGCTCAAGCTCGGCCCGTTCTTCACGAACATGGGACACGTGGCGAAACGCTTCGACAAGGCGGGCGCCGACGGACTCGTCCTCTTCAACCGTTTCTACCAGCCCGACATCGATCTCGAAGAGCTTGAAGTGGTGAGCAACGTGCTGCTCAGCACGCCCCAGGCGATGCGTCTTCCGCTGCGGTGGATCGCCATCCTCTCGGGACGCGTCGAGGCGGATCTCGCCGCCACGAGCGGCATCGGCCATTCGTGCGATGTGATCAAGATGCTCCTCGCCGGCGCGAAAGTGACCCAGGTCTGCTCCGTGCTGCTCAAGGCGGGCATCGACCATCTCCGCCAGCTCGAACTCGGCCTCGTCGAATGGCTCGAGGAGAACGAGTACGAATCGGTGGAGCAGATGCGCGGCAGCATGAGCCAGCGGAACGTCGCCGACCCGGCCGCCTTCGAGCGCGCCCAGTACATGAAGGCGCTCAGGACGTTCAGCGTCATGGTGTGAGCGGAAGGGGGCGGGACCCGGTGTGTCTGCGCTTCACGGCTTGCCGGGGCTTCGAATAACGAGACACAAAATACATACGCATCTATATTGACGCGGCTGTCGTATCCCGCTATAATAGAGACCCCAGGCGCGCCGAATCGAACCCGCATCGAAGGTCCTCCCGGCCGGCCGCGCCGTTGCCGGAAGCTCGAACAAAGAGGAGGTCGTGATGCGGTTTCTCTCTCCCCCACTTACCGGTCTGATCGTCGCCTTTCTCCTTCTCGCCCCCCCCCCGCAGCCGCAACTCTTTCCGTAGTCACTGATTTGGACGGGAAGGTCACCAACGGGCCGGACACTCTCGTCGTCTCTGCGGGCGATACCGTCTCGGTCGACCTGTGGGTGACCGGCTCCGACTCGCTCCATGCTTTCGGCATCCAGGTCGGCGACACCACCGGCGTGTTTTCGTGGATCCCGGAGATCGCCGAGAGCATTTACACGACACCAAGCGCCTGGACGAAGACCGCCGTGGAGCCG
>JAJRWB010000039.1 GCA_024276995.1 Candidatus Eiseniibacteriota bacterium | reverse complement strand
GCCGGAAGTGATCACCACGGGCCATCTCCTTCCGGCGCGAAGAAGGGAGTGCTCCGTGCAGCGTCTCGCCGCGGCGCGATGGGATGCGGTGAGCGATCCGCCGAACACCGCCGTCGGCCGATGGGCCGAATAGATCGTCACGTTCAATGCGAAGTCGACACGGGTCATGCGGGCGATCTCTTCGATCTCCCGGTGAAACGGGTTCTCTTCGAGCACGCCCGCCGTCGAGTCGGCGTGGCCGATCAGCTCGTATCCATGGAGAATCGGCATTGCCTCGCGGCCGATGATTCCGGGAGCGATCATCTTCCGTCCTCCCGAGAAGCCGGCGAGGAGATGGGGTTCCACGAGGCCGATGGTGATGCGAAGACCCGCTTCGAGAAAGGTGCGGTTCAGCGAGACCTTCACGCCGCGGGCGGTCTCCCCCACGAAGGCGACATCCCCCGGGTCGTGCGAGAGAAGGCGCACGCGCCGGTCGATCCGCCGTCCGGCGAGGTTTCGCGCTTCGTCGGTCGTAACGGCGCGGTGCATTCCCGTTGCGAAGAGGATCGTCGTCTTCTCGAGCGGTATAAAACGGCCGGTGACGGAAAGAAGGGGCTCGAGTATGGGTGGAAGAGGGAGGGGCCGACTGCCGTCGGGGACGACGATCACCGCCGAAGAGCGGCCCTTCGCGATCTCCGCAAGGGGCGGGGTGTCGATCGGTTCGGCGAGGACGCACGCCGCTGCAAGGGGCGCGTCGGCGAGTGGAGGGGGATAACGCGGTTCGAGTCGTCGTGCGCCGACCCCCCGGGGAAGGGTGAAGCGGAGGGAATTGCTGCCGAAGGCGACCGACGGGCTCATGAAGAATCAGCTCCGCCCGGCGCGGCCGAACGCTCCCGCCGGCCGCTCAGTACCGGCGGAAGAGCCTGCCCCACTCGGTGTTCATGTACTCGGCCACCCGTTTCGATCCGATCGCCGGGTACCAATACCAGTCGTGATACGCCCACGAGGCGATGTATGTCAGCACCACGAGGGGCGTGTGGGTGAGAAGCCGCTCGATCGGCTTGAAAATCCCGTGGTAGAGGGCGTGCTGTCCCCGGCTCGCGAAGGTGTCCGCCTTGGTGCAGTGGAAGTTCACCCCCTCGATCGGATCGCCCACGATCTCGATATCCTTCATCTCCCCGACGCCGAGACCCTTCTCATGGGCGAGACGGATGAACTTGAGATCCATCGGGTTGAAACCCATCATCCTCGCCGACACGGCATCGATCGCCACCATGTCGTTCGAGGCGAGAATGTATCCCCCCGGTTTCACCACCATGCAGCGCGGCCCGGGACCGTCGCCTACCACCGAACCGTCCATCACGGCGAAAAGACCGCCGTGCACTTCCTTTTGGATCATCAGAAGGTCGACAAGCGTCTCGTGGATCACCGAATGAGTCCAGTGCCTCTTCCTGTCGAGGAGGCCGCCGAAAGCGTTCTTCATCGCCCCCGTCATCGTGGTGAACACGTGGGTCTTCATCGTGGGAAGGTGGATGATGTTCTCCCCGTGAAAACGGCGCGGGATGCGGACCCCCTCGGGGAAGACCTTATCGAGCACGAGGAATTCTCCCTTCGGCTCGTAGAGATCCCATGGCTCCCCTTCGTAGAGATGAATGTTCCGGATGCCGTGCTTGCGGACCACACGGATATGCTTGTTCTTTCTCTCGCCGGCCTTGGCGCTCACCACCACGGTGTTGTTGTGGCACGCGTGGATCAGTTCCTTGGAGTAGCCGTCCTCGAGGAGACATTGGATCACGCCGTCGAGCTGCCACGGCGTGGTGGAGCACGCGGGATAGAACTTCGCCCATGAGATATTGATTTTCAGCGCCGTGTCGTTCTCGCGGGGAAGATACTTCGTGTAGTCGAGAGAGCGGAGCAGTTCCTTGTATCGCTCGAGCACGTTTTCGGCGGTCACCTTGAGGACGCCGACCTTCGCGGTGGTGACGGGCGCGTCGGCCGTCCCGGCGGAGGAGCGGTCGAGATTCGTCGTGTCGGACATCTTTCCGAGCCTCCCGATGGAATGAACCCTCGAATCCGTTACAATATGCGTTGCAGGTCATTCTATCGGCACACCGGAAGGAAGGCAACAGGAGAACGGTTTGGCGGGAACGACGAAATGGCGCTGGGCCGTCGGCGCGGTGCTTCTCTTGGCGCTCACCGTGCGACTCTCGTATTTCGCCACCCTCGCGAGGGGGGACGATTTCCGCACCCCGTCGCTCGACGGGCGGTGGTTCCATGCGCAGGCGCTCGCCATCGAAGAGGGGAACTGGCACGAGAGGGAGTCGACCTTCCGTGCCCCCGGCTATCCCCTCTTCCTAGCCGCCGTTTACGCGGCGCTCTCGGCCGACCCGGCGGCGGCCCGTCTCGTGCAACTCCTTCTCGGCGTGCTCACCGTCTACCTGGTCATCCGTCTCACGTCACGTCTGTTCGACGCCGACGCGGCGGTCGTATCGGGCGTCCTCGCCTCACTCTACTGGGTGACTCTCTATTTCGAGGGGGAATTGCTCATCGCCTCGATCCTTCCTCTTGCCGCCGCGCTCCTTTTCAACACTCTTCTCACCGCACGCGAAAGAAAAGACGATACGAGCGCCCTTCTCGCCGGCCTTTCGGCGGCGCTCTTCGTTCTCCTCAGGCCGAACGTGATTCTCTTCCTCCCCCTCGCCGTCGCCGGTCTCGCCCGCAGAAGGATGAGGAGCACCATCCTCTTCACCGCGGTGATCGCCGTCTCGCTCGTTCCGGTCACCCTCCGCAACAGGATCACGTCGGGGGAGTGGATCTTCCTCGCCTCCCAGGGGGGGCTCAACTTCTACATCGGGAATCACCCGTCGGCCGACGGGATGCACGCCGTCTTTCCAGGACTCTCGTCGTGGAACAATGACGATATCCGCAGGCTCACCGCCGGGCGCGTCGGCCACGTGCCGGGGGAGGGGGAACTCTCCCGCTACTGGGCGGGCGAGGCGGCCCGCTCGATCGCCTCCGACCCGGCGCATTTCGCTAGGCTCCTCCTGAAGAAATCGATCTACCTCCTGGGTGGATACGAAATCGGGAACAACCGGGATCTCTACCGTTTCCGCGATGGCAACGGCGTCCTTTCACTCCCCCTTCCCGGGTGGGCGGTCGTTCTCTCCCTCGCGGCGGCGGGTTTCCTATCGCGCCGGCGGCGGTGGGGGGAGGAAAAAGTGCTCGTTCTCTATCTCGCCGCGTACGCCGTGTCGATCCTCCTCTTCTTCGTCTGCGCGAGATTCCGCGTCCCCCTCGTTCCCGCGCTTCTCCCGTTCGCCGGCGCCGGGCTGACGATGACGGCCCGCGCGGTGAGAAGGGGCGGCGCCAGCTTGGCGGTCCCCCTTCTCCTTCTCGCGGGCACTGCGCTCCTCTCGGCCGATCCCCTCGGGAGCCGCGATTCGACGGAAGGCCAGGATTCGTTCCAGCGCGCAAATCTCCTCGCCCGTCTCGGCCGGCCGAAGGAGGCGATCGCCGCCTATGAGAAGGCGATCGAGAAGATGCCCGCTTTTCCCGGCGCCCACTATCATCTCGGTGTGGTGCTTATCGGCGAAGGGCGCCGTGAAGAGGGACGAAAGGAACTCGTCGAGGCGATCCGTCTCGACCGGAGAAACGCCAAGGTTCGAAATGTGCTCGCCCTCGACCTCGCCTCGACCGGCGAAACCGCGGAAGCGAAGAGGACCTATCGCGACGCAATCGCCGCCGATCCGTATTTCCCGGATACGTATATCAATTTCGGCGGTCTCCTGGCGATGGAGGGAAAGAGGGCGGAGGCGGAAGAACTCTTCCGGAATGGAGGAGAACTCCTACCCGGTGATCCCGTTCCTCTCCTCAACCTGGGAAAACTCCTTTTTTCAGAGGGGCGTGTCGATGAGGCGATTCCTCTTCTTCGCGACGCGGCTCGGCTCGGAGTCGATAGGGTGGATTGCAATGTCGAGCTGGGGAGCGCTCTTTTTTCCATCGGGGATTTCGACGGGGCGGTCTCGTCCTTTCGTCGCGCCGCGACGCTCGATCCGAACGATACGAGTTGCCTGATGAACCTGGCGCTCGCCCTTGTCAGGAAGGGTGATCGGCAAGGCGCCGCGGAAATGCTCCGGCGGGTCGTGCGAATCGAGCCGGCGAACGAGGCGGCGCGCGATCGCCTCGCGGCGCTCGGCTATTGACAGCCGCGGATCGTCTCCACGAAATGCACCGGCCTGACGCCGGTGGCGTGGGCGATCTGGTGGCGGCAGCTGAAGCCGCACGCCACGACCGCCGTGCCCACCGCGCGCGAGCGAACCGCCGGGAAGAGGCGGTCCTCACCGACGGCGAGGGAAAGATCGTAGTGATCTTTTTCGTAGCCGAACGATCCGGCCATGCCGCAACACCCCGAGTCGATCTCCTACACCTCGAGGCCGGCCACGAGGGAGAGGATCTCGCTCATGTCGCCTGCGCCGCCGAGTGCCTTGCGGTGGCAGTGGGCGTGGATCAGCAGTTTCCCATACTCCGACCGGAAGGGACCTTCAAGATCGCCTTCCCTCATCCGCTCCGCCAGGAAGGCGTCGATGAAGAACACCCCCGCCGCGACCGATGATCCAATGGCGCCGTCGTCGATCAGCGCCGGGAGATCGTCGATCAGCGCCGACGCACAGCCCGGTTCGCACACGAGCACGGGAATCCCTTCGCGTATGAATCGATCGAGGCGGCCGATCGTCTTCCGGCCCTGTCGGGCGGCGTCGCGAAGAAACCCGTGGGAGATCCGAGGGCGCTGGCAGCAGCCGGCACGGGCGAGGATCACTTCGAAGCCGAACGATTCGAGGAGTTCGACGGCGGCGATTCCCACGGCGACATCATAATTCTCCATGTACGTGTCGACGAAAAGCGCCACCCGCCGGCCGTCCTTCCCGCCGGCGAGTCGGCCGCTTCTGGTGCGCTCGTACCGCGCGGTGAATTTCTCGGTGGCGAATCGGGGAAGCGTGCGGCGGGCGTCGATCCCCGCGAACCGCTCCAGGATTCTTCTCGCCGGCGCCGTCTCCTGCACTGCGTTCACCAGCGGTGCGAGCGGTCCGGAGCATATACCGGCCACGCGGGGAAGTGCCGCGACGATCTTCGCGCTCAGCGGCGCGCCGCAGCGGTCGTGACGGCGTTGCAGCACCTCCCCCTTCCAGCGCGCCGCATCGACGTTCACGGGGCACTCGCTCCGGCACGCCTTGCACGAAAGGCAAAGATCGAAAGCGCGCAGGAGGTCGTCGGACGCCATGCCGTCGTCCCCGAGACGCCCGGTGATCGCCGCACGCAGGGCGTTCGCCCTCCCACGGGTGGAGTCGATTTCATTGCGTGTCGCCCGATAGCTCGGGCACATGACGCCGCCGGCGGTGGCGCGGCACGCTCCAACGCCGTTGCACCGGTCGATCGCGGAGTCGAAACCTCCTTCATCGCCGTATCGATAGAACGAATCGGTCCGCCGCCCGGCGGCGGTGCGTGCACCGGTGCGAAGAGCCGTGTCGAATGGAGGCGCGTCGATGATTTTCCCCGGGTTCATCAATCCTTCAGGATCGAAGAGATGCTTCACCCGCCGGAAGAGGTCGTAGATTTCCCTTCCGTAGAAGCGTTCCATCCAGGCGCTTCGCACGAGTCCGTCTCCGTGCTCTCCGCTCCACGAACCGCCGTACTTTCGAACGAGACGAAACGTCCGCTCGGCGATCACCTTCATCCGTTCCACGTCGGCCCTGTTCGTGAGGTCGAGGAAGGGGCGGACGTGAAGGACGCCGACACTCGCGTGGGCATAAAGCGCCGCGCGACTCCCCTGCGCCGCACAGACGGCGAGTACCTCGTCGATATACTCGGGAAGCGCCTCCACCGGAATCGCGGCGTCTTCGATGAAGGGGACCGGCTTCTTCCCGCCCCCCGCGGCGAGCACCAGGCCGAGGCCGCTCTTCCTCACGTCCCACACGGCCCGCTGCCCCGCCCGATCCCGTCGAACGGGCGCCACCGCGCAGATCCCTTCGCGGGCGAGCCGGGCGGCGAGGGAACGGGCTTTTCGCTCCGCGTCTCCGTCGCTCTCACCGAAGAACTCGACGATCAGCGCAGCCCCCGGATTCCCTTCGAGAAAAGTCGCCTTCGGCGCCGTCGCACGGTTCGTCCTCGCCATGTCGATCACCACACCGTCAAGAAGCTCCACCGCCGACGGTCGATGGTCGAGGATCGACGCCACCGCGCGGATCGCGTCGGACACGGCGGCGAAGTGGGGGATGCAAAGCGCCGTGCCTGATGGAAGCGGCTCGAGGTTCAGCTCGATTTCGAGGGAGAGCGCAAGCGTTCCCTCGCTCCCGGCGAGGAGTTTCGCCAGGTTCCACCGATCTGTGCGGACGAACTCGTCGAGATTGTAGCCCCCCGCACGGCGCATCACTTTCGGAAAGCGCCGCTCGATCTCCTCTTTCGAGGCGAGCAACGCGTCGCGGAAGCGAAAGAGAATCTCTCCCTCCCGCGTGGGCGGCGCCGCGCGGCGGGCGTATTCGCCGGAAGAAAATTCGCGGAACTCGATCTCCTCTCCACAGGCGAGGAGCGCTCTCACGGCTCGAACGTGATCCACCGTCTTCCCGTAGACGATCGACCGCGTTCCTGAAGAGTTGTTTCCGACCATCCCCCCCACGTTGGCGCGGCTGGAAGTGGCGGGGTCGGGCGCGAAGTGGAGGCCGCGCGGGGCGAGCGCCGCGTTCAGCTCATCCCGCACGATTCCCGGCTCGACGCGGACGGTGCGCGCCGCCTCGTCGATCGACAGAATCCGGTTCATCCTTTTCGAGAAATCGATTACCAGGGCGCGCCCGACGACCTGTCCTCCGAGACTCGTTCCTCCGCCGCGCGGAATGATCGGGACACCGTGCGCGGCGGCGATCTTCACGGCGGCGCGCACATCCTCTTCGGCACGGGGTACGACGACCGCCACAGGCGTGATCTCGTAGTTTCCTGCGTCGGTGGCGTAAAGAGCACGGGAAAGCACGTCGTCGAGCACTTCGCACGAGAGGGACGATCGCAGGTCTTGCACGAACGCATCCATGGAAATCGAGTTTAGACGCGATGGGGCGAAAAATCCCGGCCAAAAGCGACCGGGCGCGGCGGGGGACTTCCTTATCTTTTTGACACCGCGCAAAGCGCTCTGATACCGTTACCCGGGTCGATGAATGTTCAACGCGTTGGGACAGCGGAAAATGGCCAGACAATTCTCGGACCTGCTCGAGCCTTCCCGTGTGCTCCTTCCGGTTTGCAGCGACGGGAAGGAAGCGGTGATCGAGGAACTCGCCCGTTTTCTCGCCGACAGCCACGGCAGGCCCGACCTCGCCGGCGTCGTCCTGAAGGGTGTTCTGGAGCGGGAATGCGAGATGTCCACCGGCATCGGCAGGGGTGTGGCGCTTCCTCACGCGGAGATCGAAATTCCCATCGAGCCGATGGCGGTCGTGGGCGTCGCGCCGGAAGGGATCGATTTCGAGGCGATCGACGACGAGCCGGTCCGGATCCTTTTCATGCTCGTTTGTTCCGAACAGAGCCGAGACGAGCGGCTCGAGATCCTTTCGAGGCTTTCGACCGTGCTGAGAGACCGTTCGGCGCCGAAGCGGATCTGGTCCGCCGGCACCCCGGCCGAGGTCGTGAAAATCATTCGCGAAAAGGAAGGGGACGGCTGAGATGAGATACCCGATGGAGCCTTACCGGATCAAGGTGATCGAATCGATCGCCGACACGACGCCCGATGAGCGGCGCAGGATCCTGGAAGAGGCGGGTTTCAACCTGTTCGCCGTTTCGGCCGACAAGGTGACCATCGACTTGCTCACCGACTCGGGCACCTCCGCCATGAGTGACCGCCAGTGGGCGGGGCTGATGGTGGGCGATGAGAGCTACGCCGGCAGCAGGAACTACTACCACTTCGAGGAAACGGTCCGTGAGATCTTCGGATACAAGTACGTCATCCCCGCGCACCAGGGTCGGGTGGCGGAAAACCTCCTGTTCAGCACCGTCGTCGGGAAGGGGAGTTTCGTGCCGAACAACATCCACTTCGACACGACCCGCGCCAACGTGGAGCACAATTTCGGCCGCGCCGTCGACTGCGTCATCGATGCAGCGCTTCATCCGACTGCGGATCATCCGTTCAAGGGGAATATGGATCTGCGCAAGCTCGAGGCGCTCATCCGCGAGAGGGGCGCTGAGAACATTCCCCTTTGTCTGATGACGATCACCAATAATTCGGGCGGCGGCCAGCCGGTATCGATGGAGAATATCAAGTCTACCCGGAAGCTGCTCGACCAGTACAACATCCCGCTCTATTTCGATGCGTGTCGTTTCGCGGAGAACTGCTACTTCATCAAAAAGCGCGAGGCGGGCTACGAAAACAGGAGCATGCTTTCCATCGCGCGGGAGATCTTTTCGTACGGCGACGGGTGCACGATGAGCGCCAAGAAGGACGGGCTCGTCAACATCGGCGGTTTCCTCTGCAGCAACAATCACGACCTCGCCACATCGATCACGAACCTACTCATCCTGGTGGAGGGCTTCCCCACCTATGGCGGGCTCGCAGGGCGCGACCTCGAGGCGATCGCAATCGGTCTGAAGGAGGTCCTCGATGAACGGTACCTCGAATCGAGGATCAGCCAGGTCCGCTGCCTGGGCGAAGAACTCGACAGCCGGGGCGTGCCGATCCTCAAGCCGCCCGGGGGGCACGCGATCTATCTCGACGCCCGCGCTTTCCTGCCCCATATTCCGCAGGAACAGTTCCCCGCCCAGGCGCTCGCATGCGCCCTTTACCTCGAAGGGGGAATCCGGGGCGTCGAGATCGGCGGACTCATGTTCGGCCACAAGGATCCGGCCACGGGGAAAGAGGTCTTTCCCGAGCTGGAGATGGTGCGGCTCGCCGTTCCGAGGAGGGTTTACACATCGGCCCACATCGAGTTCGTGGCCGAGACGATCTGTTCCGTGTTCCGGGATCGCGATGCGATCCGCGGATATGAAATCGTCTACGAAGCTCCCGTGCTCCGGCACTTCACCGCGAGGATGAGACCCATCGATGGCTAGTTTGCCGTTATCCCGGTGCGGCGGGGCGCTCCTCTTCCCCGTGGTCCTCTTCTCCCTTCACTGCGCCGCGGTGTCGCAAATCAATATCATCTCCACCGAGCAGGAGGTCGCCCTGGGCAGGCAGTTCTCGGGCGAAGTGGAGAAGGAAATGAAGATGTACGATGACGTCGAGGTGCAGTCGTACATCGACTCTCTCGGCCAGCTCCTGGCGGCCCACTCCGACAGAACGGAGATCGAATACCATGTGAAGGTCGTCGATACCGACGATGTGAACGCCTTCGCGCTGCCGGGGGGATGGCTCTATGTGAATCGAGGATTGATCTTGTCGGCGGAGAACGAAGCGGAACTCGCCGCGGTGATGGGTCACGAGATCGGTCACATCGTGGGGAAGCACGGCGCCCGGCAGATGACGGGGCGGATCGGTCTCTCCGCGCTGCTCGGTATGGCGCTCGGTGAGAATCCCGGTATGGTGAGCGAGATGGTGGCGAACCTGGTCGCCACCGGAACGCTGCTCAAGTACGGCCGTGACATGGAGCGCGAGGCGGACCGGCTCGGCATCGATGAGACGTACCGCGCCGGCATCGACCCGTCCGGGATGGCCTCTTTCTTCGGCAAGCTCCTCGAACTCGAGGGAGGGAGAGAAACGAGCGGTGTGGAGCAGTTCTTTTCCACCCACCCGCCGACGAAAGAGCGGATCGACAACGCGAACCGCTACGCCGGAGGGTTGCCGCCGAAAGCCGGTCTCACCACAGACTCCGAACGGTTCCACGCGATCCGGAAGAGACTTCCTCCCTTGAGGGGCGGTTCGTAAGGGAGCGGGATTTCCTCGCGACGGGAACGGATCATGGCCGCCGGTGTGAATGGGGGAAACCGGAGGAAAGGAGCGGAGACGATCAGACGGAACCGTATCATCGCGCCGGCGGTGCTTGCCGCGGTGTTTCTCGGCGCTCTTCCGGCGGCCGCGCAGGAGAGTCCTTTCGCCCTCGATTTCCGCGCCGTCGCCGATGAAGGAGGCGCCGCGCGCCTGGAGGTGACCTTCAACGTCCCGCCGGGCCACTATCTATACAAGGACAAGATCGATTTCGCCCTCGTGGACACCCTCGCGCTGTCGATCGGAGAGATCCGTCTTCCCGGGGGAAAAGTGAAGTTCGATCCTTTTCTCGAAACGAAAACGGAAATCTACGAACACACGATGAGTGCCACGCTCCTTCTCGAGCGGAAAGAGGGTGTGACGCTCCCCGACAGCGCCCGCGCGGTGGTGATGTTCCAAGGATGCACCTCGGAGTTCTGCTATTTTCCCGAGGAAGTACGCCTATCGGTGCCCTGGAGCAGGGGGGAGGCGATCGCCTCCGGGGGGAGCCCTCCCGCCGGGGAGGACGTGAAGAGCGCGGCGCGGATCGACGCGGCGACGCCGGGAGCGTCGGGCGGCTCGTTCGACGTGGCGGAGAGGATCCGCACCCGGGGGCTCTTCCTCACCTACGTCGCCGTCTTTTTCTCCGGTATTCTCCTCTCGTTCACGCCGTGCGTCTTCCCGATGATCCCGATCACCCTCTCGGTGATCGGTGCCAGGGGAGAGAAGAACCCGGCGAGAGGATTCTTCCTCTCTCTCCTTTATGTAATCGGCATGGCGCTCACCTACGCGGTGCTCGGTCTCTTCGCGGCGAGCACGGGGAGCCTGTTCGGTTCTCTTTTCCAGAGCACAGCGTTCATCCTCGCGTTGGTGGCGATCTTCGTAACCCTCGCCATCGGCATGTTCGGGGCGTACGAGCTCCAGATTCCCTCGTCGGTGGCGACGCGCCTCAACCGCGTGGGCGGCGGCAGGGGAGGAGGGGGGATCGGTATCTTCCTGATGGGCATCGTCGCGGGACTCGTCGCCTCCCCGTGCGTCGGGCCGGTGCTCGTCGGCCTTCTCGTCTACATCGCCCAGACCGGGTCGAAGCTGTTCGGCTTCACCCTCCTGTTCACCCTTGCCATGGGAATCGGCGTGATTTTCCTGGTGATCGGGACTTTCTCCGGGCTTCTTACGGCCCTCCCGGGGGCGGGTACGTGGATGGAGAACGTGAAGAAATTCTTCGGTTGGCTTCTCCTCGGCGTGGCGCTCTATTTCGCGAGGCCTCTCCTTCCGGAAGGGATATTCCTGCCCGTTCTCGGTCTGCTTCTCCTGTTCACCGCCGCCACCACGCTCGGCCTATTTGATCCTCTCGCTCCCGGGGCGACCGCCGCACACCGAATCCGCAAGTCGATCGCCGCGCTCGTGGGCGGTGCCGGCGCGATCCTCTTCCTCGGCGCCGTCGTCCTTCCCCTCCTCCATCTTCCCGTCGCGCCGAATCGATCCTCGGCGCCCGCCGCCGCCGCGGCGATCGATTGGATCCGCGATTACGACACCGGCATGGCGCGCGCCGCGGAGGAGGGAAAACCGGTGATGATCGATTTCGGCGCCGAGTGGTGCGCCGCATGCCGGGAACTCGAACACAAGACATACACGGCGCCGCGGGTGATCGAGGAAAGCCGGCGCTTCATTTCGATCCAGGTCGACTGTACGCGATCGACCGACGCCGTCAAGGCGTTGAAGGAGAAGTACGGGATCCGAGGCCTGCCGTGGATCGTCTGGATCGATTCGGCGGGGAACGTGAGGGAAGATTTGACGGTCACCGGTTTCATCGAACCGGAGCCGTATCTGGAGATCATGCGGGCCGTGCGGTGAACGGCCTCGACGACGAGGAGCGATACCGATGAAGATGAAGGAACGGATGAACGGGGACGTGGTGATTCTGGAGATCTCGGGGGATGTGCAGGGTGGGCCGGATGCGGAGCTTTTCCGGAATAAGATCGCCGAGCTGATCGAGAAAGGACACCGGAAACTCCTTCTCGACCTGAGCGGCGTTCCCTGGATGAATTCCACCGGTGTGGGATTGCTGGTAGGCGGATTCACCTCGTTTCGAAACGCCGGTGGAACGCTGAAACTTCTTAACGTGAAGGATCGAGTGAAGAGCGTCCTCATGGTGACGAAGCTGCTCACCGTGTTAGACAGCTACTATCACGAAGAGGACGCGGTGGCGAGTTTCGAGTAGGCTTCTCCGACCCTATTGTTGCTCGTTGCCGATGTCGGTGTTTCCCGGTCGAACGACGATATCGACCGACGTTTCCGCATGCACCGACGGGGCTCCCTTAAGCGCCGCGCGGATGCGTAGCGTGTTTCTTCCCGCCCGGGTGGCGTGGAACTCTCCCGAAGCGGGGTCGAGGACGCCGAGGGCCTTCCCGTCGAACCCGCTCTCCACGTGAAGCAGATCGTCGCCGATCCGCCTGCCGTCGAGAGTGGTCGCCCGCAGATCGAGAGGCGCTGTTTCCCCCACGCGGAGGTCGAGTTTCCGGGGAAAAACGTCGAGGACGATGCCGAGCCCGGTGACCACGATCCGGACCGGTGCCTTCGCGCCGATTCTCGCGCCGTTCTCGAGAATGATCTCCGCCACCACGACCGCTTCGAGCTTCACGTCGGCGGCGCTCTTTCCGGGAAGATCGAGGAGCACCCTCGTGGAGGCTCCTGTTTTCGGGAATACTCGTAGGAGGGGCGATCCTTCGATCCGCCAGTGGACGATCGGGGCGTCGATGCCGTTCGGTCCCACCGTGCGGGCGTGGAGAGCGCCGAATGCGGCGTTCGCGCCGAGACCGTCCACGCTCCGGGTCACCAGAAGCGCAGGCGGCTCGATGACGAGACGGGTCGACCTCTCCCGTCCCCCCACGATCACCCGCGCCGCGCCGCTCCATCGCCCGGAGGGGGATTTCGCCGACGCGATGACCCGTCCCTCGCGGACGAGCGGTTCCCCGCTCGCCACGTCGGCGATCACCTCGTTCGCCGTGAACAGCCCGTCGGGCGTGATCGTCCCGATGGTGGCCGGTTGAGCGCTCCATTCGACCGGCGTGTCGGCGGGAATCCCCTCCACGGTGAAACGGACCCGTTCTCCCGCCGGGATCTCCACCGTTCGGGGGCGCACGGCGGGCTCGAGGCCGGCGTGCGAAGCGACCACCGTGAGGCGCGCGTGTCCGGCGTCCGACCCGTTTCGGTCATCGAGCACGGCGAGGATCGTTCCGTTCCCCGGCCGCTGCCCGGCGCGGAAAAGACCGCCGGGGGTGATCGTTCCGAGCCACGCCGGGCGGACGGTCCACTTCACCTGCGCGCTTTCATCGCCGTTTTCCACGAGCGCGCGGAGGGTCACCGTCTCACCCGTCGCGGTGGTGACCCTTCCCGGAACGATGCGAAGACGCGGGAGGGAGCCGTTCCCCGAACCGACCCGGATGAAAGCGTGCCCCACGTACGGCGTTTCGCCGCCGGTGATAGTCACGCGGACGATTCCCCGCCCCGGACGATCCCCGGCGATGAACAGCCCACCGCCGTCGATCGAGCCGAGCCAGGCCGGGATCACCCTCCATTCGAAAAGCGTGCCGGCGTCGCTCACCCCTTCGGGGGAACGAACGGAGAAGGCGATCGATCCGCCCGGCTCGACGTTCGCTCGGGATGGGGTCACCGCGACGCGTCGCGGTCCTTCTCCGCTCACCCCACCGGCAAGGAGAACCACCATGGCCGCGGTGGAAAGAATACGGCCCATCAGAAATACACCCCCATGACGAGCGATAGAAGATGCTGTGTGAAGTGCGTATTCTCCACACGGTCCTCCTCGTCGATTCTCTCGTACTCGCTCCGCCATTCGAACCCGAAGAGCTTCAGTGCCAGGTCGGCCGAAAACGTCCATCGCTCTTCCTCCGACAGTCTGCCTTCTATCATATCAAGAACCGCGCCGGAATCGGCCGCCACCACCTCGGTCTCCCCCTCGACGACGGTGCGGGAGTACTGTTCTCCCGCCTTCCAGCTGAATCGGCCTCCGCCGACGCTCCCGGTGGCGTAGACGGCGGCGGTCCATGAGTCGGTGTTGCTCGAAGAACGGGTCGTCGAGCGGGTGGCGCTCAGCGACAGGGTGTGTTCCCCGCGCCTGGCGAAGAGTCCCGCCGTACCATATCGGCTGGTGTACCGGTCGATTTGGTACGGTATGTCGTAGATCCGGAAGAGGAAGTAGGGGTTCCACGAGGCGCCGCCCGCCTTCCCCTCCACGTCGGTACGGCCGTAGAACTGCACGATGTACGAATCGCTTTCGAGATCCTGCGACGACTGCACGTCGCGATAGACCTCCAGCTTCGCCGACTGGTGCAGCGCTTTCACGGGACGGATCGACCCGTCGATCACCACCCCCCTTTCCCCGCCGTCCACCGTCGGGCTTCCGACGGGGAAGAAGTCGGGATCGTACGCGTGGTATTCGAGGAGGAGGCGCCGATCGGCGCGGTCGGCGAGGGTGAGGATCCCCCGGAAGCCGCCCGCTCGCGTGGTGTCGTCTCCTTGCGTGTCGTTCATCCCCCCTTCGATGTCGAATCGCATCCCCCGCCCGAGCGCCGCCCCGGCCGAGACGGTGGTCACCAGGTTGCGCACCGGGACGAGAAACCGGAGATCCTCCGGCACCGACCCTTCCCTCTCCCATCAATATGCGCCTTGGGCGGCGGCGGTCCATCGTCCCCGTTCGAAGCGGAGCCTCTCGCCGGCGATGAACTGCGAATACGTACCGAAGCCGCCCGTCGTATCGGCGTTCAACGTGCGGACGGCGAAGATCTCGTTTCGCAGCGCGCCTCCCTCCGTGGTGAGGATCGCCCCCTCGCCGGAGAGCCACGACACGGTGAGTTCGCTGAACGACGGGTAGATGTCGCCCACCTCGAGGGAGAAACGCTCGGAGCTGATCCTGCCGGTGAAGCGCACCTCCTCGTCGTAGATCGGATCGCGGGAGGCGGCGATGTAGATCGAACGGTTCGCCCATTCTCCCCCGGCATACAGGTCGAATCGAAGAGACGACGTTTCCTCGTACGGCACGTACGGTTCCCCGCGGACCGAGGCGGTGACGGCCGATGCCCACCCCGCCTCCATCCTCCCCGACAGGTCGAGCGCGCCTTGCGGTGAAATCTCGCCGTAGTGGAACGACCAGCGCTTTTCCACGGTCGATCGATCTTCACCGTGGAGCACCACCAGCGCCTCATGAACGCCCGGTCGGAGCGGTTCGGTCATCTCGTAGAGGATATAGTCGGGTGTGAGTTCCACCGCGCCGGTCAGCTCGACTCCGTCGAGAAAGAGCGTCGCCGTCGCGGGCGGAACGAGGGGGGGGTCGAAGAGGACGGAGAGAATCGGACTCTCCGACGGATCGACCAGGCCGTCCGGTTCGGGCGAAAGGATGACGATCCGCTCGAGCGCCTCCTTCGCGGAAACGGTGATGAAGTACGGCTGCGCCGGCCCGCTCCGTTCCGGCGCGGTCAGTTCGGCGCCGCTTTCGGTGCGCACGGAAATCCAGTACTCGATTCCGGGGGGCGTCGAGTAGAGCGCCGGCAGCTCCGCCCGGAAGAACTCCCCCCGCGCGGTCGCCTCGAGAACGTCATATTCTCCGGCGCCTGCGACGCGCACATGCACGTCGGCCGCCAGCGGCGGATCGTCCCCATCGACGCGGAAGGTGATGGTGACCCGTTCTCCCGGGGAGGCCGGCGGGGGAGGGGTGTGCAGCACGCGGGACTGGCGACCCGCCGCGGCGACGGGAAGCAGGAGCGCCGGCACGAGGAGGAGGAGGAGTACTTCAGACGAGACCCATGGCGTCGCGAACCTCTTCCATCGTCTTCGCGGCGATCTCCGAGCAGTGGCGGGCGCCGCTGCGAAGAATGTCCGCGATATCATCGGGTCGCTTCTCGAGATCGTGGTACCGCTCCCGGATCGGATCGAGTTCCTTCAGCATATTGTCGGCGAGCCTTCTCTTGCACTCCACACATCCGATACCCGCGCTTCTGCATTCCCCGTCGATCGTCTCAACCTCGGCCGCGTCGGAAAACGACTTGTGAAGCGTGAAGAGATTGCAGATCTCGGGATTTCCCGGATCGGTCCGTCTCTTCCGGTTTTCGTCGGTCACGGCGGTGGCGAGCTTCTTCCGGATCGATTCGGGTTCCTCCACGAGGCCGATATAGTTGTTCATCGATTTCGACATCTTCGACTTGCCGTCCAGTCCCATGATGCGCGGTGACGGCGAAAGAAGCGCCTTCGGCTCGGGGAAGATCTCGCCGAAGCGGGAGTTGAACTTGCGCGCCACCTCTCTCGAAAGCTCGATATGCTGTACCTGGTCCGCTCCGACGGGAACGTGGTCCGCCTTGTAGAGAAGAATGTCCGCAGCCTGGAGAACCGGGTATCCGAAAAGACCGACGTTGATGTTTTCCCGGTGTTGTCGCGATTTCTCCTTGAACTGGGTCATCCGCCCGAGATCCCCCATGGGAGTCACGGTGTTGAAATACCAGGTGAGTTCCGTGTGCTCGGGCACGTGGGACTGGACGAAAAGAACGCATTTTTCCGGATCGAGCCCGGCGGCGATGTTCGCCGCGGCTGCGGCGCGGATGCGGTTTTGCATCCGGGATGGGTCGTACTGTATGGTGAGTGCGTGGAGGTCGACGATGCAGAAAATGGAATCGTATTTCTCGATCAAGGCGATCCAGTTGCGGATGGCGCCGAGATAGTTGCCGATAGTCAGCTCGCCGCTCGGCTGGATCCCGCTGAAGATGCGGCTCATATAACGGACCCTTTCGCAGCTCGCGAACCGACGTGACACGACTTCTTGAATTGCCGCAGCGTAGCAAGGCTCTCGCGGCGCTGTCAAGCCCCGCCCGGGCGGGGCCGATCAGATGAGCAGCGACTCGATCATGGGGGAACGAACATGGGAAGGCAGTTGATCGCCCTATTGCTCGCAGCTCTCCTTTTTCTGCCGGAGCATCCCTTTGCCTCGGACCGACCCGAACCGGGCGGGGCCGAGACAAGAAGCGATTTCATGGGAACCCCTCTTCTTTGGGGGGCGTTCGCCCTCGTGAACGGTGCCCTTCTCACGTCGAGCATTATCGACCTGAAGTTCTACAACGACCGCGCCGGCGCGATCGACGCCGAAGGGGGCGACGCCACTCCGTACTGGGACGCCTCGAGCCGGGAGAAATTCATTATCGGATTGACGTCGATCTCGTTCATCTTCTCCCTGGCGGCGCTGAAGAAATCGTTCCAGAAACGTTCAGCCGGCGATTTCACCCTTCCCGATCCCGCCGGCGCCGTGAGCGAAGCCCCGGTGGAGCCGTCGGAGAAGGGGGTAGAGGTGATCTCCCTCCAGGGGCGGGTCCGCTACGATACGCTTTACACTTCGTTGCCCGCAAGGAACGATTCTTCCGCCGCGCCGGCCGAAGCCGACGGGTCGTCCGGCGCCGAGGCGATCGAACCGCCGGTGAAGCTGCTCGCTTTCGAGACCGCCGTGCGGGTCGACACGGCGCGGATCGACACGGCGGCGCTCGGCGCGGGAAGACCTGTCGCCGTCGCGCCGGAAGACCCGGTCGGCGAGATCATCCGCGCCCTTCCCGACACTTCCGTCCATCCGCTCGCATCGGTGGCTGCGATGCCGGAGATCCCCGGCGAACCGTTCCCTTCGCCCCACGGCGACACCGGTTTCACCGGCGCCGCCTTCGAACTCCTTCCCTTCGCGGTGCACGTCAGCTCGTTCAAGAACCTCGAAAAATCGGAGGAGATCGACCGGAGATGGAGGAAGAGGGGTGAGCCGTACACCATCGAGGAGCACGATCTCGGGCCGGAGAAGGGGATCTGGTACAGGGTTCTCGTCGGCAACTACGCCACGTGGGACGAGGCGGTCCACGCCGCCGCCGAACTGACAAAGCGTTACTCTCTCGACTACGCGCAGGCGGTTCGCAGGAACGGTTCTTGAGTCGAACCGGTGCGCGCCCCTACTTCCGGATGATTTCCAAGTAGAGCCGAGTCGTTTCGTCGGTCACCCGGTCCCAGTCGTACCTGTCACGGAGCCAGTGGCGCGTTTTCTTCCGCATCCGTTCCACGCCCTCGGGATTGCCGATCAGCAGCGTCAGCATGGCGGCGAGGTCTTCCCGGTCGCTCCTGCGGAAGCGAAAGCCGGTGGGCGCTCCCTCCGCGGGCGGCACGCGGTTCCATGCGTCCGCGGGTGTGTCTTCGTCGCAGAGCACCTCGATGTTCTCGTCGATATCGGACACGAGCACGCACGCGCCGAAGGAGAGCGCCTCGAGGAGCGCGATGGAAAGCCCCTCGAGATCGGAAGGGTGGACATAGAGATAGCTGTGGGCATAAAGCTCGTCAAGCGCTCCGCCGTACACGTACCCGAGAAAGATCACCCTCTCATCACCTTTCGCCATCTCGCGGAGCGAATCGGTGTACTCGTCGGAGTGACTCGATCCCCCGGCGATCACGAGTTTCAGATCGGTGTCGACTTTTCGGAACGCCTCGATCAGGTAGTGACACCCTTTTTCGGGAACGAGTCTTCCCACGAAAAGAATGTACGATCGCGGTTCGAGTCCGAAAAGTTTTCCGATCTCATCGGCCGGCGGGATTTCCTTCAGCTCGATACCGTTCGGAATGTACGTCACCGGCTTGCGGAACTTGCCGGCGTAGTATCTCTTGAGCGTTCGGGAGACGGTGATCGTCCTCGTGGGAAAGCGGGAGGATGCCAGCTCGCCCAGTTGGAGACAGCGGCTCGCTATGGCGCCCCATTTCTCGCGCTTCCAGTCGATTCCGTGCACCGTGACCACCGTGCGGATGCCGAACAGCCTCGGAAGGAGCGACCAGACCGCCGGGCCCTGGGCGTGGTAGTGGGCGACATCGACCCTCTGGAAAATGATGTGAAGCGATGCGAGAAACGTGTGGGTAAGCGCGTCGAGATGCTTCGTCCGGATCGTGGGGAGCTTCAGGATCTCCACTCCCTGGAAGCGGTCCGCCGTGCCGGTGTAGTACGGCCTCGAGTAGACCACCACACGGAAACCTCTTCGCGCCATGCGGCTCGTCAGGTGCGCCACGTGATGCTCGATCCCTCCGAAGGTGGGCGGAATCCCCTTGGCGCCGATCATCGCCACGGTGGCCAGATCGAGGGAGTATCGCGAATCGACCACCTGGTAGAGTTTCAGCACGAGATCGTCTTTCGTTCTGTCCTGGACGGGCACCGTCTCGGACAGGAGGAGATGGCTGATCACGAGCTGCAGGTGACTCGGCACCATGCGCAGCTTCACGCCCGCCGCGTGGCATCCCTCCACCACGGCGAACACTTGGAAGAGGTCGTGCGGAGGCGGCGCGAAAAGGACTTCTTTCACATCGAGAGATTCGATTCGTTCCCGAAACGCTTCGGCGCCGTGAAGAACGGCGATCCTTTCCGCCGTATCTCCGGGTGCAGGGCGGACCGCCACGGTATCGACGATCTTCACGCCGAACCATCGGTTGAAACGGATGCGCAGCTTCATGTCTTCCAGGGAAGGCCCTTCGCCCACGAGGAGAACACGCCTTTGAAGAAGGCCTTTTCCGAAAAGGAGGAGCTGGAGAATACCGACGACGAACCGTCCCGCCGATACGAAAAGAAAGGTAAGCACCCAGAAGGCGAGAAGCGTGGGGCGGGAGAAATGGAAGACCTGGCGGGTTCTCGATAGGCCGTGGGAGAGAAAAAGAAGCATCACCGTGGCGAGCATGAGAATCAGCACGATCTTGGCGATACGCGGCAGAACGTGGGTCGGCTTGAACCTTCTCGGGAAGGAAACCTCCTTGAAATAGAGGAGAAGGGCGAGATAGATGCCGTTCGTCGCCGCGGAGAGATAGGCGTAGGAATAGCCGGAATTTCTCCACCAGTCGTGGAACGAGTAGGCGTGGAAACGGAGGAACAGGGCGGTGACGAACGCACCGTTCAGCATCACGAGGTCGATGAGAACGAGCGCCGCCGGAAGCGCGAGCGCCCTCGGAAGAATGCGCACGATTCGAATCCCCTTTTCGGATGATCGAACTATATTACCCCAACGATGCGTCCATGCGTACCGAAAAGGTTGGGGCCTCTTTTCCGGTTGCGCGAAGGGCCGCGCGCCCATACAGTCGTAAACCTGATCGCAACGAGGTCCGGGGGAGGGGAATGTCGAACATCATCAGCCGATCGGAATTGAGGCACGACCCGATCCAGAAGAGATGGGTGATCATCGCCGCCGACAGGAGCCGGCGTCCCGACGGTTTCGCCCGGCCGGGGCGCGCCGAGGAGGATTCGGCCCCCTGCCCTTTCTGTCCCGGGAACGAGGAGATGACGCCGCCGGAGGTGGTGGCCCTCCGGGAGGGAGGGGGCGAGCCGAACGGTCCCGGCTGGTCGGTGCGGGTCGTATCGAACAAGTATCCGGCATTGCGGATCGAGGGGGAACTCACCCGCCGGGGCGTCGGCATGTACGACCAGGTCTCGGGGGTGGGCGCTCACGAGGTTCTCATCGAGAGCCCCGATCACGGGCGAACCGTGGACGAACTCTCCCTCGAACAATGCTCCCTCATCTACAGCACCCTCCAGGAACGGTTGATCGACCTCATGAGGGACGAACGCTTCAAGTATGTACTCCTCTTCAAGAATCACGGCGCCAGCGCGGGGGCGACCCTTCCCCATCCCCATCACCAGGTGATCGCGACCCCGGTGACACCGAAAACGGTGGCGTCCGAGCTGAATTCGGCGCGCCTGCACTACCTGGGGAAAGAGCGATGCCTCTTTTGCGATATCATCGCCCAGGAGACGGAGGGAGGAGAGCGGATCGTCTCGATGACCGACCGGTTCATCGCCTTCGCCCCTTACGCGAGCCGTTCCCCTTTCGAACTGTTCGTCGCTCCCCGTTTCCACCAACATTCTCTCACCGAGGCGTCGCCGGACGACATTCGGGGACTCGCCGAAATCATGAAGGATCTCCTCGGGCGGATCCGTGCGGGTCTCGACGGGACGCCCTACAACTATGTGATCCACAACGCGCCGAATACGGAGACGAAACCGCGCCGGCCTTCGTACTGGGCGACGATTCGCCACGATTACCACTGGCACATCGAGATCGTCCCACGCACGACGCAGACCGCCGGGTTCGAGTGGGGAACCGGTTTCTACATCAATCCCACTCCTCCGGAAGAAGCGGCCGAGTATTTGAGGGGGATCGATCCCGGCGGGAGCGACTCCGACGAGGAAGGGGCATGAGGGTGCATTTTCCTTTTTGTTCGCATCGGAACTTCTTTGCATCCGGATCGTTGCGCCGCCGCGCCGCTTTCGTTTTCGCCCTCGTTTGCGCCCTCCCCGCCGTCGCCTTCGGCTTGGCCGACGACCCGTCGAACCGCGGTCGATCCGCCCGGCCGCCGGAGCGTTTCGATGTGGTTCGTGTCGCCGAAGGCCGCCTATGGCTCGACCGCCGGAGTGGCACCGTGCGTCGTTTCGTCCCCGCCGGACGTGATCGGTACGACGCGGCAGGGGGGAGTCTTTCGAAACGGGACGGTTCGATTCGGAAGGCGGCCTCCTCGTTCCTTCATCGGCATGCGGGTGTTCTCGGGATCGAATCGATCGTGGGGGAGCTCGAAGCGACCCGCCTGCGCGAGGGGATCGCCAGCGCCCATGTCGCCTGGCGGCGTGTGATCGACGGTGTCCCGGTGGTGCCGGGCGAGGTGGCCGTCCACATGGGGCTCGACGGGAGACACCTGTTCACCGGGGTCACTCTCGACCCCCTTCTCGATCCGGCGCGCCGCAAGAGAACGGTGAGCGACGACGATGCCCGCGCGCTCGCTCTCGCCGGCGCGCGTCCCACCGCCGGGTCGGTGCGCTCCGATCTCGTCTATCGCGAGGAGCGCGGCGCTCTTCTTCTCACCTGGAGGGTGCGCTTCTTCTCCGGAGAGCCGATCGGCGACTGGGAAGTGTGGATCGACGCGGCGAACGGCGGCGAAGTGCTCCGGCGGAACAATGCGCGGAATGTGAATGGTACCGGGACGGTCTGGACGCCGAACCCGGTCAACTCTCTCCGAACGAAAAACCTTTTCGACAGGAATGATGCCGACAACGCCGAGTTCGACGACGCATACATCGACGTGACGCTTCGGGATCTCGAAGCGCCGGGGGGCGACGGTCTCTACAGGCTCACCGGTCCGTGGGTGCAGATCTCCGATGAGGAATTCCCCCGTTCCGGTATTCCTTCCGCGGCGTCGGCCGACGGCTTTCGCACCACCCGCCAGGATGATCTCTTCGAGGCGGTGATGGTGTATTACCACATCGACAAGCTGCAAAGATACCTCCAGTCGCTCGGTTTCGCCGGCGACAAGGGAGTGGTCGCCTTCTCGATTCACGTCGACCCCCACGGCTTAGCCGGACAGGACAATTCTCATTATTTCACTTCCGAAAAGCGGCTCGCCTTCGGCGACGGCTGCGTCGACGACGCCGAGGACGCCGACGTGATCGTCCATGAATACGGCCACGCGATCCAGGACGACCAGGTGCCGGGATGGTCCGGTGAAGGCGAGATGGGCGCCATGGGCGAAGGGTTCGGCGACTACTGGGCGGAGTCGCATACGGCGCGCATCGGTATCTCGTACGGTCTCGGCCAGGTGTTCGACTGGGACCGCGGTCCCCAGGACGGGTGCTGGAACGGAAGGCGCGTCGATACCGACAAGGTTTATCCCGATGATCTATCCGATCCGGGGGAGATCCACGCAGACGGGGAGATCTGGTCCGCTTCGCTGTGGGACCTGAGAAACGAACTGGGAGGGGAACTCGCCGACCGAACGATCATCGAGAGCCATTTCTTCGTCGACATTCCTTCCGGTTTCGAAAAGGGCGCTCTCGCCGTGCTCGCCGCGGACGAGGCGCTCACCGGCGGGGCGAACGCCCTTGCCATCTATGATGTTTTTCATCGGCGCGGCATCCTCACCGGAAGCGATAAAGCGCCCCTTCTCACCGACGCCGCGGCTCCTCCCGCTCTCGCGGAAGGCGCCGCACTTCGCTGTTCGGTCACCGTCGATGCGGCGAATCCCGTCCGCTCGGCGCGGGTGGTGTACCGGTTCGATTCGGCGGCCCGGGACAGCGTCGACCTGAACGGGGACGGGTCCCTTTACACGGTGGATATCGATGTCCCGGAGGGTACGGAGAAGGTGGAATTCTATTACCATGTTACCGACGCCAACGACCTGTACTCGGTTTTGCCCGAGGGGGCGCCCGGCACCTTCTATACCACCGCCGTCGGCGAAGTGCCGGTCGGCCCGGAACTCGCATTGACGAGCATCTTCCCGAGTCCCTTCTCCGACGAAGCGACGATCCGCTTCTCACTTCCGAAGAAGAGCGACATCCGCTTGGCGATTCTCGACGCCGCCGGGAGGGAGGCGGCCGTGCTGCTCGATACCTCACTCATCGCCGGGGAGTACGGTTCCGCGTGGGATGGGAGCGACATCAACGGGACGCTTCTCGGCGCAGGCGTCTACACCGTCCATCTTGCCGCCGCCGGCACGACGGTATCGGGAAGGGTAACCTTCCTGGGCCGGGGTGGTGGGGAGGAGGAGAAGAAGCCCGTTCTCCTTTCCGCCGGGCCGAACCCGTTCATCGGCTCGATCTCCTTTACTCTCGAAGTGCCCTCGCCGGGCGGTCTTTCGTTCCTGCTGTACGACCTTTCGGGAAGGCTCGTGGCCGACCTTTCCCGTCCCTCCATCGGCGTCGGACGGCACGTCGTCACATGGGACGGGAGAAACAGCAACGGGAGAAATGTCGCACAGGGTATCTACTTCTATCGTCTCCTCACGGCGGGTATCGAGGAACGGGGACGGGTCGTCCGTCTCCGGGCGGCGGGTGAATAGGCGCCGGAGGCACTTAGTCGATCTCGATATGTGCGCCGGCACCGTGCTTTCATGGGTCAATGATCCGGCGATCACGCCAGGAAGGCGGATCGAGATCATCCCTTCGTCTCCGGAGGAAGGATGTCCGCCGCGAGAGCGAGGCCGATCACCGTGTAGAGGGAAGTGATCACTTCCGAATCGCCCAGGTTCCATTCGAACAGGCCGTGGACGAGAAACCCGGCGAGCGCGGCGGCGGCGCCCTCGGCGAGCGCCCTGCCGGCAAGAGAGCGACTCCTTTTCGCGATGCGGAAGAGGGCGTGGAAGAACGCGGTCATCACGAGCACAACGGCGAGAAGACCGGCGGCGCCCGACGCGACGGCGGTCTGGACGATGTCACTGTGGAAGTGGGAGAGCTTTCCGTACGAAGCGCCCTGCGCGGTCTGTGCGACTAGCATGTGAAGATCGTGCAGGCCGTGACCGAAGAGCGGGCGCTCGAGAAAAGCCTTCCCCCCCGCCTTCCACAGAGAGAGTCTCTCGCTGTTCGTAGGAAAGCGGATGTCGGCGATGGTGAGCGCTCTCTCGCGAAGGGCGGGGTGCGCCGCCACGAGGGCGACCGTAACGAGAAGCGCCGGGAGAAGCGCCTTCGGCCTGCGCCGGCCGAGGAGAAGCGCCCCGCCCGCCGCCCAGCCGATCCATGCGCCGCGTGTATACGTGAGGAAGAGCGCCGCGGTGATCGCCACCCACGCCGCGACGACCAGTCCCCGGAGGTAGCGCCTTTCGAGGAGAAGCGCCGACGCCACGAGGGAGAGCTGCAGGAGAATCCCCGCCGTGGTCATGTACGAGTCGATCGGCCCGTCGAGCCGGTCGGGATTCAGGCCGAGTCCCCGGGCATGTTCGACGAAGCCGGCGCAGGCCGCGGCAAGCGCCGCGAAGAGAAGCCATCCCGCCGCCCGCTCCACCCCTTTCCCGTCGCGGAGCACCGCCGCCGGGAGGAGAAGTGCCACGAGGAGCGGCACTTTTCTCAATTCCCGAACGCCGGCGCCGATCTGTCCCGACAACGCGAGGGAAATGAGAAGGACGCCGATCCACACGGCGATCGAGAGGGGAAGGAGTTTTCCCCACGGGGCGGGGGATATTTGGAAAAGGCGGATCGCTCTCTTCCTCTCGGCGGGAATAAGGAGGAGTGCCGCGACGCACAAGGCGATGGAGAGCTGTTCTCCCGCAATGCCGAAGGGGATGAACGCGATCAATCCGGCGAGGCCGATGAGGGGAAGGCGCCGCGCGAGAGTCAACGCCGTTCTTTCTTTTCCAGCAGCGAACGGTACACCGCCTCGGTTTTCTCGACGGTGTTCGCAACGTGGAATCGCTCGAACACTTTTTCCCGGTTCCGTTCGCCAATAAGACCGCGCATCCGCTCGTCCGCGAGGAGAATATCGATCGAGCGGCCCAGTTTTTCCCGATCGCCGGGATCGAAGAGGAAGCCGTTTATCCCCTCTTCGATCGCCTCAGGGTTTCCGCCGGCGGCGGTGCACACCACCGGCAGACCGAGGGCCATCGCCTCGAGGATGGAAAGTGAGAACCCCTCGATCACCGACGGGAGGATGAAGATCGTCATCAGTTCGTAGTAGGGGATGATGTCGTGACGGAAGCCGGCGTAGATCACGCGGTTCGGCAGGGAGAGATCGCTTCTCAGTTTCTCCAGCTCTTCATCCTTGTCGATTCCCATGAGAAGGAGCGTGGCCGGATGTTTCACCCTTGCGAGGGCGCGCATCAGCTCTCCTTGGCTCTTCCTCCGGGCGACGACGCCGATCACCGGTTCGTCCGGCGCGATGCCGAGATCCTCCCGCGCGGCGCGCACCCGGGCCTCGTCCACGGCGCGATAGTTCTCCAGGGGAAGACCGTTGTGGACCACCGAGATATGGCGGCGCGGGACGCCTCCCGCCACCATGCCGTCCGCCACGGCGCCGCTGACGGCGATCACCCTGTCCGTGCCGAAGGCGTAGTACCGCCCCTGCATCGTGCCGCCCGATGAAAGAGGAACGTTTCTTCTCGTGTGAATCAGCCGGAAACGTCCCCCGAAGAGTCGCCTCGCCTGGATCGTAAGGTGCCGGTCCACCGAGGCATGGGAATTCACGATATCGGCGTCGAGGCGGCGGGCGATCCCGGCGAGCGCGCGGGCGCGGTGGAAGGCGAGGGGAGAACGCCCGAAGACGAAAGGAACGAGCTTTACCCTCGGATGATCGCGAAACCGCCGGAAGAGGAGCGATTCCTTCCTGCAGCCCAGATAGACGCGGTGGCCGCGGTCGGCGAGCCCGCCGGTGAGCCACGTGATCGAGTTCGTCGATCCCCCGATATCGCCCTGGTGGGTGAGCTGCAGAATCGTGAGCGGTCGGTCGGTCATCGGGGGCGGCTCCAATCGGGTGCGGAGGAGATCCGTTCCCGCGTATCCCCCCCGTTGGAATGAGCACTCTAAGCCCCGGTGCGTGAACCGTCAAGAAGGGGATCAGCTTCTCACTTTTGTAAGTGGTTTCCGTTCATGCTTTCTTATCGTGCGGAAAGGGGGAAGGTCGCTTCGATGCCGCCGGGAGCGTCTCCTCGGCGCGGCGGAACTGTACTTCACGGCAGTTATGTGCTATACTGCATACTCCTAATTGGTAGGCCAATCAGCACATTTCACGGAGGTTCGGATGAAAACAGCGAAGTTCGGCGTCATCGCCATGGTCGTTACCCTTCTCTTTCTCCCCGCGGGAACGGCTCTCGCGAAGAGCGTCGGTCTCGAGCATGACGGTGTTCCCGGGTGCACATCGGCGAGCGATATGGGAATCGCCGCCGTGGCGGCGGGGGATACGCTGTCATTCGATCTTTATTTCTATGACATGGCGCCCGTCTTCTCCGCGAACTGTACGTTCTGCGTGCAGGACAAGTCGATGGTGGACACCAACTCGGTGAGTTACACATATGCAACACCGGGGGGGTGGACCAATACTCCGATGCTCAAGACCACCGACATCGATCCCGCGCTGACGGCGGCCTACCCGAATCTCTACTGCTGGCTCGTGCAGGCGACCGACTTCTCGTTCGCCAACCCCTTCCCGGGTGGGAAGCACGGCACGTTCCAGTTCGCCGCCGCCGCCGACGGCTGTCTCGGGTTCGTGATGGATGGTGCGAAAAGCGGCGTTTTCTTCACGAGTTTCAGTTCAGGCGTGTTTAGCGCGCCGGGCGAGACGTGCCCTCCCTTCGAGTGCGTCAGCACGGTGGAAGGGGTCGACGTGGTCGCCCCGGCCGATCCGTCGCCCGTCGTTCCCGGAACGGCGATCGATTATGTGTTCAAGGTGAAGAACACCGGCAACGTGGCGGAAGATTTCGATCTCGTATCCACCTCCTCGAACGGGTGGAGCGCGACGGTGACCTCGGCGAACCCGGTGGCGGTCGCCGACTCGGACAGCGTCGACGTCACGGTCAAGCTGATCGTCCCCGCCGATTTGCCCTGTCCGGTCATGCTGCCTATCACGGTAACGGACATCCTCGAGTTGAAGGCGTCGAAGGTGGGGGATCCGGCGGTGTCCGATTCCGACAGCGTGACCACCACGGTGGCCTTCCCGTCCGGCGTGACGGTCATCGCACAGCTGAACGGCGTTTGCGGCACTCCCGGGACGACGAAGCAGGTCTTTTTCGATGTGACGAACACCGGGGCGTGCGACGATATATTCACCCTTGAAGCCACGGTGGATAAACCCGGCTGGACGGCGACGCTGCCGCTCGGAGTGAACATGTCCGGCGTGTCGGGGGATACCGTGCAAGTTCCCGTGGACTTGACGATCTCCGCGGGCGCTTTGTGCACCGATATGGCGAATCTGCAGCTGAAAGCGATCGGTCAGCTCTTCGGCGCCGCCGATTCGGCGACCGTCGATGAATGCGTCCAGGAGGTCTTCGGCTACAGCGTCGATTCACCCGGCGACCAGGTCGGTGATCCGGGCGACTCCCTCGAGTACTGCTGGACGATCACGAATACCGGGAACTGCCGGGGAACGTTCACCGCCGTCGCGTTCGCGTCGGCGTGGTCCGAGGACCCGACACAGGCGCAAATTTTCTCCCTCGATCCGGGCGATTCGGTCGAGTATTGCTGGAAGCACATCATTCCGGCGGACGCGCAGCCGGGCGATATCGATGGTCTCTGCCTCTCTATAACTCCTCCGGGGAACAAGTCGAGAAACCCGCCACCCGAGCCCGACGACTGCGTGACCAGCACGGTACGCCAGGCGGACTGCACACCCGACTTCTCGGTGGCGGCCGCGGCGGGGAATCCGGCGTCCGGTCTTCCGGGCGCGGTAGTGACGGTGACCTTCGATCTGGTCAACAACGGCGCTTCGGATCAGTTCAGCCTCTCGGCGGAAACCGATCTCGGCTGGACCGCATCGATCCAGGGAAGCAACCCGGTCGGGCCGTTTACGGGAACGCAGCAGATCCTTGTCGACGTGACCATTCCGGCCGAAGCACTCTGCACCCAGCAGGCGATCGTCTACCTGACGGCCAAGTCGGTCTCTTGCGATACGCTCGTGGCCCACACCGGCGATGCTCCGCTCGGTGTGGACGAGGTCTGCCTCTGGTCGATCGCGGCGCAGACGGCCGAATTCATCGGAGCGCCGGGCGACACGGCGTCGTACATCTTCCGGATCACCAACGAGGGGAACTGCGAAGCGACCCCGTTCGTCAGTTTCTCCAGCGCCCACGGCTGGGTCATCGTCTCCGGGCAGGTCGGGCCGTTCGGACCGAGCCAGCACCAGGATGTCGGCGTGAAGCATGTGATTCCGGCAGACGCGCAGCAGGGCGATGAAGACCAGGTGCGAGTCTGCGCAAGCTGCGGGCCGTTTCCGAAAGAGGCCGCCCGCCCGCTCGAACCGGTCTGTGACAGCCTGACCACCCGCGTCTCCACGGCGTGCGATATCGCCGCTCCGGTGCTGAAGCTCGGCGGCGTTCAGACGGTCGCCTTCGACGGCACGTTCTGGGACGTCCAGGTGGAGCTGAAGAACACGGGACCGGGGGAGGCGCGATCGATCACCGCGACAATGGATAACAATATCTCGTGGCTTACCATTCCCGACCCGTCGGCGTTCTACGGCGATCTTCCCGATGGCGCCATGAGCTGGGGAGACGCGTCGAACCCGACGTACCGGTTCGACCTGACGAACTACCCGGGCGGGAGCTTCAACGTCTGGTTCGACGTAGCGTACACCGACACGTGTCCGACGCCGCTCCAGATCCGTCTCGATCCCGAGTTCCTCGATCCGAGCGAGCTTCAGGCACCGGGTGCCCCGGCGCTCTTCCGGCTCGGTCAGAATGTGCCGAACCCGTTCAATCCACGCACGAAGATCGCTTTCCGTCTCCCGTCGGACGGCGAGACGAGTCTCGTGATCCACAACGCGGCGGGGCAGATGGTGCGCACTCTCTGGTCGGGACATCTCAACGCGGGGGACCATGAATTCGAGTGGTTCGGCCGGAATGATCGTGGAGCGGATGTACCTTCGGGGATCTATTTCTACTCCCTCAAGAGCGCCGGGCGCGAAGAGACGAAGCGGATGGTGCTCATACGGTGAGGGGAGACCCTTTTTCGCACGCTTCCGGCTTGACCGTCGGAACCGGGTATGATACCATTGACTTCGTAAGATATATGGTTTTCAGTTGTGCAACGAGGAAGGTGCTCCGATGGAAGCGAAAAACCGTAAAGACTATGAAAAACCTGAGGTTACGCGTCACGGGAATCTGAAGGAGATCACGTTGACCTCTTTCACGCCGCCGAATGACGATCAAGGCGGGGGCTCCTGAGACGTAGCCGGCAGCGAATAGAATAGACGAGAAGGGGGGACCGCGACCGGCCTCCCCTTTTTCGTAATCCATTGCGGATAGCTGATAAGGAACGTGCTCCCCCGAGGCCGCGCATCCCGCCGGCGTTTCCCGAAACGGTCGAGTGAATGAAGCGAATCGCCCTATTCATCCCGTTCCTCGCCCTCGCGGCGCTGCCCGCCCCCGCCACCTGCGGCTACTCGATGTGGACCGCGGAAGGAGGGCCGTACGGCGGAAGGGTCCACGAGATCATCGCCATGCCCGACGAGGCGCGGCACATCTTCATCGGCACCGAGCGGGGGGGGATCTTCCACTCCGACGGGAGCGGCGGCGGTTGGACCGCGGCGAACCACGGCCTCACCTTCGAAGATGTGCTCTCCCTCGCCGCCGATCCGACGAACGCCGATACCCTTCTCGCCGGCACGGGGGGGGGAGGGGTCTATCGGAGCGCGAACCGGGGAGAAAGCTGGTTCCCGGTGAACGGCGGTCTCGGCGACCTGACGGTGAACCGTATCCGTTTCGCCTCCTCGGGGGGGCGACTCCTCGCGGCGACGGCGAGCGGCGGTATCTATTACAGCGACGACCGGGGGAGCAGCTGGCTGAGCGGGAACGCGGGTCTTACGAATCTCACCGTCCATTCGGTGGCGTGCGCCCCCTCGTCGCCGGGGCGATGGTATGCCGCCACCGGCGACGGCGTGTTCCGTTCGGACGACGACGGCGCGTCATGGACGCTGAGGTCGGCGGGGCTCGGCGGAGCGATCGTGACCGACGTGATCGTCGATCCTTCCAACGCGGTCATCGCCTACGCCGCCACCGCGGGATCGGGTGTCTATCGCACCACCGACGGCGGCGTCGGCTGGACGGCGCGAAACAACGGCATGGGGCCGGTCTACGTCGAGCAGCTCGCGTTCGCCCCCGGATCGTCCGCGCTGCTGAGGGCGGCGACGCGGTCGGGCGTGTTCGGCAGTTCCGATGCCGGTGCGTCGTGGGTCGCCTGGAACAGCGCGCTCGGCGACACGGTGACCGGGTCGCTCCTCGCCATGGCGGATACGCTGTTCGTCGGATCGTACTGGGGAGGCGTCCACGGTTCCGCCGACCCGGCGGCGGGCTGGATCGAGCGGAACGATCGGTTGTCGAACCGCTTCGCCTGGGAGGTGACGCCGTCGAGCGACACACCGGGGGAAGCTTGGATCGCGTCGTACGGCGGAATCTCGGTGACCTCCGATACCGGCTGGTCGTGGAGCGACGCGTCGAGCGGACTCGGCGCCTTCGATTGCCGCGCCGTGGCGGTCGATCCGAACAACGGCGCGAAGCTTCTCGCCGGGGCGTTCTACGGCGGCGTTTGGCGCTCCACCGACCGGGGCGTGTCGTGGTCGGCGTCGAATTCGGGACTCGGCTCGGCGGCGACGGTCACCTCCCTCCGTTTCCGGCCCGGCACGAGTTCCCTCGTGGTCGTCGGCACGTACGGCGGCGTGTACCGGAGCAGCGACGGCGGGGTCACATGGAACTCCTCGTGGAGCGGCATGGGTTCGCGCAAAGTGTGGGGACTCGCCTCGTCTCCCGGCGCGCCGTCGATCCTCCTCGCCGGCACGTACGGCGAGGGTTTCTACAAGTCGGCCGATTCCGGCGCCACGTGGACTTCCCTTCCGCTGCCCGACCCGTACGTCCGCGCCGCCGCCATCGATCCGACCGACAGCACGGTCTTCTACGCCGGCGGCTATTACCAGGACTCCGGGCTCGGCGGGATCTACAAGTCGACCGACGGCGGTCTCACGTGGGTTTCGAAGAATAGCGGCCTCGGCGATCTGAGTGTTTGGGCGATCACCATCGATCCTTTCGACGGGAACCACCTGATCGCCTCGACCGCCGGGGGTATTTTCGAATCGACGAACGGCGCGGCGTCGTGGAGCGATCTTTCCAACGGGCTTTCACCTGCCGACACGAGGGATGTCGCCTTCGTCGCCGACCGCCTGATCGCCGCTACGTTCGGCGGGTCGGCTCCCTGGCGCGAGGAGGGGACCGTGGGCGTCGCTCTCGGGGGCGATCGCCTCCCGCCGGCGGAACCGACGCTCCTCGCCCGCCCGAACCCGTTCAACCCGGCGACCACTCTCGAAACGGCGGTCGGCACAGGCCGTGCGATCGTCGCCGTTTACAATCCTGCCGGGCGGCTCGTGCGCACCCTCTTCGACGACTGGACCACGGCGGGTGCCTTGGAAGTCCGCTGGGACGGCCGGGATGCTTCCGGCAGGGCGGCACCGAGCGGCGTCTACTTCGCGTCGGTCCGTTCCGCGGCGGGTGCGGCGAATCGTCGTCTCGTCCTCATCCGCTGAGGCGCGTGCGCGCTCCCTCCGTTGTCGGGAGAGAGGGGCGCATGTTGCCGCCATTCCCATTGCTCCGCAGCCTTCCATCGGCTACCCTTGATCGTCCGGGATTCGTGTCCCGTCCGGGCGACGTCCGGCAGCGCAAAGAAGGAGCAGAATGGCCGACCGACCGCAACCGAAAGGTCTCCTCGAGCGCTTTCTCGGCCTGTTCACCGAAATGAATGCGGGCGAAGGGCCGACCGTTCTCCTCCTTTGCCTGAATGTCTTCGTTCTCCTGACGACGTACTACATCATCAAGCCGGTCCGCGAGGCGCTGATCCTCACCGGCGGCGGCGCCGAGATGAAATCATACCTCTCCGCGGGCCAGGCGATCCTTCTTCTCGGCGCGGTGCCGCTCTACGCGAAGTTGGCGGGCGCGATGCCCAGGAAAAAGCTGATCAACACGGTCACCCTCTTCTTCGCGGCGTGCCTCGTGGCGTTCTACTTTCTCGCCCGTCTCCACGTTCCCCTCGGCATCGTCTTCTTCCTCTGGGTCGGGATCTTCAATCTCATGGTGGTCGCCCAGTTCTGGTCGTTTACCAACGATATCTACACACCGGAAGAAGGGAAGCGCCTCTTCGCCGTGATCGCCTTCGGCATGTCGTCGGGCGCCGTATTCGGCAGTTTCATCACCGGCCGGCTGATCGGTCCGCTCGGTGTCTACCAACTCCTCCTCCTTTCGGCGGTGCTTCTCGTTCTCAGTCTCGTCCTGACCAACGTGATCGACGCCCGGGAGCGCGCCCGGAGCGCCGGGCGCGTCACCGGAGAAAAGACGGAGGCCGACGAACCGGTCGGCTCCGCCGGCGCGTTCCGGCTCGTCTTGACGAACCGTTATCTTCTCCTGATCGGGTTGCTCCTTCTCATGCTCAACTGGGTAAACACCACGGGAGAGTACATCCTCGGGGCCACGATCAAGGAGGCGGCGGAACGCGCGGTGGCCGGCGGTAGCGCGGGAGGACTCTCGGCGGGCGAGTTCATCGGAAAGTTCTACTCCGATTTCTTCGCCGTGGTGAATACGATCAGCCTGCTGACCCAGCTCTTCCTCGTGTCCCGGGTCATCAAGTACGCGGGCGCGCGCGCGGCACTTCTCGTCCTTCCGGTGATCGCATTCTTCGGCTACGCGATCCTCGCCTTCTTCCCCGTTCTCGTCGCGGTCCGCTGGGCGAAAACGGCGGAGAACGCCACCGACTACTCGCTCAACAACACGATTCGGAACATGCTCTTCCTCCCGACGACGCGGGAGCAGAAATACAAGGCGAAGCAGGCGATCGACACGTTCTTCGTCCGATCGGGCGATGTCCTCTCGGCGCTTCTCGTTTTCGTGGGGACGACATTCCTTTCATTCACCACGAAGAACTTCGCCCTGGTGAACCTCGTTCTCGTGTCGGCATGGATCATCATCGCCCTTGCGATCGGAAGGCGGTTCGAAATCATGACCGGTACGGAAGCCGCGTAGGTCTTTCTCGCCGGCGCGACGAAAAAGGAGATCGAAGGAAGTGAACGACTTCCAGATCTGTCCGAATTGCGGCAGGCGGACGCCCGAGGAGAACCTGAGGTGCATTTTCTGCGGCGACCGCCTCCCGGTGGGGCGCGGTACGCTCGGTTCCTTCCGCTTCGGTCGCGGCCGCGCGATCTTCATCATCGTGGCGCTGCTGGTGGTCTTCTTCTTTCTGAGGCTGTACATGAGATGAGCGGCGCGACGAAACAGGAACGAATCGGGCGAGGAGGCCGTCGGCGAGCGACTCTCGCCGCCCTTCTGCTCGCGCTCCTGCCGGGCTGTTTCTCCCTTTTCGGAGGGCGCAAGGCGCCCGATTGCGAAGAGATCACCGCGAAAGGATTCGAGCTTCTCGAGAAGGGCAGCTTCTCTCACGCCATGGGTTCGTTCAACGATGCCCTCGATATCGATCCCCGGTACGCCCCCGCCCACTATGGGCTCGGAAGGGTATTCATCGCCACCGGCTATCTCGACGGAGCGCAAAAGGAGTTCCAGGCGGCGGCCGCGCTCGACTCGACCTACGGCGAGGCGTATCTCGGTCTCGGCCGGCTCCACTACGACATGGGTGAGATGGAGAAGGCGGAAGAGGAGATTCTCCTGGCGAAGAAATACGGGGCGGGCGAGACGGCGCAAGGACTCTACATGCTCGGGCTTCTTTCCGAGAGGCGGAAAGCGGCGTGGGAGGCGGAGACGTATTTCCGGAAATCTCTCGACAAGGAACCGGGCAACACCGACGTGCGTCTCGCCCTCGTCGATCTCCTCCGGTCACGTTCCCGTTACGAGGACGCTCTCGCCGAACTGGAGCGAGAGGATTTTCCCCGCGCCGCGAGGAACAGTGCGCGCCTTCGCTTCGCCGACTGCCGGCTTCATCTCGGGCAGGATCTCGAAGCGGAACGGCTCTACCGCGAGGTGGTGAGCCACGACCGCCGATCGGCCGAGGGACGATGGGGCCTAGCGCTCCTCGCCCTTAGGCGGAAGGACTACGAGGAGGCGGCGGACCAGCTCGGGCGGTACGCCGTCCTCCTTACGGGCGACGACGGGCGTCTCTTTCACGATCTCGCCGCGAAGCTCGCCTCCCCCGACGGCCCTTTCACCTTCGCCGACCGGTTGAGGGAGATGGCGGTGGGCGACGATGCGGCGGTGGCCGGCAGGGCCGCGAAGCTCCTCGCGGCGATGGGAGAGGAAGCGGAATGAGGCGATCGATCGCCGCCGTCCTTCTCGTCCTTTTCGTCGCCGCCGCGACACCGGGCGCATCGCTTCCCGAATTCGGCCCGTACATCCAGGCGGTCACCGGGAGCAGTGCGGTGATCCTCTGGGAGGGGCGCGATGCGAACCGGATCTCTCTACGACTGGAAGGGGAGAGTATTTCCGGAACCGTCTCGACCCGGCGGGATTCGGTGCTGATCGGATCGGCGTGGCGGCCCCGGTCGGAGGCACAGATCGGGAACCTCTCGCCGGGGGAGAGAATCGAGGCGGTGTTCATCGGGTCCGACGGGAAGGAGCTTCCGAAAAGCGCGCTGTCATTCACCTCGGCGCCCCGAACCGGATCGGCGACGGCGCTCTTCTTCGGCGATTCCGGAACCGGTTCTTCCGCGCAAAAGAGAATCGCCCGGTTGATGGACCGGATGGACGCCGACTTCATCCTCCACTCGGGGGATGTCGTCTACGAGGCGGGGGCGAGGAGCGAGTACGACGAGCGCTTCTTCGACATCTACCGCGATCTTCTCCGGCGCGCTCCTTTCTTCCCCGTTCTGGGAAATCACGATATCCGCACCGACGATGGCGCGCCCTACCTCGATGTTTTTCGTTTTCCCGGAGGCGTGTACGGTGCGACGAAGCCTTCGCACCGGGGGAGATACTATTCGTTCCGATGGGGGGACGCCTTCTTCATCGCCCTCGATTCGAATGTGAAAGAAAAAGAAATCGATAGTTCTTGCGGAGAGAGTCGAAGTGTGGGGCGGAGCGATCGATATCGCCGCGTGGAGGGGACGAACCTCGAGAAGAGGGACTGCGCGCAGTTTCGCTGGTTCGTTCGCGCCCTCGAACGCGCCCCGGGGGAGTGCTGGGTCGTCGTCGTGATCCATCGCCCGCCGCTCACTTCGTCGTGGCGCAAGCCGAGCTGCGGGCTTCTCGACGCGCTGCGCACCGCCGAGTCGCTCTCCGGGAGGAAGATCGATGTCGTCCTCTCCGGCCACGAGCACGATTACCAGAGGAGCTGGCCGATCCTCCTTTCCGATCGGGACGATGTCGGCGATCCCGCAAGCCGCAGACGCCGCGGGGGGGTGTGGAACGTACGGCATTCCTTCGACGATGAGGAGGGCACCCTTTTCGTCGTGTCGGGCGGAGGGGGAGGGAAGCAGCGGCTTCGCCCCTCTCCCGATCTTTCGGCGCCGTGGATCGCGGCCGGAAAGAAGAGATTCCACTTCACCCAGATCGTCTTCGATTCCCGGCAGTTCCTAATCCAGGCGATCGACGATTCGGGCGAGATGTTCGACCAGGTGCGACTTGTCCGGTAGGCCGCACGCCGGGGACGGGTCTCTCCTCCTCTTGCCCGTTCTTTCCGCCGCGCTCCTGAGAGTGTGGGCGCTCCGCCACTATGTCGCCGAGAATCCCTTCGCACAGCGCCTCTTCTCCGACAGCCACCACTACTTTCGGTGGGCGACGGCGATCGCCTCGGGCGAACCGTGGCGGGAACCGTTCTACCAGGCACCCCTCTACCCGCATTTCCTCGCCGGCGTGCTCCGCCTCACCGGCGGCTCGCTCCTTCCGGTCTATCTCGCGCAGCTCCTTCTCGGCTGCGCAGCCGTCTATCTCGTCGGGCGCCTGGCGCGGCTCTTCCTCTCCCCCCTTGCCGCCGCCGCGGCGGCGACCCTCTACGGCCTTCTTCCTGACCCGATCTATTTCGAACAGAAGCTCGTTCCCGAACCGCTCGCTCTTCCCGTGGCGCTTCTCGCCGTCCTGCTCGCGGCAAGAGCCGGGCGCACAGGGCGTGGATGGGGCGCGGCAGGTGCCGCCGCAGGGCTGGCGTCGATCGCAAAGGCGAATCTCCTCGCCTTGGTCGTCCTCTACGGCGTCGGCGCCGCGCGCGCCGGACGTACGTCGTCGGCGCGCTTCCTCCTCGCCGCCGTGCTCTTCGTCGCGCCTGTGACGGCGTGGAATCTCCTTCACGGCGGCGGGTTCATCCCCGTGGCGGCGAACGGTGGGGAGGTCTTCTGCCACGGGAACAACCGGAACGCCGGGGGTTCGATGGGAGCGATTCCCGGCCTCGACGCCGACATCGAGACGATGGCGCGAACGTCGGTCGCCTTCGCTTCGCGAGAAACGGGAAGAAAGCTCGACGCGGCCGGGGCGTCGCGCTATTGGTTTATTCGGGGGGTGAAGTGGATCGCCTCCGATCCGAAAGCATGGCTCCGGCTGGAAGGAAAGAAGGCGCGCATCGTTTTCTCGGCGCATTTCACTCCGCTCAGCGCGTTCCAGGAATTCGAACGGCGCCGCTTCGGCGGGCCGCCCCGGGCGCTACGCCTCCTCTACTATCCTCTGTGGATTCTCGCCCTGGCGGGCGTGGTGTCGCGTCGGCGCGCCGACCGGGCCGTTCCGGGAGCCCTTCATCTCTACGCGGCGCTGGTGCTTCTCACGCCGCTCGTTTTTTTCGCGTGCACGCGCTATTCGCTCCTCCTCCTTCCACCGGCGGCGATCTACGCTCTCGCCGGCGCGGAGGCGCTCGTGCGCGCCCGTCGCCGGACGCTCTCCGCTGGGCTCGTCCTCGCGGCCGTCATCGTCCTCGCGGCGATCGATCGGCCCGCCGGAAGGGAGAGGGCGACCCCCTTCACGCAGCTCGCTTCGATCCGCTCATCGGAAGGGAAGAGCGATGAGGCCCTCGAGCTGTATTCCGAGGCGCTCCGCCTCGCCCCCCATGAACGGGTGAACTACGAAAACCTGGCGGTGGAGATGGAAAAACGGGGCGACTTGAAAGGGGCGCGGCGCGTGATCGAACAGGAGTTGGAGAGATTCCCCGAAAGCGGGAATACGTGGGGTTACTACGGGACGATTCTCACGGCTCTTCGGGAGTGGCCCGGCGCGGAGAAGGCGCTTCGCGAGGCGATCCGTATCGAGCCCGGCCGGTCGCTGAGCCACCTTCTTCTCGGGCGCGTCTTCGCCGAGACCGGTCGCTGGAGGGAAGCGGAAGGCGAATTCCTTCGCGCCGGCTCGCTCGACGACGCCGACCCGAGACCGCTGCGCGCCCTCGCGGGGCTCTACACCGGTCCGCTCGAAGACGGCGCGAAGGCGCGTTCGGTGATGGCGCACTTGCGCGCTCTGGAGAAAGGATCTTCCCGTCCGGATAGGGGAGAAGCGGATCGTCGCTAGCGGATCAAATCGCCCACACGGGCGAGGCGGGGTCTATGGTGCCGGCGGTCCCACGACCAGTGGATCACTTCCGCCTTCCCCTTGAGACGGTGTTCGTCGAGCGCCCCCCAGTACCGGCTGTCGAAACTGCTGTTCCGGTTGTCGCCGAGTACGAAGATATGACCCTCGGGCACGGTGATCGGCCCGAAGTTCGCCTCGGGAGGGGAGAACCCTTTCAGCGAAACGTAATCCTCCTCCAGATACGTGCCGTCGATGTATACACGGTTGTCCCGGATCTCGACCACTTCTCCGGGCAGGGCGATGCACCGCTTGATGAAATCCTTGTTGTCGGTGGGAGAGCGGAAGATGACGACGTCCCCCCGCTTCGGTTCCTTGCCGGGGATCTTGAAATCGGTGAAGGGAATAGGGGGACCGTAGATGAACTTGTTGGCGATCAGGAAATCGCCCACCAAGAGGGTGTTCTCCATCGAACCGGAAGGGATCTGGTACGCCTGCACGACGAAGGTGCGGAGGAACAGAACCGCCACGATCATGAAGACGATCTCTTTCGTCCTCTCCCAGAAGCGGCGCCCTCTTGAGGGGCGGTACGCGCCGGCACATTCCCTCGGGACCGTTTCTCCACCCGGAACGGACCCGCCCGTTACATTGTGAGTTCCCTCGCTCATCACTTCCCTTATACGCCGCCGTCGGGGGAAAGTTTCATCCCCGCCGGAGGTGTCATTCCTTCGGCTTATCGAAAAGCCCTTCCGCTTTGCCGGCCGATTTCACGATTCCCTTGATCAGCGCGCTGCTGAATCCCCTGTGTTCCATCTCATTCAGCCCCGCGATGGTGCACCCCTCCGGCGTGGTGACCCTGTCGATCTCCGATTCCGGGTGGCCTCCCGTGCCGAGGAGGAGCGTGGCGGCCCCCCGCGCCGTCTGGCCGGCAAGGAGATACGCCTCGTCGGAATGAAAGCCGATCTCGATTCCTCCCTGGGACGCCGCGCGGATAGCCCTCAGGAAGAAGGCGACGCCGCACGCGCACAGCGACGTGGCGGCGCTCATCTGGTTTTCGCGGATGACCAGCGTGCGTCCGACCCTGTCGAAGAGGGATGCCGCTTCGTCGAGTCCGGGGGCGTCGAGCGTCTCCGCGGCGAGACACGTCATCGACTCCCCCCGGTCGACCGCCGTGTTCGGCATGGCGCGCACCAGGGGAACGTCGTCGCCGAGATGCTCCCTGCACCGCGCGATACTCACCCCCGAGACGACCGAGATGACGAACGGTTTCTTCGCGGCGATCGCTTCGGCCACCGAGTCGAGGAGGTCGCACAGCTGCCCCGGGCCGACGGCGAGAATCACCGTCGCCGCGTCACGCACCGCGGCGGCGCCGTCATCGGTGACGCGAAAACCGTTCTCCTTCTCGCCGGCGAGGAGGTCGACCCGCCGCCGGCAGAGGGTGATTTCGCCCGCCGGCAGATCGCCGTGCAGCGCGAGACCCCTGGCGATGGCGCAGCCGATATTTCCCGCGCCGAGGATGGCGATCGGAAGGCGGACGTTCATCGGTAACCTCCTCTGGCCGAAAGATGGGGAACGAAGGACGATAGACTTTACCGGCGGTGGGAAGGGAAGTCAATCGTGCATTCCATGGTGCGTGCGGGTACAATGATGCGGTAGCGGGTGATCTCGCGCGGCGCTGTCGTACGCCACGCCGCCGGGATGCCGAACGGCCGGCTCAGGAATAGGAGACGAGGATGGATTCGAAGGTGATCGTCGTCATGCCCGCGCGCAACGCCCGCACGACCCTCGAAAAGACCGTCGCCGACATCCCATCCGGCGTGGTGGATGAGATCATTCTCGTCGATGACCGTTCGACCGACGGGACGGCCGATCTCGCCAGAAAAATCGGACTCACCACGATCGAACTGGAAAAGCGCTCGGGATACGGCGGGAACCAGAAGCGGTGCTACGACGAAGCGCTCCGGTCGGGCGCGGACATCGTCGTCATGGTCCATCCCGACTACCAGTACGATTCGCGCCTTCTTCCCCATGTAATCGGCTTCATCCGGGACGATGTGTGCGATGTGATCTTCGGCTCGAGGATCCGGACGCGCCGGGAGGCGCTCGAGTCGGGGATGCCGCGGCACAAGTACATCGCCAACCGCGCGCTCACCCTCATCGAGAATCTCGTGTTCGGCATCAATCTGACCGAGTGCCACACCGGCTACCGGGCGTTCCGGAGCGATGTTCTCCGCGCGATTCCGTACAAGCGGAACTCGGACAATTTCGTCTTCGATTCGGAGGTGCTCGCCCAGGTGGTGGCCTTCGATTTTCGCATCGGCGACGTTCCCGTTCCGTGTCGCTATTTCGACGAAGCGTCGGAGATCCGTTTCTGGCCGAGCGTCCGTTACGGCCTCGAGACGCTCGGTGTGGCGGGAGCGTTCCTCCTCCACCGGTGGGACCTGAAGAAGGACAGGCGGTTCATCTACCTTTCCTCTTCCCTTCGCCCCTGATCTTCACCGTATCGAGAAACGCCTGGGCCGCGGGGGAGAGATACCTTCCTTCGAGCATGACCGCGCCGATCGTCCTGTCGAAACGAACGCCGGTGATCTTCGGCGACGCGAGACGCCCTTCCCGCACTTCCCGCCGCACCGACCGCGCCGGGAGGAACGAAAAGCCGAGCCCCACTTCGACGAGCTTGCGAATCGCCTCGGGGCTCGAAATCTCCATGCCGATCCGCGGCTCGAGACCGCGCAGGCCGAACTCCCTCTCCACCATGCGCCGGGTCACCGAATCACGCTTGAAGGTGATCATCGGCGTCGCCACGAGCTGCCCGAGATCGACGCGCGAACGCTTCGCGAGGGGATGGGATGATGGGAGGACGGCGACGAGCGGGTCGGAGGCGATCTTCGTCACCACGAGATCGTCCCCCTCGGCGGGGAGGGAGACGACGGCGATTTCGATCTCCCCCTCGCGGAGGGCCGCGAGAAGGGACGTCGTCCCTTCGACGCGCACCGAAAGCTCGACTTCGCTGAAGCGCCGAAGAAAGAGGCGGTACGCCCCGGGGAGGATGTAGATGCTTGCCACATCGGTGGTTCCGATGCGAAGTTCACCCCCCCGGACCCCCGAGTAGTCGGCCGCCGCTGTGGAGAACGCTTTCGCCGCGAGGAGCGCCTCCTCCGCGCGGGGGAGAAGGTGGCTGCCCGCCGCCGTCAGCGCGACGCCTCTCCCCGACCGGTGGAAGAGCCGCTCGCCCACCTGCTCTTCGAGCCGGCGGATCCGCACCGATACCGCCGGCTGGGTGATATGGATTTTGCGCGCCGCGGCGGATACGCTCCCGCTTCTCGCCACCGCGACGAACGCCTCGAGAAAGCTCCACTCCATGGAGATATAATAACGGTGTATCGGAAGAATGACAATTATTTATTCGATTTATGATCTGCGCCGGCGTATCGTTGCATCGATTCAACCGACCCCTTTGCACTCGACACACGAACGAAAGGATCGATCATGGCGAAGGCGACGATCAAAGAGCCCGCGGGAAAACTCGGCGTTCTCCTTCCCGGCATGGGAGCGGTGGCGACGACTTTTCTCGCCGGCACAGAGGCGATCCGGCAGGGGATTTCGGAACCGATCGGTTCCCTGACGCAAATGGGGACGATCCGGCTCGGAAAACGGACGGAGAACCGGACACCGAGAATCGGCGATTTCGTCCCTCTCGCTCCGATCGAGGACCTCGTCTTCGGGGGGTGGGACATTTTCGAGGAGAACTGTCACGCCGCCGCGATGAACGCCGGCGTACTCGATCCTGCACTTCTCGAAAAGGTAAAGCCGGCGCTCGAGGCGATCACCCCGATGCCCGCGGTATTCGACAATCAATATGTGAAGAATCTTCACGGCCCGAACGTGAAGAAGGAGACGAACCGCTACGACCTGGCGATGGCGCTGATCGACGACATCGAGGCGTTCCGCGAGAAGAGCGGTGCCGACCGTCTCGTCATGGTGTGGTGCGCCTCCACCGAGGTATTCATCGAACAGGGCGATGTTCACCAGTCGATGAAGGCGTTCGAGCAGGGACTCAAGGAGAACGACGAGAGGATTTCACCGAGCATGATCTACGCATACGCAGCGATCAAGTCGGGAGTTCCCTTCGCCAATGGCGCGCCGAACCTGACGGTCGACTTTCCGGCGATCGTGGAGATGGCCAGGGAGTACTCCATGCCGATCATGGGGAAAGACTTCAAGACGGGACAGACGCTGATCAAGACGATTCTCGCCCCCGGGTTCAAGGCGCGCCTCCTCGGGCTGTCGGGATGGTTCTCGACGAACATTCTCGGG
>JAJRWB010000038.1 GCA_024276995.1 Candidatus Eiseniibacteriota bacterium | reverse complement strand
GGGGGGGGGGGGGGGGGGGGGGGGGGAGAGGTGGTGTCCGGCGCGGTGAAAGAGAGGAGGTTGGAGAAGGGAGAGACGTTTCCCGCCTCGTCATACGAGCGTAGGAGAACGGAGTAGGTAACCCCTCCGCTCAGTCCGGCGAGGAGATACGATTCGGTCGTCCCGGGCGTCGAGGGGGCGGGCTCGCCCACCGCCTGACTCGCCGCGCTCCACCAGGAAACGGTATCCGCGCCGACGGGGGTGGAGCTGTAACGCAGGTCGTATCCGCTCACCGTGCCGGTCGAATTGTTTTCCGAAGGCGCCGTCCACAGGAGGGAGACTTCGGCTGCGGTGGCGGAGGAGGAAAGGCACGCGAGGAGAAGGGAAACCGTCGCCGTTGCGCGGGCGAAACCGGATGGAAACAGCTGATTCAAATCCCACATCCCCGCTTTCACAACCCAGGACCTTTCGGGAAGCACCTCCTGCTTTTCGGCCCTCCCTCGCGCCTGGCTTAATGCATCCTGTTCGGCAAAGGAGCACTGACGCAAGGACCATGCCGATTGTACCGCACCGGGGGGAAAGAATCCTTTCGAAACCGTTTCGATCTGTTTCGATCTGTACCGATTGTCCGTGAACGGGGAAGCCGCCCCGCCCCACCGACCCCGCAGGAACGCCGGGATGGTAACAGAAGGGGCAGCTGTTTGAAAAGAGGGCAATTGCTCTTTTGAGTGAAAAAAAGAATCGTCCGCCGTCTGGACGTCGCCGTCGCGACGTGGCACATTGGTTGGTCGTACGGCGGGGCCCTCCCGAATCCGGCCCTGCGGACGATAAGTAAGAAGGTGGAATGGCTGTTTTTTCGATACCCTGAGGCAGGAAGTGCGTACCCTTCTCCTGATCGCCTATAATTATCCCCCCATGACGACGAGCGGGATGTACCGGTCGCTCCTCTTCTCCCGGCTTCTTCCCCGGTACGGGTGGGATGTGCGTGTGCTCACCATCCACCCGGAAGCGCTCCGCTTCCCCGGTCTCCTCGATGGGGCCCCTCTCGCCGACCTTCCCGGTGGGGTGAAGGTGGAAAGGACGCCCGTGTACGAGCCGTTCCAGGCGGTGGTGGAGCTGCGAAACCGCATCTTCGGCGCGCCCCGTCGAAACGGTGCGAACGGAGACCGCCTCGCCGTGGAATCGCCCGGACGGGTGACCTGGCGCGACTGGGTGAGCGACTGCTTTTCCCTACCCGACCGCCAGTCGGGACAGATCCTCCCCTCGGCGAAGCGGGCGATCGAGCTGATCGAATCAGGGGAGATCGACGCGATCTATTCGTCGTCCCCCCCGGCGAGTTCCCACGTGGCGGCGCTTCTGGCGAAGCGCGCCACCTCTCTTCCGTGGGTCGCCGACTTTCGCGATCCGTGGATTTCGAACCGCTTCGTTCCGGTGCGCCAGACGACGTTTCTCGACCGGGTCGATTCGTGGCTCGAGAGAGTGGTGGTCCACAACGCCGACCGGGTGATCGCGAATACCGATGAACTGCGCGATGATTTCCGGCGACGTTATGCCGACCTGTCGGAGCGGTTCCTCACGGTGACCAACGGATTCGATCCCGACGAGTCGCCGCCCGGCGTTCGCCCTTTGCGCGGCGAACGAAGAAGAAGGCCGTTCAGGATCACCCACGCGGGAACGCTCTACGGTAATCGGAGCGGTGCTCCCGTGGTGAGGGCCCTCGAGATCCTGCACGAGCGGGGGGTCATCGAGAAGGGGGACGTGGAACTGTGTCTTCTCGGCGCGGTCGAGGGCGAGGATGAGAAAAGCTGCTGCCTCGGGAAGGACGGAGCGGGCGGGATGGTGCGCTTCATCGAAACCGTCCCGCGTCGCGAGGCGATTCGTTTTCTCGCCGATTCCGATCTCCTGTTGCTGATCCAGTCGGGAACGACGCTTCAAGTACCGCGGAAGCTGTTCGAGTACGTGGCGCTGCGCAGGCCGGTGATGGCTCTCGTCACGCCGGGGGCGACCGAAAACTTGATCCGGCGCGAGAAGCTCGGTGTTATCGTCAGGCCGGACGACCCGGAGGGGATCGCCCGCGTTCTCCACAAAGCGATTCGCGGGGAGGCGCTTCCCGTCCCCGAAAGGCCCGCCCGGTTCGATTTCGTCCGCCTCACCGGCGAACTCGCCCGCTGTTTGGGAGAATTGGTTTGAAGCTGAAGGAAAATCGCCCGGCGCCGTGGGACGAAGGTGTCCCCGCCGTTTTCGATCCCGCGACCGGCCGGATGGCGGGAGAAACGATCGTCTGCTTCGGCTGGACGGACTGGGATACCGCACCGCAGACGTGGAACCAGGTGCTCGGGCGTCTCGCCTACCGGAACCGGGTTCTCTTCGTTCTTCCTCCACTCGAGAGGAGAGAGACGCTTACCGGTGGATTTTCGCCCGGCGACGGCCGGCGGGGGCTGCGCCACATCCGGGACCACCTTTATGTCTATCGTTTTCCCCGGTCCCTCCCGTTGATCTACAAGCCGCCCTTCGCCGGTCGCTTCTTCGAAGCGGCGCGGATTCGTTCACTCCACGCCACGCTTGATCGTCTCGGTACGGATAGGCCGATCCTCTATCTCCTTCATCCGAAGTTCAACCGTTACGTCGGGCGGTTGAGAGAGAAACTGGTGGTCTACCACGTACTCGACGAGTACACTGGCTATCTCGGCGCGAACCGTGAGAAGCTGGCGGCCGAGGAAGAGACCCTCCTTCACAGGGCGGATTTGACGATCTGCGCCTCGAGACTCCTCGAGGCGACGAAACGCCGGACGAACCGGAGCGCCTACTTCGTGCCGAACGGCGTCGATTTCGATCACTTCTCGGGCCGCCAGGGGATGCCGGTCACCGTGCCCGCCGATGTGCGGAACATCCCGCGTCCGAGGGTCGGCTACATCGGAAGGATCTGCGACAAGCTCGATTTCCTCCTCCTTCTCGACGTGGCAAAAGGCCTTCCGGGGCATTCGTTCTGCTTTGCCGGACAGGCGATGGTGGTGAAGCGGGAAAACCGTGTCGTTTTCGAGGAGTGGTCGAACCTGCCGAACGTCTATCTCCTGGGGAACAAGAAGCCGGATGAACTGCCCGCGTACCTGAGGGCGTTCGACGTGGCGGTCATGCCGTACGTCGTGTCCGACGATACGCGCCAGAGGTACCCGCTGAAACTCCACGAATACTTCGCCGCCGGGAAGCCGGTCGTTTCGGTGCCCCTCCCCTGTCTCGACGAGTTCGACGGACTCGTGCGCACCGCCGGTAGGAGCGACGAGTGGCGCCGGGCGCTGGGGGAATCGGTGAAGGAGAATGATCGGCGTTTTGACGAGATGCGAAGGGAGACCGCTATGCGGCACGACTGGAACCGCGTGGTGATCCGCATCGAGAAGCTGATCGGGGAATCGCTCGACCGGGAGGGATGGGCACGTCCGGCGGCGTCAGAAGAAGAATGACTCGAGTTCCTCGGCGAACCGCTCCGCGGCGGCGCCGTCCCACAGGTCGGGAATCCGTCCCTGCTTTCCCCGGCCCTCCAGCACGTCCGTCACCACGGCAAGGATCTTCTCCCGGTCCCTCCCGCACACCTCGTTCGTTCCGCCGCTCACGGTGATCGGCCGTTCCGTATTCTCCCGGAGAGTGATGCACGGGACGCCGAGGGCGGTCGACTCTTCCTGGATTCCCCCCGAATCGGTGAGAATCACGGTGGTGTCGAGCATGAGACGGAGGAAGGCGAGATAGCCGAGGGGCGGAAGCAGACGGATCGAAGGCGCGTTTTCGAGAAAAGAACGAAGGGCGTGCTCTTCGAGTTTCGCCTCGGTCCGCGGATGGAGGGGGAAGACTACGGGGATCTTCTCGGAAACCGTCGACAAAACGGCGGTGATCTCCTCGAGATCACCCGCGGCGTCGACGTTCGACGGCCGGTGCACCGTGACAAGGGCGAACCGTTCAGGCAGATCGCACGGCGGGTCGATCGTCTTCGCCTCCTCCACGTGATGGAGAAGTGTGTCGACCATCACGTTCCCGATGAAACGGATTCGTTCCGCCGGTATTCCCTCCGCAGTCAGATTCTTCCCGCCGTCCGGCTCGGTGGTGAACAGGAGATCGGCGATCGAATCGGTGAGAATCCGGTTCACCTCCTCCGGCATGGCGCGGTCGAAACTCCTCAGGCCGGCCTCGACGTGGGCTACCGGGATTCCCCGTTTGACGGCGGTGAGGGCGCAGGCGATGGTGGAGTTCACGTCGCCCACCACGACGACCATGTCGGCGGCGTGCTGGTCGAGGAAGTCGTCGAAGTGGATCATCACCGTGCCGGTCTGCACGGCGTGAGAAGCCGATCCGACCCCGAGGTCGGTGTCGGGCGGGCGGATCCCCAGGTCGCGGAAGAAGCGGTGCGACATTCGATCATCGTAGTGCTGCCCGGTGTGGACGAGCCGCGCGTGGAAGCGATCGCGGCGGTCGAGCGCCCGGATGAGGGGGGCGATCTTCATGAAATTCGGCCGCGCCCCCGAAACGAGGACGATTTCCTTCGAATCAGACAACAGCTCCACTCCTTCCCGCCGCGAGCTCCTCGTACAACCGTTCGGTCGCGCGGGCCGACCTGTCCACCGTGAACCGCTCCTCGACGATCGCCCTCCCCCGTGCGCCGAAGCGCGCCGCGCGGACGGGATCGTCGCGAAGGGCGCCGAGCGCGCCGGCCAGGGCGCGGGCGTCGCCGGGAGGGACGAGCATACCGCTCTCGCCCGGAAGAATCACCTCGGCGATTCCACCCGCCGAGGTGGCCGCCGTGGGAATGGAACGGAGCTGTGCTTCGAGAAGAGAGATCGGCAGCCCCTCGCGATCGCTCGACACGGCGTAGATGTCGAACCGATCGAGCCATCTTCCCACGTCGGTGCGAAAACCGGCGAAGAGCACCGAATCGGGCGTCGCCGCGCGGGCGTGCTTTTCGAGGCGGCGGCGCTCCGGACCGTCGCCGACGAGGACGAGAAGGGGGCGGCGTCCCTCGGCGATGAGAAGAGAGACGGCGTCGATGAGAAGGTCGAAGCGTTTCTCGGGGGCGAGCCGACCGACCGAGCCGATGACGAAGTCGTGGTCCCCCTTTTCGAAAGGGGGTGGATCGCCGCAGGGCGGACCGACGGGCGGAATGCCGTTTGGAATGAGGGCGATCTTCTCCTCGGGCAGGAAGCGGAGAAGTTCACGGCGGACCTGGCGTGAAACGGCGATCGTCCTCGCGAAGCGCGCGGCGGCGGTGCGCCGGTCGAGAAAGGCGTAAAAGCGAATCCGCCCCGTCGTGCGGGGAAAGGGGGTGCCGTGCTGGGTGCGAAGAAGGATCGTCTTCATGCCGAAGAAACCGGTCGCCGCGGCGGCGACGAGATCCTCCTTGTACCCGTGGCAGTGGGCGATCGACGCGCCGTCGAGAGCGGCGGCGCAGCGGGATACGAGCCGGGGGAACGATAGAGACTCCTCCGGAAGGACGCATGTTTCGATCTTCGCCGCGCGAAGTTTTTCCGCGGTGATACCGTCGTTGAAGAGGATCGCCCGCGAGGCACAGTGCCCGTGCGGGGCGAGGGCGGTCATCAGGTGGAACACCTGCGCTTCCGCGCCTCCCCACAGATCGCCCGAGAGGATATGGCACACGCGGATCACGTACTCCTCCCGATGGTCCAGACGATCCGCCCGGCCGTGGCGATCGATTCTTCATGGAGGTTGATCCGGGGGAGGTCGAAACGATCCGACCAGTTTCCCTTGAGAGAGAAACCGAAGGAGTAACCCGCCTCTTCGGCGAGTTCGCGCACGCGGCTGTTGCGATCGCCGTTCGGGTAGGCGATCGCCGACGGGGACTCGCCGAGGACGGCGGCGATCCTCTCCCTCGACGAGATGAGTTCCCGGCGCGCCTCTTCTTCGGGAATCGACGCGAGGAGGGTGTGGTTCATCCCGTGGCTTCCGATTTCGAAGCCCCCCTCCTTCAGACGGCGCACGTCGTCCCACGTCGCGATCCGCCGTCGGTGCGTCTCCCCTCCATCCCCCGCGGGCGCCAGCGCCGCGAGCATCTCCTCTCTTTCCTTCTCCGTTCTCGCCTTCCAGAGGGTGAGCATCGTCTCGACGGCCGCCGCGTCGTCCCTTCGGGGAGGGAGTGCGCCGGTCACCTCCCGGAAGCGGGCATCGCCGACGATGCCCAGCAAGGCGATCAACCTCTCCGGCCAGAAGAGTTCTCCCGTGTCGACAAAGCGCGTGGAGAGGAACATGATCGCCCCGATGCCGCGCCGGCTCATCTCGGGAAGGCCGTAACGGACCACGTCGGCCCAGCCGTCGTCGAAGGTGATCAGCGCCTCCGCTTTCTTCGGTGGTTCGGGCCAGCCTTCGAGGAAACGGCGCGGCGGCGGGAGTTCGAACCGCTCGGGGAGCCAGTCGAGGAAGCGCCGGAACGATTCGACGCCCGCCACCATTCCCGCCGGAGAGAGGTCGTTCCCCTGTTGTTGGGGAAGCACCCTGTGGAAGAGGAAGATCACCCGGTTGCCCGATCGCTTCAGGTACGAGCGGAAGAGGCGCTCGCCGACTCCGGTTCGCGCGAGAAGCGATTTCATCATGCCTCGCGCCGAGATCATCGTTTCGTCGGCTCCCACACCACGGCCCGGTGGCCGGAAAGATAGCGGACCCATGCCGCGAGAATCGCGCCGTTGGTAACGAGGAAGAAGAGCGCCGCCCGTAAAGGAAGGAGGCGACTCGCGCCCGGCAAGGCCGCCGCCGCCAAGGCGCCGGCATAGAGCGCCCCCTGCGCCGCCAGGAGAAGGGCGTAGAGCGGTTCGCGCGAGAGAAAGGCGCAGGAGACGAGGGCTGCGATCATCGCCGGGGGAACGAGCCAGCGGGCGATCTTATGGGAGAAGAGCGCCCACGCCGCGAAGGGATGTTTGAAGGGGTCGAGAAGATCGCGCTTGTAGAGGAGAACATCCATCCCTCTCATGACGGTGCGGACCTTCCGGCGGAACTCGGACGAACTCGAAGACGCGGGAAGGTAACGTCCCACCGCGCCTTGCTCGCTCACCACACGATACCCCCGGCCGATCACCGTGAGGGGAACGAGGAAATCGCGGGTGTAGCGCGGATCGGTCGGCTCGACGAGAGAACTCCTGACCGCGTAGAACGAACCGCTCACACCGATCAACGTGTGGACGTTCCCCTCGAGTCTGCGGAGAAACATCTCGTAGCGAACGTACGCTCCCTCCCCCCCGCCGGGCACAGCATCCTCGCTCGATACACAGCCGACGGCCCGGTCGGCGAAGGGCCGGACGATCGAACGAAGCGACGTGCGGTCGAGGAGAATCGATGCGTCGGTGAATACGGCCACCTCGCCGCGGATCGACGGGAGCGCCCGCAGCTGGGCGGCCACCTTCCCCTCGCGCCGTGGCGACTCGACCAGTTCGACACCCCGATCGGCGAACGATCGAACGACGTCGGACGTGCCGTCGTCCGACCCATCGCTGCTCACGACGATGTGCATCTTCTCCTTCGGGTAGTCGAGCCGGAGGGTGTTCTCGAGCTTCTCGCGAATCGCATCCGGCTGATTGTGCACCGGGATGAGGATCGTCAGCTCGGGGGTGATATCTTCCCGCCGCGCCGGGCGACCGAAGAAACGCGCGAGGAGCGCCAGAATCGCGGGGTAGAGCACGTAGGCGTATAGGATGACACCGGCGGCGAGCCGGAAAACGGCTTCCACAGCGTTCAAGATTCCTCCTCCACGAACCGGGCGGCGGCGGTGCGATCGTCCGCCGAGACGAGCGGGTGGGTCGGGAGGGTGACGAGAGTCCGGGCGACTTCCTCGCTCCCGGTCAGGGACGCTTCGCCGGCGATCGCCCTTCGGGGAAGGCCGGGGATGGCGGTGACCGGTCCCGGGTAGAGCCGCCCGATCCCGAGAGGCCGGCCGCGGCGAACGATCTCGGCGGCGCCGGCGCCGACCCGTACGCCGTAGCGAAGATACGCACCCTCGCCGCCCGGGACGATCGCGATCGGTACCGCGTTGCGGGCGCCGTCGAGAAGAGAATCGTAATGGCGGGCCGCGGCGCACCGGTGGGCGAAGAGCGGGTCGAGAGAAGCGGCGAGTCGTTCCGCGAGGGCGGCGGCATACCCGGCGATGGGTCGCCGCCCGAAGCTTTCGTCGTAAAGGGTCATGCCGATGCCAAGCGCGCCGAGGCGGGCCGGGAGGGAGTAGCGCGTTCGATGGAAGAAGACGCGGTGGCCGAGCGCCCCGGCAAAGATCGACCAGCCGCGAAGGGGGCGGCCCTCTTCCCGGGCGATCGGGGCGATCGGCGAATCCGGACGTGCGAGGAGCGCCCCTCCGCCGAGGGCGGCGAGTCCCTTCCCCCTCCCGAACGAGAGGATCGCCGCTTCTCCCGCCGACCCGACCCTCCTTCCATCGATGCGCGCCCCGAAGCCCTGGGCGGCGTCGTCGATGAGAAAGGCGCCCCACCGACGGGCGAACTCCTCCAGGGGGGCGATCCGGTTCGGATAGCCGAGAAGATGATGGGTCACCACCGCGAGGAGACGGCTCCCGTCGATTCTCCCAAGGTACGTCTCATCGAAATCGAGGGTGACGGGATCGATATCGGCAAGGCGGATCGTGAGGCCGGCGCGTCGCACCGACGCGGCGACCGACCAGCAGGTGAATCCCCCGATGAGAACTTCGTCTCGACCTTCCTTCGCTCTCCGGCACGCCGAGAGGGCCCGGGTCAGCGCCGCCCGTCCGGACGAGGAGAGGGTGACCGACGAACCGGGGAAGAGACGTTCGAGTCGTTCCACGAGGAGACGTTCCGCGGTGGCGGGGCGGATCACGCCGGAAAGCGCGCGGCGGATATCGGTTCCGTGAAGGGGCGTTCCCGCGGGAGGGAGATAGGTCACGTCTTCAGGCCCCCCTGAGCCGCCGTTGCCGCGATCCTCTCGCCCGCCATGGCGATACCGGCAAGAATGTACAGGTGCGGATAATAGAGCGCCGAAAGAAACGCGGAGCACGCGAGGAAACCGAGCATGGCGGCGAAGGTGCTCTGCGAGAGGTATCGGGCGTAAACCCTCTCGTCCGGATCGTCGATCGGGTAGCGGACCATCCTTCTCACGTACCACACGGTTTGGAAGAAGAAGGCGGCGTAAAGGAGGAAGCCGATCGTTCCGAGCTCGGCGAGAAGGAGAGGGATCGTACCGTGCATGGCGCGTCCCCATTTCGTGTTCGCGTCGGGAACGTCCATATAGATCGGAAGGAGGGCGCCGGAGTTTCCCTGGCCCACACCGATCAAGGGATGCTCCGCGTACATCTTAAGGCCCGCCCGCCAGTATTTCACGCGAAGGTCGGCCGTTCCCTCGCCGGTGTTCCGGATCGATTCGATTTCACGCATGTAGCGCTTCGGGGCGGCGACGGCGACGACGAGGATGAGGAAGAGAAGAACAGCCGCGTTGCGGATCTTGTTCGCGCTCATCACCCAGCAGACGAACAGAGTAACCGCCATGCCGACGAATCCCCCGCGCGACATGGTCGCCATGGTGGTGAGAAGGACAAGAAGGGAGAGCGCCGTCCAAAGAAAGCGGCGCGCCCCGCTCTTCGAGCGCTGGATCGAGAAGAAGACGAAGGGGAACATCACGATCAGAGCGAGGGCGAAATCGTTTTCGTCTCCGAGAAACCCGGAGCCCACCGTGCCGGTGGTGCCGAACACGTTCCCTGCGGCGAATTGGCCGAGTCCCTTCAGACAGAAATAAGCGTGCGCCGCCACCATGAGACCGATCACGCGGCGCATTTCCGTGGACGTGGTGACGAGGTTCACGATGAGAAAGACGAACACCGCCATGAGGACCATGTCGCGGAAGTACTGAAACGCCCAGTAGTTGTTCACCGAAGTGATGACGCCGATCGCCATGAGGGCGAGGATGAGGGTGAAGATCGTCATCCCCCCCGGCCATAGGACGCTCTTGTCCCGGTTCCGGACGATGTTGAAAACGGCGAGCGCGAAGAGTCCCGCCGTGGAGAGCATGGGGAGATGAAGCGGTCTCAGCGCGGTGACGATGTCCTGGGGACGGACGTAGGTGAAGAAGAAAATCAACAGGAGGCCGACGAAGGGATAGCGGAGAATGGCGATCAGAAGCGCGAGGCCGGGAACGAGGCCCAGGGCGGCCGCCGTACCGACGGCGATGGGGATGTTGAGGAAGAGGATGGCGCCTCCCGCCGCGACGCCGAGGCCGACCGCCATGAGGACGGCGGGCCAGATCGTCTTCGGCGCCCCCGGCGGCGGAGGGGAGTGCCAAATATCACGACTCACGGGATCCTCCGGACGAGCATCGGGCCCAAGCGGTTCGCGATCGGAAGGGGAAGGCGCTTCCACGTCTCCACGGCGAACCGGAGCTTTCGGCTCGACGTGTTCCGCTCGGGCGGACGCGCCCCTTTGCGCAGGTAGTAGTGCCAGTGGCACGGGATCTCCACGCTCCCCCACTGCTTCTTGAAACGCCACGTACCGCTTCCCGGGGAGGACCGTCCGAAGTCGAAGAGGACGGCGCCGCGCCGGCGCGACTCGACGAGGGCGGTCCAATAGAGAAGATGGTTCGGACAGCGGGTGAATTCGCTTCGCAGCGACGATGCGCTCGGCACGAGGGCGGTGCCGTTGTGGAGAAGAAGGAGGCCGCCCCCGACGGCGGAGCCGTCGCGCTTTACCAAGACGAGACACGCGTCGTCGCCGAAGCGCTCCAGGATCAGTCGGAAGAACCGCCGGCTCCAGACGGGGACGCCGAGATCCCTCATGTTCCTCGAAAAGACGCGGTAGAAAGCGTCGAGTTCCTCTGCGCCGGCGACGGAAGCGACGAGACCGCTCTTCTCCGCCTTGCGCACCTGGTTGCGCACTTTCGCCGAAAACTGTTTCCACATCCGCTCCGGTTCGTCGAGCCGCAGGTGCATCAGAACCTTCGTTCGAAGCACCGGGCCGGGAAAATCGAATGTCCGGAGCGACCGGATTTCGACGTACGAGCAGTCTTCACTGTCGGCGATGTTGCGCGCCTCGTCGAGAAGCGCGGTAGCGGCGGCGGCGCTCCGGGCGAGAGGACCCGCCGCATCGAGCCACGGCAACGAAACGAGAGCCCTTCCGCCGATGATCCCCTCCACGAGTGCGAGGGGAAGAATCCCCTCGATCCGTCCCCCCTCCTCGGCGAGGAGAGACCGGGGTGCTTGTCCGAGTGCATCGGAGAGGATGGAGGCCCATTCGACGCGGTGACCGACCGTGCCTCCGGCGGTGGCGACGAAATCGTTCCAGTCGCCCTTCCGTCCCGGCTCGAGACGGACGACCTTCATTCGAGAACCTCCCGGACGCTGTAGTCACGGATCTCTCTCGAGTGGGTGAAGATGATCATCTCGCCAATCAGACCGATCGAGATCGTCTGGACGCCGAGCACGGTGAGAAGGATGCCCAGCAAGAGAATCGGGCGTCCCGCGAGAGGCTCGCCGGTGATGATCCTCTCGAGAAAGAGCCACACGTCGAGGAGAAGTCCCGGCACGAGGAGTGTCGAACCGACGGCGCCGAAGAAGCGGAGCGGCTTGCGGGTGAACCGGAGGAGAAAAAAGAGGGTGAGTACGTCGAGGAGCCTGTTGAGGTACGTCCCCGGCGCAAGAAGTACGCTCTCCCTCCGGGCGGTTTCCTCGTCCCCGCTGCCGGGAGGCGCGGCGCCGCTCACGGGGAACTCCTCCACCGCGTAGCCCCTCCCGACGGCGAGAATCGGGAGAAAACGGATCATCTCCCCGTAGAGGGCGATCTCCTCGGCCACTTCCCGGCGGAAAGCGCGGACACCGCTCGAAAGATCCTTGAAGCGGGTGCCCGTGGCGCGGCGCGTGAGGCCGTAGAAAACCTTCATCTGCAGCCTGTCGAACCGGCCGCTCCAATGGCCCGTCCGGTAGCCGATGAGAAGATCGGTGTCGCCGCCGAGAGAACACAGACGCCGCACTTCGTCCGCCGTGGGGGGGCGCACGGCGGGAAGGGTGAGGATCGTATCGCCGCGCGCGAGCCGGATGCCCGCGTCCACCGCCACCGACTCGCCGAAGCGCCTGCCGAAACGGACGACCCGAAACGGGGCGCCCTTGCCGGGATCATCCCCGGCGAGTTCCCTTCCCGTCCCCGTTCCATCGTCGAGGAGAATGATCTCGTACGGCTCCTTATCGCTGAGTGCTTCGGCGACTGAATCGAAGACCATCGCCAGGCCCGGTGTCGACCGGGGGAGGTAGATGAGCACCGACAGCTTCAATGGAGACGACTTGTCCGTCATGACGGCTCATCCCCGCCGCCGGACGCGAGGCGGCCGTAACGGAAGTTCCCGCTCGCCGAGATCAGTTCCGCCATCCAGCCGAGGGTGAAAAGGTAGAAGCCCAGGTAGAAAAAGAGGAATGAACCGCCCGCGAAGACCACCTGCGGCCCATCCACCGGCGGAGCGAACGCTTCCACCGCCGCGAAAATGCCGAATAGAGCCCCGAGCAGGCCGAAGGGAACGGCGAGATACCCGAACCAGTAGCGCGGCTTCGTCGAGAAGTGGAGGAGGAGCTTCAGGGCGATCATGTCGAAGAATACTTTTCCCACCCGGGAGAGGCCGTACTTCGACGCGCCGCTGTGCCTCGGGTGGTCCTTAACAGGGATCTCCGTATAGCGCGCGCCCGACAGCGAGGCGAGGGCGGGCAGGAAACGGTGCATGTCGGAGTACGGATGAAGCCGGGCGGCGATATCCTTCCGGTAACCCTTGAGCGTGCAGCCGTAGTCGTGGAGCGCGACGCCGGAAAGGGAGGAGATGAGGCGGTTCGCCACCATCGAGGGAAGGCGTCGTTTCAGGTAGTTCTCTTTCCGGTCCTTTCGCCACCCGCTCACCACCTGGAAGCCGGCATCCATCTGCTCGACAATAGCGGGGATGTCGTCCGGATCGTTCTGGAGGTCGCCGTCCATGGTGATCACGTACAAGCCCCGCGCGTGATCGAAACCGGCGGCGAGTGCGGCGGTTTGTCCGAAATTCCTCCGCAACCGGATGGCGCGCACGCGACCGTCAAGGCGGTGGAGCGAAGCGAGAATCGGCCATGTGCGGTCGGTCGAGCCGTCGTCGACGAGGAGCAACTCCCACGTCCGGCCGAGCCGCTCGAGCGCCGCGCGACACCGTTCGTACAAAAGCCGAGCGTTCCCCTCCTCGTTCCACAACGGTATTACGAGGGAGAGTTCGATGTCCATGTCAATATCCGTAGTATTTGTAGTTATAATAGTAAGGAAGGACGCCATCCGAGTTGTTCAACACGACCCCGGCGATCCGCGCGTTCACATCGGCGAGAAGCGTTTTTCCGCGCACCACCACATCGCGGGGGGTCTTCCCCGCCATAATAACGAAAAGGACCGCCTCCGCCTCCGGCGCGAGAACCATCGTATCGCTCACCGGGAGGAGTGGGGGGGAATCGACGATCACGACGTCGTACGTTTCGGCAAGGGTCGTCATGGCGGCGCGGATCTGATCGGTTTCGAAGAGCGACGAGGGGCTGCGCACCATGGTTCCCGCGGTGACCACGCGAAGACGCTCCTCCCCCGTTTCCTTCGCCACCGATTCGAGGGAGGCGACGCCCTGGATCAGCTCGGTGCTTCCGCTCTTGAGAGGCAGATTGAAAAGCTTGTGCATTCTCGGCCGGTGGAGGTCCATGTCGACGAGGCAGACACGCTGGTCCGATTGGCGCGCGATGGTGAGACTGAGAAAGGCGGCCGTGGTGGTCTTCCCTTCGCCGTGGCTGGCGCTCGTGACGAGGAGAGGGGTGGTCGACCTGCCGTTCTCCTTATACTTGAGCCGCGAGAAGAGTCGGCGGAACTCGATGGCGAGAGGGGTCTCCGGATCGAACTGGGTCACAATGGTGCCGGCGGCGGGAGTCATCGGTTACGCCCCCGCGTCGGGCCGCGCCGCTGCGCCCTCGTAGGCCGAACTTTCCGCCTTCTCATCGTCACCGCTCTTGCCGCTCCCTTCAAAGTAGATGTAGATACCCACCGCCGCGATCGCCGCGATCACGCCGACCACGGCGAAGACGAGGGGGCGTGCGAAACGGGGCCGGCCTCCGGGGAGCTGGCCGAAATCGATCCGCGGAATGGTGCCGAGAATCGGGGCGCCCACCAGTTCCTCCGCTTCGTTCACGTCGCGGATCGAATTATCGAGGTACTCGCGCAGGATCATGAACACCGCGCCGAACGCCAGTCCCGCGAGAACGGCGAGCGCGTAGAATTGGGCCCTATTCGGATAGATCGGTTTCGTCGGCCAGCGGGGGGAGTCGATGATTCTCAGCGAACGGATCTCGCTGTTCTTCTCCACCGCCTCGGTGATTTTCGTCGCCGCCGCCTGGTCGAGAAACGAGCGGAGGAGATCCTCGTTGATCCTCAGCTGTTCTTCGAGATACTGCTTCCGTTCCGCCCGCCGGCTCAGCTCGGCCGCGCCCGGTCCGGGTGCGCCGGTCGATTGGGCGTTCAACGTGCTCCGTCTCGTCTCGAGGGCGTCGAGAACGATCCTATCCTTCGCGGCGGCCACCGTCAGGTCCTGCACGGCGGAGGAGCGGTCGGCGAGGGCGGCCTCAGCCTCTCGACGGATCATCTTTTTGATTTCGTCGCGCGTTTCGCCGATCCTGGCGTTCTGAGCGATCACCGTCGGATCGCTCCAGTCCCTTTCGAGCAGGAGGTAGCCGAGCTGCTTCTCCATCGAAACGAGCCGTTCCGAAAGAAGGTTGAT
>JAJRWB010000037.1 GCA_024276995.1 Candidatus Eiseniibacteriota bacterium | reverse complement strand
ACGGCGGAGCCGTATGCGCGGCACCGGAAGCGGACCGGTTCGATCAGGTCGGCCATTCCGTTGTAGAGGATGTCGCCTCCCTCGAATGCGCCGCCGACCTGGGAATGGTGGGCGCGGATCGCTTCGAGCTTCGTCTCGATGACGTCTGAAATATCGACGGTGATCGTCGGTGAGACCGGCAGGTAGGAGACCGCCTCGAAGATACGCCGCGGCCTGTGGACCGGCCCGCCGCCGCCGAATTTCGTGAGACCGGCGGAGTACGCCGCCTCCCGTGCCAGAATCGAGGCGGCGTGATGGTCCGGATTCCGCCCGCCCGGGTAGTGAATGAGAATCACATCGGGCGCGAGACGCCCGATCCACGTCGCGACGACGAGACGGTTTTCCACGCTCGTCTCGATGCGACCGTCGGGTAGGCCCGCGTTCTCGCGCACCGCGAGGCCGAGGATCTCCGCGGCGCGCTCCGCTTCGGCTCGGCGCAGTTCGGCGTTCCCCTTCGTTCCCGATTCCCCCCGTGTCAGGTCGAGCACGCCGGTCCGTTTTCCCTCTTTCGCCGCGCAGGCGAGGGTTCCCCCCATGAGGAGTTCGGCATCATCCGGGTGCGCCGTGATCGCCAGGATGTGAAGCGGATCGCTCATATCGGGTAACGCGATGATACGTCGCGGGAAAGGAGGAGACAACACCAAACGGCGCGGCCCTGTTTCGTGTTGTCTCCCCCCTCCCCGCCGGGTACTGTCCCTCCATGGCGCGCCCATCGCTCATGCGCAGCACGGTTGTCCGCTTTCTCCAAGGATGCGGGCCGGCACTTCTCAACTTGCTGATCGCCGCCGTCGTTGCGCGCGCCTTCGGCCCCGCGGGACTCGGCGCGTGGGCCATCCTCTTCGCGTGGGTCGTCCCGCTGGCGCTGCTCGCCGAGGCGGGCCTCCCGGCGGTGATCGGAACGAGGGTGGCCGCGGACCGCGGGGAAGCGACCGGTTGTCTGAGAGGGGCGATCCCCTTCGTCCTCGGCGCCGGCGTGGCGGGGGCCTTCCTTCTCGCTCTCGGGGCGCCCTTCCTTTCACGGGACCCGGCGGTCGTCGCGACACTGCGCGGCGGTGCCCCGCTCATCGCCACCGGCTCGGTTCGCTCGCTGTTCACCGCCGTGCTTCGCGCGGCGGGGAAGGGCCGCCCGGCGGCTCTCGCGGACGGGGCGATTCTCGCCGTACAGCTCGTCACATCCGTTGTTATCGTGAAAGGGGGCGGGACGTTATCCCATCTCGTCTTCGCGGCGGTGGCCGCCGGAGCGCTTCGTCTTCTTATCGCAGCGCTCATTGCGCCGCGCGGCGTGCGCGAACCTTCCACCGGCAAGGCGTTTCGAGCGGCGCCTGCCGCCGGGAAGGGGTTCATCATGGTGCTCGCCGTCCTCGCGGCGACGAGCGGCGGCCGTGCGGCGGTGATTCTTCTCGGCTGGTTCGGCGGCACTTCCGGCGCGGGCCTCTACAGCGCCTCGGCCCGCCTTGTCGACGCCGCCCGTCTCCTGCCGGGAGCGTTTTTCGCGGCTTTCCTTCCCGCGCTTTCGTTTTTCGCGTCCCGCGGCGCGGGGGCGAACCGGATCGTGGCGACGGCGGCCGCGGCGGTAACCGCCTATGCCCTTCTCGTCGTCGGGATCTTCGCATTCGGCGCCGGTCCGATTCTCGCCGCCCTTTTCGGATCTTCCTTTTCCGCGGGGGCGGGTACGTTGACGATCCTTTCCGTCTCTCTCATCCCATCGCTTCTCCGGTCGCTCAGGACGGTTCACGCTTTCGCCATGGGTGCGGGGGGGGCGATCGCGAAGGTGAACCTCGCCGCGCTGGTGATCCATATCGCGACGGCGTGGCTGCTGATTCCCGGGAGGGGCGCTTCAGGGGCGGCGATCGCCGCGGTGATCGCGGAGACGGCGGCGGTCCTCCTCCTCCTTTTCCATCCAATCACTCCCCCGGCGACCGGTCGGCGGCGCGATTCCGGCGGAGAGAGTGCAGCGTGATCTCGGGCGGACAATTGTAGCGCACGCCGAGACACGACGCTCCCGAACCGGTCGACGTATACCCCACGAGGCCGCGGTATCGCCAGGGTCCCGCGATGAGACGGCGGGGGCAGCGGGCGTTCTTCAGGATCGGCGCGCCGCCGGGCAGGCAGATCTGGCCGCCGTGGGTGTGGCCGGCGAGGAGAAAATCGAAACCGCAGTACGCCGCCTTCCGATAGACCTCGGGGGAGTGGGCGAGCAGTATGGCGAAGGCGTCGGCGTCGATCCGCGACGACGCCTTCTCGATGTTGTCCGCCACGTAGAAATGGGGATCATCCACCCCCGCCAGGAAGATCGATTCCCCATCTTTTCGAATCTCCGCCGACTCGTTCAGAAGGAGGGAGATCCCCATCTCCTCGAGCCGGGGCGTGGTCTCGATGAAGTCGTGGTTTCCGAGCACGGCGTAGACGGGCGATCCGATGTGGGGGCGGATGGCGGCGAGATCCCGGATCGCGTCTTCCGACGATCCATGGGTGGACGAGCGGATATCCCCGGTGAGCACGCAGACGTCGTATTCGCCGGCGATGCGGTCGAGCCGATCGATCAGCACGCGGGCGAGGTCGGGGTGGGTATCGAGGTGGAGGTCGCTCAGGTGGAGGATCCGGAAGCGGTCGAACGGTTCCGGCAGGCGGGGGAAGAAGACATCGTTCCGGCGAATCGCGAGGTCGAGCATATTTCGCTCGCCTCTGGCGAAAAGCCCCGCCCCTTTCAGCAGAACCGCGGCGAGGGTGTGAAGAAACCGGACGTTCTCGAAATGGAAGAAATTGAGCCCCACGCCGTGGGATCGCGCCGCGTGGTCGGTCTGTATGCCGAGCCGCTGGCCGAGATGCACCCTTCCGACGCGCCGCTCGAGGCGATCGATCTCTTCCGATCTTCGCGTCATCCGGGCGCGGCCGGTTCCCGGAGGGGACGGAACACCGCCCGGCGCGGGCCGCCTCTTTTCCAAGGTCTTCATTCGCGGCGATTCTCCTCCGGGCGGGGGTGCGACAGGTCGCCGGTTCTCCTACGGTTCATCGGCCGGATCGGGTCGCCCTTGATCGGCGAGCCGCGCGATGCCTTCGCGCGCGCCGGCGTGGAAGCGGTCGATACGGAGGGTTTCGCGGTATTCGGAGATCGCCTCGTGTCGAAGGTTTCCTTGCTCGAGAAGGGTGGCGAGACGGTAGTGGACCTGCGCGTCCCGGGGGGTGAGCGAAACGGCGCGGCGCAGCGCACTCACGGCGCCGTCGAAATCTCCTTTCCGGGCGAGCGCCACCCCGAGATTGGTGGTCAACTCGACCGACCCCGGCCGGATCCGCAGGCCCTCGACGGCCCGGCGGATCGCCTCGTCGTATCGCCCGAGCCCGGTGAGCGCCATCACGAGGTTGTTCAACGCGACCACGTTCTCCCCGTTCGCGGCGAGGACCCGCTCGTAGAGGGCCACCGCCTCGCGACGGCGTCCCGTCGCGTCGAGGGCGACGCCGAGGTTGTTGAGCGCCTTATCGTAATCCGGCTTCACTTCGATCGCCTTTCGATAGAGTCCGATCGCCCGCTTCGTCTCCCCCCGCGCGGCGAGAAGCTGTCCCAGGTTATTGAATGCCATCCAGCACCGATCGTTCTTCTCGATCGTGTCGCTCCAGAGTGTCTCGAGATCGGTGTAAACGCCGCACTGTCTCCAGGTGAGCGTTCCGAGGAGGGCGCAGAGGAGCAGCGCCGCCGCCGTGGTGCGCCGGAGCGGAATACGTCTCGTCCACGAAGCGAGGGATGCCGCGAACAGGACGATCAGGCCGATGCTCGCCAGGTACTGGAAATGATCGGCCACGAAGGAGAAACGGAACGGGTAGACGTCGATGAACCCGAGCGCCGGCGCGAGGGTGCCGCCGAAGAAGAGGACCGCCGCGAGCGGTCCCGTGCCGAGGGGGCGGCGGAATCGCCACAAGAGGACCCCGACGGCGAGCGCCGCCGCCGGGTAGAGGAGCGCCGTTCCCCCGAGGGCGTCGGTCTCCCACCTGGGGTAAATGAATGTAAGACGCGCCGGCCAGGCGAGTTTTCCCGCGTAGAACCAAAGGGCGCGCCCGGCGACGGCGAGCCTTTGCATGAACGAGAGCGTCCACTCCTCGCCGCCTGCGCCGAGGTAATGCTTCTCGATCCACGCCGTGCCGGCGCCGGCGAGGATTCCGGCGAGAAAGAAAGGAAGCAGTTCCATGATGACACGTTTTTCCACGCGGCCGTCTCTCCAAAGAAGAGCGATCCCGATGGCCGCGGGAAGAGAGGCGGTCACCGTTTTCGAGAGGAGGGCGAGAAGAAAAAGGGCGAAAGCGACGGCATACGTCACGGCGCGGCGCTCTCGGATGTGACGGAGATAGGCGAGGAACGATGCGAGGTAGAAGAACCCGGAAAGCGTATTCTTTCCCTCGGTGATCCATGCGACCGATTCGACGTGCACAGGGTGAAGGGCGAAGATCGATGCCGCGAATAGCGCGCCGGGTACGCCGAGCCGGCGGAGCAAGAGAAAGAGGAGCGCCGCGTTTGCGCCGTGGAGAAGGATATTGATCCAGTGGTAACCCGCCGGGGCGACCCCCCAGACGCGGTACTCCAACCAGAAGAGCGTATGTACCGCCGGGTAGTATTGCGTCGTCGCCCCCGGTTCGAACCAGATCCGTCTGAGTCCGTCTACCGAACGGAGCGTAGCGTTGCCGGTGATGTACGAATCGTCGTCCCAGATGAACCCGGCCCTTGTGGCCGGGAGATAGGCCACGATCACGGCGAGAAGGAGCGCCCCTCCCAGAAGCGCCCGGCTGTTCCACCTCGTGTTCACGAAGAGCGATTGTAGCATAACCGGTGAACCCGGTTCGCCGGGTCGCCCGCCCGCGAAAAACGGCTTTTGATTGACAGGTAAAGGGCTTATTCTTTTTTCCAATACTCATTTTTTTCTTGACACGATTCGCGGGAAATCCCTAGTTTTTGCCTAGTGTAAACATCTGAACGGCAACGGTATGCGCAGCGGAGGGTCGACAACCATGATTGTACTCCGCTTTTTTCATGTCATAGATTCCCGCCGGTATCCGGTTGGCGCGAGTGCGCCGCCGAACGATCCCCTCCCCGGAAGACGGAGGGGATTTTCATTTCCGGACGGAGCGATGAGCCGCCTCCCGGGAGGAAACGTCAGATGAATGTCATTGCCATTGCGAATCAAAAAGGTGGGTGCGGCAAGACGACCACCGCGGTGAACCTCGCCGCGGCGTGCGCGGAAACGGGGAGGTCCGTTCTCCTGGTCGATCTCGACCCACAGGGACACGCTTCCCTCGCCCTCGGACTCGACACGGCGATGCTCGGCCGGTCGATGCGCGACGCCCTGATGCGTCCCGCCGTTTCGATGAGCGAAATCATCCTCCCGGTGATGGAGGGGTGCGACATCGCCCCGTCGAACATCACCCTCGCGTCGGTGGAGCAGGAACTCGCCGGCGAGCCGGAACGGGAATCGAGGCTCGCCATCGCCCTTCGGGAGCTGCCGAAGGAGTATGATTTCGTGCTCATCGACTGCGCCCCGTCTCTCGGTTTCCTGACGATCAACGCCCTCGTCGCCGCCGACGAGGCGATCGTTCCCGTGGAGAGTTCCTCCTTCTCGCTGCACGGCCTCGAACGGTTTCTCGACACCGTCGACATGGTGGAGAGGAACATGGCGAAACAGATCACCGTGCGGGCACTTGCGACGCTCTTCAACCCGCGCACACGGTACGGGCGGCGGGTCTACGAGGAACTGACCGAGCAGTTCGGCGACAGGCTTTTCGCCACGTCGATCCGCTGTTCGGTGGTCGTGAAGGAAGCGGCCGCCCGCGGCGTGCCGGTCGGCGCGGTGCGAAGAAACTCCACCGTGCACGACGACTACCTCGCCCTGGCGGCGGAGCTGACCGAGTCGGTTCCGGTGATCACCCTCGACGAGCACCCGCCCGAGGACGAAGGCCAGCCGGGGCCGATGGTGCGCGGTGGAGTCGTCCGGTTCCGCCTTTACGCTCCGGAGGCATCGACCGTCCAGGTGGCGGGCGAGTTCAACGACTGGAACCCGATCGAGGGGAGGATGGAGGCCGATGTGGACGCCGGCCTCTGGGTGCTCGACGTCGACCTCCCGCCGGGCCGCTATCGGTATCGCTTCGTAGTGGACGGCGCCTGGATCGAGGATCCCGCCATGCCGTACGAAGAGAGCGCGGCGGGCTACCGGAACTCCGTGGTGGAAGTGTCGGCCGCGAAGAGCGCCGAGTAGCCATGTCGAACGCCCGTCCGCCCGACCGCTCGGTCGCCGACTCTCTCGAGGCGATGTCGCGGATCTACTTCTCCTCGCCCGTGGCGCGGCGGCGCGACGATCTCCCCTTCGCCATCGTGGCGGTGCGCAACGCCGCGGGCGAGATGGGGGAAGCATATCTTCACGAGGTCCGGCGCTCCCTGTCGGCGGAAAGACTCTCCTCGACCGTCGCGGCGGTGGATGGAGGTCTTTTCCACCTTGCGCCTTCGGCGGGCGCGCCCTCCCGCGGCGTTGCGCCGGAACGTTTCCCCGGCGAGGTGCGCGACCGTCTCGGCGGCAATCTCCTCTTCCTGACACTTCGCGAGAAGGGTGAACCGATCGCGTCGGCGATTCTGATGTGCGCCGACCAGGCGCTCCTCCTCTTCACCGGGGAGATCCCATCGCTTGAAGAAGCTTATCTTTTCATCCGCGAAATGTCCCGTGCCCGGTGCGGTATCGACCCGCTCCTCGTCGCTGTCGGCGACCGGAGCGATGAGTGGCTGCGCATCGCGCCGATTCGCCTCGCCGAAGCGGCGCGGTGCTTCCTCGGGAGGCAACCGCGTATCTTCGGTTCGGAGGACGACATGGCATCGAGACTCTCCTCCTTGGTGGCGGGGGTTTCGCGGCGAAGGGAGCCGGGACTGCTCGCCGCCGCACAACGGTTGGAGGAGGCGCTGAAGTGATGAACGAAGCAGTCCGATGGCTTCGCGTGAAGGAAGCGCACGGCCTCGATGACGCCCTCGTCCACGTGCGGGAGCGCCCCGGCGTTCTGGGGGACGACATCGAGGTTCTCCGCTCCCCCCTTCCCCTGCCCGGGGGGGAAGAGATCCCCATGTTCGCCCTCTCCGGCGGGGGAATCGCCACCCTCGTGGAGGCAGTCGTCTCCTTCAACGCCGCCGAGGCGGGGCGCATCGCCCGCTCGGTTTCGTGGCTCAGGCGGGAGGGCGAGTACATCGTCCGCCTCTTCCCCGACCGTGCGGTGCGGTGTATCGACGGGCCGGTGCTCCTCGTCCTCGCACCCCGCTACGATGGGCGCTTCGCCGATACCCTTCGCGGGCTCGCGCTCTCGCGGGTCGCCTGGATGAGGATCTGCCGCGTCCGGACCGTGGAAGGAGAAAACGCGGTGCTTTGGGAAAGAGAGAAAGAGTGGAATCGAGATAACGAGCGGGTAGTCTCCCCCGACGACCTCGACGAACGGGAAGCGGCATTCTTCCGGGAACTCGAAGGGGAACTCTCCGTCATCCGCAACCGGGGAGGCACGCGGTGATCTATTTCTATCTGATTTTCCTCGCGGCGCTATACATGGTGGTGGCCATCATGGTCGGTAAGATCTGCGCGATCAACTCGAGGTGGGAGAGGAGCGTCGATCGGCTCACACCGGGAAGGCCGCGCGAGGCGACGCGACGGAAGAACGTCCCGAGCGGTCGTCCCGCGGCGACACTTCCCCTTCACGCCGTGGGCGTGGGGGAGAGTCAGCGAAAGGGAACCACTTTCTGAGCTTGTGGTACACTCCGTACCATCCGGCCATCGGGCCGTCGGTGCGACCTGGCCACGGCGGGGGAAGTGTGATTCGTGCGATTCGCTATTGAGGGGGGAACGCCCCGTTTCCCCTTGCCGATCGAATACGGAACAGTCGTTCTTCCCGGCGGCGAAATCCTTCGCTCGTCGATCGACGTGATTCTCGCATCGGGCCGGCTGAACAAGGGTCCCTGGATCGAGCGGTTCGAAGAGAAGATGGCTGGCATTGCCGGAACCGCCGACGCGGTTCTTTTCTCATCCGGATCGGCGGCGCTCTCCCTCCTTCTACGCGCCCTGTCGATCGAAGGAATCGCAATCCTCCCTTCCTTCATCTTCCCCCCGGTCGCCCACGCCGTCCGCGACGGCGGCCCCGGAATCCTTTTCGCCGATGTCTCCCCCCGTCACTGGATGATGGGAGCCGCCGAGGCGTTGGTCGCCGAGGCGTCGGCTGGAGGAGAGCCGGCGTCGGTTCTGATCGGCTTTCACCTGTTCGGGAGCATAGCCCCCGTGGGAGAGCTCGAGGAACTGGCGGCGGAAAGAAGGATTCCCCTCGTTTTCGACGCCGCCCACGGGTTCGGCGGGAGCTGGAACGGGAAACCGTGCGGGTCGTTCGGGGACGCGGAAATCTTCAGCCTGACTCCGTCGAAGCTCGTCACCGGTGGGGAAGGGGGGGTGGTCACCACGAACGATCGATCGCTCGGTCACGAGCTGAGGATCCTGCGGAATTACGGCAAGGATGACGACGGGGAGTTCACACGCGTTGGAATGAGCGCCAGGCCGACGGAAATCGGCGCGTGCCTGGCGCACCATTCCCTCTCCTGCCTCGCGCGGGAACGCCGCCGAAGGCTCGCCGTGATCGAGGCCTACCGCCGGGCACTCCGTGACGTGGCGGGCGTCGACGTGCCCGAGGCACTCGACGGCACGACGCCGAGCGGACACGAATTCGCCCTGCGCGTCCGCCCCGGACGGTTCGGTCTTTCGAGAGACCGGCTCCGGGAAATCCTTCTCGCCGAGAACGTCGAATGCCGGGCCTTGTACAGAACACCGCCCAACCTCGGGCCACAAGTACTGGGGATGGTTCCGCCGGGAGGATGTCCCGTGGCCGAGAGCCTTTCGAGCGAACTGCTTCTCCTTCCCCTCTCGGCGGATGTCGAACCGAATGTCGCCGAACAGATCGTCCGGCTGATCGAACAGGTCGGCGCCGCCGCCCGTCGGCACGCGATCCGGGGGGAGGAAGCCCGATGAACGACGGAAGAAGGGATGGACCGTGGAATCCTCTCTGGCCGGGGATCGTCATCGCGCTGGTCGCCGCCCTCGTCCGGATTCACCACATCGGGTGGGGGCTCCCCGATTGTTTCGAGGAGGCGGTCTCCCTCCGGAGGGCGTGGGGATTTTGGGGGTGGGACGGTAAGCCGTTCGATTTCAATCCTCATTTCTTCAACTACCCGACGCTCTACTTCTACGCACAGTTCGTGGTGCAGGCGTTTCTCCGCGCCGCCGGCGCTCTCACCGGGGCCTTCCCCGATGCGACGTCGTTCCGGGTCGCCTATCTCACGGCGCCGGCGCCTTTCATCCTCGCCGGCCGCTCCCTCACGGTGCTCGCCGGGTCGTGCACCGTCTGGCTCCTGTTCGCCACGGCGCGGCGCATCGGCGCCGCCGCCCTCGCCGTGGCGGCGGCGACTCTCCTCGCCTTCGCTCCCGTCCACATCGATAAATCCCGTTTCCTCGAAGTGGACGTGCCGATGACTTTCTTCGTGGCACTCGCGCTCTACCTCCTTGTCCGGTTCCTCTCCGGCCGGGAGAATCGTTTCCTCGTCGCCGCCGGATGCGCCGTCGGGCTGGCGGCATCGACGAAGTATCCCGGGGCGCTCCTCGCGGCGGAACTCCCTCTCGCGGTTCTTCTCGCAGGGCGGCCTTTCCGCGTCGGGCCGCTCGTCATTTCACTCGCCGCGGTGGTCCTCTCCTTTCTTGCCGCCAGCCCGTATATCCTGCTCGATCATGCCGCGTTCCTCCGAGACTTCGCTTTCGAGAGTTACCACATGAAGACGGGACATCTCGGT